>NZ_OZ038523.1:152500-752500 GCF_964036595.1 Tenacibaculum sp. 190524A05c | reverse complement strand
AGTTCCATAATCTCCATTTTCTAGTTCTTTAGTAATAATGCTCTTAATTCTACTGTCCTTTCTATTTGCCAATCCAACAATAGCTTCTGATTTTGTCTCAAAGTCTGAGTCATTTACCCTGTTCCATAAAGCATTTCTAATATCGGAATTGTCTAGTTCTGATAAACTTCCTATTCCAAAAGTAGCCCAATTTCTGATTGAAGGAGTCTTATCTCTCGTAAATTGAATTAAAACATTGATCGTGTTAATATTTTCTATACCTGATAATGCTGAAATCAAAGCGTGTTTGACTTCTGTGTTTTTAACATTTTTAAATTCTGGAAGTTTTAAAATTTGTTTATCACTCAATTCGTCATTATTATGTCCAATTCCGTGAAAAATTGATTTAAGTACATTGTCTGATTGTTCTTTTTCAAGAAGTTCAAAATGTAACTCTACAGTTTCTTTTTTATTATATCTTGGGTCAAAACCTAATTGTTGTAGTACATCAAGTCCGATAATTTTTTGCTTATCAAAATCGGATTTAGCAAATTCATATGCTTTTCTAAATACCTCTTGATTTGGTCTCTTTCTCAATTCAGAGATATTGTCCCAATATGTTTTTTGAGTCTTATTATTCAATAAGCGATTAAATATTTTTTCAGATGTCCAATTCTTACGTCTCATTTGGTTTTCAGTTAATTTTTTCTTTTTCAAAAGTCAAATCACAATGATATGACCACTTTGTCAAAATGCAATAAACCCCGTATTAATTATTATCAATATTGGTAGTAGTTTTTATTTTTTCATTTCTATATTCTACATGATATTCTCTTTCTTTATTTTCAATAACTGCTTCAAAAGGTTCAGGTTTTATTTTTATTGATGTTGGAAACCAAATGTCCTTTAAATTGTAGTTTGGTAAAAGAAAAATTCCTTCTTGTGAACCATTTGTACCAAACCGTTCAATATCTCCTTTCCAGTATTCTGTTTGTAACTCAGTTCGAAGTTGGTCATTTATTTTTTTAACATTGGATGTGGGCATTCCCATTTCATTTACTCCTAAAACTTTAGAAATGTCAAATTCGTCAGAATCGTCATTATTCAAATCGTATCGCACAATGAATTCAGCAATATTTCCACTTGCATCATAAAAGTAAAATGATTCAGCATTCCAAGAGTCAAATTTTTGAGTTTTTTTACCATTTCCAATATTTATAATTTCAGTTCTTTTTTCCATCCATTCTAAAGCTTCGTTAAGTTTATTTGAAGGGATTAAAAAACAATAATGGTATTTATATTCTCTTTCTTTTTTCTCGAATGATAATTCACTCCAACCAACTTTTACAGAAAAATATTTTTTTTTTCGTTCTAAAACTTCAAAACCTAAAGTTTTGGAATAAAACTCAAATTCTGATTCTAATTGATTAGTATACAGTTTTAACTTCTTAAATTTCATAGTGTATTTTACTTGTTTTTTAAATAACCGGAACGCCTTTGTATAACCTTTTTTTCGGGATTAAAGTTACATTTTTTGTGTAAGAATTTGTATTAGTAACTAGCGAATTGATTTGGAAGATATCGAATAGAGGCTAATTAGGTTTATTCATTGTTTTGTGAAGAACTTTTTCAGAGTTCAATTCCATGTTTTTTCAAAGTGGTATTGAACCAACCTTTATGTTTTTTCCAACTTTGATTGGTTTTTAGTTTTTCGATTGTAATATTTTTATAATCATCATTTTTACTTTCCAATAATATTTTAATAAAAGAGTGCAAATTGAAAACTTCATTGTCGGTTTTAAATTTTGCATTTGGAAAGTCATTTTTTAAATAGTTTTCCAATTCATTCGAGTATTCTGAATAGTAGTGTTTTTTCAAATAATCAAATGCATAAGCATTATTTTCTTTAAAAGCCAATTCCTTAATTCGAGGTAAATAACTTTTTTTATGTTTTCTGTTTTCGAATGTTCTATTATAAAGCAACCAATAAATTTCTTTCTTTGAATAGATAATTACACTATCTAATTTTTCTATAATCAAGTCAGTCGCAAGAGCCTTTTTCATAGCTAAATCTTGTTCGTAATTATTCCCGTTAACTTTTCGAGAAGCTTTAATTCTGATTTTATTCCAATATTCGTGATAAATTATTGATGAAATTGGTTCAATGTCTATTATGCAGCCTTCAAAAGTTTCAACCATTTCATTTTTTTGTAATTCAGTTGATAACATTTCAGGAAGATTTCCTTTACCAGACTGAATAAATTCAATAGAGGTGTAAGTTCGTATTGTAGGGTTGTCGTGTTTTAATAATTCACTTAGTTCTTTTTGAGTTAGTTTTTGTTTTAGATTCTGAAATCTTTTGTATTGTGTACTAGGCATGCAACCGTATCCAATACAATTAGATTCTACTATATTGACTTTAATTATTGAATCAATTAGTTGTTTTTTTGTTTGAGAAGAACAAAAGTTAATTATGAAACTAAATATTATTAGAAGCAATCTTTTCATATTCAGGGAAGATAATTAATAAAATTGAATTTTGTTTAAAGTTCTGAAGTTTCAGGACATTCTAAATTAATTATATACTCTCTTGGGATACTTTATTTTTTTAGTTTTTTATTAATCAATATATCAAATTTCCAAAAGCCTTGTTTTATTTCAAGTTCAATATTTTTGAATGAATTCATATCTTTATAAAAGTCATTCCCAAAATATATATCTTTTATCTTTACTTTATGTAGAATTTGAAAAACCGGAGTACTTTCGGATCGATTTCTTTTGCTTCCAATGATTGAATATCGGTCTATAATTTCATAAGTCTTAAACCTAGACTTAGACTTTTCGAAATAATAATTACTTGTCATAAATAAAGCACAAGTTGTAAATCCCCATATGCTCAGGTTTGTCAAAAAAGCGAAGAAAATAGATGAGAATCCTTTAAGTGAATAGGTCTTTTTGTAATACTTGAAGTCTATTAAAGTTGCAATTAGTCCAACTCCTAATACAATTACAAAAAGAATATAAAGCTCTACAAAGGTTTTTTGATATAGTTCTATAATCCACACGCAAAGTGACATTCCAATTATACTTGTAATTGTATAATAGATATTTCTTTTTTTGTTATAAGTTTTATAATTAAGTTTCATTTTTATGTTCTCGAACGTAATTATATATGATTTTTTGCGGGAATAGGGCGTGAGTTGTTTTCCGATGTTGTGGAAAGATATTTAAAAAGATTGAGATACCGATGAGATCCCGAAACTTCAGTAGAGCCGCAATAAATTATAAAGGTATTACCTATAGTTTTTTTATTTCAGATGTTTTTCCATTCCAGCTAATTTTGGTTTTTTGTTCAGCTCCAATTAGAGTTATTTCGTAGGAATTATTTTTTTCATTCCATTTTATATTCAAAATATCCTCTTCCATAGCAAATTCGTTATTAAGATGGAAATCAAGAACTTTTGTTTTATAAATCACTTTATTTTCCCGATTAGTAAAAATCATAAAAAAATATTCAGGATAACCTAAATGATAAGCTCCATCATAACCATCATACTGACCAACAATTTTAACTTTTTGATTAAGATTCGGTAATTCTTTCGATAAAGAAAAGTCGTGAATATCTATATCTGTGTAATAATATTTTCCGTTGATATTAATTCTATTCCAAACACAGTTAGTGTAATCCCTAAATTTTAGTTTATAAAAAGTTGAGTCAATTCTTACTTGAGTCAAACTATTTAAAATTCCAGCCGGTTTTAAACTATTCAATTTATGGTTTTCGAAAAGCACAATTTTTGTGTTTTGTGGATTAAGAAAGTAAGGAAATTCTTTTGGGTTTAAGATTTCTATATTTGGTTCAATACTTGGTAATTTTTGATTCAGGTATTTTTCAGATATACTATTTGATTTAAAAGTTCCTTCTTGTTGATTATCATAATCGTAAGTTTTATAATATGCTTGTTTTCCAGAATACCAAATTTCAGGTTTTTCGTCTGTCAAGAAACCTCCAAAAACATAGCCTTGTGTATTTTTATTATCAAAACCATATATTTTCAACCATTCTCCATTAATTTCTTTTCCTTCATCTGAAATAACTAAATTTATACCAGTTTTCTTTGAAATATAAGTCATTGTATTTTTTGGAAGATGAAAAATTTTGTTTGACTTTAGTGATGGTTTTTCTCTTACTACTAATCCACTTTCGGCCGTTACATACATTCTTTCTTGTCCAAAATTAAAGATTGTAATTAAAAGAAATATTATTGTGAGAATGCTGTTTTTCATAATTGTAGGCAACTTTTTTGTGGGTGTTTTTTTTGAGGGAAAGATAATTAATAAGATTGAATTTCCTCGGAGAAAATTTAGCCACAATTAATTATGCACGTTGTTGGCAATAGTTTTAAAACATTGTTTTTTTTATTTTCCCGAACTTTAATTCAATTAATTGATCATCAAAAATCAAATAATTTATTTGTTCCTTTTTTGGAACCAAAAATTTCAGGTAAAGATTTTTTGTCTCTAATCCGTTAAATTTTACACTCTTATTTTCAGTGTATAATTTTTCTACAAATCTGTTAACTTTCCATAAAGGTGCTCTAAAATTCTTTTTGTCGTTAACCAGATAGTATTTATCAAATTTTACCACCCTAGAATTTAAACTTTTATTGGTCATTTTAATTTTTAAAGTAATGAATTTGTCATCGTTACTTCTAATATAACCTGGATTATTTGTTGGTTCTGAATATTTAAGTATTGTAAATTCTAAATCATTATCTATTTTATAATTTTCTGATATAATTTCTTTTACAGGGTAACAAGATGATATTATTAATAATGTAAGAATTAGTAATTTCTTTTTCATCGATTTTTTTAATTATTGTAACGTATTTATGTCTAATTTTTTGAATGAAAAGGATGTGAGTTCTTTTCAGATGTTGCGGAAAGATAATTAATAAGATTGAATTGTTACTTAGTAAAGTTAACCAACATTAATTATAAAACTAGTTTAAAAATGTTATTTCAATCTAAATATTCAACATCTGAACGAACTTTACTTCGCCATTTTTTTCCATATTTTTCATCCATAAATCTAAAGATTCGTTCATTGTATATTTTTATACATTCTGCAGTTGGAGGAGTGCAACCAAAATCAAAATATTCTATTCCATAGCTTTTTTCAAACTTAATGTCATATTGAGAATTGCCTGTTGGTACAATTGAGCCGAATAAAAGTAATTTAGGTCTTCCATTTTTCCAATCTTTTTCTGCTTGTTCGGCACTATATTCACAATCAGTATCTATGGTTAGAGTAGTTTTAGTTATTCCTTCATTGGTTTTTATTTTAAAAGTATGATTATTATAACCTGATACAGAGATTTGAATTTCGTAAATTTTATTTGGTTTCAGATTTTTAATTCGAAAAAAACCTAGGCTGTCTGCCATTGTCATTCTCTCTAAAAGAGGCTTTTTACTTTTTAAGAGTTCAATATAAATTTCTGAAATTGGTTTTACACCTGTAATAGAGGATTTTACATATCCTATAATCTCAACTTGAGAATATGAAACTCCATAAATTATTATAAAGGTCAGTTTGAGAAGTAATTTAATTATATTCATTTTCGTTTGCATTGTTTTACAACGTTAAGTATATGAAGCGCAACATCCGGAAAGCTACTATTATTCCATGTAGAATGTTATGCTCATTTTATAACTGTTTAAATTCATCTTTACCAACAAACTTCTTCCATGTTTCTTTCGCAAAGCTTAAGAATTCAGAAGGCTTGTTTTTAAAATCATTTTCGTTTGAGTATCTACCATATAACTCGATTATTCTTTCATATTCCGATAATCCAGTAGTGTCTACTTTTGACAAATCATATTCAAAATCATTCGACATTCTACTTTTATCCATATCTAGAATCATGGTTCCTCTTAGAGCCATTTTTGTTTTATTCTCATGGATAACTACTTTCATACTCGAAGGTGAAACATCACTTCTACAAGTCAATTTATAGGTAATAGTTGTTTCTGTAATTCCGTCATCGTCCAAATCTGTTATTTGTGTCGAATTAGGTAAGTTACCTATCCACAAATCAAAAGGGCAATGTCTTTCAAAATCATAAATGTCCCAAAGTAGTTTAAATTCATTATCCTTTTTCAAATATTGTTCACCATAGAATTCAGCGTATTGTTCATCACCTGAAAATTCAACTTCAAATTCGGTTTCTTTTAATGGTCCTTTCCTAGAAAGAATCAAAATATTTTCTCCATTATTATCTTTCCATTTTTTTGCAACTAATAAGCTCCCTTTTATTTCAATAGATTTAGGTATTTCTGCTGTGGGTATGTCACTAACAAGAAGCTTTGAAGTAGGTTTTTGAAAAGATTTACTTTCATCTGGTTTACTTATCGATTCTTTGGTGCCATGTTCATTGTTTTTAGTCTTACTATTACATGAAAACAATACACTAATAGTTATTATGATAAAAGTAATTTTTCTCATTCAGTATTTAATTATAGGTAGTGTTGGTAACTATTCTAGTTATTCTTTTTGATTAATTGTAAACTTAAATATGTGATCCTTATTATCAATACGATTTGACGATAAATATCCTTTATTCTCATTAACATATAGCAAACTTAGTTCATCATATTCTGAGTTAAATTCTTTTAAATTATTTGGTTCACCCCATTTTTCATTAATTTTTACTATTTCATATAGATCAACTCCACCTTTTCCACCAGGTCTTTTCGATGCAAAAACTATGGTAGAGTTATTCTTATAAGTAGGATTTAAAATCGGATATTTATCTTTATATATGACCTTTTCTTTTACCCATTTATTATTTTTAGATTCATATACACTCAAGGAATATTCATTATTCTCATTACTGTGAATGGTTAACTTTTTATTATGTATTTGTGCATATCCATAACTATAATTTGGATTACAAAAATCTAATTTTCTTAACTTTTCAATTCGTTTTCTTTTATTTCCCTTAATTTTTACAGAAAATACAGCCAAATTATATGTAGTACTATCCTTTGAAATTTCATTTGATGTTTTCGTCAAATATGCTGTTCTATTTAATGCATCATAAAAAATTTGTCCTATATGGTATTTTTGATTTTTGATTTTTACTTTTTTTGGTTTTGATTTAAAATCAGAGTAATACAAACTATAATAATTAGTACTCTTGTCTCTGTCAGAAACAAATAAAATTCCTTTCTTAAAAAGAGTTGGTGCAAAATCATTATATGATTTGTCTGAAAAACTTACCAATTCAAGTCTAACAGTTTGAGTGTTCTGAGAGAATATTTGTAAGCCTAATATCAATAGTAAATAAGTTATTTCTTTTTTCATTTTTTCAATTTGTGCTATCGATTAGTGTCTGAGTAGTAGCATATTTTTACTACCAGACCTTTCGGTTTTGCACTGACTTATGTTCTATGTTTATACTTTTGTTTATCGCTTACCCTACTTTTACTTATACACATCGTTACCACCGGTTTTCTATTTTTTATATTTTTATAATTAATGGTAATTCAGGTCTTAGGTCAAATATTTTTTCTTGAGCATTATTGTCAAAAGTCAAAACCATTAAATGGTCTGCACCATTTTTAATGCTTACATTCTCAATTTTGTTAACAGCTTGGATTGTTTCTGTTTCCATGTTTAGGTCAGGGGATATAATTGTGATATGCGTTACTTTTTTAGCTCCGTTTGGATGTTTATAAAACGCTCTCACAAAAGCATATTCTTCTGGTATATTTTTTAAGTCAGTTAGTGTTTCAAACCTATCCGATTCTAATTCTGGATAAACTACAAAAATAGAGGGCTCTTTTAGGTTTATTTTTGAATTAATAGCTGAATATATACTTTCACTATCATTCATCCATTCTTGATGATACTTTACTTTTTTGAATGGAATTTTTTCTATATCGTAGTCTTTTATTTTCAAAGCAAGGCTAAAAGGGGAAGCACCATTTTTATCAAAATTTGCTCTCTCAGCAAAATCTAAACCTCTATTTTCTCTATTGTTTTTTTCGAATTCTATTGGATTGTACACAAAAATTAATTCGAGGTAGTTATTTAAAAAATAGAAATAACGTCCTGTTGTTCCTTGTCCTTTATGAATTGTTGAAAGTGAGTCAGGAACAGAGGTAAATCCGATATCTGTCAATTTCTTTTTTGCTGTTTTTGGATTTTTAACCCAAATATTAAAATGGTCAACCTGTAAATTTGTTGAAACAGCCGAAGTCGTTTGGCCTGTTTTGGACTCAGTCTTTTTCTTGTTATTACAAGAAATAAAACCCAAAGTTAGGACTAAAATTATTATTTGATTGAGATTGTTCATTCAAATGTGAGTTAACGAATTTGTCTATGTTTTTTTTGCGAGATAAGGACGCGAGTCGTTTTACGATGTTGCCGAAATATAATTTATAAGATTGAATTATTACTGAGATCACCAAACTTCGGAACATCAGCAGTTAATTATACACTTTGTTGTGCATTGTTATTTCATTCTTTTATAATAATCGATTGTAATTCCGCTAATTTGTCTAGTTCTTCCGCTATTTGTTTCTTCTCCGTTTCGATAGATTTTCATATAATCTTTTGAAGAATCAGTTTTATAAGTCCAAATAGTTTTGTCTTTATAAACTAACTCTGTTAATTCTGAAAAGCTGTCAAATTGATTGCTAAATTCAATAAGCTCTATATTGGTAATATTTTTATTGGATATTTTTTCATTGTAAAAACTGATTTCATTCTTTGAAATCACAATGTATTTTTGAATTATTTTTGATTCATTTAGTTTTACACAGCAAGAGCAATCAGATCCAAAATATTCCCATTTTCCAATAATATTTTCAATTAAATTCTTCCTTTCAATTTTTTTAATGGAATCTAATTTCAGCTTATTTTTATCACTTTTTGTTAATAGATATTGATTTATTGATTCAGAAACTTCAAATTTAATTGATTTTCTAAATTTTAATTCATGAATATTTTGACTAAATAAAACTTGATTAAAGATCAAGGATAATAGTAATAAGTTCTTTTTCATAATTGTGTACAAAGTTTCTTGTATGGTGCGTTTACTTCCTGAAAGAAGTAAATGAATTATACAAATTGTTAGCGGTTTTTTTATTCATTTAGATTATTAATTATGTATTCAGTCAGACAATCATTTTTTTTATCCAGAAATATGATTGTCGGTCCGTATACATTGTTAATTGCAAGAAGTCCATATTTCTCATTAAATAAAATCGGTCCAGTTGCGTCATCTACATAATCTAGTTTTTCATAATAGTCAAATTCCAATCCTTGAAGTTCATCATTTATGAAAGTCTTTTTGCTAATTTTCACAAACTTGTCAAATCCGAAAAGAAGAGTGTCAGCATCAATTATTTTGTTTATTGCTATCGTTTTTGTTGTATCAATTTGATTTACATATTTAAAATTCAGTGTGTTTTCCGTTTTGTTGAAAGTCAAATTAAACTTTTCATTTTTCGGTTCTGCTCCAAAGAATATTATTGCATTCATTTCAGATTTCCATTCAGAGTTTTTGTCCGAACATCCGAAACAAATAGTTAATATCAATATGTAAGCTGATAGGTTTCTCAAAATGTGTTAAAACGTTTTGTGTATGTTTCAGGTGCGTGGTTCAAACTCTAATTTAGCAAATAATTACTGAATTGAAAATTCGCGAGGATTTTTCCAAGTAGGAAAGAAACAAGCAATTGAATATACACGTTGTTAGCACCTGTTATTTTTCATAATATTCAATTTTCCTTTCTTTTCTAATCTTGCCACTTTCAGATTTTACCCAATTTTTTTCTAAATCTAGTTCGTACTTATAATTTTCAGTTTCTGTTATTTTTCCTTCGTAATATTTTTCCTTTTTAATAATATTTCCTTCGCTATTATGATACAAGATTTCTCCAAATTCAGTTTTTGGAAAATGACTTTTTTTAAATACTCTCTTTTTATTTTGTTTAGGATAAATTTTTATTTCAGTTGTTATATCTGGATTTCCTCTTAAAAACTCCTTTATTATTGTTGTTAAACTATCAGGATAGTAGAATTTAAAAGTTCTCAAACCGTCAGAATTCACATACTTAAAATTTTTTTCAATGATTTTTCCAGAAGAATCTATTTTAAAATTAGTTAAGCAATGAAGTTTGTTCTCATAATATTCTTCTTTTTTTAATAAACCAAGATTATTATAAATGTACAAATTCGTATTAGTTGTATCTCCGTTTGAAATTATTATTTCTTTTTCTAACTTATTTTTCTTGTTGTATTCATAAATTGTTTCTCCATATGATAAATTTGGCTCAAAACGGAATTTACTTTTTTCTATAAATCCGTCTTTTCTATAGGTTTTCAATTCTACTGATTTTAGCGTGTCATTTTTAAAAGTTTTTATCTCAACACTTTTTACTTTTCCAAATAATTTATTTTCAATTAATCCCGAATTCGTATTTTCAGTTTTTTTATTGCAAGAGTATAATACCCCAAATAAAAGTAGAAACTTTATTAAAATACTCGATTTCATAATTGGTGCTAACTAGTTATATCAAAACAAATATACCTGTTTATCGGTTTAATATTCCGGATAACAGGAACTTTTGTTCCAATTTGTGAATATAAAAAAAATGACTATTCCTTGAGTAACTGGGTAATAAACGATTCAAAGTTTTGCTTAAACTCAGTATACTTTACTCCTGTAGCTGGCCCGTTAAATCCTGTGTGGATTTTTCTAACTTTTCCTTTCTTATCTATAAAGATTGAAGTAGGATAGGAGAGTACATGATTCAGCATTGGTAGTTTTTTCTGCGCATCAATTTTACTAGAAGATCCGTATTGTGCCAATAACACAGGATAATTTATTCCTGTTTGTTCTTTTAAACGTTTAATTAGTTGAAATCCTTCTTCCTTTGTTTTTGCAACTTCAAAAGCTAAAGCTACAAATTCAATTTCTTTCGATTTATGTTTGTTGTAATACTCAGCATAGTATTTACTTTCATCTAAACAGTTTGGACACCAAGTTCCCATAATTTGAACTACAGTAACTTTATCCTTAAAACGGTTATCTCCTAAACTAATAAGTTCTCCCTTTTCATTCGGAAATGAAAATTCAATTTTATCATAACCTTCACGTAAATATGTTAATGATTCTGCTCCAGGCAATTCGTAGGCGTTATTCAATTTTGCTGTAAAAGGTTCTTTCCAATGATTTCCTGAGTAAAAGAATCCGTTTAAGGTAGAATCTGTTGCTTTTGCTGTAAATAAAAAGGCATGTGCGCCGTCAAAAGTTGAAAGTTGTAACGAATCACCATTCATAATTCCTTCTAAATAGCGGTAATCTCCAGTAGTGGTTCTAAATGTTCCTACTACTTTGTTCTTATTTTGTTTAAATATTCCTTTAGCGATGTATCTGTCTTCTTCTGAATCTGGACTAAATACAGTTTCCCAATTTCCAGTTATGTTCTTCGTAGCTTCTGAGGTAACCTTAAATCGAGGTAAATTAGGTTTTGCTACAAAAGGAACTGTTCTATTCAAACTTGGTTTTATAAAGTAACCCTGAATTCCATCTTTAGATATCTTTCCAGTTATGTATCCTTCAAAATAAGGTAATTGAATTTTTACAGAATCATTTTGATAAGAAATCTCATGAACTTTAATGACTTCATCTGCATTATAAATATTGAGTTTATGCTCATTTAATACATCAAAATTAAACGGAATTACTTCATTATCTTGAATTAAAAGTGAGGCCTTATAACTTCCAATAGCTAGTTTATTCTGAGTTTCTTTCGTAGTACATGAAAAAGAAATTATAAGTAGTAAAAGTAAAGAATGAAAAGATTTCATAAGATGGGTTTTTAGTAGCTATTGGTTCGATTTAGCTGTTGCAACTTACAAAAAAAATCACCTAACTAAAGAGTAGGTGATTTTTAAAATGAGGTTAGAGAATTATTCTCCTCGTCCAATCATAGAAAGATCATCTGATTCTCCGATTTTTTCAAAGTCGATAATTAAACCGTCAGTTTTACTTAGTATAAAGTTTAATAAGAAAGCACCAATTAAACCAAATATAAAACCGAAAATAAAGTAAAGAATTGGTCCTACAATTAGCATTACAATCCCACTTCCAGCAATAGCAGCAAATGGTCCAAATTCTCCCATTGCAGCTCCAAATAAAGAACCGATTAAAGTGAAAAAAGCAAAAATTACAAAAGTTACACCAGCAAGAGCTGTTCCAGTAATTAAAGCATATTTTACAGGATCAATTTTTTTTAGTTTTAGTTTTAAGTTTGACATAGTTTGAATACAATTTTTTAATAGTTAGTGATTAGACTTTATAAATTATAACAAGAATTAAAACAAGCCTCGTAATTTCAATTCTAGATATTTGTTAATGGTATCACCAGTTAAATTTTCTGGTTTGGTCAATACAGATTGAATACCATATTTTTTAAGTTCGTTTGCAATTTGCTTTTTCTCGTACATAAATTTCTCAGCGATCACTTTATCATATACGTTTTCAACAGTCACTGCTTTCTGTTTTACAATCTTTGTAAGCTCTGTATTTTTAAAGAACACAACTAATAACAAATGATTTTTAGCTATTGCTCTCAAATAGGGTAATTGTCTTTTTAAAGCGTCTAAAGTTTCAAAATTTGTGTAAAGAATTAATAAACTTCTACTTGGTATTTTACGCTTTATGGCCGCGTATAATAAGCTGTAATCAGATTCTACAAAATCTGTTTTAATATTATAAAGTGCATCCGAAATTAAACTCATTTGAGAGTTTCGTTGCTCGGCAACAATAACGTTATCTATTTTCTTTGAAAATGAAAACATTCCCGCTTTATCTTGCTTCCTAAGAATAGTACTACTTACAGCCAAAGTTGCGTTAATAGCATAATCTAATAAGGTAAGGTTATTAAAATGCAACTGCATTTGTCTTCCTTTATCAATTATAGAATAAATCGGCTGTGATTTTTCTTCTACATATTGATTTACCATTAATTGATTTCGCTTGGCTGTGGCTTTCCAATTTAAGGTTCTAATATCGTCACCCGTTACATATTCTTTAATTTGCTCAAATTCTAATGAATTACCAATTCTGCGTATTTTCTTACTTCCTTGTGTATGGAGATTATTAGAAATGGCTTTTATGTTTAGTTCATTAAGTTTTAAAAATGAGGGATAACATTTTACATTTTTTTGTTCACTTAATATGAATTTTCGAGTTGCTAATTGTAGGGGAGAAGACACATAAATATTAGTGTTTCCAAAATCATAATCACCTCTTACAAATGGAACAACTTTGTAATTTATATCTTTTTCCTGTTGCGGTTTTAGCTGTTCAAAAAGTCGAAAATCTCTTAATTGTAATTGAAATGGAAGCTCTTCTAGAATGATGTTATTGGTAGTAATATTATAATTACTTTTAATGGATAACTGAATTTTATTCTCATCACCATTTGATAATCGTTCAGGAACTGATCTTTCAGCTGTAACTCCGTTTTTAACAGAAAACAATAAGAATATATCGATAAGTGTAATGAGTAATAAACCGAATAATAATGCTTTAGCCAATCCAAAAAACAACGGAATAAAGAACCCAACTACGAATAGCATAGCAACTATCGTAAGCGCATAAAAAAAGCGATTATTTAAGAAAAAAGATGTTATAAAGTTCTTCATCAAGTAGTTTTAAACCTTATCTAGGAATTTCAACAGATTCAATAATTTGTTCAATAATTTGTTTGCTCGTAACACCTTCCATTTCGCGTTCAGGAGTCACAATTACACGATGTTCCAATACAGGAATTGCAGCATTTTTAATATCTTCTGGAGTTACGAAATCACGTCCGTTAATCGCAGCAAAAGCTTTTGAGGCTTTTAAAATAGAAATGGATGCTCTAGGTGATGCTCCTAAGAATAAGAATGAGTTTGATCTTGTATTTACAACAATATTAGCAATATATTCTAATAAGTTCTTTTCTACTTTTATTTGAGTGATAAGATCTTTATATTTTATAATCTCAGCTCCAGTAATTACTTTTTCTACTTGATCTAATTTTACATTTTTCTCTAATGCTTGCTCGCGAATAATAATTTCTAATTCTTCTTCAGCAGATGGATATTCTACATTTACTTTAAAAATAAATCGGTCTAATTGAGCCTCTGGTAAACGATATGTTCCTTCTTGTTCAATTGGGTTTTGAGTGGCCAATACAATAAAGGGAGCGTTCATTTTATAACGTGTACCATCCATTGTAATTTGCTTTTCTTCCATTACCTCAAATAATGCTGCTTGTGTTTTTGCAGGAGCTCTATTGATTTCATCAATTAAAACCATATTTGAGAAAACTGGACCTTTCTTGAATTCAAATTCAGAAGATTTTACATTAAAAACAGATGTTCCTAAAATATCAGAAGGCATTAAGTCTGGTGTGAATTGAATTCTACTAAAATCAATATCCATAGCTCTAGATAATAATTTAGTAGTCATAGTTTTTGCAACTCCAGGAACACCTTCAATCAAAGCGTGTCCGTCAGAGAAAATAGCAACTATTAACAAGTCAATCATTTCTTTTTGACCAACAATTACTTTATTTAATTGTGTTTTGATTTTATGAACACTTTCTTGTAATTCTGTTAGGTCAATTCTATTAGTAAACTCTAGGTTCTCATTTTCTTGTCTTGTTTCTTCCATAATTACTTGTTTTGTAAAAAGTTTTCTATCAATGTATTCAAACGAACTAATTCATCTTGAGTACAGATAGATTTTTTGTTTAATGCGATTATTGTATTAATCAAATATTTTGTTGTGTGTTCTGTATTACCAGATTTTGCAGCGAGTTTTTCTATAAAACTAGAATTTAAATTTCTCGTTTCTAGATGATATTTTGTTCTGATTTTCTCTAAGAAATAGGTGATTTTCTTAGAAACTATATTTTTATGATTCTCTTCTTTTAAATATAAGTTAGCGATAGTATGTGTAAAATCTTGTGTTGAATTTTTCAATTGTTTTACTTCAGGAATTGCACGTTGTTTTCTTCTCGCATTTAAAAACATGAATAGCAATAATCCAATAAATGCAATATAAAGAGACCATTTTAATGAAGGATGTTTCATGAAAAAGCTCAGGGCAGATGTTTTATCATCGTCGCCACGTCTTCTGCTTGCTCTTCGCTGTGGATCCCAAATTATGGTTCTGTTTGGTAGATATGAAAACACATTTTCTACATATTCTTGATTTCCATTGATCAAATAATAATTTGTAAATGCTATCGGTTGTGTATGTAAGAATATATTTCCTTTTTCGTAACGTACTTTAATAAAATTAGGACGAATAGTATCGTTTACTTCTTGTGTTCCTAGAATAGTTGTACTTTCTTCATCAAATTTAGAGAAGTAATTCTTCCTCAAGTTTCGGTCATATTTAAAACTCGTATTTTCAAATACATTATTCTCTAATTCAAGAGTTCCATTTAATTTTTTCAAATCCGCCACAGTGTAAATGTCCGAATCAAGATTTATTGTTTCAATTCCTAAGGTTTCTTCTAAAGTACTATTGAAGAAATTCAGTGATAAGAAAACATCATTGCCAGAAGCAGCGAATTGTAATAATTTGTTGGTAGATTCAGGACCTAAGCGATAAGCGACAGGTTTTATACAAACATAATTGGCAAAATCCGCTTCATAGTCATAGAAAATGTCAATTAAATAGTCATCAATATGTTTATTAAGAACATTGATTTGTTCATCCTTAAATAATTCTTGAATTTCTTGTTGTACGATATAGGTGCCAAAAGGTTCTTTTGAACGTTCTCTGAAGTTCTCTTGCCAATTCGTCTTTTTACAGCTTGTTAGAACTAACGCTGCCATCGATGCTAAAATGAATGATATGTATCTTTTCTTTATCATCAATTATAATAGTTTAAAGAAAGATTCATATTCATTTTCAATTGTCATAAAGTTCAATTCATCAACTTTAAACTCTCCATACCATACGTAGTCATAAATGTATAAAAGATAAGAGAATTGTTTTCTCAACTCTAATTTTTGCAAATCAAAAACATATTCAGAATTGGTTTTATCTTTATCATAGGTAATTAATTCTTTCTCATTCATTCTTTTCAATAAAAGCAAATAATAATAACGAGTTGCTTTTCTGTAATCATTAGCATCAATCGCTAAACGCAACAATCTTTCATAATCTGTTTCATGAATGTTTTCTTCTTCCTCTTGTGTTATAACTAAAGGAGTCTTATCAATTTTTTTCTTTTTAAACCTCCAGAAATCGGCATTTCCGGCGAGTACACTTTTCACAATAATGATGACTACGATTAAAGCCAATAAATAAGGAAATACTGTAGATAGAAATCCTACTAATGCCTTAAAGAAATCACGACTTAACTTGTCATCTTTTTCAGGTTTTGGTTTCTCTGGTTTGGTTTCTGTGTATATAAATTCTGGTCCGTTATATTTTGATTTTAAATCTTCATCAAAACTACGTTCCTCAATGATTTCGGTTCCATAATCAACATATTCATAAGTATTTTCATTTTCATCCGAATAATCATCTTGGCCAAATGACGAAATTCCAATACACAGCAAAAACAGTAAAATAAAGTTTCTCATTATTTAACCTGATTTTTAGCCGCTACTTTAAATGGAAATATTAAGTAATAGTAACTTATACTTACCAAACAAGTTGCGATAATGAGAATACAAACAAAGGTTGGAACTTGATTATAATATCGGGTTACATAACCTTCTAAAAAAGCTGCGACAAAAGTAAATGGTATGGTACTTAGGAATATATAAAAGGCTTCTCGAAGTCCTTTTTTAAAGGATTCAAAACGGCTAAGTGCTCCTGGGAATAAAATACTTGCACCAATAATATAACCACAGGCAGCTTCAATAATCATTGCAAAAATTTCATAAGTTCCATGAATCCAAATTCCTTTTAAACTATCAAAAAAACTATTGTTTTGATAAAAGAAAGCTTGGAAAACGGCAACCATAATTCCATTATGAATAATATAAAAACCAGATCCTATTCCTAAGAATAAACCGGATAAAAACATATTTAATCCTACACGTAGATTGTTGTTGAATATACCAATAAAACTTCCCCAAGTACTTCCATTTTTATAAATGGCTAATGCATCTCCACTTTCAATATTCTCTAAAGTTTCATCAATATAGCCATTACCTAATATTTGACGAGCAAAGTTTTCATCGTTAAAGGTGGACAATAAACCAATGAAAAAACAAATAAAGAAAAAGATGAAAGAAACATATATGTACTTTCGGTATTTGTAAGAGAGTAGAGGAACTGTTTCTAAAAAGAAAGCAACTAATGTATTTTTTTCTTGCTTTTTAGTATGATAAATTTTGCTGTAGCTTTTTTTGGCAAGTTTGTTCAAATAAGGAACAACATTACTCTTAGGATAAAAGGTTTGAGCATATGATAAATCATTCATGATTTTGATATGCAAGTCAGCAATTTCATCTGGAGTTTTTTCAATATTATTTGAAATTACTTCATCTAATTCAAGCCATTTTTCTTTATTTTGCTTTATAAAAGCGATCTCTCTCATAGAGACAAATGTAAAAATTGTATGAAAACGCTACAAATAAATACTACACAAAATGTTAAGATAAATTTTGAGATGGCGAACGTTGGCCAACGATTACTCGCATTTATCATAGATAACGTAGTAAAATTTGCTTACATCTATTTAATTATAGAACTGTTTAATTTTTCTTTGATTAAAGATGCAACAGACGGTGATTATTGGTCGGTTAAGGCTATTGATATTTTAATGTTTTTGCCACTTACATTTTATTCTTTGTACCAAGAAATTTTAATGAATGGACAAACTTTAGGTAAAAGAATTTTAAAGTTGAGAGTTATAAATATTGAAGGATTTAAACCATCCATTGGCGATTATATAATCAGATGGTTTATGCGAATGGTTGATTTTAACTTGTTTATTTTACTCTTCGTTTATTTTTATTCTATGGGATATGTAAATAGCTATTTTGGATTGATTTACATGATTTTTATTATTGGGAAATCAATTGGTTTTTTCATGATAGTTTTTACTTCTAAGAACCAAAGAGTAGGAGATATCTCTGCAAATACAGTTGTGGTGTACTTAAAAGATAACGCCAGTTTTGCTAAAACGATTCTAGAGAATATAAAAGAAGATTATAAACCTGTTTATGCCAATGTTATCAAACTTTCTGATAATGATGCTCGAATAATAAAGGATACTTATACTCGAGCAAAAAACAAGAAGGACTATAATACTTTGATAAAATTAAGATCTAAAATCGAAGAAGTTACTGGTATAAAAAAGCCAAAAGAAACTCCTGATATCGATTTTATAGCAACGATTTTAAAAGACTTTAATTATTACACAAAAGACTAAAAGTCTACATGTAAAAGGGTACTGTTTTTACTGTCTTTATTTACGTTAACAATGTATAAATTGGTATAATTACTTTCATCAATTTCAACGTATTTAGATTCGCCTAAAATCTTATTGACAAAAGATGGAGTTGAGTTACTATGTCCTACAATTAGTACAGTTTTACCTTTAGTTGCTTTTTGAAACGCTTTGTCATATGATTTTTTAGGATCGTAGAAGTTGATTCCTATATTATTTGCTTTAGCTGTTGGTTTTGCAGTTTCTATAGTTCTTTTGTAATTAGAACTATATACCATATCAAACTTTACATCAGAAAGAACTTCTGCCCATTTTTGTGCTCTTAAATATCCTTTTTTAGTCAAATCTGGATCTCTATCTCCTTTGTTTTTAAGCACTTTATCAGTATGACGAATTAAATAATATGTTGTTGTTTCTGATTGTGCTGAAACACCTTGAATGCTAAAAATAAATACAAGAACTAAAATGATTTTTTTCATAAGATTTGATTTGTTACGAATGTAATAAAAATAAAAGCGATGCTTATCAAATAAACATCGCTTTTCACTTAACTCAAAAACTACTACTATGAATTGCTTACCAATTCTGATTGATTTCTAAAAACCAATTCATCATCAAATGCATCTAATAAAATGATACTATCTGTTGTTACTTTTCCTGATAAAATTTCTTTTGATAATGTATTCAAAACCTCTTTTTGAATAACCCTTTTTACGGGTCTTGCTCCAAATTCTGGTTGATATCCTTTTTTAGCTAAATAGCTTATTGCTTCTTCAGTTGCGTCAAGAACAATATTTTGTTCGGCTACTGTTTTTTTAACACTGTTCAATTGAATTTCAACAATGTTTCTAATGTTGTGTTCAGAAAGTGGAGTGAACATAGTTATATCGTCAATTCGATTCAAGAATTCAGGTCTGACACTTTGTTTAAGTAACCCTAAAACTTCATCTTTTGCTAAATCCATTGCTGAATGTATCTCACCTTTCATGGTTTCGAACTTCTCTTGAATAATATGACTTCCCATATTTGAAGTCATTATGATAATTGCGTTTTTGAAATCAGCAACACGACCTTTATTATCTGTTAATCTACCTTCATCTAATACTTGTAACAGAATATTAAAAGTATCTGGATGAGCTTTTTCAATTTCATCTAAAAGCACAACAGAATAGGGCTTTCTTCGCACTGCTTCTGTTAATTGTCCACCTTCATCATAACCAACATATCCAGGAGGCGCACCCACTAATCTACTTACAGAATGACGCTCTTGATATTCACTCATGTCTATTCGTGTAATGGCATTATCATCATCAAATAAATACTCAGCTAAAGCTTTGGCTAATTCCGTTTTACCAACTCCCGTCGTCCCTAAAAAGAGGAAAGAACCAATAGGTTTATTTGGGTTTTGCAATCCTGCTCTTGATCTTCTAACGGCATCAGAAACTGCTTCTATAGCTTCCTCTTGTCCAACCACTCGCTTATGTAATTCATCTTCTAATCGTAATAATTTTTCACGTTCCGATTGTAGCATTTTAGTTACAGGAATTCCCGTCCATTTTGCAACTACTTCAGCAATGTTGTCATAAGTAACTTCCTCCTTAATAAGTGCGTTATCTTCTTGTTCAGAAAGAATTTTCTGTTGTTCTTCTAATTCTTCTTGAAGCTCTTTAATTTTCCCATAACGTAGTTCTGCAACGCGTCCATAATCACCATTTCTTTCAGCTTTTTCAGCCTCTAATTTAGATTCTTCAATAGCTGTTTTTAGCGATTGTATAGAATCAACAACAGTTTTCTCAGATTGCCATTTTGCATTAATTTCATTTCTTTCTTCTTTCAGATTTGCTAAATCAGCATTTAGAGATTTTAATTTTGAGACATCGTTTTCACGTTTTATAGCCTCTATTTCAATTTCTAACTGCATTATTTTACGATCTAAAATATCTAACTCTTCCGGTTTAGAATTAATTTCCATACGTAATTTAGCAGCAGCTTCATCCATTAAATCAATGGCTTTGTCTGGTAAAAAACGACTAGTAATATAACGTTGAGAAAGTTCTACAGCTCCAATAATAGCTTCATCTTTAATACGCACTTTATGGTGTGTTTCGTACTTTTCTTTAATACCACGTAAAATTGATATCGCACTTTCAGTATCCGGTTCGTCAACGACTACTTTTTGAAAACGACGCTCTAGAGCTTTATCTTTTTCGAAATACTTTTGATATTCATCTAAAGTTGTTGCTCCAATAGCTCTTAATTCACCACGGGCTAAAGCCGGTTTTAAAATATTAGCAGCATCCATTGCTCCTTGACCACCACCAGCACCAACTAGAGTATGGATCTCGTCAATGAATAAAACAATATCGCCCTCAGATGTAGTTACTTCCTTAATTACTGCTTTTAAACGCTCTTCAAATTCTCCTTTGAATTTTGCTCCAGCAATTAATGCTCCCATATCTAAGGAGAAAATGAGTTTATCTTTCAAGTTCTCTGGTACATCTCCACGAATAATTCTATGCGCTAATCCTTCTGCAATTGCAGTTTTTCCGGTTCCTGGTTCTCCAACAAGAATTGGATTATTTTTAGTTCTTCTAGATAAAATCTGAAGTAATCGTCTAATTTCTTCATCTCTACCAATAACAGGATCTAATTTTCCGTCTTGTGCTAATTGATTTAAATTTTTAGCGTATTTGTTCAGTGAATTGTATGATTCTTCAGCACTTTGTGAAGTAACTCTATTTCCTTTACGTAGTTCTTCAATTGCAGCTTTTAACCCTTTTTCATTAACTCCTTGATCTTTTAAAAATTGTGAAATTTGACTTTTCGATTTAAATATAGCCAGGATAAGATGTTCTATAGAAACATATTCATCACTCATCTTTTTAGCTATAATAGAAGCTTCGTTTAATGTTTTAGTAGCTTCGTGTGACAATAGAATATTAGCTCCACTAACCTTTGAGAAACTATTCAATTGTTGATCTAATACATTTTGTATTAAATCAATATTTAGATTTAACTTTTTCAATATGAAAGGAAGTACATTTTCATCTACTTGAAACATAGACTTTAAGATGTGCTCATTTTCAATTTGATTGTGATTATATTCTTGAGCTATTTGCTGTGAAAGCTGAATAGTCTCTTGTGATTTTATTGTATAGTTATTGAAATTCATTCTTATTTTTTTATTTATCCTCTGAACAAATTCAATACCAATTGAAATCTTGTATTTTTGCAGGACAATTTGTCTTTTAAAACGAGTTTTTGAATGACTTTTTGTCTTGTTTGAAAGGAGTTGAAAAGAACTTCGACAATGAATGTAAAATAATATAGAATGGGAATATTTGGTAATATATTTAATAAATCGACTGAGAAAAGTGAAAAGAAAGAAGTGAAGTCCGTAATAAATTGGATTCCATTAACTTCTGTAAGTCAATTTGAAGAAATAAAGAAAAAATCTAAATCAAAAGTAGTAGGTATTTTTAAGCATTCTACAAGATGTGTTATTAGTAGAACGGTATTGAAAAATTTTGACCAAGGTTTTCCTGAGAGTGTAAGTGATAAGATAGATATGTACTATTTGGATTTATTAAGTTACCGTGACGTGTCTAATGAAGTAGGGTATGAGTTCCAAGTAATGCATCAATCTCCACAACTTTTGTTAATTCATAATGGAATAACTGCTTTGCATGCATCACATTATGATATTACTCAAATTAATCTCGAAAAAATCATAAAATAACACTGGGGATTACTAAATAGGTTGTATTTTTGAGTTTTTAAAAAAATCACCTTTTGAGTACTACTGAAACTAAAAATAAAGTTGGTAAAAGTCTTTACGATTACCAGAAAGAGGCATTATTTAAAATATTTAAGAGTTTCGAAAACGCCCCTGAAAATTATCATCTTCTGTATCAATTGCCAACAGGAGGAGGAAAAACAGTTATATTTTCTGAAATTACACGTCAATATTTAAAGCACTACAAAAAGAAAGTGCTTATTATGACGCACCGAATCGAATTATGTAAACAAACGGCTAGAATGCTTGGAGAGTTTGGTGTTGAAAATAAAATTATTGATAGTAAAGCAAGTTTAGACGATCAAGATGAGTATGATTGTTTTGTTGCAATGGTGGAAACACTAAATAATAGATTAAATGATGATATTCTTGATATATCAGATGTAGGATTAGTTATTATTGATGAGGCGCACTATAATTCGTTTACTAAATTATTTAAATTCTTCAATAAATCTTTCATTTTAGGAGTTACGGCAACACCGTTAAGTTCTAATATTAAAATGCCAATGAAAGATAACTATGATGAATTAATCGTAGGAGAAAGTATTGCAGCCTTAATTAATAATGAATATTTAGCAAAGGCAAGTGTATATTCTTACAATGTTGGTTTAACTTCACTTGAAGTTGGAGCAAATGGAGATTATACAGTAAAATCTTCTGAAGATTTATATACCAATACGAATATGCTTTCTAAGTTATTGCAAGCATATGAAGAACGAGCTAAAGGAACGAAAACCTTAATCTTTAATAATGGTATTAATACATCTTTATATGTGTATGATACGTTCAAAAGAGCAGGATACCCTATTGCACATTTAGATAATACAAATACAAAAAAGGAGCGTGATGCGATTTTAAAATGGTTTAATCAAACTCCAAATGCCATCATTACTTCTGTTAGTATTTTAACTACAGGATTTGACGAGCCTTCTGTTCAGTCGATTATCTTAAACAGAGCAACAAAATCTTTGACATTATATTATCAGATGATTGGTCGTGGATCAAGGATTCTTCCAGGAAAATCTAATTTTAATGTAATTGATTTAGGAAATAATTTCCACAGATTTGGACCATGGGGAGCGGATTTAGATTGGCAGAAAATGTTTAGAGCTCCTAATTTTTATCTAGATAACTTACTTACGGATGAGGATATTGAAAGTAATTTTAGATACGAATTACCTGAAGCAGTTAGAGAAGAATTTGCTAATACAAAAGACGAAGATTTATACTTCGATGTTAAACGAGTATATGTAGATACAATTCAATCAGGACAGAGTTCTAAAAAAGTTCTTGAGAAATCAATAGAGCATCATGCTAAGATGTGTATAGAGAATAGTGAAGACGTTTTTGATGCATTATTATTAGCGAAGAAGTTAGGAGGAGATATAGATGATAGAATTCACAGATATTCAAAATGTATTTGTAAGTCTACACATAATTTCATTGATTGGTTACAAGATGATTATCGTAAGAAGTTAAATTCTTACTTAAGAGCTAACTTTGATGAAGTTTATGAAGATATATTCGGTCACCCACCACCAGAAGAGTAGGATTAAAACTTTAAAGACATAAAAAAAACCATTTCATTTGAAATGGTTTTTTTATTGTTATATGTTTTGAATTATAATGGTTTTGCCGGTAAAACTTTACCTAAACATTCACCAAAACCAATTCTAACTGTGTCATTTTTAGCAAATCCTCTCATAATAACAGTATCGTTATCTTGAATGAATTTTCTTTCACTACCGTCATTCATTTTGATAGGATTTTGTCCTCTCCACGTTAATTCTAACATAGATCCAAAACTATCTTGAGTAGGTCCTGAAATTGTTCCACTTCCCATCATATCACCAGCTTCAACAGGACAACCATTTACAGTATGGTGAGCTAATTGTTGCGCCATAGTCCAATACATGTATTTGAAGTTAGAATTACAAACTACAGTTTCTTCCTTTTCTTCTGGTTGAATTGCCATTTGTAAGTTAATATCAAAACTATGCTTTCCTTCATGCTGTAAATAAGGTAAAGGAGTAGGCTCTTGTTTTGGATTATCAACTCTAAATGGTTCTAAAGCATCTAAAGTTACGATCCAAGGAGAAATTGTTGAAGCAAAATTCTTTCCTAAGAAAGGTCCTAAAGGTTGATATTCCCAGGCTTGAATATCACGTGCAGACCAGTCATTAAATAATACTAGTCCAAAGATATAATCTTCAGCTTCTTCTATTGAAATTCGGTCTCCTAAATCATTAGAAACAGTTGTTATAAATGCCATTTCTAATTCAAAATCTAATAATTTCGATGGCCCAAATCCTGGAGCACCACCTTCTTCAGTAGGTTTAGATTGACCAACAGGTCTGTGAATTGGTGTTCCAGAAGGAATAATTGAAGAACTTCTTCCATGATATCCAATTGGAATATGTAACCAGTTTGGCATTAAAGCATTCTTTGGATCTCTAAAAAGACTACCTACATTGGTAGCATGTTCTTTACTTGCATAAAAATCAGTATAATCTCCAACTTGAACAGGTAAAAGCATTTCGACTTCATCCATTCTAAAGATAATTTTGTCTTTATGCTCAGCATGGTCTCTTAATTTTCCATTCTTTACATCAAAAATATCTGCAATTCTGTTTCTTACTAAACGCCAAGTTTTTCTTCCATCTGCGATGAAATCGTTTAAAGTGTCTTGTAGAAAAATATCATCTGTTAATGGAATTCCATCGAAGTACCCTAACTGATGTAATGCACCTAAATCAATAGCATAATCACCAATACGAGTTCCAATAGTTATGATATCATCACGAGTTAAAAAAACTCCAAAAGGTATATTTTGAATTGGAAAATCTGAATTTTCTTCAACTTTCAACCACGATTTTCTATTCGGATTATTAGCTGTTATTTCCATTTGTATTTTTAGTTAATTGTTTCATCAAACCTACATATTTTTTCAATTCACTACAAACTTTAAGCATTAAAAAAAAGAAGATATTTTTCCCCTTTTTTACTCAAAATAAATATGTGCTTCATTATTAGCGCAATTCAAAGTGAAATACTACTTTTGCGGCAAATTAATGTAGCATTATGCAACCGATAAGAAATATAGCAATTATTGCACACGTAGATCATGGAAAAACTACGCTAGTAGATAAGATTATTGATCAGGCGAAAATTTTAGATGAACGTAAAGAGCGTACAGATCTTTTATTAGATAATAATGATTTAGAAAGAGAGAGAGGAATTACTATTTTATCTAAGAATGTATCTGTTAATTATAAAGGTGTAAAAATTAATGTAATTGATACTCCTGGTCACGCCGATTTTGGTGGAGAAGTAGAGCGTGTTTTAAAAATGGCGGATGGTGTTCTTTTATTGGTTGATGCTTTTGAAGGACCAATGCCTCAAACTCGTTTTGTATTAGGGAAGGCATTAGAATTAGGTTTAACTCCAATTGTTGTAGTTAATAAAGTTGATAAAGAAAACTGTACTCCTGATTTAGTTCATGAAAAGGTATTTGATTTAATGTTTGCATTGGATGCTACGGAAGAACAGTTAGAGTATAAAACAATTTATGGTTCTGCTAAGAATGGATGGATGAGCGAAGATTGGCAAGAACCAACTGATAGTATCGTACCGTTATTAGATGCTGTTTTAGAAACAATTCCTGAAGCTCCTTATAGAGAAGGAACTCCTCAAATGCAAATTACTTCTTTAGATTATTCTTCTTTTAAAGGAAGAATTGCTATTGGTAGAGTATATCGTGGAGATTTAGAAAAGAACAAAGATTATATGCTTTGTAAAGCAGATGGTACTACTAAAAAAGTTAGAATTAAAGAATTGCACGTTTTTGAAGGAATGGGTAAAGCTGAAACTAACAAAGTAAGAAGTGGTGATATTTGTGCAGTAACAGGTATTG
This sequence comes from Tenacibaculum sp. 190524A05c, assembly GCF_964036595.1. Classification (NCBI taxonomy): domain Bacteria; kingdom Pseudomonadati; phylum Bacteroidota; class Flavobacteriia; order Flavobacteriales; family Flavobacteriaceae; genus Tenacibaculum; species Tenacibaculum platacis. The sequence continues at coordinate 726,320 of NZ_OZ038523.1, read as the reverse complement.
ATGATTTCGAAATAGGTGATACAATTGCAGATTTAGAGAACCCTGAAGCTTTAGGAAGAATTGAAGTAGATAAGCCTACAATGAGTATGTTATTTACAATTAACAACTCTCCATTCTACGGTAAAGAAGGTAAATATGTTACTTCTCGTCACTTACGTGATCGTTTATACAAGGAAACCGAAAAGAATTTAGCATTAAGAATTGAGGATACAGATACAGAAGACAAGTTTAATGTATTTGGTCGTGGAATTCTTCACTTATCAGTTCTTATTGAAACGATGAGAAGAGAAGGTTACGAATTACAAGTTGGTCGTCCTCAGGTTATTTTAAAAGATATTGATGGTACAAAGTGTGAGCCGTATGAAACTTTAGTAATCGATGTGCCTGAAGAGTTAGCATCTAAAGCTATCAATTTAGTAACTATGCGTAAAGGGGATTTATTAGTAATGGAACCAAAAGGTGATTTACAACATTTAGAGTTTGATATTCCATCTAGAGGTTTGATTGGATTACGTAATAAATTATTGACTGCAACTCAAGGTGAAGCAATTATTAACCATAGATTAAGAGGTTATGATGCATATAAAGGAGAGTTTTCTGATTTAGTAAATGGTGCCATAGTTTCTTCTGAAACTGGTAAAGCAACTGCCTATGCAATTGATCGTTTACAAGATAGAGGTAAATTCTTTATTGATCCTAACCAAGAAATATATAAGGGACAGGTAGTTGGAGAAAATTCTAAACAGGATGACTTAGGTGTAAACCTTATTAAAGGAAAGAAATTAACGAACGTACGTGCTTCTGGTTCGGATGATGGTGTTAAAATCGCTCCTAAGATTGATATGTCATTAGAAGAATGCATGGAGTACATTAAAGATGATGAATATTTAGAAGTCACTCCTGAAAGCTTAAGAATCAGAAAAATTAACTTTAGATAGTATTTTTCTTAAGATAATGTTAAAAAACACCCGTTTTGGGTGTTTTTTTGTGAATTTATCTTAAATGTTTAACGTTGGTTTGTTAATGTTAAACAAAATGTTTTATATTTGGGTAGTCACTTAAAAATCAAGTGACAATTTTTTGGCCAAAATTTATTTTGTTTATTAAAAACATTAAAAACTTAAACATTTTATTCACTAACCCTAAAGCAATCAAGTAATGTTATTAAAATCAATTAAAAAAGTATTTATTCTAAGTTTAATCTTAGGATTTGGGTTCTTAACTTCTTGTGATGATGACAACGACACACCAGTCATTGAAGACACAATTGTAGATTTGGCTTCCGCCGATAGTAATTTATCAATATTAGTTCAGGCTTTACAAAGAGCTGATTTAGTTTCAGCATTACAGGCTGATGGCGCGATGACAGTTTTTGCTCCAACAAATACAGCTTTCCAGGCTTTATTAGATAAGAAAGCAGCTTGGACAACATTAGATGATATTCCTGTAGAAACTTTAAAGGCAGTTCTATTGTATCATGTATTACCAGTTTATGCACCATCTCAAAATTTAAGCGACAATCAAGTTGCTGCTACTCTAAATGGGGCAAGTATTACTGTTGATTTGTCTAGCGGAGTAAAGATTGAGTCAGAATCAGGACAATCTGTTTCAGTAACTACACCAGACATTTTAGCAAAGAATGGAGTAATTCATGTTATTGATGAAGTTTTATTACCAACTGAATTACCGAAGGATATCACAGATTTAGCTATTGCAACGGCTGATTTAAGTACTTTAGTTGCGGCTTTACAAAGAGCTAATTTAGTTTCAGCTTTACAAGCAGATGGACCTTTCACAGTGTTCGCACCAACAAATGCAGCATTTCAAGCATTATTAGATTCAAATTCATCATGGAATTCATTAGATGATATCCCAGTTGATGTATTAACTAATGTATTATTATTCCACGTAATTAATGGAAACGTAACTTCAGATTTATTAACTGATACTTATGTTAACACATTAGCTACTGGACCAAATAGTGAGCCTTTATCTTTACAAGTAGAAGTAACTGGAGGTATTGAGTTTAATGGAGATTCTAAGCCAGTAACAGGATTAATTAATATTGCAGCTTCAAATGGTACTGTTCACGTTATAGACAAAGTAATGTTACCACCAAATGTTGTAACATTAGCTTTAAACAACGCAGGATTTACTTCTTTAGTTGCTGCTTTAACAGATTCAAGACATACAACAGATTTTGTTTCAATATTAAGCGGAGATGGACCATTTACAATCTTCGCGCCAACGAACGCTGCATTCCAAGCATTATTAGATTCTAATGCTTCTTGGAACAGTTTAGCAGATATTCCAATTGCTACACTAGATGCAGTATTAAAGTACCATGTGGTTAGTGGTGCAAATGTTCAGGCAGACCAATTATCAAATGGAGACGTTTCAACCCTTGGAGGAACAATTACAATCGATTTAACTTCAGGAGCACAAATAAATACATCAAGTATGCAAACAGTTAACATTTTAGTTGGAGCTGCTACAAATGATGTACAAGGTACTAATGGTGTAATCCATGCAGTAGATGCGGTGTTATTACCATAGTTATTTAAACATTTGTTATTAGTATGAGCCACTCGAAAGAGTGGCTTTTTTTATGCTATAATTTAAATTGAAGATCATATTATTTTTAATAGATTTGGTTTTTTCATAATGAAATTTAAGAAATGGTACTTTCAAAGAAAATAGGTTTAATCCTAGCTCCAATTGCTTTTTTAATTTTTAGTAATCTTCCTTTTACAATAGTTTCTTCAACAGGAGATGCCGTTCTTGCCGTTGCATTATGGATGATTATCTGGTGGATTACTGAAGCTGTGCATATTGCTGTTACTTCACTTTTACCATTGATTTTATTTCCTCTTCTAAAGGTTATGCCAATAGGGGAAGTAGGTGCGAATTATGGAAGTCCTATTATATTTTTATTCTTCGGAGGTTTTATTTTGGCTTTAGCATTGGAGAAAGTTAATTTGCATAAACGCATTGCGTTAAGCATTGTAAAATTAACGGGTACAACTCCGAATAAAGTTATTTTAGGATTTATGATTGCTACTGCTTTTATGAGCATGTGGATTAGCAACACAGCGAGTACCGTTGTGATGTTGCCAATTGCATTATCAGTAGTTAAACTATTAATTACGGATGAAGACGGATTCACTAAACAAGATCGAAACTTTGCCTTAAACATCATGTTAGGTATTGCGTTTTCTGCAAATGCAGGAGGAATTGCTACAGTTATCGGAACTCCACCAAATTCAGTATTGATAGGATTATTAGAAAATGAATATAATATTCAGATTTCATTTGTGAAATGGATGATAATGGGATTACCATTTTCTATGTTAATGATTTGGTTTTCTTTTATCGTTCTCACAAAATTGATGTTTCCTTGTAATACGATTAATTTTTCTCAAACTGAAAATGTTATTAATGACGAATTAAAAAAGCTAGGAAAAATTTCAAAAGAAGAAAAACGAGTTTTATTAGTTTTTGGAATTACCGTTTTCTTATGGATTACAAGAACTATATTAAATGAAATATTTCCAGGATTAAAGTTATCGGACACTATTATTAGTTTGATAGGTGCAGTATCGTTATTTGTAATTCCAATGAATATGAAAACAGGAAAATTCGTTCTAGAATGGAAGGATACAGAGAAATTAGCTTGGGGAATATTAATTTTATTTGGAGGAGGACTATCTCTTGCAAAAGGAATGGCTTCAAGTGGCGTTGTAGATGTAATTACAGATTCGATTCAAAATAGTGGATTTAATCCATTTATAGTAATTAGTTTACTAATAGTTCTAATGTTATTCATGACGGAATTAATGAGTAATGTTGCGTTAGTTGCAGTTTTAGCACCAGTAATTGCAGGAATAGCAATTGGTTTTGGTGTACCTCTATTGTATGTTTTAATTCCCGTAACAATGGCATCTAGTTGTGCATTTATGTTGCCTATGGCTACACCACCAAATGCTATTGTATTTGCTAGCGGATATATTAAAGTGAAACAAATGGTAAGAGCTGGTGTTTTGTTAAACATCATTGCGGTTCTACTGTTAATTTTATACTACAAATTCATCATTCCATTAATATTCTAAATATCTTTGCGCCATGATAAATTTGGAACAGTTTTTTAAAGAGTTAAATAGTAGTATAACAGATGATAATTTTGTCAAAATTACATTGAGTAAACCCATTAGTAAGAGTTTTGGTTTACCAAATGTTTATGTACGTTTAGTTCTTATTAAAAACGAACAACAACTTCAATTTACATATAGATATAACACTAATGATCAAACAAAGAATTTTAGTTTAGAAGATGGAATTGAAGAGATTTCTATTTTACTAGATGAAAAGTTTCGAGCAGCTACATTATTTACTTTAGAAAATGATGTAATGGTTATGATTTCTAAAAAGAAGAAAGTATCTATTAGAAAAACAGCTCCAAGTTTTAAAAACAAATTACCTGAAGTTCACGATAAGCCAAAAACCAAAAGAATATTACTTGAGAGTAAATATTTACAGTATTTAGGGATTACCGATAAAAACCACAAAGTGATTCCGAAAATGGCGGATAAGTACCGTCAAATCAATAAGTATCTTGAAATTATAGAGAATTTATTAGTTTCAGTAAATACGGGAAAACAATTACATATTGTGGATATGGGATCAGGTAAAGGATATTTAACTTTTGCTTTATATGATTACTTAATTAACATTAGAAATTATAATGTATCCATTACTGGAATAGAATTACGTGATTATTTAGTTGAATTCTGTAACGATGTTGCTCAGAAATGTGATTTTACTAATCTAAATTTTGTGGAGCAAAAAATTGAAGAATACGATAATAATAAAATTGATATTTTAATTGCTTTACACGCTTGCGATACTGCAACAGATGATGCTATTTATAAAGGTTTAATGGCAAATGCAGAGTTAATAGTTTGCGCTCCGTGTTGTCATAAACAAGTTCGTCAACAAGTAAAAGGAATAGAGCAGGAGAGTCCGTTATTGAAATATGGTATTTTCAAGGAGCGTCAGTTCGAAATGGTTACGGATACTATTAGAGCTTTACTTTTAGAAAAGCATCAGTATAATACCAAAGTATTTGAATTCATCAGTAGTGAACATACACATAAAAATGTGATGCTAGTGGGAAGTAAATCCAGCAAGAAAAAAGATACAGAATCAATTGATAAAAAGATTGAAGATTTAAAAGAGTTGTATCATATTAAGAGTCATTATCTGGAGACACTGCTTTAAGAATATTCTTATCAATATCTTTTTCAAATCTCCATATGGCAACTTTTTGTATTCTTTGCATTCTCTCAGATAATTTAGAGTCATAAGAATTTCTTGAAAGTTGAAAACCTATCCAATTAGGAAAATATTTCTTGGCTAATTCATAGATACTCCTATCAATTTTTTCTGATCTTAAGTAGCCGTGTTCATTATTGTTTAGTCCAATTACCAAACTTGTTCGATAAGAAATAACAAACTGAAATCCTTGAATAAGGAGAGATTTTGTTTCTAGTAAGCCTTCATCGTCCCAGTAAAAATTTAATGACCAACCATCAATTTCCATTGTTGGATTTTTAATATCTGAATTGGTTGGTAAACTATTTTTATAACGGAAAAAAATAAACCAAATCTTGATATATAAATATAAATTGATAAGCATATTTTCCTTTTCAAAGAATTATATCAAAAATAAAGGTAAACACTTTACAAATCAATCTCTTTTAATGCATTGATATTATTTCTTTCCAAGAACGCATCAATCGTTTCAAAGTGTTCAATTACTCGTTTATCTTTAAATTCAAATACTTTTTCAGATAAACCTTGTAAAAAGTCACGGTCATGCGATACTAAAATCAAAGTCCCGTCAAAATTCAAAAGCGCTTCTTTAATAACATCTTTTGATTTTAAATCTAAGTGATTCGTTGGCTCATCTAATATTAAAAGATTTACAGGTTCCAAGAGTAATTTAACCATTGCTAAACGAGTTTTCTCACCTCCAGAAAGAACTTTTACCTTCTTTTCAAGATCGTCTCCACTAAACATAAAACGACCTAAAATATTCTTTATTTGAGTTCGAATATCGCCTTCTGCAACCTCATCAACAGTTTGAAAAATAGTTAATTCTGGATCTAATAAAGAAGCTTGATTTTGAGCAAAATATCCAACTTTTGCATTATGACCCAAACCGCATTCTCCATCAAAATCAATTTCACCCATAATGGCTTTTATCATGGTAGATTTTCCTTCACCATTTCGTCCAACAAAAGAAACTTTTTCTCCACGAGCAATAGAAAAACTAGCATCTTTAAATACAGTAAGATCTCCATATGTTTTAGTCAGCTCATTCACTTTTACAGGATAATCTCCAGATCTTGGAGAAGGAGGAAAGCGAAGTTTTAAAGCAGAAGTATCTACTTCATCAATTTCAACAGGAACTAATTTTTCTAACATACGTTCTCTCGATGCAACTTGATTTGTTTTAGAATAAGTTCCTTTAAATCGTTCAATAAATGCTTTGGTATCAGCGATAAACTTTTGCTGTTCTTGATATGCTTTTAATTGATGAGCTCTTCTTTCTTTTCGTAATTCTAAGTAATGAGAATAATTCGCTTTATAATCATGAATTGTTCCCATAGTAACTTCAATAGTTCTATTGGTAATATTATCAATAAATGCTTTATCGTGAGAAATCACAACAACAGCTTTTGCTTTGTTTAATAGGAAGTTTTCTAACCAAATTACAGACTCAATATCTACGTGGTTTGTCGGCTCATCTAATAAAATTAAATCAGGCTTTTGAAGTAAAATTTTTGCCAATTCAATTCTCATTCTCCAACCTCCACTAAATTCAGAAGTAGCTCTTTCAAAATCTTCTTGCTTAAAACCTAATCCTTTTAATGCTTTTTCAACCTCAGCTTCATAATTAACTTCCTCTAAAGCATAATATTTCTCTCCTAAATCAGAAACACGTTCAATAATTTTCATGTACGCGTCAGATTCATAATCTGTTCTTGTTTCTAATTGTTTATTTAAATCATCCATTTCAGATTTCATATCAAAAATAGCTTGAAATGCCTTGGAAGCTTCTTCTTTAACCGTACAATTATCTTCAATCAATAAATGTTGAGGAAGATAGGCAATAACAGTATCTTTAGGGAAACGAACACCACCTTTAGTTGGAGAGTTTAATCCAGCAATAATCTTCATCATTGTTGATTTTCCTGCTCCGTTTTTACCCATTAATGCAATTTTATCATTTTCATTAATTACAAATGAAACATCACTAAATAAGGCTTTACCATTAAATTCAACGGTTAATTGATCTACAGATATCATAATTCATGATTTAATGGCGCGAAAATAGTAATTTTCAATTGCGTTAATATTCATTTTGAAGTTTCATTTTTGACCATTTTTAAAATTGTCAATTCATTCTGTCTCGAAGATTCGAGATATTTTTGTATTTCATTCTTTAAAGTAATGTTTAAAATTAAACTTTATTTGAGTTTTTGTGAGAAAATTAAAATAGTTGCATTTTTATTTGGATGAATAAAAGAATATCATTTAAATTTGCAATCGTAAAATTATTACAATGACATTTATTCAATTACATCATCATCATCATCATATTTGCACTCAAGCGAATCGATAATGATATGTACGTAATTAACAACATAAAATTTAAAATCCGTTTGAGTAAATCAAGCGGATTTTTTAATTCTACACAGTTCAGAATTATATTCCTAAGGTTTGCTCAAACAACAACACAAATACTAAAATGAGTAAACTAAGATTAGCAGTTCAAAAATCAGGAAGACTTAACGAAGATTCTTTAAAACTTTTAAAAGCCATTGGAATTTCGATTGATAATGGGAAAGATCAATTAAAAGCTTCAGCTCGTAATTTTCCATTAGAAGTTTTCTTTTTAAGAAATGGTGATATTCCTCAATACTTAAGAGATGGAGTAGTGGATATCGCAATTATTGGTGAGAATTTAATCATTGAAAAAGGAAATAATATTGATGTAGTTGAGAAATTAGGATTTTCTAAATGTCGAGTTTCCATTGCTGTTCCTAAGACTTCGGAAGCTAAAAGTTTAGCTGATTTAGCTGGTAAAAAGATTGCAACTTCTTATCCAAAAACAGTTGAAAAATTCTTAGCAAAAGCTGGAGTTGAAGCAAACTTACACATCATTAATGGTTCTGTTGAAATTGCTCCGAACATTGGATTGGCAGATGCAGTTTGTGATATTGTTTCTAGTGGAAGTACTTTATTCAAAAACAACTTAAAGGAAATTGAAGTTTTAGTGAAATCTGAAGCTGTTTTAGTAAAATCTCCACAGATTTCTGCTGAAAATCAAGCGGTATTAGATAAGATTCAATTCCGTTTACAATCTGTTTTAGCAGCAAGAAAGAATAAATATGTGTTGTTAAATGCTCCAAATAATAAAGTAGATGATATCATAAATATCCTTCCAGGAATTAAAAGTCCAACTATTTTGCCTTTAGCTCAAGAAGGTTGGAGTTCTGTTCACTCAGTTATTAATAAAAACGATTTTTGGGATCTAATTGATGAACTTCGTGCTGCAGGTGCAGAAGGAATTTTAGTTTGTCCAATTGAAAATATGATTCAGTAATATAATGGCTAACATGAAAGTTTATACAAATCCGGACAAAAGTTCCTGGAATGAGCTTTGCAAAAGAGCTCAGTTTGATAAATCTGAACTGAATGAAATCGTAACTGCTATTCTTGAGAACGTTCAGCAAAATAAAGATCAAGCTTTATATGAATATGCCGAGAAGTTTGATAATACTAAGTTATCTAGCTTAGAAGTTTCTCAGGAAGAGATTGATGCGGCAAAAAATGAAGTTTCAGAAGAGTTGAAGCAGGCTATTGAGCAGGCTAAAAATAATATTGAAGTTTTTCACACTTCTCAAAAAGAGACTCCAAAAGTAATTGAAACTACTAAAGGTGTTCAATGTTGGAGAAAATCTGTAGGAATTGAAAAAGTTGGTTTATATATTCCTGGAGGAACAGCACCACTATTTTCAACAATTTTAATGCTAGCAGTACCAGCGAAAGTTGCTGGTTGTAAAGAAATTGTATTGTGTACACCTCCAAATAAGGAAGGAAAAGTTAACCCTGTAATTTTATATACAGCAAATCTTGTAGGAGTAACCAAAATATTTAAAGTTGGTGGAGCACAAGCAGTTGGAGCTATGACGTTTGGTACAGAAACTATTCCACAAGTATATAAAATATTTGGACCTGGAAATCAGTTTGTAACTAAAGCTAAAGAATTAGTTCAGGAATACGGAGTTGCTATTGATATGCCAGCGGGACCAAGTGAAGTTTTAGTGATTGCTGATGAAACTTCAAATCCAAGTTTTGTGGCTGCTGATTTATTATCACAGGCAGAACACGGAACGGATAGTCAAGTGATTTTAGTTTCAAACAATAAAGAAAGTATTGGGGAAATAGAAATTGAATTAGAAAAACAGTTAAACGAATTACCGAGAAAAGATATTGCTGAAAAAGCGCTTCAGAATAGTAGAACAGTTTACTTTGATTCTATTGAAGAAGGAATTGATTTTAGTAATGAGTACGCTCCAGAACACTTAATCATTGCTTCAGAAAGCGCAGATGATTTTATCGATAAAATTACAAATGCCGGTTCTGTTTTCTTAGGGAATTATAGTTGTGAAAGTGCTGGAGATTATGCTTCAGGAACAAATCACACTTTACCAACGTATGGTTATGCTAAGAACTATAGTGGTGTTTCTCTGGATAGTTTTGTAAAGAAGATTACCTTCCAGAAATTATCAAAAGAAGGAATTAAAAATATTGGAAATACTATTGAGTTAATGGCTGAGGCTGAAGGACTACAAGCTCACAAAAATGCTGTTACATTACGTTTAAAAAGTTTGACAGATGTTTAGTTTAGAAAAAATAGTTAGAAAAAATATATGGAATTTGACTCCGTATTCTTCTGCAAGAGATGAATTTAAGGGAACTGCAGATGTGTTTTTAGATGCAAATGAAAATCCTTACGGAAACTTAAATCGTTATCCAGATCCGCAACAAAGTAAAATCAAGGAGAAATTAGCAAAGATTAAAAATGTTAATACAGATCAGATCTTTATTGGAAATGGAAGTGATGAAGTTATTGATATAGCATTTCGTATTTTTTGTGAACCTGGAGTTGATAAAGCTTTAACCTTTTCTCCAACCTATGGAATGTACGATGTTTCAGCAGACATTAATAATATTGAGTTAATAAAGCAGCCATTAATTAATGATTTTCAGATTAATTTAAATCAATTACAGCCTTATTTAGACGATCCTTTGGTGAAGATGATATTTATATGTTCTCCAAATAATCCAACAGGAAATACAATTAATGAGGAAGATATTGAGTATATATTAGCTAATTTCGAAGGTGTTGTAATTATAGATGAGGCTTATATCGATTTCAGTTCTAAGCAATCTTTCATCGAGAAGATTAACGACTATCCGAATCTAATTGTGAGTCAGACCTTCAGTAAAGCTTGGGGATTAGCTGGTGTAAGAGTAGGAGCAGCATATACAAACAAAGCAATTTTAGATTTGTATAACAGAGTTAAACCTCCATATAATGTGAGTGTTTTAAATCAAGATGCTGTTTTAGAATCATTAAATAATTTGTCAGACGTAGAGAAAAACATCGATATTATTTTAGAAGAAAGAAGTCGATTAAAGCAACGCTTGGCAAGCATTAAAAAAGTAAATAAAATATATCCTTCTGATGCTAACTTTTTATTGGTAAATGTAGACGATGCTGATAAGACCTATAACTATTTAATTGATGAGAAAGTTATTATTAGAAATCGAAATAAAGTAATTAATAATTGTATTAGAATTACTGTTGGAACTCCAGAAGAAAACGAACAACTAATCAACGCGCTAAAAGCATTATAATGAAGAAAAAAGTATTATTCATAGATAGAGACGGAACTTTAGTAATAGAACCACCTGTAGATTATCAATTAGATAGTTTAGAAAAGTTAGAGTTTTATCCGAAAGTATTCCAATACATGGCTAAAATTGCTGAAGAATTAGATTTTGAATTGGTTATGGTTACCAATCAGGATGGTTTAGGAACCGATTCTTTTCCAGAAGATACATTTTGGCCTGCTCAAAATAAAGTTATTGATGCTTTTGCTAAAGAAGGTGTTGTTTTTTCTGAAGTGTTTATAGATAGAACTTTTGCTGCTGAAAACGCACCAACTCGTAAGCCGAGAACAGGTTTGTTAACACAATATTTTTCTGAAGAATATGATCTTGAAAATTCTTTTGTACTAGGTGATCGTATTACAGATATGGAATTAGCTAAGAATTTAGGAGCTAAAGGAATTTATTTGTCGGAAAACCCTGAATTAGGAGCTGATGAAATAGAATCATCTAAACAAGAAATAATCGATTGTATCGCTTTAACAAGTACCGATTGGAAGGAAATTTATGAGTTTTTAAAGTTAGAAGATCGTGTTGCTGAAATTACTAGAAACACTAATGAAACTAAGATTTATATCAAGTTAAATTTAGACGGTTCAGGTAAAAACGACATTAGTACTGGATTAAAATTCTTTGATCACATGTTAGACCAAATCGGTCGTCATGGGGCAATGGATTTAACTATTAAAGTTGATGGTGATTTAGAAGTTGATGAACACCACACTATTGAAGATACAATGATCGCTTTAGGTGAAGTGTTTTACCAGGCAGTTGGAAATAAATTAGGTATTGAACGTTATGGATTCTGTTTACCAATGGATGATTGTTTAGCGCAAGTTGCTGTTGATTTTGGTGGTAGAAATTGGTTAGAATGGGATGCAGAGTTTAAGAGAGAGAAAATTGGAGATATGCCTACAGAAATGTTTTTCCACTTGTTCAAATCATTTACAGATGGAGCAAAATGTAACTTAAATGTAAAAGCAGAAGGTGTTAATGAACACCACAAAATTGAAGGAATATTTAAAGCATTTGCTAAAGCTATAAAAATGGCTGTAAAACGTGATGCCAATAAAATGTTTTTACCATCAACTAAAGGTGTGCTTTAGTAAAACAAATTAGAATGAAATTAGTCATTATAGATTACGGAGCTGGAAACATAAAAAGCATTCAATTTGCCTTTAAAAGATTAGGTGTTGATGCTGTGTTGACCAATAACGTAGAAGAAATACAAAATGCTGATAAAGTGATTTTCCCAGGAGTGGGAGAAGCAAGTTCAGCAATGAATAAATTAAGAGAAAGTGGCTTGGATAAAGTTATTCCAACATTAAAGCAACCTGTGCTAGGTATTTGTTTGGGGATGCAATTAATGTGTACTTCATCTGAAGAAGGAAATACCGAAGGTTTAGGAATTTTTGATGTAGAAATTAAACGTTTCTCTAATGAGTTAAAAGTTCCGCAAATGGGGTGGAATACAATTTCAAATTTAAAGTCAGATTTATTCAAAGGAATAAAAGAAGATGAATACATGTATTTAGTGCATAGCTATTATGCTGAAGATTGTAAATATGCAATCGCAGCTACTGATTATGGAATAAACTATGCTACAGCTTTACATAAAGATAATTTTTACGGAACTCAGTTTCACCCAGAAAAAAGTGGTGTTGAAGGAGAAAAAATATTAAAAAACTTTTTAGAATTATGAGAATAATACCTGCTATTGACATTATTGAAGGAAAATGTGTTCGTTTAACAAAAGGGGATTATAACACAAAGAAAATTTACAATGAAAATCCATTAGAGGTTGCTAAACAATTTGAAGATGCTGGTATTGAGTATTTGCATGTAGTTGATTTAGATGGAGCTAAATCTAAACACATTGTAAATCATAAGGTATTAGAGCAAATTGCTTCGAAAACTAATTTAAAAATTGATTTTGGTGGTGGTTTAAAATCTGATGAAGATGCTAAAATTGCATTTGAAAGTGGAGCAAATCAAATTACGGGAGGAAGTATTGCAGTAAAAAATCCAGATATTTTTATCAATTGGTTAAAAAATTATGGATCTGAGAGAATAATTTTAGGAGCTGATTGTAAAAATAGAAAAGTAGCTACTCATGGTTGGATGGAAACTTCAGTAGTTGATGTTGTTGAATTTATTACCGATTATGAAGAAATAGGTGTAGAATATGTAATTTGTACAGATGTTGCTAAAGACGGAATGTTAGAGGGAACTTCAAACGAATTATACAAGGAAATTTTAGAGACAACTAAAGTTAAACTAATAGCAAGTGGAGGAGTTTCTAATTTGGACGATTTATTCAAGGTACAACAGTTAGGCTGTGAAGGTGTTATTGTTGGTAAAGCTATTTACGAGAATAAAATCAGTTTAAAGGAATTAGAGCAATTTATCATAAAACAGTAAAAAAATGAATATTGAAGTATTAGAAGAATTAAAGAATCAAATCATTTACAGATTGGATGAAAGTACTCGAATGAATACTAAGTCATTGAGCTTAATTTCAGAAGAAGATGTTTGGAAAAGAATCAATAATTCTTCGAATAGTATAGGGAATTTAATACTTCATTTATGTGGTAATATTACTCAGTATGCAATTTCTTCATTAGGAAACACCGATGATTTAAGAAATAGAGATTTAGAATTTTCTATTAATAAAGGATATTCAAAATCCGAATTATTAGAAAAACTGAATACTACTCTTGAAGAAGCTAAAGAGATTATTAACAATACTACTCTTGAAGAATACCTTAGAAAACGAGAAGTTCAAGGATTTACTTTTTCAGGTGTTGGAATTGTAATTCACGTAACTGAACATTATTCGTATCACACAGGACAAATTGCTTTTTGGGTAAAGCAATTAAAGAATAAAGATTTAGGTTTTTATGATGGAGTAGATTTAACAATAAAAAATAAAGATTAACATGTTAACAAAACGAATAGTTCCTTGTTTGGATATAAAAAATGGAAGAACAGTAAAAGGAGTCAATTTTGTAAACTTAATAGATGCTGGTGATCCTGTTGTTCTCGCGAAACAATATGCAGAACTTGGAGCGGACGAACTGGTGTTTTTAGATATCGCAGCTACTCTTGAAAACAGAGGAACTACATTAGATATGGTAGAAAAGGTTGCCGCTCAAGTAAATATTCCATTTACTGTTGGAGGTGGAATTTCTTCTATCGAACATGTAGATGCTTTATTAAAATGTGGAGCGGACAAAGTTTCGATTAATTCATCAGCCGTTAAAAGACCAGAGTTAATTAATGAATTATCTCAAAAATTTGGAAGTCAATGTGTAGTTGTAGCAATCGATGCTAAACAAGTTGACGGAGAATGGAAAGTTCATTTGGCTGGTGGAACAATTCCAACGGAGTTGAATTTATTTGATTGGGCTAAGGAAGTTGAACAAAGAGGAGCAGGAGAGATCTTATTCACATCAATGGATAATGATGGTACCAAAGCTGGATTTGCGAATCAAGCCTTGGCAAGGTTGTCTGATGAATTAAATATTCCAATTATTGCTTCTGGAGGAGCTGGATCTGTGCAACATTTCATTGATACATTCACAGAAGGAAAATCTGATGCTGCGTTAGCTGCAAGTGTTTTCCACTTTGGTGAAATTCCAATTCCAGAATTAAAACAAGCTTTAAAAGAGCAAAATATTCCTGTTAGGATTTAAACAATAAAAACTTGTCATTCCGCACTTGATGCGGAATCTCATACATAGAGTTAGATAAGATTCCCGTCTTCACGGGAATGGCAAATAGAAAATGATAATGAAAAAGAAATTGTTTTTAGATGACTTAAGAACCATAGATATGGTTTATGACGCATCACAAGAAAAAGAATTTGATATTGTAAGAACGTATGAAGCATTTGTTTCATATGTTCAAAAAAATGGTTTGCCAGATTTTATCAGTTTTGATAATGATTTAGGATTAGATAAAAATGGAGAAGTTGCTCTTGATGGTTATGCTGCTGCAAAATGGTTAGTGTATGAATCAGGTTTAGATTTAAGAAGTTTACAATTCAAAGTACACTCTGCAAATCCAGTAGCTGCCGAACAAATAAAAGGATTATTAACGAATTATATTGATTTTTTAAATAAGTCATGAAAGTAGATTTCAATAAAAGCAACGATGGTTTAGTACCGGTTGTTATTCAAAATAACAAAACATTACAAGTTTTAATGTTAGGTTATATGAACGAAGAAGCGTTTGAAAAAACACAAAATGAACAGGTGGTAACTTTCTTTAGTAGAAGTAAAAATAGATTATGGACAAAAGGTGAATCGAGTGGTAACTTTTTGTATGTAAAAGATATTAAAGTAGATTGCGATAATGACACCATTTTAATTAAAGCAGATCCTAAAGGTCCAACTTGCCACAAAGGAGATATTTCATGTTTCGCAGAAGAAACACCAAAAGGTTTCGTGTATGAATTAGAGAACATTATTCACGATAGAATCGACAATAATGTAGAAACTTCATATACCAACAAATTATTTAAAAGAGGAATTAATAAAGTAGCACAAAAAGTTGGTGAAGAAGCCGTAGAAGTTGTAATTGAAGCTAAAGACAATAACGACGACTTATTCACCAATGAAGCAGCAGATTTGTTATATCACTACTTGATTTTGTTAAAAGCAAAAGGATTTACTTTTCAAGATATTGAAGCTGTTTTAAAAAGTAGACACTAAATTGGTTGAGTAATTTTAAGAACTAAGTTTTTTTAACTAAAAGCACATTCTGATATTAACCTAATCTTAAATGGATAACAATAACATTACAATTGAAAACTTTGAAGAACTCAAAGTTAAAATGCAAACAATGGAATTTTATGTCGAGTGGAGGGTAATTCCTGATATTGGTCCTGATTGGATAGGAAGTGATAGAACAATAGATTTTTATTTAAATGATTATATCTTAAGTGAATCAGAGTTTTGTAAAAGTTTAAAAGATAAACTGATAAAAATAATTCCAATTCCATATCAAAGTAAAAATCATGTAATTACTGGAGATGGAGAAATTACTTTAGAAAACCAACAACTTGTTGTATACTATTCGTGGCAAAAAGCAATTCCTTACGATAATTCATCTGAATATAAAGAAGATAAAGTACTATTTTATCCTTGATGTTAAAATAAAACAATTTGCCAAAAGGTATATAATTGATAAGGTTGAATTTAATAAAAGAAAATTCAACCTTATAACTTATCTTTTTAGAACAATGTAAAATTACTAGTGTTCTTTTCACATAAAGAACAAGAACATATATAAATATGATATCACTTACTTCTTCGTCAACTTAAATTTGAATATTAGAAAGAGGTAATTAAAAAATACAGACCAAGCGCTTAGTTTTAATTTAGGTAATTTTCCTAAACCTAGGCGCTTTATTTGTGCTTCATACCAAATAATATTCATCATTCCATCAATTCCTTTTACTCCTGTTTTATTAATATTTACTGGAAATGTAGATCGAGATTCATTTAAAATTTCATTTCCAATGTTTGGGAATAAGCAATAAGGACGTGCAAGTCCTACAACATCTAATTTCTCAGAAGCAACGGCATTTTGCATTACAGAAACAGTTCTAAATCCTCCTGTTAACATTAACGGAGTTTTAGTTATTTTTCTAGCTTTTTCGATATAATCAATAAAATAAGCCTCTCGTTCTTTTGTACTTTGTTTACGATTACCCATCATCATTGCCGGTGCTTCGTACGTTCCTCCTGAAATTTCAATTAAATCAATTCCAGCTTCAGAAAGCAACTCAATAACCTTCATTGAATCTTCTTCGCTAAATCCTCCTTTTTGAAAATCTGCGGAGTTTAACTTAATTCCAATGGGAAAATCTGGTCCAACTTGTGAACGAATTTCTTTATAAACTTCTAAAACAAACTTCGCTCTCTTTTCAAAAGTTCCTCCCCATTCATCTTCTCGAACGTTGGCATAAGGTGATAAAAACTGACTTACCAAATATCCATGTGCACCATGAATTTGAACTCCAGTAAAACCAGCTTCTTTTAAAATTCTTGAAGTAGTTCCGAAACGTTTAATTATATCCAAAATTTCATCATGAGTTAAGGCTTTCGGAATTTTTGTCGTAGCCTTTTTTCTACCTTTTGATTTTAAAGGTATAGCAGAAGGAGCTTTTAGAACATTATTAATCTGATCCATGGCTTGTCTTCCAGGATGATTTATTTGAACCCAAAGATGAGTGTCTGTTCCTTTTACTGTTGCTGCCCATTCCTGTAATTGTTTGGCATGTCGATCATCCTCAATTACAACATTCATAGGTTCGCCAAGAGCTTTACTATCTATCATTACATTTCCTGTAATTAATAATCCTGAACCCCCTTTTGCCCATTCTTTGTATGCATTGATCAAAGTGGTAGTTGGTTCATGTGTTTTATTAGATAAATTCTCACTCATTGCAGATTTAGCGATTCTATTCGCTAATACCGTTCCGTTGGGTAAGGTAATAGGGTCTTGTAGTTTTGTCATTTTTAATATGAAAGGGTTAGATTCTAATTAAGATTCTAAAAATACTCATATCGTTGGAGTTTCTTAAGTTTAAAATGAAAAAGTTTTACGTTTAGTTCTTAATGAATACCTATTTTTGTACATCATTTTTTAGCAATTGCTGTATGAATTTTAGTGAACGAATTGTTTCAAATTACCAACCAAAAAATCTAGCCGTAAAGCTTACTAGCAAAGGAGAACAACATGTGATGAAGAATCATCCATGGGTTTTTTCTAATAGCATAGAGAAAATAAGTAAAGATCCTAAAACAGGAGATTTAGCTATTATTTTTGGTAGAAAGAAAAACAAAGTAGTTGGTATAGGCTTGTACGATTCAGATTCACCTATTCGTATAAAAATGATTCATACCTCTTCAGAAAAAGCTGTTGTAAATGAAACGTTTTTTCATGAAAAAATAGAAAAAGCATATCAGAAAAGAAATACACTGCTACAAACAAACACCAGCAGTTATAGATTAATATTCGGTGAAAATGATGGTTTTCCTTCTTTCATAGCAGATGTTTACGATACAGTTTTAGTGGTAAAGTTATATTCTGAAATTTGGTTACCTTTTTTAGAAACCATTTTAAAGAGCCTGCAAGAAATTTCTAAAGCAGAAACCATTGTAATTCGTTTAAGTAGAAATGTTCAAAAATCTACGAATCATAATTTAAAAGATGGGGATGTAGTTTATGGAGTTTTGGAGAATGAAGTTGTAGAGTTCGTAGAACATAATGTGAACTTTTCTGCTAATGTGATCAAAGGTCATAAAACAGGATATTTCTTAGATCATAGAGCGAATAGAAAACGAGTAGGAGAGTTTAGTAAGAATAAAACTGTTTTAGATGTTTTCTCTTATGCAGGTGGATTCTCAGTTCATGCATTATATAACGAAGCCAAAGAGGTAACAAGTTTAGATATTAGTAAACAAGCACTTGAAATTGCAGTTGAAAACGGAAAGTTAAATGATTATTCGGGTGTTCATAAAACAATTGCAGGAGATGCTTTTGAGGAACTTCGTAAATTGATTCAAAACAAAGTTTCTTTTGATGTCGTTGTAATAGATCCTCCAAGTTTTGCAAAACAAGCTTCGGAAATTGAATTAGCTAAAAAGAAATATGCTCAATTAGCCAGGTTAGGAGCGAAGTTAACTGCTAAAAAAGGTTTATTAGTATTAGCTTCTTGTTCATCAAGGGTTGTTGCAGATGACTTTTTTGATATTAATGAAGATGTTTTGGAAAGTGGTAAACGTCGTTTCAAAACGGAATTGAAAACGTATCATGATTCAGATCATCCGATCGGTTTTCCTGAAGGAGCTTATCTAAAATGCGCGTATTACAGATTCCTGGAATAAAAAAAGGCAAGTATTAAACTTGCCTTATATAAAGTTTACATCGTGGTTTTATTTAATAGAAGTCACAACGCGTCTGTTTTTAGCCCTACCTTCTTTAGTTTTATTTGTGCTTATAGGTTGGTTTTCTCCTTTTGAAGAAACTGCTATTTTTTCATTAGGAATTCCACTTTTAGTAAAATACTGTTTTATAAATTCGGCTCTCTTTTTTCCTAAAGTCATATTTGTACTGTGGCTACCTGTATTATCTGTGTGTCCAGTTATCGAACAAAACGCATCTTCTACTTTGTCTAAATAGGTAGAAATATTAACTACTTTCATACGTTGTTTTGGAGTTAGATTAGTATCAAATTCTCCTGAATTAAAGTTTAGAGATAAAGGATTTTCTTGAATTTCTCGTATAATTCTCTCAATCATTTCTGAATTATCGACAGATTTTCCAATACTAAATTTTAAAGGATTTTGCATTATGTTAGAAGTGTCAATCTTCATTCTATCGTTTAATTCTCCAGCCACATTTATATCTTTTGTAGATATTCCTTTTTTAGAAATATAATTTTTAATAGAGTTAGCTCTTGCATGACCAATACTAGGAAAAGCAGTATGGTTAGTTTCATCACTCATGTAATATCCAGTTATAGATAAAGCTTTTTCTTCTTTCTCATCTGAAATCATAAAATCTTTTACTTCTCCGATTTTGTTATCTAAATTTTCCGATACAGAAAATTCCATAGAAGATTTTTTAAATTTTATTTCATCCTTAAGAGTAAAGTTTACATTTCCATTTTCATCTACTGTACCAAATTTAAGAGAAGGTTTTTCTACCTCTGTTTTTTTTGAATCTTCAGGTATAGTTTTTACATGTTTTTTGTTTATTTCTTTCCAATAAAAGTAAGTTCCTATAGATATTGTTAAAATTATGCCTAATACGTAAATAATTTTTTTTCCCATTTTTCTTGTTTTTAATTTTTTATGATTCGGTTGAAATTGAATCAATACATTAATTATGATACAGAAAAGAGGAAAAAGTCACTCAATAATCTTTTAGTACTTATGGTTATAATAATTATTGATATGTATTTTTAATAAGACATATGGTAATTTTTATATCTTGTATTTTTCTTCTGATAAAAAATCCCACTTCAATAATTGAAATAGGATTTATATCTTTTTTCTGTGAAAGTTAAATATTTGAACTAGTTCACACAATAACATCTAGGATCCATAGGTTCTCCTGGAAATCCGCATAAACATGGAATAGGAGCACCAATTGATCCAGTAATTGTTATTAATTCATCTTTGTCAAGAGTCTTACCTAATTTTGAAATGTCTTTTAACATATTGATTAATTTTATAAGGTTAATAGACAGTAATTTAACTAAATAGTTTAGCGATTTATTAATTTTAAATTAGAATTCCCTGTAGTTGCAGTAAATAATTGCAAATCAAAGCTGTAGGTTAAAATAAATAAGAATAGTTGTTCTACCAATCAAATTGTTCGAATAATGATTTCCAATTCTTAGGAAAATCTGATTCTAGCTTTAAATTTTCATTAGTAAAAGGATGCTTGAATTCCAGAGTTTTCGCATGTAGAAATAAATTCGTCCATCCAAATTCAGTTTCATACATCGCATTATGGTTTTTGTCTCCATATTTACCATCACCAATTAAAGGATGACTAATTTTATTCATATGAATTCGAAGTTGGTGTAATCGACCTGTTTTTGGTTTTAATCGTACTAAACTATAACGAGAGGTGTCATAAGGTTTAACAGGAATGTTTTGCGTGGTAGTTTTTACACACTCTAAAAGTGTTTCCGCATCTTTATACACATTACTATCCTTTCCTTTTACGGGAGAATCAATAACACGAGATTCAGGTGCATGACCACGAACAACTCCGTAATATATTTTTTGAATTTCGCCATTGGTAAATAGTTTTTGAAATTCAGAAACATATTTCGTTTCTTTTGTTAATAGAATAATTCCAGAAGTCCTTCTATCCAATCGATGCACGGGATAAAATTTCTTGCCGAAATCCTCTTCTAATAATTGTAACAATGATTGTTCATGAATTACATTTCTTGAATGATAAGCATGATGAACAACTACATCATTAGGTTTTGTAACACAAATACAATAATCATCTTCGTATATTAAATCAATATTCATCACTGTTATTTTAAGACCCCAAAAGTAGAGATATGTTATAAATAAGAAAAAACTTTATTCAACTAAGTTTTTAAATTAACTTCGTCTAATGAATAAATCCAAACTACTTATTATAGCTTCATTTTTCTCAATTTATGTAATCTGGGGCTCTACATATTTACTGAATAAAATAGCTGTAGCTGAAATTCCGCCTTTGTTTTTAGCTGCTATTCGTTTTGGTTTCGCCGGTATTTTGATTTTAATTATTGCGCTGCTCTTAAAAAAATCATTAAAAGTGACTAAACGTCAATTATTAAATGTTACCATTGCCGGCTTTTTGTTTTTGGTCTACGGAAATGGTGTCTTTGTTTGGGCTTTAAAATATGTAGATAGTGGTTTTGCGGCTTTGTTAGCTTCAACACAACCTTTATTTGTGTTATTTCTTCTTCGTTTAATCGATGGAAAAAAAATGCAACGAAAATCTATTATTGGAGTTGGTTTGGGGATATTAGGAATGTATTTACTGGTAAGTCAGAAAGAAATAGCAACTTCAGAAGGAATGGTCATTGGAATTTTCATGATTCTTTCTTGTGTATTAAGTTGGAGCTATGGAAGTGTTTTTGTTTCAAAAGCAGATTTACCGAAAAACTTCTTTGTAAGTACAGGTTATCAAATGACTATTGCGAGTATTTTACAATTATGTTTTAGTCAAATTTTTAATGAAGATATTTCTACGGTTACTACAATGAGTTTTAAAGTTCAAGTATCAATAGTAATCTTAATCATTTTTGGGAGTATTGTTGCTTTTACAGCGTTCAATTACTTATTGAAGGTTGTTTCTCCAGAGAAAGTGGCTACATCTGCTTATGTGAATCCTGTTATTGCATTATTATTAGGATGGTATTTTTTAGATGAAAAGTTAACAAATCAATCTATAATAGCTTCGATTGTATTGTTAACAGGAGTTTATTTCATTACATCTAGAAAAAGAGTTACTAAAAATAAAATTAGGCCTTCTCAAAAAACATAAAACATCATTTTATGCGTTATTATAAAAAATAGAGAGGTAGGGTTTTTCGAATCCTAAATGTTCTATATATGTAACCCCTTAAAAAATGTTTGTTCGGTATGAAAAATGCTAAATTTTTACTGTATACTAAATATGTTGTAGTTACTTCAGTGGTAGCACTAGGATTAATGTATTTAATGATCAGTCATTTTAAAGACTTACCATTAATATAATCTACCACCATACAACAAATAATTTTGAAATGACTCCATTAGGCTTCTTCACCCAGCATAATGGAGCATTTTTTTGTTCGAAATATTCCTTTAATTCGAGTTTATAGCTTTCAACATTCATCCAATCTACATTTGGATGAGCATGTATTAACCAATTATGTTTAGTTGGAATATAGAATTTACAATCTTTAAATTGTTCTAACTCATCTTCATAAATATAATACCCAGAAATACAATCATTATTTACCACAGGAAATTGCTTTTCAATGTCAGAGATATGTGGGAATAATTGAGCCTTAAAATATACTTGTTGTGAAATATTCTCTGTCGATATTTTTAGTTCTTGAAGAATTTCTTTAGTTCTTGAATGGTTGAGAAGAGGAAGTTGTTTTGTAACAAGTTTGTTGTACTTCTGGTCAAAACTATCTCTTCGATTAGGACCAATCCAATGTTCTATTTCTGTTGTACCAACACTTTTGTCGTAGAGATAAAACTTATAAACTATTTCTAAATGAATAGGTTTTTGATCTTTTAATAGAATACAATCTAACTCTCCAATGGTAATTTTATCATTTTGTATCTGTAAATTCTCAGTTAAGATTTCAATACTTGGATCATTTGAAAATTGATTAAAGACAAATTGTTCAACTAACTTTCCTAGTCTTAATTTAGTATTAATCAAAACTTTAAGTAGGTTAGTGTAATTGTATTGAAAATCAATATTTTGCAATACTTTATTTAAACTTCCAGTCCATAGTAAATTAGTGTCGCAAAATCCTTGATATTGTTGTTGTAGTTCCTTTTTGTTGAAGTACATTAAGTATTAAAATAATGCTAAAATAACAATATTCATAAATCTATGATTAGTTTAAAAATACAAATAGCCGTATTTTTATAGTATGATTAATGAATTCAAAAAAGGATTACGATTTGAAAAGTATGAAGCAGAAGAAGTTTCTCCATTTGACAAGTTATTCGATATTTTTAAAGAATTAATTACCTACACTTCTGGTGATTTTGATGAAGCCTTTGAATGGCTAACTCAACTTGACCAAGAATACAATTTAACTACTCCAGATTATACTTTAGATGATTTCCTTGAAGATTTGAAAAACAAAGGATATATAAGAGAGGAAATTGATCCAACGAATACGGAAGGTAGTGGAGAAGGTAATTTAAAAATAACTGCAAAAACAGAACAAGCCATTCGCCAGAATGCTTTGGATCAGATTTTTGGTAAGCTTAAAAAAAGCCGATTAGGGAATCACAAAACAAAAGTAATTGGACAAGGTGATGAACATACCGGAGAATATAGAAACTTTCATTTTGGTGATGCATTAGATCGTATATCAATAACAGAGAGCATAAAAAATGCTCAAATTAATAATGGTATAGGTAATTTCTCATTAACGGAACGCGACTTAATCGTTGAAGAAACCAACTTTAAAGCTCAAATGAGTACGGTTTTAATGATTGATATTAGTCACAGTATGATATTGTATGGAGAAGATCGAATTACTCCTGCAAAGAAAGTAGCTATGGCTCTAGTGGAATTAATAAAAACACGATACCCGAAAGACACTATCGATATTTTGGTTTTTGGAAACGATGCTTGGCCTATTTCAGTTAAGGAATTACCGTATTTAAAAGTAGGTCCTTATCATACAAATACTGTTGCTGGATTACAATTAGCAATGGATATTCTACGAAGAAAGCGAAATACAAACAAGCAAATCTTTATGATAACTGATGGTAAACCTAGTTGTTTGAGATTGTCTGACGGAACGTATTACAAAAACAGTAATGGATTAGATAGTTATATTGTAGAAAAATGCTACAACATGGCTTCTCAGGCCAGAAAGCTGCATATCCCTATAACTACTTTCATGATTGCACAAGATCCATATTTGATGCAGTTTATACGACAATTCACTCAGGCAAATCAAGGAAAAGCTTTTTACACAGGCTTAAAAGGATTGGGTGAAATGATTTTTGAAGACTATGAACAAAATAGAAAAAAACGAATTAGAGGAAAATAAATTATGATATATACTGAAGTAAAGACCTTAGGAGAATTAAAGAAATCAGGATATAAATCGGTTTCTATCAAAGACGAATTAAGAAATAATTTAATACAGAAATTAAAAAATCAAGAAACTGTTTTCGAAGGAGTTTGGGGGTATGAAAACTCAGTAGTCCCTGAATTAGAAACAGCAATTCTATCAAAACATAACATCAATTTACTGGGTTTAAGAGGACAAGCTAAAACCAGATTAGCTCGTTTAATGGTAACATTGTTAGACGAATATATTCCAGTTGTAGAAGGTTCTGAAATTAATGATGATCCGTTACAACCATTATCTCGTTTCGCAATTGAGTTAATTAAAGAAAAAGGAGATGATACTCCTATCACCTGGTTACATAGAGATGATCGTTTCTTTGAAAAATTAGCCACTCCAGATGTTACTGTTGCTGATTTAATTGGAGATGTTGACCCAATTAAAGCAATGAATTTAAAGTTGAATTATGCAGATGATCGAGTAATTCATTTTGGAATGATTCCGCGTGCAAATCGCTGTATTTTTGTGATTAATGAAATCCCTGATTTACAAGCTAGAATTCAGGTTTCTCTTTTCAATATATTGCAAGAAGGAGATATTCAAATACGAGGATTTAAATTACGTCTTCCTTTAGATATTCAATTTGTATTTACTGCAAACCCTGAAGACTATACGAATAGAGGAAGTATTGTAACTCCGTTAAAAGATAGAATTGGATCACAGATCTTAACACATTATCCGAAATCTATTGATATTGCTGAGAAAATTACAGAACAAGAAGCAAATACTTTACAGAATCAAAAAGAAACGGTTTACGTTCCGAAATTAGCAAAACGCTTAGTGGAACAAATTAGTTTTGAAGCTCGTGATAGTGAATATGTGGATGTAAAAAGTGGAGTTAGTGCTCGTATGAGTATTTCTGTACTTGAAAATTTAATTAGTACTGCAGAGCGCAGAAGCTTTTTAACGGAAGATGATACTACTACAGTACGTTTATTAGATTTCTTCGGGACAATTCCTGCAATTACGGGAAAAGTAGAATTAGTTTATGAAGGTGAACAGGAGGGAGCTGATTTTGTTGCGCAAAACTTGATTTCTAATGCTGTTAAAACCCTCTTTTTAGAACTATTCCCTGAGATTAAGAAATTGAAGAAAGAAGATGAAAAAACACCTTACGATGAAATTGCACAGTGGTTCTATTCAAGTGACGCAATTGAATTATTGGATGATATGGATGATACTTATTTTAAAGAGCAATTAGACGTTATTAAACCTCTAGATTCTTTAATAGAAAAATTCCAACCGGAATACCCAAAGGAAGATTTATATTTCTTGAAGGAATTTGTGTTATGGGCATTGTCTGAGTTTAAAATTTTAAATAAAAAGCGTTTTACTAAAGGCTTTCAATTTAATGATTCCTTAGCAAATTATATAAGGGGTATATAGTTAGATAATCTAATATAATAATTGAATTTAAATAGCTCAGATTTTGTATCTGAGCTTTTTATTTATATGAATATGAAATTTAAAATCAAGGGTAAACTATCGTTTATCTGATAATAGAGATAATTCTTAACATTAAATTTCTTGATTATAAGTCATTAATTAAGCTAAAAATTAGCTATATAATATAAAAGTACCTACTTGTAGGTAATTATAAAATTTGACTAATTCTTATATTTAATCCCACTAAACTTAATATTATGAGAACTAAAGTATTAATGCTTTTTACAATAATTCTATATTTTTCTAACTCTTTTTCTCAAATAAAACAGACTACTGATGATGAAAATCTGATTAAATCAAAGGAACTATTTAATGGATTATTATCTAAGCAATTTACCAAAATAATGACTGGTAATAGTTTTAGTAATTTTGGTAGATATGCAAAAATAAGTACTGATGATGAAACTTTAAGTATATCCGGAGTAATACTTGATAGTTTAAATACTAATAGCGTATGGACATATAATATATCAGGAGGAGTATCAGATGGTATAGTAAATGTTTTTAATAATTTTGAACTAAATTCTAATATAGGAGCATCTGTATCATTTAATTATATAATTAACCCTTTTAAAACAAACAGACTATCTATAGATCATAGTGATGAATTAAAAATTGTAGAAGAAAAGAAAAAACTTAAAAATAAGTTGAAATTAGATAGTTTATCAATTGCTACAAAAAAAGAACTTATTGATTTGAAGTATAAAAAACAAAAATTATTAGTTACAGAAAAACTATTAGATTCTCTTCAAAATAAATATTCTAAACTACCAACTTCGTTAAGAAAAGACAGCATAAATTTTGCCTATAATAAAATAAAAATTGAGAAAAAAATGTTGTTTAAAAAAATAAACAAATACTCTAAAGAATCTACTTATGATGACCTTCTATTTGAACTTTATAATAAGTTTGATAAAGATTCAGCACTATTAAAGAAGAAGGAATCAAATATTGAAGTACAAGATTTAGATATAACATGGATATCTATTGGTTACGGTTTACGAAGAGATAGGTTCAACTTATTTAATGATGCATTAAATTTTAATGAACAAGTATACGACAGTACAACTGTGAGTCATAAGATTAACTTAGGACTATCGAGATATAGATGGGGTAACATATCAAAAAGAGATTTATTCTGGGCATTTTCCACTCAACTTGAATTTGGGAGTAATTTATCAAGTCTTACAGGGATCAACATTGTTGATACTACGCCTATTTCAACTAATCCTCAACGTGACAGAGTTAACAATATTAATGCCTTCGTAGATGAATTTAATGGAAATGTAAAGCGTTTATCTATTAATTTTGATTATTATACCTTTTTCGGTAAAAGAAATGAATTTGCATTACATCTTAACCCAAGTTTTTATGCAGCAGACTTCGAAAAACCGATCTCCTCTTTTTTAACGGGTATAATGATTCCTTTTAAGAATACAGAAAAACAAACATCTGTTGTAAATATTGAAATTTTTTATCAATTCAATGATTTATTTGATGTGGCAAACTTGAATAATATTTTTTTTAGGAGAAATACAATAGGCGTAAGAGCATCTTTCCCATTAACCTTTTTTTAATTTAAAATTATAAATTATGTTTTATTATCAGGCAATTTGTACAGTTCATAATTTTGCTAGTAATTTATTTGTAAATCGTCATAGTGCAGTAAAAAGTGCTTTAGCACACAGATCTAAAGTTCCAGGTCCTCATCAAATGAAAATTTTGAAAGTATTTATTCCTCAAAGTAGCATTGAAGTTCGTTCAGAAGATATTATCTAAAGAATCTATTTTAAACAACAAAACCACCTCAAATCGTAAGATTTTCGGTGGTTCTACTCAAAATCCCTGAGCAAACTTATAGTTCTTTTTCTGCTTGCTTTTTTAATACATCTACAACCTTTTCACTAAAAGACGATTGTTTTGAAGTATCTAACTCTTTCTTTTTCTGCTTAATAAACTGCTTTCTTTTTTCAGACAATTCTTTTAATTTTCTTTCTTTTTTTCTTCGCTCTCTTTTTAATTTTTCTAATTCTGCTTTTATTTCACTTTTACTTTTTCCCTTTAATTCTTTTGGTAATTCTTCTTCTGCAATTTCTTCTAGATTTACTTTTCCATCAGCATAATCGTTTACCATTTCTTTGGTTCCCATCCATGCTTTTTTCCCAGATTTACTCATCTTATACGTGGCACGGGCACTATTTGAAGTTTTTGAGCTCTTTTCATACACAGCAATAGATTTTGCTTTTTTATCGTAATTCATAGTTTGCTCTGCTTCACTACCGTAATACATTCTAGATTCATCAATGGATTGTGAAACTTCATAAATATCATCATCATAAGGTGTAGCAATTACAATATCAGAAGCATGTTGGTCTAACTGCATAAATTCTCCATTGGTACAACTTGCCATTTTCTTAAAATGAGGAATGGCACTTCTACAACTCGTTCCCAATTTAATGGTGTTGATGATAATTCCTTTTTGTGCAGCTCTTTTACAACTTTCGGTATACTTTACATCATCTTGATAATCCATATGTGGTGGACAATCACCAACAACAAAAATGGTTCTATAGGTTTCTGATTTTTTAGACCATTTCATTTCATTTACGGCTTCATGTAAAGCTTGATTTACACTTTCTGGAGTATCACCACCACCTGCAGCTTCAATCTCAAGTAAATCAGAGTAAACTTCATCTAAATCAGTAGTCAATTGAATTTGTTTTGTAACAAAACCATCACCGCGATCTCTATAAAAAACCATTCCTAATTTCAAGTTTTCTACATCACCACTTTGGGCCAATTCAGAAACAATGTCCCAAATTTTTTCTTTTGCAGTTCCAATCAATCCACTCATACTTCCCGTTGCATCCAAACAAAACACAATTTCTACATCTTGAGACTTCTTTTTTGTTATAGGTGTTTGTTCCTTTTCAGTGGCATAAGCAGTAATAACTACTTCGTCTGTTTTTTTCTTTACATTGTTTTTACAACTCACCGTTCCAAACGATAACAATGCTATACATAAAAATTTATTCATCTTTTTTTTCTTCAAAACTATAAGGATAGTAGTTCTGAAACAATAAGTAGTGAGTGAGTGAACTGTTTTAGTGAGTAAACAGGACAAAAATCATAATAGAGTACATTTAAAGTTGTTTAACGCTCTATATAAACATCTAAATCAATAGTTTTTGAGTCGATATGATAAGAAGGACTTTTTTGCCAAGCTGTCCATCCTTTATTAATCCAAGCATCAGGGATATTAGGAGAAGTTTTATTTTCATAATCAGCAATCCAAAGAGGATATTTTGAAAAACGAGCACTTGTTAAATGTGCATTGGCAAATTTATGATTGGTATATACCATTGGAGTTCTTCCAGATAATTGTTGAATTCTAGTTAAAAATGTAAGTAAGTTTTGTTGAAGATTTTTGTTGTTTGAAGATGTTGAATTCATTCCTTCAAAACTATCATGTTCAATATCAACAATAGGAGGGAAGTCGGTTGAACTTAAGTCTTTAATTTGTTCCCAAAAGAAGTTCGCTTGAGTAATAGGATTATCTAAAATAACATAGAAATGATATGCACCACGTTTTAGCTTCTTTTGTTGTATTTCTTTCCAATTATACGAAAACATTGGATCTAGAAAGTTTTTACCTTCTGTAGCTTTACAGATTACAAAGTCTATACTATCAGGTAAGTTATTCTTAAGAATAGCTCCATTCCATTTAGAAATATCAATTCCAAAATGCTTAATGTTCTTCTTAGGAACCAAGGTTTTAGAAGCGCGATTCTTTTGAGTTTTTACAACTTTGATTTTTTTATGTAATTGCTGGATAGACTTATGTAGTTGTTGCGTGTTTTTGGTATTAGAAGAATGAATTCCATAAGATAATCCCAAAACTAAAAGTAATAAAGCTACCCAACGGAATATCTTATGCTTATAAAATGGAGTTTTCTTTTGTACTGGATTGATTTCATCTATAATGGTGTTAATCTTATCAGAAATAACAATATTTCCCATTAAGTTTTTAATTACGAAATGACTATCGTTAAACTGAATTCCTTTATAAATAACATCTCCTTTGGCATTTTTTAATTCCTCAGGTTTGTCTGTATACAATCCATTATCATTCAAGATGATTTTATTATTCTCAATTTTTGGCTCATGAAAAATAGAACTGAGGAAATACATAGGTTCTTTTACCAAATGTTGATTCCTAAAAATAGAAATAACACCTTGTGTATTTAAAAAATCCAAAAGAGCCAATAACTGACTGAATTCTATAATTGCTTCCCTCTGAGAAATAGGATTATTGTAGATTTTATTGGTAATAAAGAAAATAGCATATTGTTCTCTTAACTGAATAATTAATGCTTTTCCTTCCTCTGGATTGAAGAATATCTTTTCCAGAAAATCTTTTAAACTAATGATACCTTCTTTACGAAAAGAACTTATTTGATGTAAAATCGCAATCTCAAAGTCATTAAAACTTTTCATGGGAAGACAAGTAATAGGTAGTTTAGGTTGATTAAATAGTAATATAGAGTAAACAGTACTCAAGAAAATCTCCTGAATACTGTTTACAGTATAGTAAAGTTAGTTTGGTTTCGAATTAAGAATCTGAACCTCCATCATCACTTGATGATGAACTACTACTAGAAGAGCTAGAATCGTCCGCACTTCCTGCTTGATTGTATTTATTTGGATAATATTTAGCTAACCAAGCTCTTGCAATTTCAGATTGTGTAATTGGTTTTAAATAATAATTGATAGGAACTCCTAAATTATCACCACCAGCAATACATTTATCAACATAATCTTCCATGGCAGTCATCATAGAGTTGGTATCAATTACTTTATTTTGTCCGTCGTCAATTTCAGAAACACCACTTAACGTAGCTTTAATCGTTGCATTTTTTAAGGTGATCATTTGCTGTCCTGTTCTTGCAGCAGCAGCACCTTCGGCAATTGTATTGTTATCACTTGCAGTTGCTCCTTGTAAAACCGCTAATTCTTCCATAGTTTTTGCCGGATCGAAATCAGAAAAACTTTGAACAGCCATTTTTACTTGGTTTGACTTTATAGATGGAATAATTCCCATTGTAATTAAAGTAGCATGTGAGGTTACATTCTGAGTACTTAATAAGTTTTTAGCACTATCTGAGAATGTAGAACTCACACCAAAAGAACCTGTTCCTGAAGCAAACCATCCACCGATATCAAATGTTTCTTGCATCGACGCAGCAATAGAATCCATTCGTTGGCTTGATTCAGATTCCGTAGTGTTTAAAATATGAACCATTCCTACAAATGATGACCCATAAGTTGCACCAGATAATATAGAAAAAGAAGGATCTTCTTTTGTGTTTGCTTTTGCCTCAATTGCAGCAATAGAACTTACATCATTAGTTTTAATCATATTGTCCGGATTCATGGCATTCCATGAACGAACCGCTTTATCTACGTCTAAAACATATGGCGCAAAAACTTGAGCATTTTTATGTGTACAAGAAATAGTAATTACTAAAGTTCCGGCAATACTATGTCTTGAATGTTGACTATTCATTTGTTGTTGTGCCGTAGCACTGGCTTGAGAAGATTGTCCTTCTCCGAAAATACTTAATGATTCCGCTACGAAAGACGCTACAGTTGCAGCATGACTAGCAGAAGATTGAGAATTTTGATCAAAAGAAAAATACTGACTATTCATTTGTAAAGAGTCACTAGAAATTGGCATTTCTTTTAACTGACTTTTATTATAGTCAATCGGACTTTCAACAGATTCATTAACAGCGTTCATTTTTGATCTTAATGGTTGAATCTTTTTTTCTGAAGCTATTTTAGCTTTTCCATAATTAATAGCTGCTTTTTGAATTTGAATTCCGATTTGTTCAGATTCAGCAAGTAAATCATCTGGATTAATTCCCATACCCATAGTTTCTTGTATGGTCATATCAACGCTTCTCTTTAAAGCAATAAGTGAATTCAATTCGCTTTCAGCAGCGTCTGCTGGCGCTTGTAATTCTGAAATCTTAACGATATTAGCTAGTTTTTCTTTAGAAACGATATTTCCTAATACCAAGGAAGGATCGTACGGAATAGTCGATGGCATGATTTATATTTTTAATGGGTTAATTACGTTAAAATTACACTCAATAAATGTGAAAACCAAGCACAAATAACCTTAAAGTTAACTTTTCGATTATAAGCGTTAATAATGAGAGCTTTAGTGTAGAAATTATTTTATAAGCTCAGAAACTTGAGAAATTATAGTTGAAATATCTTCCTGAAAATCGAACCAAACCGTGTTTTGATACCTTTTAAACCAAGTTAATTGTCGCTTTGCAAATCGTCTTGTATTCTTTTTGATTTCAGAAATTGCAAAGTCTAATTCCCAATTGCCATCAAAGTATTCGAATAGTTCACGATATCCGACTGTTTGTAACGCATTTAATGCTTTATGAGGATACAGAGCCTTAGCTTCTTCTAACAAACCGTTTTCCATCATTATATCCACACGACGGTTAATTCTATCGTAAATAATTTCACGGTCCGCAGTTAATCCGACTTTAATCGTTTTAAAATTACGTTGCTTTTTATCTTTATTAATGAAGGAAGAGTAGGGAAGTCCTGTTCCAATACAAATTTCTAACGCTCTAATAACTCTGTGTGGATTATCAGTTGCAATTGTTTGATATGTTGTCGGATCTAATTCTTTTAATTTTTGTTGTAAGGTACTCAAACCAGAAGAATTCAATTCCTCAGTTAAAGCTTCTCGAATCTTCGGATCAACATCAGGAAAATAATCAAATCCTTTTACAACAGCATCAACATACAATCCGCTTCCACCAACCATTATTTGAATAGGATTTTTTTCAAATAACTCATCTAACTTTTGTAAAGCATCTTTTTCAAAGCTACCAACATTATAATCCTCAAATACACTTCTATTTTGAATGAAATGATGAGTTGCAGCAGCAAGTTCATCTGGATCGGGTACAGCAGTACCAATACACATTTCTTTATAAAACTGTCGAGAATCACAAGAAATAATATCCGATTTAAAATGTTGTGCTAACTGAATACTAAGAGCAGTTTTTCCAATCGCCGTTGGTCCAACAATAGTAATTAACGTATTCATTATTCATTCAATTTATTACCACAATGATGACAGAATATAGCGCCATCAACATGGCCTTCTGTTGCGCAATGCGGACAAGATTGTGTGTTTAAGTTTACTTTATCTTCTTTAGCAATTTCTGAAGAAATAATTCCTGTAGGAATAGCAATAATCGCATAACCTAAAATCATAATTGCACTAGCGATAAATTGACCAATTGGTGTTGCTGGTGCAATATCTCCGTAACCAACTGTTGTTAAGGTTACAATTGCCCAATACACGCTTCTAGGAATACTTGTAAATCCATTTTCTGATCCTTCTATCAAATACATTACCGAACCTAAAATGATACAGATGATTAATACAAAAAATAGAAAAACAGAAATTCGTGCTCTACTTGCTTTTAAAGCTTTTGCTAAATGTTCTGATTCACCAATAAAACGACCTAATTTTAATATTCGAAACACACGTAATAATCGTAACGCTCTTAACGCAACTAAACTATGTGTTCCTGTAAAAATTACCGATAAATATTTTGGAATAGTAGATAAAAAATCAATTAAACCATAAAAGCTAAAGATGTACTTTTTAGGCTTGCTTATTGAAATTATTCTAAGAATATATTCTAAAGTAAAGAGTATGGTAATAATCCACTCAGCAATATTAAGTTCTGTTTTATACTGCTCACCAATTGGATTTACACTTTCTAGCATTACCAAGGCAATACTAACAATAATGGCAATCAAAAGGATAACATCGAAAAGTTTTCCTGCAGGAGTATCAGCTTCATAAATAATTTCATGAAGTTGTCTTTTCCAATTTAATTTTGATTGATTTTCAGCCAAAGTACTTAGTTATATAAGCAATATTACAAATTATTTTCTAGTTCGTAGCGTACAATTTTACCTACAGAATTATTCAATAAATAATTTTTAATAATTGTTTTGGCTAGAGGTTTGTTTTCTATTGTAGTAACTAAATTCTTCAATACCTCTAATTGGTTTCTTTGATAAGAAAGATTTGTAAATGCGTAACCAATAACGTTATTCTTCTCCACTAGAATAATTAAGTTTTCCTCTGGAATTCTTCCTTTCTCAATAATCAAGAAATGATCATGGTTGAAATCTAAATGAGTTAATTTACGCTTTCTGATCAAGTTATACTTAGGTTTAATACTATCAAGTTCTAAATAATACTTTAACCTAGTAAATAATTGATTTCCTGTTTCTTGATAAGTAACGACATCAACTTTAGTTTTAATCTTTTCTGCTCTTTTGTTTTCTTTTAAGAACAGCTTATTAACCTCTAAGCGGATGTTTTTTCCTCTACCTATAAAGATTACATTACCATTTTCATTATGCACATAAAAAACACCTTCTTTTTCTGGCAATTCTTCTAAAATGCTGTTGATTTTAAGTTTATGATTTCTGTTATCAGTAAACTTAATGGTACGTTCTAAGATTTTCTTATCGGTATCTTTATCTAATAAGAGCTTGAATAACTTAACTGTAGCTAAAGCGTCACCACTTGCTCTATGGCGATCTGTAACGGGAATTCCTAGCGCTCTACATAATTTACCTAAACTGTAAGAATCTTGATCTGGAATTAATTTTTTACTTAATTGAACAGTACATAAATTATCTCTAACATAATCATAACCCAAGCGATTATATTCTGTTCTAAGTATTCTGTAGTCAAAAGAAGCATTATGAGCGATAATAACACAACCTTCAGTAATTTCTATAATTCTTTTGGCAACCTCATGAAATTTAGGCGCATTGCGAAGCATTTTGTTGTTAATTCCAGTTAGTTTAACAACAAATTCTTGAATTTCCCTTTCGGGATTGACAAGAGATATGAATTGATCTATGATTGTATGGCCATCATATTTATAAATGGCAATTTCGGTAATCCCTTCTTCGTTAAATTTTCCTCCAGTAGTTTCAATATCAACTATAGCGTACATCTATATTCCCTCCTTACTTTAATTAGTAGCTAAGCATCCAGCAAATATAAGAAAATCAGAGTGGTAAACGCATAAAACTTAAACAAAGTAGTTTCTAGCGCCAAAAATAGAACTTCCAATTCTTACCATTGTACTACCACAATCTATAGCTAATTGGTAGTCTCCACTCATTCCCATGGAAAGAATTTTTAACTCAAAATTATTTTTAACTTCTACTTTAATTGTATTAAAAAATGACTCTAACGAAGTAAATTCTTTCTTAACTTGAGCTTGATTATCGGTAAATGTAGCCATTCCCATTAATCCAACAACTTTAATATTCGTCAATTCTTTAAAAGAGTCATCATTTACAATTTCTTGAATATCATCAAAAGAAAGTCCGAATTTAGTTTCTTCCTCAGCAATACGAGCTTGTAATAAACAATTTATTACACGATTGTGTTTTTTAGCTTGCTTGTTTATTTCTTGAAGTGTTTTTAAACTATCTACGCCATGAATCAAATCAACAAAATGAGCCATATACTTTACCTTATTACGTTGTAAATGACCAATCATATGCCATTCGATATCCTTCGGTAAAGCATCGTACTTTGTCACCATTTCTTGAACTTTGTTTTCACCAAAAACACGTTGTCCAGCATCATATGCTTCTTGAATATCTGCGATAGGTTTAGTTTTTGAAACCGCAACAAGAGTTACGTGGTTAGGAATATCTTGTTGTATTGAATTTAAGTTTTCTTTTATCATTTTAAAATTTCGTAAATGGTTAAAGCACTTCTTAATTTTGGCTCTATATACGTTGTTTTAGGAGGCATTACCAATCCTTTGTCTACAATAGTTTTAATCTCGTCAATACTCGTTGGTAGCATTCCAAATGAAACTTTGAAATCTCCGCTATCAACTTTTGTTTTTAATTCTAAACCATCAGATTTATCTTGAGAATAAATAATTTTAGAATCGTTACGAATATCATCAATACCCAAAATTGGTTTTAATACCGTTTTAAAGAGAATTTCTGCATCCAATTCGCTCAACTCATCTGTAAATTCATAAGCTGATTTTCTAAGATATAATGCATAAAACTCGCCTTTAAGATACATGCTAAAGTGATGCTTTTCTTTAGGCTTATATAATTCCTGACCTCTATTTTCTATTCTAAAATAAGTGTCCAATTCCATTAGAAACTCATCAGGAGATAAACCGTTTAAATCTTTGATAAAACGATTAAACTCATAAATACTTAATTGGTCATCCGACAATAAATAACTCATAAAGAAATTATAATCTTCAGTTCCGTTATGATTTGGGTTTTCTTTCGCTAAGTTTTTTGCCAGAATACAAGAAGATGTGGTTCTATGATGACCGTCAGCTATATACAAAGTATCTATTTGTTCAAAAGCATTCCTTAATGTGTCAATATCATTCTGATCTTTTACAACCCATAATAAATGTAAATCTTTATCATTACTTGTAAATTCGTATTCTGCTCTTTGTGTTTTATACTTATCAATGATAGATTTTACCGTAGTGTTCTCAGGATAGGTTAGGAGCACAGGTTCTGCATTAAAACCTGTGTTTTTTAAGTAGTTTTCAAAAAGTAATTCTCTCTTTCGTAAGGTTCTTTCATGAATTTTAATAACATCATTATGATAGTCTTCAGTTGATGTTGCTGCAATTATTCCTGAGAAAGAATGAGAATTTGTTATTTTTTGATACACGTATAAAGAAGGAGTTTCTTCTTCCGTAAAAACCTCATTCTCTTTGAATTCTAGATATCTGTTATGAACCAATTTAAAACGTTGTTCACCAGTTACATCTTGCTTATGATATTTATATCCTGGATTTACAACATGTAAAAAAGTAAAAGGGTTGAAGGCTAATTTTGCATTCAATTCATCTTCAGGATACGTTTCATAAGACTTTGATGAAACTAAAGCTACTTTATCGCGAGTAGGACGAACGGCCTTAAATGGTTTTATTTTTGCCATAGAATTAAGATAGTAATGTTGAAATTTGATTCGCTAACTCAATACTTACTCGTTCTTGAGCTTCATTTGTAGCATTACTAATTTTTGGAGATAATGAAAGGTTAGGATTCATTAATAACTGAATTTCTGGATTTGGTTCGTTTTCAAAACTATCTAAAGCAGCATAACGTATTGGTCCTTTCTCCATTGCTTTAACTAAAGCAACTTCGTCCACTAAACCTCCTTGAACACAATTTACAATTCCAACACCATCTTTCATTTTATCAAACTCGGATTCTCCTAATTTGAAATCACGGTTATATAAATGCACTGAAATAAAATCAGATTCAGAAATAACTTCATCAAAAGGAATAGCATTTAATTCAAACTGGATAGTTTGTCCATCAAAAAACTCCAGCTCTACAGAAGCTTCTGTTTCTTCAGGATCTGTTATTAAAACTTTCATTCCTAAACCAATTGCAATCTTTGCTGTCGCAATACTTGTAGGATTAATTCCTATTAAACCTAATGTTTTTCCTTTTAATTCAATTCCTCTGTATAACTTTTGAAGACCTTTAAAATTCATGTCTCCTTCTAATGGCATTTCTCTATTTGATAAGTGTAAATTACGAACCATTCCAGAAAGATGCGCGAAGATTAATTCTGCAATTGCATTAGCACTTCCTTCTTGACTATTTACAACTTGAATACCATTATCAATAGCATATTGCACATCAACATTATCCATTGATGTACTTCCAGATGCGATTAGTTTTAAACTAGGGCATGCATCAATTAATTCTTGCTGAATTTGTGTTCTATTTTTAATTAAAATAGCATCAACACTATTTTCATTTATAAAATTCTCTAATTGCTCTTGAGCAACTTTAGTAATTAATACTTCAAATCCTTTATCCTCTAATATTACTACACCTTCTTGAGTAATTCCTTCGTTTACTAATATTTTCATTTTATAATTTGATTCAATCTATAATTAAAACTAAATGTTATTTAGTCTCTTAAATTTCTTATGCTTTTCTTTCTAATTCTTTCATTACATCAACTAAGGCTTGAACGCTGTATAATGGCAATGCATTATACATACTTGCTCTATATCCACCTACTGATCGATGTCCTGCTAATCCATTAATTCTAGCTTCCTTCCACATTTCATCAAAGCGATTCTTTAACTCACTATTTTCAATTTCAAAGGTAGCATTCATTATACTTCTATCCTCAGGATTTACAATCCCTTTAAATAATGGATTGCGATCAATTTCAGCGTATAATAAATCTGCTTTCTTTTGATTTACATCTTCAATAAAATCAATTCCTCCTAAATCCTTTAACCACTCTAGCGTCAACATAGAAACATAAACAGGAAACACTGGCGGGGTGTTAAACATGCTATCTTTAGAAGTATGAGTTTTATAATTTAACATTGAAGGAACTTCTCTACATATGTTATCTAAAAACTCATCTTTGATAACAACAAGTGTTGTTCCAGCCGGACCCATATTTTTTTGAGCACCTGCATAAATCAGATCAAACTTTGAAAAATCAAGCTGACGAGAAAAGATATCCGAACTCATATCACAAATAACAGGAACGTCTGTTTTTGGAAAACTCTTCATTTGAGTACCGTAAATAGTATTGTTACTTGTACAATGGAAATAATCTACATCGGAAGGAATAGTATAATCTTTAGGAATGTAAGTGAAGTTCTTGTCTTTTGATGAAGCAACTTCTACTAATTCGCCAAACAATTTTGCCTCTTTAATTGCTTTAGAACTCCAAGTTCCTGTATTTAAATAGGCCGCTTTTTTATCTAAAAAATTATAAGCTGTCATTAAAAATTGAGAACTGGCTCCACCTTGTAAAAACAAAGCTGTGTATCCTTTGTCTTGCAAGTTTAAGTGTTCTAAGGCTAATGCTCTAGCTTTTTCTATAACATCAACAAAAGGCTGACTTCTATGAGAAATTTCAATAAGAGATAAATCATCATTATTAAAATTAACTACTGCCTCTGATGCTTTCTGTAAAACACTCTCTGGTAAAATGCATGGACCTGCACTAAAATTATGTTTTTTCATTTCAATTTTGATTTAAATGGTAGATAAGAATTTCAACGTATTTACACCATCTGCATAGTCCCATAAATTTGGATGTTGCGTTTGTCCAAATTTCACTTCATTTTCTATAAAATCATTCGCTACAACACATTGAATTTTATCACGATCTTCGTAAAGCTTTATTTTTAAGTCGTCTGAATTATCGTAATACTCATAGAATACAGATGCAATAGGAGAGGAGTAGCTTTCATCCTCTTTAATCATTAAGAATCCATTTTCTAGAATATCAAATTCACTCATTAAATACACGGCTTTATTGTAATCGTAATTATTAGCGTATTTAGTATTATTTATAATTTCTTGTTTTTTGAACATTCCTTTGAAGAATGCATCAAAATCAAATCCTTGAGGAACAAATAATTTAGAAACAGAACGACAACCTAGCCCGAAATAACGAAAAACATCTTCACTCAAGTCTTCAAAATTCTTTTCACTTTCATTTCCTGTTATAACTGCTACAGAATTTCGGTTTTTACGAATGATATTCGGTTTATTCTTGAAATAGTACTCGAAATATCTTGAAGTATTATCACTTCCGGTTGCAATCACAGCATCAAAACCTTGTAGTTTTTCATTAGTAAATTCAATTTTACCTTTAAAGTCCTCATTTGTAAACTCCAGATATTTAGCTAAAAAAGGAAGCAAATGTTTATCATTACTTGATAATTTAGCAAGAACAGAGTGACCAGATATTAAAACGGATAAAAAGTCATGAAAACCTACCAATGGAATATTACCTGCCATTATGATAGCTACTTTATTGTTGGATTCAAGATGTAATTCCTCTTCTGAAATCCATTTTTTTATGTTTTCACTTGTTAAAGCGGAAGACCAATTTTCACAAGAAAACAATAGGTTTTCTTTTGTAAACCATGTATTGTTTTCTTCTGCTAATTTTAATTGATGCTTAAATCCATCAAAGAAAATATCATTAAAAGCAATGGAATCATTTTGCTTGATTTCCGTTCTAGAAAATTGTCCTAAAAATTGCCCTAATTTTATAAACGAATCTATTCGTTTTTCGATTTTATCCATTTAAATTGTTTCTAAATTAAATTGGCTTTATTTTTGCAACTGCAAAGTTACAAAACTGAAATAGATTAGCTATGGCGATTATTATAACAGATGAATGTATAAATTGTGGTGCTTGTGAACCTGAGTGCCCAAACACAGCGATATATGAAGGTGCAGAAGAATGGAAATATGCAGACGGTACAGATTTAGCAGGAAATATAGTATTACCAAACGGAAATAGTGCAAATGCAGATGAAGATCAAGAGCCTATTTCTGATGAAATTTACTACATCGTTGCTGATAAATGTACTGAATGTAAAGGATTCCATGAAGAGCCTCAATGTGCTGCTGTATGTCCAGTAGATTGTTGTGTTCCAGATGAAGATAATGTTGAAACGGAAGAGGAATTGTTAGGTAAGCAACGATTTATGCATAACGATTAATCACTTTTAAACTGAATGATATTAAAAAATCCTGAGTGAAAACTCAGGATTTTTCTTTTGGGGGATACTTGATTAAAACTTATAATTAATAGATAAATTGAACAATGTTCCTAGTTGACTGAAATGATAACCATCATATGTCATTTGTGAATAACGCTGGTTAAAAGTAATTAAGTTAGATTGTTGTTGCACTTGAGCAGGATCAGCTAAAATTGCATCTCCAGCAGCATTTTGTGAAACAAAATTCCATTCAGGTAATACATTAAATATGTTATTAATATTCGCAGCAATGGTAATATTGTCGGTAGCATTATAGTTAACACCAAAATCAGTAACTATTTGAGGTGTAAATTCTGTTCCGATGTTAAAATTTCCATTAGCATCAGTACTTAATCCCTGTTGGAAGAATTCAGTTTTTCCAAAATAAGTGTTGTTTAAAGAGAAACTAAATTTCTCAATATCATATGTACTTCCTAAAATCCATTTTGTTCTAGGTCGTGAAGTAAAGAATAAGGCTTCTTGAGTTTGGTTTACTACAGATTGCCCAGCACTCGCAACAATTGCAGGGTTTTTAACAGCACCTTCTCTTTCATTTTGAATAGTGTAATTACCAGATAAATTAAACCCTAATTTCCCTGTTCCTAGCTCTAAATTTTTATATCCTAAAACAACATCAATACCAGATGTTCTTGTGTCAATAGCGTTTACAAAGAAACTCAAATCACTTAAGTTATTAGCATTTAAAACTTGATCTAAGGTTGTATTTCCAGCAGCAGTTCTCCCAATTTCTGTACTAAGTACAATTCTATCTTCCACAGCAATATTGTAATAATCAACAGTAAAAGAGAAATTTTTAAATGGTTTTCCTCCAATACCTACAGTAATGTTTGTAGACTCTTCTGCTTTTAATTTAGGAATACCAAGAAAGCGAGCTTGTGGAGAAATATTATTCACTAAACCACCAACCTGAATACCTTGTCCTGGTATAAAGCTATATTGTGCTTTTTGAGTATAAATTTGATGTAATGTAGGAGCTCTAAATCCAGTAGATACAGAACCTCTTAATGTATATTTGTCTTCTAAGAATTTATAACGAGAACTAGCCTTCCATACAAATGTACTTCCAAAATCAGAGAAGTTTTCAGCTCTAACTGTACCATTCAGCAGGAAATCTTCTGTTACATCCCAAGCGATATCGAAATATCCTCCTAAGTTATATCTATTAAAACTTCCTGAATTTTCTGGTCTGTTTCCAGCAAAAGAATCAGCACCACCTCCGTCATATGAGGCTAAACCTCCTTCAATAACTTCAAAGTTTTCAGTTCTAAACTCTGCTCCAATACCAATTGCAACTTGATCTGATAATACCTTAGAAATATCTATATTTCCAACAATGTGGTTAAATGAAGTTCCACCTGGGTCAAAACTTAAAGGACTGTTTTCTCTATACAATTGAGAGCTTTCAGTAGTTTCACCTGGATCAATAACTCCATTATTATTAGAATCCACCCAAGTAGTTGGAGATAAAACTACATTTCTGTTATGTGAATTATTTACCGTATAAGTTTGTGTGTTTCCACCGAATGTAGCACTAGCATCAACATTCCAACCATTTATTTTAGACCTAAACCCTAAAGTAGCATTATAATCATTTAAATCTCCTTCAAAAGTAGGAACATAACCATCATATCCACCAATTGTATTTGGATTACCTCCTGGGAAGAAATTAGCTAAATAAGCCATATCACCACCTTGTCTCCAACCTGGAATTGCTCTATTTCCATTTGAATCTTGCGGGTTAAAGAAATCGTTTTGTTGTCTCCAATATGGTGTTCTATAATTAGCAAAACTATTTACTTTTTTATAAACATAGGCAGCATTAAAATATAAATCACTTGAATCACTTAAATCAAAACTACCATTAACTAAAAATTTTGCAGCAGTAGTTTCAGGGGAACCATTTATATTTCCAGCATCAGGACGTCTTGCTAAAAAGTCATCCACGACTTGTCTACCAAAAGTATTTCCTTGATTTATAGCACTTAGCTTAGCGTTATAATCTGCAGTACCAAGGTAAGTATTGGTAAAGTAATTTTGAATTGCAGCATCATCGGCAAAATTAGAAAGAGGTATTCCTCCAAGTGTTCCATCATCATTTACATAACTATTATAGCTAGTTGGATCTACCGCTACAAAATCTCCAAACTCACCATCGGCATCAACTGTTCCAGGACGATTCGCCAAAGCGGATTTTGAAAAATCAATTGTGTAATTAATAAAACCTTTATCTCCAATTTTACTACCATTATTTACACTAACACCCAGCATTTCTCCATCACCTTCTCCTGTTATTCCACTTCTAAAAGTAGCAGAACCATCTTTATAGCTATCTTTTAAGATAATATTCATTACACCCGCAATGGCATCAGAACCATACTGAGCAGATGCTCCGTCTCTTAATATTTGAATTGTTTTGATTGCATCAGTAGGAATTCCCGATATATCAGCACCAGTTTCACCACGTCCTGGAGAAGTTTGTGTATATAGTAAGGCACTTAAATTCTTTCTTTTTCCATTAATCAAAATTAATGTTCTACTTGGACCCATGTTTCTAATTTCATAAGGGTCTAAAA
Source organism: Tenacibaculum sp. 190524A05c (assembly GCF_964036595.1). NCBI lineage: Bacteria > Pseudomonadati > Bacteroidota > Flavobacteriia > Flavobacteriales > Flavobacteriaceae > Tenacibaculum > Tenacibaculum platacis. The sequence goes on along the minus strand of NZ_OZ038523.1, from coordinate 683,166 downwards.
GAGAAGTTGCATCGTTTACAGGAGTGTTTACCGTATTAAATGATGGTATTTTATATTGTAAAGCTTTATCAAAAGTAGCTTGTCCAGTTGCTTGTAATTCCTTAACTCCTACAATATCTACTGGAAGTGGACTAGAAGTATTACTTCGAGCTGGAGTTCTTGATCCAGTTACAATAACTTCATCAAGTTGTTGTCCTTCATTCAGAACAATAGTTAAATTCGTTTGTCCGTTTACACGAATTTCTTTAGTTTCAAATCCAGTAAAAGTAACAACAAGAGTAGCATCACTTGCAACTGTTAATTCGAATATACCATCAAAATTAGTTGATGTTCCGTTAGTCGTTCCTTTTTCTACCACATTTGCTCCAGGTAATGGTTCATTATTGGTATCAACAACTTTACCTGAAATTTTTGTCTGTGCATACATCACTCCACAAATTAAAGTGAGTAGAAAACATAATTTCGTTTTTAGCATAATTAAAATGAATTAGATTATTTTAAGGTTTTTATTGTTAATTATTTATTCAATTAACAATTCCGTTATACTATATCTAAGTAATTATGTTTTTGTTTATACTCTAAATTTTAAAAAAATTTTAAAAGTTTGCTAAAACTTTGCTGTAATAGAAGGCCCCATTACTTCCCATTTGTACTGCATCCCAAAGTCCGCCACTGTCAGTGTTTTCGCCTTGTACAGTAGGGTAAGTGTTGAAGAGATTATTGGCTCCAAACTGGAAGGAAAAATTTTTATTTAATTTGTAGGAAATATGAGAGTCAAGGGTGTATTTTGAATCATATTTATCAATAGCAGCTTCAAATCTTTCCTCTGAAGAGTTATTAAATTCGCTTATTGGATTTAGTATTTGCCAATCAATTAATTCTAAACTACTAAATCTTGTGATTGTATTGCTCCATGAAAATTTTCCTTTAGAAATAATTGAGTTGAAAATTATTTTATGATTTGGAGCTGATGCTTTTAGAAAGAAACGTTCTCTGATTCCAAAAAACGTCTCGGCATCTAAATCTTTATTATGAATCCTAGTAATGTTCATAGTGTTAACATTTCCTGTTAAACTTAAATTGAATTTAGTATCGTTCCAATTCTTCAACCAAATGAATCTAAAATCTGTACCATAGGTACTAGTATTTACACCATTTGCAAAAAATTGCACATTTTCTGCATCTGTATTTAATAGTGTAGCATCAAAATTCCCACTTAAAATTATTCGATCTTTTATATAAATATGATAGGCATCAATTGATAGATTTATATTCTTAGTAATTCTATAATTGAACCCTAAACTATAATTAACAGCTTTTTCTTCCTTGAGTCTTTGTATACCAAATTGACGTGTAATTGGATCATTATTAGCAATTAAAAAAGATTCCATTGGAACATTGTCTATATAATTTGTGAATTTTAAATTGTAATAAATTTGGGCTAGGGAAGGAGCTCTAAATCCTGTGCTAAAAGAGAAGCGTAAGTTTGATTTAGGTGTTATTTTATAATTAGAAGCAATCTTTGTATTAATCGAATTTCCAAAATCACTGTAATTTTCATATCGAATTGCTGTAGCTAAAATCCATTTTTTAGTGATATCTATTTCAGTATCTAAATAAAAACTAAAACTCGTTCTTGCTCTATCGACTTCATTACTCGGTGCATATCCTGGGAAACCTTGAGATCCACCAGGTCTTATTATCCCATTAAGAGTTGGAATTAAATTTATTGGAGTAGTGCTAGTTACTGGTAATCCGTTTATATCGTAAGATAGATACGATTCCTCCTCACCAGCAAAAATTCTGTAATTCTCTATTTTATTTTCTAATCCTAATGCGACATGTAAACCATTTAATATTCCGCTGAATTGTTTTGAAAGGTCAATATTAGTTGTGTTTTGATTTAAACTATGTCCACCAGCATCAAACTCACTGGGAGAATTTTCTAATAGCGTTGCATTTAAAGTCTCTTTGATGAAATAATGAAAATAATTATCACCATAACTATTACTAAAATCAACATTCCATCCTTTGAATTTACCTTTGAATCCTACGGTTAGAGATTTATCAGAAATATTTGAAGTAATTACTGGGTTAAAACCATCTGGATAGATTGACAACACATTTCTTTCACTATCAAATGGTCTAGTAAAAGCATAAGCTCTGGTATTTTTAAAATTATATCCACCATTTGTATATACGTTAATTGATTCTGAAATTGGAAGCTCTGAATTAAAAAATAAACTACTACTCGTTACTGCAGCGTCGCCGTAGTTCTCTCTGATATTAGTTCCTTGACGAAACGTATGTCCTTTTGTTAGGAATTCGGCCGATAGGTTAACAAATCCATTTTCACCGATTTTACCACCGTAATTCACATCGGTTTTAAAAGTCAACCCATCAATTCCCTTTCTTGAATCATCCTCATTATTAGTTGCATTATAAAATCCAAATGTAGAATTTATATTGGTTGTATTAGGATTATCCTTAAGAACAATGTTAATAACACCTGCAATAGCGTCAGAACCATATTGAGCGGATGCTCCATCTTTTAAAACTTCAATTCTTTTTATTGCAGAAGTAGGAATTGTATTCAAGTCTGTACCAGAATTTCCTCTTCCTCTAGTTCCATATAAATTGATTAATGAAGTCTGATGTCTTCTTTTACCGTTAATAAGTACTAAAGTTTGGTCAGGGCCAAGACCTCTATACGTTGCTGGAATTATATGATCTGCGCCATCGGACCCGGATTGTTTCGTAGCATTAAATGAAGGGATTTCAGTTTGAATTAATTGATTTACCTCTAATAAATCTGTTTTACGAATAACGTTTTGTACATCAATAACTTCGGTAGAAACTGGAGAATCTATTTTTTTACGCTTACTATTTCTAGAACCTACAATAAAAACTTCATCTAATTGTACACCAGATTTAAGTATAACAGTATTAAAGTTTTGAACGGAAAGAACACGTTCACTTGTAAAGCCAATATGAGATATTGTTAAGCTATTATCATTTGAAACCATTTCCAATTCAAAACTCCCATCATTTCTAGTTATAGTTCCATTTTGTGTATTATTCTCAATTACATTAGCTTTTCTAATGGGCTGATAAAAAGGATCTAATACAACACCTCTAATTATTCGTTTCTCATTTTCAAAATTTGAATTTAAACTATCACGTGAAATAGTATTATTTCCAGACACTACATTTGTTGAATATCTATTGTAATATGAACTTTTCTTAGGTTTAAAGACTACGTAATAATTATTACCAAGATATTCTAATTCATAAGGTGTTAGTTTTTTAAGTAAAGAAATAGATTGTTCTAAAGATAGTTTTTCAAATGGAGTTATATCTACTTTGTCCGATTTAATTACAATAGGATTGTAGGTAAAAAAAACCTTATGCTTTTCGCTAATCTCATCTAAAGCATCTGCTAAAAAAATATAATTATGTTCTTGCGAGACTCCCTGAAAAGAAAACAGGGTAAAAAACACTAAAACCAATAGATATAAACGGTATGTGTTTTTTAAGGTCATTAAAAATGGTAGGGTTAATTTTTATAAACTACTAGTATACCATTTTCTTTTTGAATTTTAATGTTTGTCGATTTTTTTATTGCGTTTAAACAAATCTCTAAATTGGTTGTTGGTACCTTTCCTGTAATTAAAATCTCCTTAGTTTCAGTAGAATGATGTTTAAACTCAACGCCATAATTTTCTGCAATTTTTATTAATGCTTCTTCTAAGTTTGTATTTTCAAAAATTAAGTTCCCACTTTTCCAAGAAACATGTTGATCACCCAATGTATTATTCTTATTAACAAGAATTTTACTCTCAGATGAAGAATATTCAATATAATTTCCAGGAATCATTTTTTGTTCATTACCATTATTTAAATTAAGCATGATACTTCCTTCTTCTAAAAAGACATTTGTTTTATTTTGCAATGTTTTTACATTGAATTGAGTTCCGAATACTTCAACAGTTAAATCTTTAGTTTTAACTCTAAATTTAGCTTTTGAAACTAAATCTTTTTTCACCTTAAAGAATGCTTCTCCTGATAATTCAATTGATCTTGGATTGAAGTTTGTGTAACTTATTGAAGAGTTTGAATTAAGGGTAACAACAGAACCATCTTCCAAAACAACATTCAACATTTCTCCATAAGTCGTTTTATGCGTAACTGTTGAAAATAACGAATAGGTAAACACACTTAAAGAAACTAATAATAAAAGGGTAGCGGCGATAGAAAGATATTTCACATTCACCAATCTTTTTCTATCCTTTTCCTGCTGGCTACTTTTTTTATCTTCTAAATTCTGGATTTTATCTGCTAATTTATCCCATTCAGTATTTACTTTATCCTCAGAAACAATTTCTTTTTTGAAATTAATTCCAATAATAATATCCTTAGCTTCAGCAGCTAAAACTTCATTTGTAGGTGCTTCTTTAAGCCACAATTCCCAATCAACCGCGTCAGAACTCTCAGGATTCAAAGCCCAATCATTAAAAGATTGATCTTCCAATAAATCTTGAATTGTGTTGTATTTCTTTTTTCTCATTCCTATAGTATACTGTACTATTATGTATTCTATTTATATAAAGACTATAAATTATGGATTATACTCTTTTGATAACGCAAATTTATGAATTTAATAATTTAACGATATCATCTTCATCTCTTAAGCTTTTTATTGCTTTATGAAGGGTATTAATTACACTCTGATAATTAATTCCCATTGTCTCTGCAATTTCATTAGCTTTAAAATTACAATTGAACTTTAAATAGATGACTTCTTTTTGTCTTTTTGGTAGTTGGTTAATGAGTTTAGCGAGGTTTTTATTCCTAAAAGTTAGTGACTCTTGTTTTGTTATAAACTCTTCCGGGGTAAAACTAATGTCTACAATATTTTTATCAATATGTCGAACAAAGGTATATTTTTGAGTTTTATTGATTCTTTTTATTATAAATCTTCTAAAGGAGGCAAATAGGTAAGGAGCTATGCTTTGTAAATCACTGAGGTTTTCTTTGTGCTCATAAATGTAAACGAAGAAATCTTGAAGTGCGTCTTCCGTTAAAACTTCGTCACGAGAAATTTTTAATCCATAACTATGTAGCGATGGATAAAACCTTTTAAAAAGAATAGAGAACGAATTCAAGTCTCCATCTTTTATTGATTTCCATAAAATTTCATCCGATAATTTACTCATTACATAAACTTCTTGCAGGCCTAAATTAAAAAAAAGAAGGAACTTAAGAAAAATAGAACTAGCTTTTTAATTAGAAATCTCGTAAAAGTAAAGTAATGTGCTATATTTGCACACGCAAAAAAATATCAATTTATATTACATGAAAGCTGGAATTGTAGGATTACCAAATGTTGGAAAATCAACTTTATTCAATTGTTTATCGAATGCTAAGGCGCAGAGTGCAAACTTTCCGTTTTGTACTATTGAACCAAATTTAGGAGTTGTAAATGTACCAGACCCAAGATTAGAGAAATTAGAGGAATTGGTAAATCCAGAAAAAGTGATTCCTGCAACTGTAGAAATTGTGGATATTGCTGGTTTAGTAAGAGGAGCAAGTAAAGGTGAAGGATTAGGAAATCAGTTTTTAGCTAACATTAGAGAAACGGATGCAATTTTACATGTGTTACGTTGTTTTGATAATGACAATATCGTTCACGTTGACGGTTCTGTAGATCCAATTAGAGACAAAGAAACAATTGATATTGAATTACAGTTAAAAGATTTAGAAGCTGTTGAAAAGCGATTAGAAAAAGTAAAGAGAGCTGCTAAAACTGGAAACAAAGAAGCTCAAGCTGAATTAGCACTTTTAGAAAAAATTCAAACAGTTTTATTAGAAGGAAAATCTGTTAGAACAATTGAATTTACTGAAAAAGAAGAAGAGCTTGTAAAGTCTATGCAATTCATCACAGCAAAACCTGTAATGTACGTTTGTAATGTAGATGAGTCTTCAGCGAAAGATGGAAATTCATATGTTGATCAAGTAAAAGAAGCTGTAAAAGACGAAGATGCTGAAATTATTGTTTTAGCTGTAGCAACAGAAGCAGACATTGCAGAATTAGAAGATTATGAAGAGCGTCAAATGTTCTTAACAGATATTGGATTAGAGGAGCCAGGTGTTTCTCGTTTAATCCGTTCAGCATATAAGTTATTAGATCTTCAAACATATTTTACCGCAGGAGAGAAAGAAGTTAGAGCTTGGACAATTCCGGTAGGAGCAACTGCACCTCAGGCTGCGGGAGTTATTCATACAGATTTTGAAAAAGGCTTTATTAGAGCTGAAACTATCAGTTATATCGACTATGAGACTTACGGTAGTGAAACGAAAGTAAAAGAAGCAGGTAAAGTTAGAGTGGAAGGAAAGGAATATGTAGTTGCTGATGGAGATGTAATGCACTTTAGATTTAACGTTTAAGAAGATATTATTCTCAGAAATAATAACAAGCTCAGAGCCTATTGGTTTTGAGCTTTTTTGTATTTTGTAATCACATAAACTAATTAGAATGCAAATAGAAAAATCAACCTTTCAATTCTTAAAAAAATTAGCTAAGAATAATAATCGTGATTGGTTTGCTGAACATAAACCTGAATTTGATTCGGTTCAAAAAGATGTAAAACAATTTTATAAGGAGATACAAGAAAACCTTGAATCACATGACGAAATTGAAAAGCATAAGTTTTTTAGAATATATAGAGATGTGCGTTTTTCCAAAGATAAAACTCCATATAAGACTCATTTTGCTGGATCATTTTCTAGAAGTGGTGCACATTTGAGAGGAGGATATTATCTTCGATTAAAACCTGGAGAAAGTTTTTTAGCGGGTGGTTTTTGGGAGCCAAATAAAGAGGATTTATACCGAATTAGAAAAGAAATTGAAATAGATGCTTCTGAATTCAGAGATATATTAGCTGATAAAAATTTTCAAAAATATTTTGGTGATAAATTCGAAGGAGATGAATTAAAAACTGCTCCTAAAGGATTTGATAAAACTCATCCAGATATAGATTTACTGCGTAAAAAAGGATATATAGCGGTTCGCAATTTTACAGACGAAGAAGTATTGTCAAAAGATTTTATAACAGAAATCAACAATTCATATTTGGCGTTAAGACCATTTTTTGATTTAATGAGTTCTGTTTTAACTACAAATCTAAATGGAGAATCAATACTTTAGGTAGAGTACCTAAAGTATTGATTTTTTGTTTCAGAATTAAATTTGACTTAATCCTCCATCAACTTCTAATTCAACTCCGTTGATATAAGAAGCATCCTCCGAAGCTAAGAATAATGCCGTTTTTGCTACTTCTTCAGATTGTCCAAATCTTCCAAGTGGTACACTTTGAGCAAAACCTTTACCCATTTCTTCAACTACTTCACCTGGTAAATTCATTTTACCATAAATTGGAGTTTCAATTGGACCTGGAGCAATAGAGTTTACTCTAATTCCTCTATCTTTTACTTCAGATGTTAATACTCTAGAATACGCTCTTAAAGCTCCTTTACTGGCAGAGTATACGCTAAATCCATCAAATCCTTTTTGATGAACAATCGAATTTGTAAATAAGATAGAACCGTTATCATTTAAATTAGGTAAAGCTTCCTTAACTGCTAAGATTGGTCCTTTTACATTAGTATCGAACACTTCAGTATAATGCTCATCCGTTATTTCGTTCGCAGCCGATAGTGGCGCAATTCCTGCGTTTAAGAATAAAACATCAATATTTCCATATTTGCTGACAGTTTCTTCAATTAAACGTTTGTTATCTTCAGGTTTAGAAACATCGGCTACAACGGTAAGAAAATCACCATCTAATTCCTTTGCTACTTCATCTAAAGCTTCTTGTCTTCTTCCTGAAAGTACAACTTTAGCTCCTTCATTTAAGAATAATTTTGCGGTTGCTAAACCAATTCCACTATTAGCACCTGTTATTACTGTTACTTTGTTTTTTAATTTACTCATGATCGTGTTAATTTTATTTGAAACAATCGTTTCAAATAAGGTTAAAAAAAATATTATTCAAGAACCGAAAGGATTGTTTTTACAATGCTTTGAGTATCTTTTTTATTGTCCATTAAAATAGTTGATAGATTAAAACCTTTTAAAGCAGTGACTAAATAAATAGCATAGTCATATGCATTTTTTTCATTGTTGATTGATCCTTCTTTTTGACCCTTTTCTACAATGTCTTTAAAAAGATCTATCATGCCATTATCATTATTTTTTAGAAACGTATTAATACTATCTTCCTGATTGGCCATTTCAGAGACACAGTTATTAATTAGACATCCATTTTTGCATTCTGCATTAGAATAAAAGATACGTTCTATTGTATTGATATGACAGCTATTTGATGTAATAATTCCTTGAATATGATCCATTGATTTTGATTGATAGTCTTTTAAACACATCATGTATAAATCTAATTTACTACCGAAAGTGTTGTAAATACTAGATCTGTTCAAACCAGTTGCATCAACAAGATCTTGCATAGAAGTTAACGTATAACTTTTCGTATGAAATACTTCTGTGACTTGTTGAACAACTAAATCTTTATCAAATGTTTCTGTCTTTGGCATATATTTGAAATGAACGTTCCAAAATTAAATAAAATCTACATTCAAAACTTAAATAAAATGTTAATTTTTTAATAATGAAATTTCCTTTTTAACGTAAACATAAGTAACGACGGTAGCTAGAAGGTCAGAAATAGGGAAAGAAAACCATATTCCATCCAAGCCAAAAAACATTGGAAGAACGATTATAAAGGGAATTAAAAATATAGATTGTCTTAATAAAGTTAAAATTAACGCAGGTTTTGCTTTTCCTACAGCTTGGAAATACGAAGCTCCAACCAGTTGAAATGCAATAAATGGAGTAGCCAACAATGTTGTTAAAATTGCATTAGGTGTCTGTTTTAATAATTCTTCATCATTAGTAAATACCGCAGTCATTTCATAATTTAAGAAATACACGGCGATAAAAATAAAGACACATAAAATTGTTCCATATTTATTGGCAGTATTTAAAACATCTTTAACTCGATCATAAAGTTCAGCTCCATAGTTGTAACCCGCAATGGGTAAAAATCCTTGAACAATGCCGAATACTGGGAAAAAGATGAACATCATTAATCTATTGATAATTCCAAAAACCGCAACAGAAGATTCATTTCCGTACTTAAATAATGAATAATTTAAAATGATTGTTAATACACTTACAGTTCCTTGTCGTACTAAAGTAATACTTCCTAATGAGCTGATCTCAGATACAATACTCTTTTCAAGTTTTAAATAACTTAAACCTATTTTAAGATTACTCTTTTTAGATAGTAGAAATCCTAGAATAAATAATCCACAAACAGCATAAGCAATAGATGTAGCTAATCCAGCTCCAAACATTCCCCAACCTAACACTTTAATAAATATTATGTCTAGAATAATATTCGCAACCGCAGGAAGAATTAATGCAATCATAGCATAAGTTGGTTTTCCTAATGCTCTAATAATAGGATTTCCCATCATTGCATAAGCTAAAAACGGTACACCAATAATAATTATTCTAAAATAAGGTAAAGCAGGTTCTAAAATATTACCATTGGCTCCAAATAAGCGGAGTACATGTTCGTCAAATACTAAACACAGCGTAACTAATATTACAGAAGATAAGGTGGTTAAACTAATTTGGTTTCCAAAAACCTTCTTTGCTTTTTCTACTTTATCGGCTCCAAGTGCTAAAGAAATCACTGAACTTCCACCAATTCCAATGGCCATTCCAATTGATGAAATTAAAAAACCAATAGGTAGAACCACGGTAATTGCAGCAATTGCTAAAACACCAATCCATTGACCAACGAAAATCGTGTCTACAATCATGTTGATAGACATTACAAGTATTCCAATAGAAGCTGGAATTGATTGTTTTAAAAGTAAGCGGCTTACTTTCTCTGTAGAAAGTTCATTGGCAATTTGATTCATAGTAGAAAATTAGTAAACAAATTAACGAAATAATACGCTTAGTTATGTATGTTTGTTTATATGAATTCAAATAAAATTTTTACTACTCAACGAACGGTTTTACCTGAAGAAATAGACGAGTTAAATCATGTTAACAACGTAGTTTATGTGCAATGGGTACAAGATATAGCTAAAATGCACTGGAATAAATTGATTAAAAATTCAACTGAGAAGGATTTTATTTGGGTGGTATTAAGACACGAAATTGATTATAAAAATCAAGCTAAACATAATGATGTAGTTACTTTAAAAACCTGGGTAGGAGAGACCGAAGGTGTAAAATCTATTCGTCATGTTGAAGTTTATAAAGAGAATACTTTATTAATTAGTGCAAAAACAACTTGGTGTTTATTGAACAGTAAAACTTTTCGTCCGACAAGAATTAATGAAAATATATTAAAATTACTTTCTCCAGCTGAATAAGACTATCTTTGCGGCAAAATTTTACAGATGTCGACATTCGCAGATTTAGGTGTACAAAAAGAATATATTAAAGGATTAAAAGAATTAGGAATTAAAACTCCTACAGAGATTCAGGAAAAAACTATTCCTTATTTAATTGATAATAAAAGTGATTTTATTGGTTTAGCTCAAACTGGAACAGGAAAAACCGCTGCATTTGGTTTGCCTATATTACATCAAATAAATCCGAATTCGGATAAAATTCAAGCTTTAATATTATCTCCAACAAGAGAACTTGTTCAGCAAATTAAAAAGCAGCTATTTAAATTTACGAAATATGTAGATCATAAAATATTTGTAGAAGGTGTTTATGGTGGAGAAAAGATTGAAAGACAAATAAAGAATTTAAAGAGAACTACACACATTGTAGTAGCAACTCCAGGAAGATTGATTGATTTAATTGAGAGAGGAGAAGTGGATTTAAAACATATTAAGACACTTGTTCTGGATGAAGCTGACGAAATGTTAAGTATGGGTTTTAAACTAGAAATCAATCGAATTCTTAAATACACCTCTGGAGATAGAAACACTTGGTTGTTCTCAGCTACAATGCCTGACGAAATCAAAAGGATTGTGAAAAATTACATGAATATTAACGCAAAACGAGTAGAAATTAATCCTGCATCACTCGTAAATGAAAATATAACGCATTATTATTCAGTAGTTACATTAGCAAATAAAACGGAAGAAATTATCTCTTTTTTAGAAGGTAGAGATGATGAAAGAGGTATCATATTTGTAAGAACTAAAGCTGGAGCAAGAAAACTTACTGCTGAGTTACAAAAAGAAGGATTTACAATTGGGGTTCTAGAAGGTGACATGAAACAGATTGAACGTGATAAGGTAATGAGAGCTTTTAAAAATCAAAGTTTACAGTATCTAGTATCAACTGATGTTGCGGCTCGTGGAATTGATGTTCGAAACTTAAATTTTGTTATTCATCATCAATTGCCAGAACAATTAGAATATTATACTCATAGAAGTGGACGAACAGCCAGAGGTGGAAATAGAGGTATATCTCAAGCGTTTGTACTTTCAAATGAAATCGAAAATATTCATCAAATTCAGAAGAAACTAAATATCGAGTTTATTAAAAAATAGTATTCCTCTTTAATTATGGACATAGTATATGTAATTGATATTCTAGGAACATTTGCTTTTGCTATTAGTGGAGCCTTAGTTGCATCCAAAAAAGAATTCGATCTTTTCGGTGTAATTATTCTCGCATTTGTTACAGCTGTAGGAGGAGGAATGTTGAGAGATATTCTTATCGATGCACATCCTATAAATTGGATTGGTGATTTAAATTATATCTATACCATTTTAAGTGCTGTTGTATTTACTTTCCTATTCAAGAGTAAAATTGCTCCATTAAGAAAAACCTTCTTTCTTTTTGACACCATTGGAATAAGTGTTTTTACACTTTTAGGATTACAAAAAGGGTTAAGTTTTAATTTACCTGCTATTGTTGCTATTATAATGGGAATGGTTTCTGCTGTGTTTGGTGGAGTGATAAGAGATGTTCTTTCAAGGGAAGTTCCATTAATATTTAAAAAGGAAATTTATGCTTCAGCTTGTTTGTCAGGTGGTTTGATATACTTATTGCTAAGACAAACTCCTATAAATGATAATTTGAACTTTATTATTTCTGCAATTGTAATCATAGTAATTAGAACCGTTTCTGTTGTTTACAAATTAGAATTACCAAAAATTAAAGATAATGTCTTTAGTAATAAATAATTAGTTCTTAACTTGTGGGATATACACGTTTATATGAAAAAAAGATTTTTACTTTTTAGTTTATTTTTAAGTATATCTATATTCTCTCAAGAAAAGAAATTACCTGAAGGTTGGGATAAAATTTTACTGGAAGGTAAAACTGCCTACATGAATTTAATTACAGGAGAAGTATCTGAAACCTTTCCTAAAAAAGCAGCAAAAAAACCGGAGCCAGTTGTAGAGTATGATCCTACAATTACACATAAAGTTGTAAAAGGAGAAACATTAAGTACAATTGCTAGAAAATATGAAATGAGTTTGGCTCAACTCTACCGATTAAATAGTTTACAAGATTTTGATAGTATTGAAATCGGTGATGAAATAGTTATTGGTTATGAAGATGAAAAGAAAAAGACGTCAAATAATACATTGAATCGTAAAGAAACTTCTATTGAAAATGTTTCTAAAAAGAAGCATATAGTACAATCAGGAGAAACCTTATTTAGTATTTCAAGAAAATATAAAACTTCAATACACTCAATAAGAAAAACTAATAATTTAGAATCTGACAATATTTTTACCGGTCAAGTATTAAAAATTAAATAGAAATTATATTTTTTTAACTTTTCTATAACGTTTTAGTTGTTAAAATGAATATTTCGCAATAACAACAATTGAACCATTCGTCGAAGAAATTAAGCAATTTAACGAAACTCTATAGCCAAAAAAATATCAAAACTCATTGATTTTGTATTAGTTCTGTAATTTTAGGGTGTAACTTTAAGACCCCTAGAATTATGGTTAAAAATACTTTACTTGCAATCCTATTAATCTGTTCAGTACAGAGTTTTGCACAATCATCGAAAACATGTGATAAAAAAGAAGAGGCAGTTTTAGACTTAAATAGTATAACGAAATGCTCAATTGAAAAGGCAGACGAAAAAACTAAAGAAGCTAAAGTGGCTGTTCAAGTAACTTCAAGAAGAAGAGTAGTAAGAAAAAGAGATGAAGCTACAGGATTAATGACAAATGATTATTCACACAAATTAGCTAAGATTAAAAAGAAAGCTGAAATTGTGAATAGTATTACAGTAGATAAGAATACAGGAATGAAAGTAATTCCTTTTAATTACGTAGATGAGATTCCATTATTCAAAAATTGTGAAGGTGTTGCTGCATATAAGCAAGAAAAGTGTTTTAAGTCAGAATTAGCAAGCCATATCAAGAGACATTTAAGATATCCAGAGAGTTCTTATGATAAAGGAATTCAAGGAAGAGTATTTGTTCACTTTATCATCGACAGAGATGGTAATGTAGATAAAATGAAAATTGTATCTCCATATAAAGGAGAAGAGTTAGGTAAGGAAGCGGAAAGAATTATGAAGAAGTTACCTAAGTTTAAGCCAGGAAAGCAATCTGGAACTCCAGTAACTGTGAAGTATGGTTTACCAATTACGTTCAGAATTCCTGGTGTAAAGCCAACTAATATTAGAAAAGCTCCTAAAAAAGCAGTTGTGAACACTGTATATGATTTCAAAGATGTTGAGAAAATTCCTCAATTCAAAGCTTGTAATGTTTCAGGAGATACTTCTATAGGATGTTTTAACAAAAACTTAGTAGAGCATATTCAAGATAATTTTGCATATCCAACTGAAGCAATCGACAAGAATATAGAAGGAAAAGTATTTGTATTATTTGTTGTTAACGCTAAAGGAGAAGTTGTTAATATAGAAGCTAAGGGTCCAGCAAATGGAGAAGTGTTAGAAAAAGCAGCGAAAGAATTAGTACAAAAATTACCAGTATTTAATGCAGCAGAGAAGAGTGGTAAGAAGGTAAACACTAGATACTCATTCCCTGTAGAATTTAAATTAAATTAAGAGAAGAACTTTATATACTTTTTAACTTTAACCATATGAAAAAAGCTGTACTAATTGTAGTACAGCTTTTTTTAATTTATCAATTGATTATTAATCAACTGATATAATGAAGCTTTTGCTCCAAAATATTTATTAAAATTATCAATTGCTTTTAATTGAGTTTCAATCAACTTTACTTCTCTGTAATTTATTCTGAATAAAGATCCTTCTCCAAGTAAAAACATTTTTTCTTCAGCTTTTACCAATACTTGATAGTCCTCTACCAAATCATTTAGAATTCTATTTTGTTCTAGGTAAGAATTTATTTCATTTTGAACAGCATCAATTTTATTTGATAAATTGGCTTTATTAGAAGAAATAACAAAGTCAATATCTTGTAACTTCAATCTTGCAAGTTTTAAATCTGAACGTTCTTTCCTAAGAAATAATGGAATACTCACATTTAATCCAGCCTTATAATTATCGGTATCCAGATTAGAAAGATCTCCAAATTTAGACGTCAGGAAATTATACTCTACATCTACTTTTGGTAAAAGATTATTCAATCTTAATCTTTTATCTATTATTAAATTTTCCTTTTTGTATTCTAATGATCGAATTTTAGCGTGGTTATTCACAATTGCCTGATTATTATTTAATGTGCTTGTATCAAGCGTATTATCAATAGAGGCAAGTGTATTCATATCCGGAATAATTTGTTCTTCTAATTCTAGAGGTAAATTATCTTCCAACCATAAAAAGTTGGCCAATTTCAATTTTGATTTAACATACTTTAGCTTAGCCTTTTCTAAATCTAAAATTCTATTTTTTAAATTAATAGAAGCTTCTAAGGTGTCAACAGCAGGTTTATCACCTTCTTCAAAACTTCGCTTAACATTAGAAAAACGATCGCTAGCATTCTTTAAAAAGTTTCTATATGTGTTACGCTTTTGATATTCTTTCAACCAATCGAAATAGGTGAGTATCGCCTTATATAAAATTTCATTGACTAAAATTTGCTGATCTGCTCTAGCTTGTGATCTGTAAATTTTTGCTTTTTTAAGCGTGGCCATTCTTTCGTTGGTTAATAATCCTCTAGCTAAAGAAGCAGAAACACCAGCACTATACAAACCTTCATCTGGAACTGTAAATTCGGGATTTAGAAATGCTCCAGAATTCTTCTCATAATTCCCTTTAAACTCTAATCCATACCAAGTTGGTATTTTAAACGTAGTATTAAGCTTATCAAAATAATTAGTATTCTTAAACTTCTTTTTGTCGTAATCAACTTCAATCTTAGGATCAAAAGCTCCACGAGCTTTCATCAACTTTATTTCTCCTTCTGTAGTTTTCAGTTGCGCCTGTTTTAGAATAGGATGAAACTTTTTTACATATCCAATATACTCACTTAGTGTAAGTGTTGAATCTATCTCAGTTTGCGAAAAACCTAAATAAACACTGAATATTAAAAAATAACTTAGAAATTTCTTCATTACTTTTTCTTTTTAGAAGAATTATCAATTTTTCTTTCTGGTTGGTAAAAGTTAGGAGGGAAGCTGTTAATCTGTCTCCACATTTCAAACCAAATCGGAACATTATCTAATAAGGCAATTGTTTTAGCTCCAGAACCAACTCGAATTGCTGTAGGCCAAGGATGATCATCTTTATTCGGTGCTAACAATACTCTATACATTCCATTTTCACTAATAAAGTTTTCAATTGCTACAACTTTAGCCCCATAAGTACCATAAGATACATTTGGCCATCCACTAAATACAATAGCAGGCCAACCATCAAATTGTACACGCACATCTTCATTTATATGAATTAACGGTAAATCAATTGGTCTTACATACATTTCTACCGCTAACTCATAATTAGCTGGCATTATTCCAACCAATTCTTCTCCTTCTTTAAATGTTTCACCAATACCTGATTTAATAGCTTTGTTGATAAATCCGTCTTGTGGTGCAGTTATATATAGTAAACTATTTCTTCTACTGTAGTTAGCAACATTAGTTTCCAATTTAGAAACTTGAGCTCTTGTATCTAAAGCAGCAGATTTCGCGGTAAAAAGGTTACTATTTGCTTTCGCAATTTTGTCATCATAACTAGCATTAATGGTCGAAATATCCAATCTTGCATTAATTACTTTGTTCTGTGACGATAAATATTTGTTTTGCTGTGAGATTAATTTAGCAGCCGCTTCTTGAAATTTCGCTCGCTTTTCTTCAACGTCTTTTACTGCTTTTAATCCTTCTTTTTGAAGATTTATAACACGATCAAATTGAGTTTTAGCAATGGTATTTTTAGTTTCTACAGCTTTTAAATCGATGCTATCACTTCGTACCTGTAGGTTTGCTTGCAACAACTTATTATTTGCTTGCTGAAGTTTTAACCTTTTCTCTCGCTCTAATGCATTAATTTGACGTTCTAAAGCTTGTACTTTATTGTTATAAGCATCTACAGATTGACTTTTTACATCAAGCTGCTCTTGAGTTCTTTCAGTTAATCTGTTATCAAAATAATCACTTTTGATCTCAGAAATTCTAAGAATTGTATCTCCTTTTTTTACAAAATCTCCCTCACGTACAAACCATTCTTCAATTCTACCTGGAATTTGTGATTGTAAAGTTTGTGGTCTTTGATTAGGTTGTAATGTTGTTACGTTTCCTTTACTTGAAATGTTCTGTGTCCAAGGCAAGAATAAAATAACCAAAATCATTATAGAAAACCCCATTAAGAATTGTCTAAATCTTTTGTGATATTCTTTAGTAAATATATCTTCACCAGATTTGAACTTAGTCAAATCAATATTTTTTGAAATCGAATTATTTGAAATATTAAGCATTTTTATTACGATTTAATTTGACCTTTTTCTAATACAATATGTTTGTTACATCTAGATTTCCAGTTGTCATTACTACTTACAACAATTAGACTCCAAGGTCTTTCTGAACTTGTTAAGTAATCAATAATAGCCTGTGTTTCTTTTTGTTGAAATTGATCTAGTGGGTCTTCAAGAATTAATAACTCCGGTTTCTTTACAATAGCTCTCGCTAAAATTATTTTCTTAGCAATGGTATATGCCATTTGCTTTCCTTCAGGTTTAATAATTGTATTTAATCCTTTCGGTTGAATTTTTAAGAAGTCTGTTAATCCAACAATTTCTAAAACATCATAAATCTCTTGATCTGTAATTTCAGTGTTCCCAAAGGTTATATTTTCTCTAAACGTTCCTTCAAAAGGTGTTTCTTCTGATAAAGACAATCCTAAACTAGATCGATAAGCATTAATATGTAAACTTGTAATAGATAAATTATTTACATATAAATATCCTGAAGTAGGTTCATTAACTCCTGCGATTAATTGTAATAAACTAGATTTACCAGAACCACTTTCTCCTTGTACCAAAACTCTATCTTGTTTGTTGATTTCCAAATTAATGTTCGATAGAATAGGAGAGATTCTATTTGAAACTTCATAGGATACATCTTGTAATTGAATTGTACAATGTCCTTCAATTATTTCACCTGATTGCGATTCTATTGGCTTATCTACAACTTGACCTAATTTTTCAATTGACGTCAATACGTCGTAAAAAGATTCTAAACCTAGAATTAGTTTTTCAACGGAATTGATTACTAATAAAACAATAATTTCTGCCGCCACGAATTGTCCAATATTCATTTTTTGATTCAGTACCAAGAAACCACCAATTAATAATAATCCGGCTGTTACTAGAACTTTAAAACTGATCATTTGAATAAATTGAATCACTAAAATCTTAAAGTGACTTTCTCTTGATTCTAAATATTTATGAACTAGGTTGTCGTTTTTATCTAAAGCTAAACTTGTTTTTCCTGAAAGCTTGAAACTAACAACAGATCTAGCTACTTCTTGTAACCAGTGTGCTACTTTATATTTGTTTTTTGATTCATCTAAACTCGTTTCAATTCCTCGTTGTGATGTTAATTTGAATACACCATATATTAATACTACCAATAGTATTCCAAAAAGAATGAAAAACGGATGATAAAACGATAAAAGTAAAAGTGCAAAGACGATTTGTAAGAAAGCAGAAGGTACATCAATTAATATTTTAGATAATCCTTTCTGTATTGTAAGTGTATCAAAGAATCTATTCGCTAATTCAGGTAAATAATAATTACGTAATTCCTTCATTTTAATCTTAGGAAAACGATAACTCAATTCAAAAGATGCTCTCGTGAAGATTCGCTGTTGAATGGTTTCAATAATTCTTAATTGCATTAATTTTAAAACTCCTGAGAATATTACACCGGCCGTTACTAATACCACCAAAACAATCCATGAAGCAGAAACCTGTGCTCCTTGAATTAAGTTGATAATTGCTTGAATTCCTAAAGGTAATGATAACGACACCAATCCTTCGAAGATGGCGTAATAAGAAATTTGAAAAATATCTTTACGCTCTAATTTTAATAACCCTAAAAATCGCTTCCAAGGTGTTAATAAACTATTATTCATTAGATAAAGTTTTTAGAATTAAATCTGTGTAAAATTTAGTTGGTGTAACATCATTGTTACAGTTGGTAATTGTAGTAAAATGTAGTTTTAAAAATTGTTGATGTAGTGCTCCTTCTGTAATTGAACTAGCTAAAGTCAATGGAAATTCATAATCACTATTATGATCAGATATAATGCTTGCTAACCTTCGCACAACTCTTTTATAGGGAAGAAAATATCCCTGTTTATTTTCAGAATCAACACTTTTGGTTAAATAAGATTTCGAATTTTCATTAATAATAATCTTATTTAATAGTATTTCGTTAATATGTGAGAAATTCTTATCTTCTTTAGTCGTTCTCGTTACTACTTCAATAGCTTGAATTAATTTCTCTTTTGTGTCTTTAATACTGAATGTTTCTATTACTAGTTGATACTCGATCCATCTCCAATACCAAGAACTTAGGTAAATCAAAAGCATATGTTTGCTTTCAAAATATCTATAAATAGAACTTTCATTAGATCCAATAAGCTTTCCCAATTTTTTAAATGTAAAGTTTTCAAAGCCTATTTCGTCTATTATCACAATACTATTCTGTACTATTTTCTTTCCTAATTCCGAGGATTCAGGGTTCTTAATATAAACTCCTTCAGGTACTTCGATCTTTATATTTGAAAGTAACTCATCCATTATTAATTGTTTTTTATGCAAAGATAATAGTATTACTATTAATAAAAAGTTAAAATTTAATTTTGTTTTACTTTTTTAATTATTTCTTAAACAAAAAATTCGTATCTTTGATAGAGAAAATTTTCACACTAATGGCTAAAAAAAAGAACATCACACAAAACGATATTTTAAGTATGTATATGGATTATGTCTTAACACATAATGAAGAGCCAAAATCAGTATACCTATTCAGTAAGGAGAATAACTTTGATGAGCAATTGTTTTATGCAAACTTTTCTTCGTTTGAAGTAATCCAATCATCAATTTTCGAAGCATTTCACAGCAACACGTTAGCTCTACTTGAGAAAAGCGAAGACTATGCTAATTATGATGCAAAAAGCAAGTTGTTAAGCTATTACTACACACTATTTGAAAACTTTACTGCAAATAGGAGTTATGTAGTTTATGCTTTACAACATCAAAAGAATATGTTGAAAAAAGTCAAATCGCTAAATAAATTTAAAGAGCATTTCAAAAACTTTATTCACAGCTTAGATATCCCTAAACTTGATTTTAAGCAAGAGCGCATAGAAAAAATTCAAGATAAGGCAATTAGTGAAAGTGCTTGGTTACAATTGATTTTGACATTAAAGTTTTGGTTAGAAGATACATCACCAGGATTTGACAAAACAGATATTTTCATTGAAAAATCAGTAAATACAAGTTTTGATATTTTAGATATAGCACCTGTCAAGAGTGTTATTGATTTAGGTAAATTTTTATACAAGGAAGCTGTAGGCAAATGAAAACGATAGATAATATACCAACTTCAAAAATACAGAGAGCATCTAAATTAGTTCAAACTGGAGCTAAAGTTGGTGTGAACTACATTAAATATTACGGAAACAAAATTGTTAACGGAGAAGAAGAGGCAAAAGAACAATTAAATAAAGATAATGCTGAAGATATTTATAATGGCTTAAAGCAGCTAAAAGGAAGTGCTTTAAAAGTAGCTCAAATGTTAAGTATGGAAAAAGGAATACTTCCTCAAGCATATGTTGAGCAGTTTTCATTATCGCAATTCTCAGTTCCACCATTATCTGCACCATTAGTTAAAAAAACATTTAAAAAATATTTTGGTAAAAATCCTGATGAATTATTTGACAAGTTCGACTTAGAAGCTGTTAGTGGGGCAAGTATTGGTCAAGTTCATTTAGCAAAAAAGGACGATAAAAGATACGCTGTTAAAATTCAATACCCTGGAGTAGCAGAAAGTATCTCGTCTGATTTATCTTTAGTTAAGCCAATTGCTATCAAGATGTTTAATATCAGAGGAAAGGATAGTGATAAATACTTTAAAGAAGTTGAAAATAAACTGATTGAAGAAACAAATTATATTTTAGAAGTCTCTCAAAGCCAAGATATAGTTGATTCATGTAAGCATATCGCAAACCTTAAATTTCCTAATTATTATAAAGAATATTCTTCTGATCGCATCATTACAATGGATTGGATGGAAGGAATTCATCTTTCGGAGTTTACAGCTAAAAACTCCGATTCAGCAGTAGCTACAAAATTAGGTCAAGCTCTATGGGACTTTTATATGTTCCAAATGCATAAGCTGCGTAAGGTTCACGCCGATCCACATCCAGGTAACTTTTTAGTTTCAAAGGATAACGACCTTATTGTTTTAGATTTTGGTTGTATGAAAGAAGTTCCTGAAGAATTTTACATTCCATATTTCGAGTTGGCTAAAAAAGAAAACATTTCTAATCCTGAGTTTTTTGAAAAGAAATTATATGAATTGGAAATACTTAGAGAAGATGATTCTCAAGAAGAAATTATTTTCTTCAAAGACATGTTTCATGAAATGTTAAGTCTTTTTACACAGCCATTTCACCAAGAAGTATTCGATTTTTCAGATGCGGATTTCTTTGGGAAAATTACTGAATTAGGAACAAAATATGCCAAGAGTACTGAATTAAGGAATATGAATGGTAATAGAGGTTCAAAACATTTTATTTATATCAACAGAACATTCTTTGGCTTATATAATCTTATGCATGATTTAAAGGCAACGAATATTAAAATCAACAATTTCACACAGTATTAATGAAGTTTTTTGACCAACATAGCATATCGAATTTTGACAGAATTCACAGAATTAATCTAATGAATAGTCTTTCAGGCTATAAATCTGCTAATTTATTGGGTACGGTATCTGAAGATGGACAAGAAAATGTTGCTGTATTTAGTTCAATTGTTCATTTAGGATCTAATCCACCAGTATTAGGATTCATTCTTAGACCTACAACAGTTCCAAGAAATACCTATGAAAACATTAAAAACACAGGATTTTATACTGTCAATCATATTTGTAAGGAAATAACAGCACAAGCTCATCATACTTCGGCTAAGTACGACAAAAGTATTTCTGAGTTTGATATGACCAATTTAACCCCTGAATATAAAAATGATTTTTATGCACCTTTTGTAAAGGAATGTCCTGTTCAAATAGGAATGAAATATTTAGAAGAATACTATATCAAAGCCAATGATACCATTATGGTAGTTGGTGAAATTCAGTTTTTTTATGTGAATGATGACATGTATTCTGAACAAGACGGTTTTCTAGATTTAGCCAAAGGTAATGTTGCAACAATAAACGGTTTAGACGCTTATGCAGTACCAGAGTCAAATACAAGATATGAATATCAAAGACCTAAAAAAGTAACAGATAAAGTATGAAAATTTTAATCACAGGAACAACTGGCTATATTGCCAAACGACTAGTTCTAAGATTGTTAGAAGACAATCATGAACTAATATGTTGTGTCCGTGATTTAAATAGAATACCAGATGAAATCGAGAATAAGGAGAATATTGAATTCTTAAAGATTGATTTTCTAGAAGACGAAACAATATCATTTCCAGAGGATATTGACGCGGCTTATTATTTAATCCATTCAATGTCTACAAGTTCTGAGAATTTTGAAAGTCTAGAAAAGAAGTGTGCTTCTAAATTCAAAGAATTAATTGAAAAGACCAATTGTAAACAAGTAGTTTACTTAAGTGGAATTGTTAATGATAGTTCCTTATCTAAACATTTACAATCTCGATTACAGGTTGAACAATTATTAAAATCTCAATCCTATGCCTTAACCACATTTAGAGCAGGAATTATTGTAGGAAGTGGAAGCGCTTCTTTTGAAATTATACGAGATATTGTAGAAAAGTTACCTGTAATGGTTACACCAAAATGGCTGAATACCAAAACGCAACCCATAGCTATTCGAGATGTGTTGAGTTTTTTAGTCAAGGCACTTGGTAACGAAAAAGTGTTGAATAAATCCTTTGATATCTGTGGTCCAGAAGTATTAACATACAAGGAAATGCTTTTAGAATTTGGAAAAGTACGAGGACTTAAACGTTACATATTAACGCTTCCTGTCTTAACACCTCGATTGTCATCCTATTGGCTCTATTTTGTAACATCCACTTCTTTCAATTTAGCGAAAGCCTTAGTGGATAGTATGAAGGTAGAAGTTATTGCTAAGCCCAGTAATATTAATAAGATACTTGGAATAGATCCAATTACTTACAAAGAAGCAGTATCATTGGCTTTTCAAAAAATAGAACAGAATGCAGTAATATCAAGTTGGAAAGATGCCATAAGTAGTGGTGTGTTTAGAGATCAGTTGAGTAAGCATATTAGAATGCCTCAGTTTGGATGTTTTAAAGATGTTCGATCAAGACAAATTATAAACGAAGATATCACTATAGATAAAATTTGGTCGATAGGTGGAGATACTGGATGGTATAGTTTTACATGGCTCTGGAAAATTAGAGGTTATGTAGATAAATTGGTTGGTGGAGTCGGTCTTAGAAGAGGACGTACCCATAGCACCTATTTAGAACCCGGTGATCCACTAGACTTTTGGCGCGTATTATTAGCTGATAAAGAAGAGAAGCGATTATTACTATTTGCTGAAATGAAATTACCGGGAGAAGCTTGGTTGGAATTTAAGATTGTTAAAAATCAATTGTTTCAAAGAGCGGTTTTTAGACCAAAAGGTATTTGGGGGCGACTATACTGGTATGCCGTATTACCATTTCACGCATTTGTATTTAATGGAATGATAGATGCTTTAGTGTCTGATAAATGAGAGGAGAAAAAAAACAACATTTGCCCACAAAAATTTGTCTCACTTGTAATAGACCTTTTACTTGGAGAAAGAAATGGGAAAGAGATTGGGAACATGTTAAATATTGTAGTAAGAAATGCAGAAGTCAAAAACAGCAGTAGTTTGGTTTACAAACAATTTAAGAATTTATGATAATAAAGTGCTTTCAGAAGCATGTGCTAACTATGATAAAGTTATTGGTGTTTATTGTTACAACCCAAGACATTATAAAACGGATCAATTTGGTTTTAAAAAAACAGAAAAATATAGAGCAAAATTTACAATTGAATCTGTTGAAGATTTATATAAAAATTTAAAATCGTTAAACATTTCTCTCTTCTTATGTTATGAGCATCCGCAACTATTTTTGCCACAATTTTGTCTGACGCATAACGCGGATGCTCTTTTTTTTCAAAGAGAATTTACAAGTGAAGAAACAACTGAAATACAACATTTAAGATCATCAATTCCAGAGCAGATTGAGGTGTTTGAGTACTATGACCAGTTATTATTTGAACCGGAAAATATTCCATTCAAAATTCATCAAACACCTCAAATTTTTACTGATTTCAGAAAAAAAGTAGAGAAGTACGGCACAATTAACGAAGTAATTATCCCGATAAAAAAAGAGGAGTCTAACCTTATTCAACAAACAACTAAATTCTATACGCTAAAAGATTTAGGATTTGAAGATTTCGAAGTGCTAGCATATTCAGCTTTTCCTTTTAAAGGTGGCGAAACAGCTGCTAACCAAAGATTGCAGGAGTATTTCTTTGAAACTGAGAAATTATCATTTTACAAGAAAACTCGTAACGGTTTATTAGGTAAAGATTATAGTTCAAAATTCTCTTCTTGGTTATCTAATGGTTGTATATCAGCCAAAACTATTTACTGGCAAATAAAGAAATATGAAAAAACTATTACAAAAAATCAATCTACATATTGGTTGATTTTTGAGCTAATTTGGAGAGATTTCTTTAAGTATTTGTCATTAAAACATGGTAATAGTTTATTCAAACAAAGCGGTATTAAAAAGGTTGAATACGAATGGAAGAATAAACAAGACCTCATTAATAAATGGATAAATGGTGAAACAGAAGAACCATTTGTTAATGCGAATATGATCGAACTGAAACAAACGGGCTGGATGAGTAACAGAGGTAGACAGAATGTTGCATCATATTTCGCTAAGGAATTATTACTGGATTGGAGAATAGGAGCTGCCTATTTTGAAAGCATGTTGATTGATTATGATGTACATAGTAACTATGGTAATTGGCAATATGTGGCAGGAGTAGGAAATGATCCCAGAGATAGAAAGTTTAACGTAAAACTACAAGCTGAACGCTATGATTCAAACCGTAAATTTCAGCAAACGTGGTTACAACCAATGTTATTTTAAATGAATAAAGCAAGTATCATATTTCCGCATCAACTGATTAGAAATGTAAGAGATTATTTATCTCTAGATACCGTTATCTATTTAGTTGAGGAAACTCTTTATTTTAATCAATATAATTTTCACAAACAAAAATTAGTATTTCATAGAGCTTCCATGAAGTTTTACGAGAGTTATTTGAATTCCTTAGGTTATTCTGTCTTATACATTGAGGCTAATTCTGAGTATTCTGATGTGAGAAATTTAATCCCACATATTGAAAAAGAAGGTTATACTAAGGTTTACATATATAATCCTACAGATAACTGGTTGGAAAAGAGAATTCATAATGTAACTACGAATATTGAAATCCATTGGTTCGATAATCCTTTGTTCATCAACACAAAATCAGATTTACAAGGTTTTTTTAAAGTATCAAAAAAGAAGTTTTTTCAGACTTCTTTTTATAAGGAACAACGTATAAAGCGAAATATATTAGTTCAAAATGGCGATCCCGTAGGTGGTAAATGGACTTTTGATGTCGATAACAGGAAAAAATATCCAAAGAATAAAATTACTCCTGTTGTAATGTTCCCCGATAACAACCAATATTTCTCTGAGGCTAAGGAATATATTCAAGAATGCTTTCAAGAGAACTTAGGAGAGTTGCATGATTTTCAAATTTATCCAACAACTTTTGAAGAAGCTGAAAATTGGCTAAAAGAGTTTTTTGAGGTACGTTTTCATGAGTTTGGTGATTATGAAGATGCTATATTACAGGATAGAAACTTCCTGCATCATAGTATTTTATCTCCGTTAATTAATGTTGGTTTATTATCACCTTTATATGTTATAAATGAAGCAACTAATTATGCTGCGAAAAATGATATTCCAATAAATTCTTTAGAAGGCTTTGTACGACAAATATTAGGATGGAGAGAATTTATACGAGGTGTTTATGAAGTAAAAGGAACAGAGGAGAGGACACGTAATTTCTGGAATCATAACAGAAAAATTCCCGCTTCTTTTTACAATGGAACTACAGGAATACTTCCTATTGATAAAACCATTAAAAGAATACTAAAAACTTCTTATACACATCATATTGAACGACTAATGATACTTGGAAACTTCATGCTATTGTGTGAGTTCGATCCTGATGATGTTTACCAATGGTTTATGGAGTTATTTATTGATGCTTATGATTGGGTAATGGTTCCTAATGTATACGGAATGAGCTTATTTTCCGATGGAGGATTGATGTCTACCAAACCATACATAAGTAGTAGTAACTATATCAAGAAAATGAGCGATTATCCTAATGGAGATTGGCAACAAGTTTGGGATGGATTGTTCTGGAGATTTATGGATAAGAACAGAGAGGTACTATCTAAAAATCCACGTTTAAGAATGTTGATTTCTAATCTTGATAAAATGAATTTAGAAAAGAGAAATCAATTATTTACAAAAGCTGAACAGTTTTTAACTCAATTAGAAGAAGATAAAGAAATAGCAAATTATAGTTTAAAATTTCATGAAGAATAAAGAGAACATATCAATAGTTTGGTTAAAACGTGATTTACGTTTGCCAGATAATGAAGCTTTATTTAATGCTCTAAATTCAAAAAATAGAGTATTAATTGTATATGTTTTTGAAAATCTACTTCTTGAAGATGCTCATTATAGTGAACGCCACTGGAATTTCATCAAACAATCTATAGTTGACATTAACGAGGATTTATCTAAATACAATACAAAGGTACTTAGTGTCACTGGAGACATTTTTGCGGTATTCAACCAGTTGCAGACTAAGTATACTATCAAAGAAGTATTCTCGCATCAAGAAACGGGTTTATTAGTCACATTTAATAGAGATAAAGAGTTTGCAAGGTATTGTAGAAATAATTCTATTGAATGGACAGAAAACATTAATAACGGAGTGCTCCGTGGATTATTAAATAGAGAAGATTGGTTTGATAAATGGGAAAGTTACATGTATCAACCCTTAATCGAATTTGAAGCTAAACCTGAAGATTTTATTACTTTATCCGAAATAAATTCTCTTTCTGAATATTTCCATACGACTGATTTAAAAACAGAAAATAGTTCTAATTTCCAAGAAGGAGGAAGAACTGTAGCTTGGAAATACGCGGATTCATTTTTTAATAACAGATATGAGAACTACATGTTTCATATATCTCAGCCAGAAGCTTCAAGATCTAGTTGTAGTAGATTATCTCCTTATATAGCTTGGGGAAATGTGTCAATAAGAGAAGTATTTCAAAAAGCAAAAGAAGTAAAACAAAATGCAAAGGGAGAACGACATCTTGGTGCTTTTATTTCGAGATTACGTTGGCAAGCGCATTTCATTCAAAAATTTGAAATGGAATGCACAATGGAAAATGCTAGTGTAAATAAAGGGTACCATAAACTTAAGAAATCAATATCCAAATCTTACATAGAAGCCTGGGAAACTGGTCAAACCGGATTTCCGTTGGTAGATGCATCGATGCGTTGTTTAAACACAACGGGATATATAAACTTTCGAATGCGTGCTATGTTGGTTTCTTTTTTCACTCATATTCTGTGGCAGCCATGGCAAGAAGCTACGCATCATTTATCTAGATGTTTTTTAGATTTTGAACCCGGTATACATTTTCCGCAATTACAAATGCAAGCTGGAGAAACTGGTATAAACAATTTAAGAATATATAATCCTGTAAAAAACGGACAGGAACATGATCCGGATGCAACTTTTATCAAAAAATGGGTTCCAGAGTTAGCTCATTTACCAACTCCATTTATTCATGAACCGTATTTAATGACTCCTTTAGATCAACAATTTAATAATTGTATCATAGGTGAGGATTATCCTGAACCCATTGTAAATATTAAAGAGAATCGTAAACGCGCGAGTGATATTTTGTGGAATATGAAGAAAGATAAAGATGTATTGAGAGAGAGTATTCGAATACTTAAAAAGCATACGATTAATAATAGAAGTAGAATGTTAAGAGACGAATGATTTTTAATACCACATATAACAACGAAGATTTTAGAATTCACAGTGATGAACTGGTTGGTAAGCCTTTTTCATTACTCGATAGAATTAAAATGAAAGGTGTAGGATCGGGGCGATTTATCATTAAAGAGCTTAGTGATAAATTACAACCTACTCAAAAGCAATTTTCAGAATTAGACTATGGAAATATTGAATTAAGACCAAATGGAATTTTAGTTCATTTTACAAATAGATTAGAACGCTATTCTTGGTGCATTCCCTATTACCGTTTGGTAGTATATAATGCTAATTTTTTTAGTATTCATGCTGAAGGAAGCTTTATAAAGTTTATGAAGAACAAAAATTATGTAGAAAATCGAAAATTCATTGATAAGATGATTGATCTAAAAAATGAATTTTTAAAACTCGATTATTATGACGGATAGACAAATAGACCGTATTATCGAAATGGCTTGGGAAGATAGAACAACTTTTGATGCAATTAAGTTCCAATTTGGTTTAAAAGAACAAGAAGTAATTGAACTCATGCGAAAAGAAATGAAGCCATCTAGCTTTAGAATGTGGAGGAAACGAGTATCAGGAAGAGCAACAAAACATCAAGCTAAAAGAGAATTCCCAAAAGGGCGATTCAAGTGTACAAGACAAAGAAATATTTCAAATAACAAAATATCAAAAAGATAAACTCATATGAAAACCATTCTAGTTATAGGAGGTAGTAAAGGAATTGGTAATGCTATTATTAATCAATTAAAAGATTCATTCCGTATTATAAATTTTAGTAGGAGTGAAGTTGAACCTCATCCAAATATCACACATTATTCAATTGATGTGAATACAGATGATTTACCAGAATTAAATCAAGAAATTAATGGCTTAGTGTATTGTCCGGGTAGTATAAACTTAAAACCTATTAATAGACTTTCATTAGATGATTTTAGAAATGATTTTGAAATTAATGTAATTGGCGCAGTAAAAGTAATTCAAAGTTATATAAAGCAACTTAGAAACTCTAACGCCAGCGTTGTTCTTTTTAGTACAGTGGCCACTAAATTAGGAATGCCTTTTCACGCTAGTGTAGCTGCTAGTAAATCAGCAGTAGAAGGATTAACTAAATCTTTAGCAGGTGAGTTTGCCACAAAAGTTAGGTTTAATTGCATTGCTCCAACAGTTACAGATACTTCATTAGCTGAAAAACTATTACGAAATGATAAGCAAAAGGAGAATATGGAAAACCGTCATCCTTTAAGGAAATATTTAAAAGCGGAAGAAGTTGCAAGTTTAGCTACTTATTTACTATCTGATAGTTCAAGTGCTATTTCTGGACAGGTTTTTCCGATTGATGCAGGAATTGTAAGCTTAAAATTATAATATGAAATATGCCCTTACCTTTTTATGTTTAATAAGCTTACTAAAAGTAGAAACAATGCTATTCGACTTTACTAAAACCTGTAATATATCCGATTGGAGAATTACCAATGACGATGTTATGGGAGGTATTTCTACATCGAAAATTTCTCTGAACACTGATGGTAACGGAATATTTTATGGTAATGTTTCTACAGAAAATAATGGAGGTTTTGCAATGACAAGACTTCCAGTTTCTGTTGACTTAAATGAAGACACAATGAAAATTGTTTTAAGAATAAAAGGAGATAAAAAGAATTATCAGTTACGAATCAAATCAAAATCTTACCAACGCTATTGGTATGTTCATCCTCTTAAGACAAATGGTGATTGGGAAATTTTAGAATTAAAACTTGAAGATTTCTATCCTTCTTACAGAGGATATAAGCTGAATAAAGCTAATTTTAATTGGAATAGGATAGAGGAAGTCGCCATTCTGATTGGAAATAAAAGAGATGAAAATTTCAAACTTGAAATAGATTATATCTCCATTCTATAGTTTTTCTTAAAGTTCATATTAACATTTTTTATTTTAATGAAACGTATAAATATATAATATATACTTTTACGCTATTAAAATTTAAAAAAAACTATGAAACTAAAATTACAATCTTTATTTGTACTTCTCGTATTATTTTGTCAATTAAATTTTTATGCTCAATGCCCTGATGGAAACGTAGTATTAAAGACTCAAGAGGATATTGACAATTTAAAAAATAACTATCCAGATTGTACAGAAATTCCTTTTAGTCTACAAATACTTAGTAACCAAATCACAGATTTAAGTGGATTAAGTCATATTACAAAAGTAAATACAGATTTACTTATTGGTGATACATTCAATCCTACAGGTTTAATTAACCTTAATGGTCTAGAATCCTTAACTACAGTAAATGGTGATTTAAAAATAAAAAATAACCGTGATCTAATCAGTATTCAAGCTCTAAGTAGTTTATCAATTGTAGGAGGTACATTAGAAATTTCGGACAATAACAAATTAACTAGTTTAGTTGGCTTAAGTACTTTAGAATCAATAGGAATTCAATTATTCTCTAAAAATTTAGGAACAGGTTTAGTAATTAAAGAGAATAGAGAACTATCAGATTTAGGTGATTTTACAGCCTTAGAGAAAATCTATAGTAATTTAGTTATATCAGATAATAAAATAACAACATTTTCAGGTTTTAATAATTTAAAATCGATTGAAAACCAATTGGTAGTTGAAAATGAAAGTATTGTTGATGCTTCAGGTTTTGATAAATTAGAATATGTAAATACTGGTATAAGTTTTTACAGATGTAACGGTTTAAAAAACTTTAAAGGTTTTAATTCATTGACCATATTGGGAGGTAATTTAAGTTTAGATCAAAACGATTCTCTTTTGAATTTTGAAGGTTTAGAAGGAGTTACTGCCATTGTCGATTTCGATAACCCAAAATCTGGTGGAATATATATGGGAAATAATTCTAAACTAAGTAGTTTTAATGGTTTAGAGAATTTAGAAATACTAGGAGATTTTTATATCAGTGAACTAGGTGTAGCATTAACAAATTTTGCAGGATTATCTTCTTTGACTACAATTAATGATGAATTCAGAGTTGATAGAACAGAAATTACAAGTTTTCAAGGCTTAGAAAACCTCACAAGTATTGGAGGACGATTTGAAATATCGGAGAACAATGAGTTATCTAGCTTTGCAGGTTTAGAAAAGTTATCTCATATCCATAGTGATTTTCGAATACAATCGAATGACAAAATCACTAATTTCAAGGGGTTATCTTCTTTAACATCAGTAAATAGAATAGACCTTAGCGGAAATGATCTTTTTTCTTCAATGGAAGGAATAGAAACATTGAAAGAAATCAAAGAAGGAATATCGGTATCTTTTAATGAAAATCTTACTAGTATTGAAGCCTTAATTAATGTAACACAAGCCCAGTTTGGTAGTTTGTTTTTTAGAAAAAATCCAAAGCTGGTCAATTTAAATGGATTGGAAAATGTCAATGCTACTAATACATCATCCTTAATTTTAAATGATAATGCTAGCTTAAACGATATTTCGGCTGTAACAAATTGGAATTTTTCAAGTATAAATATTCTTAAAAATCCTATTTTAAACACCTGTAATATACAATCTGTTTGTAACACCTTAAGTGATAGACCTAATTCTATTAGTTTGTCTGATAATGGAATAAATTGTTCAGATAAACAAGAACTAGCAATTTTATGCAATCCAGATCCTGTTTGCCCTACTGAAGATTTAGTATTGACTACTCAAAATGAGATTGATAATTATTCAACAAACTTTCCTTTTTGTACAAAACCAGAAGTTAACATTACAATTGCTGGAAATGATATCACCAATTTAAATGGTTTATCAATAATTACTGATATAACTGGAAGTTTGACCATTAATAATTGTTCTAATCTTATTAATTTGAACGGGTTGGAAGCATTAAGAATGGTTAGTGGAAACATATCTTTAGTTAATAATGAAAATCTTTCAAATATTAGAGCCATTCAAAATGTAGATGGATTTGAAATACAATTACTTAAAATTATAGATAACCCACATTTAACTAATTGTGATATTGCGCTTGTATGTAACTATATTTCTTCTAACCCGGAAAAAGTATTAATCTCAAATAATGGTAATACTTGTAGCGAGGAATTAGAAATTATTATTTCATGTAGTTCTTTATGTCCAAATACAGAAATAATTCTCCAAACCCAAGAAGATATTGATAATTTTAAAACAAATTATCCAAACTGTACTGTTCCAAAAGGTTTGGTTGTTGGTGGAAATAAAGTCAATAATTTGAACGGTTTAAATACTGTTATGGCATCAACAGGGAATCTTATAATAGGAAATGTAAATTATGGTACAAGTTTGATTGACCTCAAAGGATTAGAAGCATTAAGAAGAGTTGAGGGGTTTGTAATTATAACGGATAATCTGTCATTACAAAATCTTACGGGACTTGATAACTTAGAATATATTGGAGATGATTTACGCATTGGTAGAGGATTAGTTGATGATGATGGAAATCCGACTTTAGAAAGTTTATCAGGGTTAAATAAATTAGCTTATGTTGGAGGTGATTTTCAAATTATAGATGCTCAAAAATTGACTAGTTTAGAAGCGTTAGAATCATTAAAAACGATAGGAAAAGATATACGAATTACGCGAACAAGAGTATTAATTTCTCTAACTGGTTTAGATAGTATTGAAAATGAAAAGATTAATGGGAGCTTCACTATTTCTCACAACGAAGGATTAACTTCACTAGGAGATTTTACTTCGATAACGCATGTAAATGAAGGTTTTTATATTGAATCTAATGATGCTTTAGAGAGTTTATCAGGCTTAAACAACATCTCAGAAATAGATGGGTTTACTTCAATTAGAGGTAATTCTAGTTTATTAAATTTAGTAGGGTTAAACGGACTACAAAAAGTTGGTATAGAAACTGATGCTATTCTTTCTATTCAAGATAACTCATTATTAA
The DNA here is from genome assembly GCF_964036595.1 of Tenacibaculum sp. 190524A05c. Taxonomy (NCBI): domain Bacteria; kingdom Pseudomonadati; phylum Bacteroidota; class Flavobacteriia; order Flavobacteriales; family Flavobacteriaceae; genus Tenacibaculum; species Tenacibaculum platacis. Next base: position 650,427 of record NZ_OZ038523.1, on the reverse strand, counting down.
CAACACTAGAAGGATTGGAGAATTTAACATCAGTAGCAGGAAGATTTTCTTTGACAAGTAATGATAGTTTAGAAACTTTAACTAATTTATCCAGTCTTGCTTACGTTGGAGGATTGGTAATTTCCGATAATGATAAGCTAGAGAACTTACTAGGATTACACAAAATAGAAGAGTTTACTATAAGTAGTCTTTTATCCATTTCGAGTAATGATAAACTATCTAGTATCAGTGATATTAGTGGTTTAAATTTAGATAATACTTCTTTTTTAACCATACAAAATAATCCTTTATTAGCGATTTGTGAGGAAGTTAATATTTGTAATTATCTGAATACCAATTCTAACTACAGAATTGAAAATAATGCTATTGGTTGTAACTCTTTTGAAGAAATCATATCAAATTGTAATTCAAATAAGTATTCCATTAATGGTGTTGTAACTTTTGATACTGACAATGATGGATGTACAAGTACAGATTTTAAAATAGAAAATGCCAAGATAATGAGTACTGATGGGAATAACACGTACAGTACTTTTACAAATGCAAATGGTGAGTATCATCTTTTTGTCGATGAGGGAATATTCACAACATCAGTTAGTTTTAATTCTACAGATAATATATTAACTACAGATCCACAAGAATCTACTTTTGCAAACACAACTAGTGTTACTTCTGATGTTAAAGATTTTTGCTTGAGTTCAACAGAAACTATTAACGATGTATTAATAACTATTATTCCAAAAACCGAAGCAAGACCTGGCTTTGATAGTAACTATCAAATTGTATATCAAAATTTAGGTACGACTGTTTTAAACGGTAATATATCTTTTAAATTTGATAATTCATCTCTTACCGTGTTATCTTCTTTACCTGAAGAAAATTCAAAGACAATAAACGAATTGACCTATATTTTTTCTGATTTAAAGCCTTTTGAAAAAAGAACTATAGAAATTTACACTAACATTATTCTACCACCTACAGTAAATGATGGAGACATTCTTGAGTTTTCAGCTTATCTTAATATAAATGATGAAAATATTGATTTAGAGAATAATTTATTTGAATTAAAACAAAACGTAATAAATTCATTTGATCCGAACGACAAAAACGTACTAGAAGGTGATAAACTTGAAATTAGTAAAGTTGGAAATGATTTAAACTATGTAATACGATTTCAGAATACAGGTTCAGCAAGTGCGATTAACGTCGAAATTCTTGATGTTTTAAATGAGAAGCTAGATTGGAGTACTTTTGTACCTATATCGGCGAGTCACGATTATAACATTGCTATTACAAATGATAATAAGGTTAAATTTATTTTTTCTAATATTAATTTACCCTCAGAAAATAATGATGCTCAAGGAAGTAATGGTTTCGTAGCTTTTAGAATAAAACCAAAACAAACTGTTGATATTGGTGATGTAATCGATGGTTATGCAAGTATCTTTTTTGATTTTAATGAGCCAATTATTACTAATACAGTAACTACTGAAATTGTTGAAAATAACTTATCTATTAGTGATTATATATTAAGGAATATCAACATTTATCCTTTACCAACAAAAGATATTTTGCACATCGATAATCCTAATGTTATTGAATTTGAATATCTGAAAATCTATGATGTTTCAGGTAAACTTGTCATTAGTAAGAAAGGAAATGATAATGTTATAGATGTTAGTATGCTTTCTAAAGGAGTTTATTATTTAACTATTGGAAACACAAAAATAGCTATTCAAAAGAAAATACTTAAAAACTAAAACATTTTAGTTTCAAAGTAAAAAGTTGGTTCCAAGAGTACTAAAACGTTTATTTATGTGGATAAACTATTACTCTCTGAGCCAACTTTTATTTACAGAATTCAATTAAATCTTCCACGTAAATTTAAAGTTAGTTCCTTTTCCATTTTCTGAATCTACAGTAATTTCACCATAATTTTCTTTTACGATTTTTTGAACAATCGTTAAACCAATACCTGTGCTTGTTTCGTCATCTTTATCTAATTGACCAAACATCTCGAATATTTTAGAATGATATTTTTGGTCTATTCCTGGACCATTATCTTTTACTGAAAACACATATTTTTCATCAGTAATAAGTGCAGAAATTTCAATTATCACCTTTTCCTTATCACAATATTTAATGGCATTACTTATTAAATTCTGGAAAACGTGCTCTAACTCAATTTTACTCGCATAAACCTGAATATCTTCATCAGGAAATAGAATGGTATTAGTATTTCCAAAGTCAAGAATATCTACAATTTCTTTTAATAAACTATTCAAGCTAAACAATTCTTTTACTTTATCACCTTTAGCAACTTTCGAATATTCTAACAATCCATTAATTAATGCATCCATTTTTGAAATTCTTCCTTTCAACAAGTCAAAATGAGATTTAGATGTTTCATCAAGTTCAAGCGATAAATCCTCTTCAATGAATGTTATTAAAGTATGCATTGCCACTAGTGGAGCTTTTAAATCGTGAGAAACGATATGATTAAAACTATCTAATTCTGCATTGTAACTTTCCAATTGTCTAAGATTCTCCTTTAACTCGAGATTCATTTTAGAAAGTTCATTGGATTTAGTGGAAATTTCTCTTCTTTGACTTACAGCTAATTCTTTTGCCCTTTCTAGTTGTTTGAATGAAGTAGAAAACCTTACCATTAAAAGCATTGACAACAATAAAAAAACCAAAACATAGCCAAAATTCACATAGATAATTGCGTTCTCTAGTTTTCCTAAGAATACAAAAATATGCAGGAAAAACACAATTGTTCCTAAAAGCACACTTACCAATAATAAAACTGAATCATGTCTTTTTTCTTTTATCGATTTAGCAATAATGAAAAACACATAAAGAATATTAACAATCATATAAACCAAGAAAGGAAACACAAATTGTGTGAAATAAGGTGCTGGTAAAACAATTACCAGAAAACTTAAAATATAAAATCCATAAATTAATATTTTAGGATAAGGGGCATGAGTAAACCTTTTAAAAATTTGATTGAAAAATAAGCTTGCTGCTGTGCCGGCACAAAAAAGTGAAACGTATTCTATTCTTGTTAAAAATGCCCAACTAGCATTACGAAATATTTCTGCTAAAGGAGCATATCTACTACTAATAGCCATGTACGACAAACAAACACAAGCTATACCTAATAATAAGATAGCCTTGTCTTTATTCCAATAAAAGAAATAGAATAATAAAAAGAAAAAACCGATGAAACCTAAACATCCAATAAAAAGCATATCTGCCATTATCTTTTTTCTATTCTTAGATTTCATATGAGTACTACTTGCTAGTACTAATGGTTTGTCTAATCCTGCTTTGTTATGATAAAAATTAGCTACTTGAATTACGATTTCAAATTCAGACTCATGAATATCCAAAGGAATAGTTTGAGGATACCTTCTATGCATTGTCTTTGCTTGAGTTGTAGCAACTTTACCAAATTCAGAAATTAATTTACCATTAATCCAAGTTTTGGAAGAAGAGTAGGCAGGTGGAATAAAAACAGAAAGATTAGGTCTCTCAATTGGAATTGAGAATTTTAGACGATAAGTTGCATAACCAAATGATGACAACTTTTTATTGTTTAGCACAAATCCTGTCCAGTTATGTAAACTAATGATACTGTCAGGTTTTATGTCTGCATTAAATTGTGTTGGTTCTAATAATTTATTCCAATAGAATTCCCATCCCGAACTAAGATTAATTTCAGAATTAGAGTCAATACTTATATTTTGAATATCTATTCGTACCGGATCATTATTAGCTTCAACAAAACCAAAACTTGAATTCAAGGAAAATAATAACAAAACAGAACTGAGAATAAACTTCAAAAAATGATAGTTTAATCTATACATCGGGGAAAATCTGGTATAAAAATTTGTATAATTTACAATCAATTCACCAATGTACTTAATAATAATGACTTTGAAAAATTACTAGACCACAGTATTTTTTAATTCATCGATATAAATATATCTATTCATAAAAAATGCTCAAACACTGATAGTATTTGAGCATTAATTCAAACGTATACAAAAAATTATGGTTTAATTCCTTTTAGTTTTACAACTCCGGCCAAGCCTCCTTTAAATAAAAATGAAAATCCACTTTGAATTGGACTATTCCCTGGTTTTTCAGATGGAGCACCAATGATTAAATCATATTTATTATCTCCATTAAAGTCTCCAGCAATTAAAGCGCGACCAAATAAGTCTCCTTGTTCATTTGCTCCTAAGCCTTTTTGATCAACACCTTGCCAAGCAGTTAATCTCGATGTTCCACCCTTAAACGTCATTACAAACCCTGATTTTGGATCTCTTCCAGGAGCTTCTCCAGGTAAACCAACTGCTAAATCATCTTTGCCATCGCCATTAAAGTCTCCAGCCGTTAATGCAGCACCAAACTGATCTCCACGTTCATTTGAACCAATTCCTTGTTGATCTATTCCATGCCATGGATTTAATCTTGTGCTACTACCTTTAAACGTCATTACATAACCTGATTTTGGATATCTGCCAGGAGCTTCTCCAGGTAAACCAACTGCCAAATCATCTTTACCATCTCCATTAAAATCACCCACAGCTAAAGCTGCACCAAATTCGTCTCCATTTTCATTTGCTCCAATTCCTTTTTGATCAATACTTTGCCAAGGGTTTAATTTTGTGCTACTTCCTTTAAAAGTCATTACCACTCCAGATCTTGGATCTCTTCCTGGGGATTCACCAGGAACCCCAACCGCTAAATCATCTTTTCCATCTCCATTAAAATCTCCTGAGGCTAAACTTGCTCCAAATTTATCTCCACGTTCGTTCATTCCTAATCCTTTTTGACCAATACCTTGCCATGGATTTAGTTTCGAACTACTTCCTTTAAACGTCATTACGAATCCTGATTTTGGATCACTAGCAGGTGCTTCTCCAGGTAAACCAACTGCTAAATCATCTTTACCATCGCCATTAAAATCACCAGCAGCTAAGCTCGCTCCAAATAAATCTCCACCTTCATTTACTCCCAAACCTTTTTGTCCAATACCTTGCCATGGTCTTAAATCACCTGAAGTTCCTTTAAAAGTCATTACAAACCCTGATTTTGGATCACTTGCTGGAGATTCACCAGGTAATCCTACCGCTAAATCATCTTTGCCATCTCCATTGAAATCGCCAGCAGCTAAGCTATAACCGAATAAATCTCCCTTTTCATTAATTCCTAAACCTCTTTGATCTAAGGTTTGAGAGTAAACAGGAAATCCAAATCTTCTTCCTTTATAAATAAAAACTCTTCCTTCGTTATCGTTACTGTTTTTCGCTCCAATTGCATAATCAAGCAATCCATCACCATTAAAATCACCTGTAGCAAAGGCACTTCCAAATCCTTTAATTACTCCATTTGTTGCTCCATCGAATGTATAACCTCTATCTGTTTCCATTCCTAAATAAGCAGATTGAATTCTAAAAATTTGTCCTCTAGAAAAACGTGTTCTACATTTTTTAAGAGAATAACTCATTAAATTTCTAGGATCCGGCGTATATAAATCTCTATTAGCATCTCTTGCCGTTCCTGTATATCCACAAGAATTATTAACTCTTCCAGACAAACTTGGATCAGCAGCAGTATCACAAATTAAATCTCCTGCAGAACTACAATTGCTACCATTTACCAATTCAGAACCAGCAACAGTTTCATGTGTATGCCATAAATCGAACCAATGTCCAATTTCATGAGCTAAAGTAGACTCATTTGTGACATGACTATTTTTCATTAAAATATGTTGCTTTTTAGCATCAGTACTCGGAAAATTTGCCCAAGACGTTGTAGAATTTTGAACAAAATAAATATTTAGTTTCCTTTTTACATTTCTTGTGGTTACCGATAATCCAGTTCTTTCTTCATGAACGTCAAATGTGGTATTGTAGGCACTTGTAGAATTTATATACTTTATACTATGAATGTAAAAACTCATATTTAAAGGAGCATATGCTGTATTTGCTCTATCTATAGATGCCTGAATTGTTGCTCTATTTGTTCCTCCTGTACCATCATTCTTTCTTAATATATGAGCTACAATAGGAATTTCTCTAACGCTTCCAAATAACTCTCCACTACTAGGTGTTTTTATTTTTGTAAACTTGTTTTCAATAAGTTTAAAATTATTATTCTTTAATTGAATCTTCTTAATGTTTTTTAAATTCTCTAAAGAATAAGTTTTTACAAACTTCAGTCGTTTGTTAAAAACAGAATTTTGATTTTTCCATGCTCTTACATGTAGTTGTGATGGTTTTGCAGCACAGCCTATTTCTTGTGCATTTAACAACAAACAAGAAATTCCTAGGCCAAATGCTAGTAATAGTTTGGTTTTCATATTATTTAGTTTTTAGTTATGGTTTTTATAATTGATTTAAATTTTTCGAATTGATCTTTAGTTGTATTGAAATCCAGTATGTGTTCTTCTTTTGCTTCCTTTGTCATAAATACCTTTCCTTGAATAGTTCTGAAAGATGCATTTTGCTCTTCGTAATAAATGTTCAATTCTTTTTTTTGAGTTGTTCTTAAGGTGAATTTTTTAAGGTTTTTCTTACCCAAATAATTCGAAGGGTTAATTTTAGCTTTTCCTGCGCCATATTCATAAGACATAATTATAGATTGATTTATATTTCTAGTCTCAAAAAAATGAGTATCATCTTCAACGGCATTTATAATTGAAAATGAATCGGGTAACCTTATTGAAAAACCTTTTTTAAAAAAAACTACAGAATCATTTTGTGAAGTTTGTACATGTTCTAATTCGTTACTTCTAGACTGTAAAGAGTATGATTTACAATCTGCTAGAATTAACAATGGTAAAAACACGAATAGAAATTGAAAACACTTCATAAAACAACTGGTTTTTAATGCTTTACGAATTTATTCGGAATGAAAAGTGTAGAATAAAGGAGAAGACTTGTATTTTCTAAGGGAATAATATCCAAATTATTAGGTATTTACCTCTTAACGGTATAGGTGTTTTTCCTAAACACTTTATTAGCTTTATGTTACAAGATAATATTAACCAGAACCAATATTAGATATAATGTATCAATTCAACATGAAATAACGACAATTCAAAAGTATTAGCTTCTATTATTCTCTAATTATGCAGAGATTTGAGTCATAACCAACTCTTAAAACGTATTACTATGACAACATCAGAAATATTTTCGATTGCAAATTTTATAGCAATGCCAATGTGGATCTTATTACTCTTTGTCCCGAAATGGAAAGTAACAAGGTTTCTTATTGATTATAAGTTAATTCCTATACTCTTATCTCTAGTTTATGCTGTTTATGTCATCCAGTATTTAGCTACAGAAGGAATGATGGATTTTGGAAGATTAAATTCTGTAATGGAACTTTTCACAAAAGAGAATGCTGTTTTAGCGGGTTGGGTTCATTACTTAGCTTTTGATTTACTAGTTGGAATGTGGATTGTTAATCAGAATAAAAAATATAATATTCATCAACTTCTAATTGCACCTTGTTTATTGGGAACTTTTATGTTTGGACCAATTGGTTTTCTATTATTTATGATTATGAAATCTTTTAAAAAGACTGAAAATGAAATATCTTAATGAAGTAATTAATACGGTAAAAAAACAAAGTCCTATACTGTTTAGTATTGTAATAATTCATTTACTATTTGCTGTTGTAGCTATTATCGGATTATTTGTTGATGAACGAACGTTGTTGGGAGTAAACGTATGGATAAAACCCTTAAAATTTCTGATATCAGATGCTATTTTTTTAATGACTTCTGGATATTTAATTACCTTCTATCCCTATTCAAAAAAGAAAAGGAATATTATAAATAATATTGTTTCTTTCACTATTTTCTTTGAAACTGCAATAATTGTAATGCAAGGAGCTAGAGGCGTTCAATCGCATTACAATCAATCTTCTTTAGTAGACGGAGTTTTATTTGGTATGATGGGATTATTAATTGGAATCAATGTTTTAATTATGGTATTAATGTTATTTGATTCGATACGACTTAAATTAAATACCTCGAAATCGATTCAAATAGGAATTGTTTTAGGATGGGCCATCATTATATTTGGAAGTTGGATCGGTGGACAAATGATCAGTCAAATGTCACATAATATTGGAGTTGCAGATGGAGGAGAAGGCTTACCTTTAGTAAATTGGAGTACAATCGCTGGTGATTTAAGAGTTGCTCACTTCTTTGGTTTGCATGCTATTCAAATTATTCCTTTATTCGCATATGCACTCTCTAAAAAATTAAATTTTACGAATAAAAAACAAGTGCTATTAGTTTTACTTTTCGGATTGTTATATGCTAGTTGGATTGGTTTTACATTTTATCAAGCTAAGCAGGGAATTCCATTCTTAAGATTTTAAATCATGTTCATATTCAATAGAAAAAAGCGAATACAATATCTAGGTTTTAATGACTTCTGGTTTAGTTTAATTGGAATTCTAATGCTAAGTTTTATTACCGATTATTTATTCAGTAAATCTTTTATCAGGTTACCATTTTCTATTGCAATTTGGAGTTGGAGTGTTTCGTTGTTTTATACCATTTGTGATTGGATGATTCTTAGGGGAATATTAATTCTATTGAGAAAAAAATATCCAAATTTTAAAGATGATACTAAGAGAATTGTCATCTTTATATCATCAATAATTATTGTGGTTACTCTGGTAGATTACTTAGGAGGTAAGTTTATTAAATTCTTCTTTTCATTATTAGGAGATAATGTAAATCATACCACACAATTAAGAATTTTACTTCCAGTAACCATTATTACAACTATGACAATGGCTATTTATGAAGCCATATATTACTATGTTCGATTGAAAAAATCTATTCGTGAAGAAGAACAGACGAAACAAATAATTATACAAGCACAACTCGATACGCTTAGAAATCAAGCACAACCGCATTTTCTTTTTAATAGTTTGAATACTTTAAGAGATATCATAGATCAAGACCCTAAGGAAAACGCTAAAACATTTGTAGATAATTTATCGAACGTATACCGTTTTATTATAGAATCTGGAGATTCAAATCTTATATCATTGGAAAAAGAAATGAAGTTCGTGAAGGCTTATATTCATATTCAAAAAGAAAGATTTGGTGATAACTTAAAAGTACATTGGAATATTCCTTCTCAATATTTGAATAAACTAATTGTTCCAATGAGTTTACAGCTTTTAACTGAAAATGCTATAAAGCATAACGTGGTATCAAAATCAAAACCTCTTGAAATTTCTATTGAACTTATAGATGATAAAATATTAGTTTCAAATAATATACAATTGAAGTCTACTAAACTTCCTTCAACCAAAATTGGATTGAAAAATATAGAAAAACGATACAGTTTAATTTCTAATACTCCGATACAAATCGAAAAGGATAATGATTCTTTTAAAGTATTTTTACCTTTACTACAGTCATCTGATCTAAAGAAATAGTTATGAATTTACTTATTATTGAAGACGAACCAAGAGCTGCTCGACAATTAGAAAACTTACTTAATAAAAGTGGTTTAAACTTCAATGTATTGGAAATAATTGATTCTGTAGAGGATGCTATTTCTTGGTTTAAAATCAATAAGAATCCAGATCTAATATTTATGGATATTCAATTAGCGGATGGCTTAAGTTTTGAGATATTTCAGCATATAGAAGTAGAATCACCAATAATTTTTACGACTGCTTTTGATCAGTATGCAATTCAAGCGTTTAAAGTAAATAGTATAGATTATTTGTTAAAACCAATTCAGCGAGAAGATTTAGATGCTGCTTTAACTAAATTCAATAAAACAAACTCTTCTAATTCTATTCAGCCAGCAATTTTAAAACAACTTCTTGATTCCATGCAAGAACCGCAATATAGATCTGGAATTTTGGTAAAAGAGGGTAGTGGCTTTGTTCAAATCAAAATATCAGAAATATTATATGCGTATTCTGAAAATAGTATCACATTTGGAGTTACACATCACAAACGATTTATAATAGATGAAACAATTGATCAATTGTATTCTTCTCTAAATCATTCTCAATTCTATAAGATTAACCGAGGTCAGATTGTTTCGAAATCTTCAGTTGAAAAATTAAATGCACACTTTAATCATAGAGTCAAGCTATCAATCACTAATCCTAGAGATCAAGAGTTTATTGTAAGTAGACAAAAAACTAGTGATTTTAAACAATGGTTGAACTCTTGATTTTAAAAAGAACTAACAATCAATCTTACTTTAAAATTGAATGAACACCATTTTCTAATTGATATAAAGCTGTTATCTCTTTATCGGTAAGACTTCTGTTATAAATTGATAATTCATCCATTAAACCAATATATCCTAATCCTAAATAGATGTTAGACTTATCGAGCTCCCAAGTAAAAGGAGTATCAATATTTTCTCTTGTTCCTTTCAACTCACCATTCATATATAAAGATGCTTTTCCTTCTTTAGTATTTAAACCAGAAAAATTAATTAAAATATGAGTCCATTGACCAGTTCCAAAAGGAGGATTTTTAACTCCAGTTAATCGCTTATTAAAAATAGGATTTTCATTATCTGGTCCTTCTGGATTTGGGTTCCAAACATTTCTATCTCCAATTACTCCTAATCTAAAATCACGTGGGTTTTCTTTTGTGAAATCAACCCAAATCGCAGCATCGTTATAACTTACATCTGTGATTTGAATAGGATCACAATAGCCTGGTTCTAAATCTTTAGCTGGATCTAAACTTAACCAAAATGAAATTGTTCCATTCCAATTAATTGAATCATAAGCAATATTTTTTGTACTAGGATAATAGATATATCCTTTACTTCGTTCAGTAAAAACTAACCCAGAACCAAATTTCCCTTTATTTTCTTCAAGTTTAATATCTGGTTTGTGCAGTCCTACTTTCGCAGAATCAACTGCTTTACGATTAGGAACTGTATACATTTCAGCATCTCCCAAAGCAAAATCAGCTTTAACACCGTTATCAAAAGAAGCATAAAAAGTCAAAGCTTTCTTTAATTCTAAATTTGTTGTATCAACTGCTTTTTCTTCATTTCCATTTGCTTCTTTCTTTTCTTGTTTACAAGAATAAAAAATAGAAATAGATAGGATTGAAAGGACTAGAATTCTATTCGTTGCTAAATTGCTAAACATGATTTATTTGGTTTTAAGGATACTATTCAAATGTACTAATAATAAAAGGTATTTTATTTTAGAAAGTAATATATAACAATTTAAATGGTCCTGTTAAATACTTCTTTGTTTTGAATTAAGAATATATTCTTTAGTATTTTAGAGGCACAAATCAAATCTGAAGGCACATAATTATGAGAAAATTACTTCTTTTGGCTTTTTGTATTACAATGAATTTTCAATACACAGAAGCTCAAGATAGAATCACAGGTGAACCATTTGCGACTCGTTCTGAGGTTTTAGGACAGAATGGAATGGTTGCTACAAGTCATCCTTTAGCTACCCAAATTGGTTTAGATATATTGAAAAATGGTGGAAATGCAATTGACGCGGCTATTGCGGCTAATGCTGCATTAGGTTTAATGGAACCAACAGGTTGTGGAATAGGAGGTGACTTATTTGCTATAGTTTGGGATGGCAAAACCCAAAAAATATATGGTTTAAATGCAAGTGGACGTTCTCCTCAAAAATTGACTTTGGAATATTTTGAGAAGAATAACATGACTAAAATTCCATCACATGGACCAATACCAGTGAGCGTTCCTGGTGCTGTTGATGGATGGTTTGAATTGCATAAAAAGTTTGGATCTAAACCAATGTCTGAAATATTAGCTCCTGCTATTGATTATGCTGAAAAAGGTTTTCCTTTAACTGAACTAATTGCATGGTATTTACAAAGAAGCATTCCTTTTTATCAATCAAAGAATTTCCCAAACATTACTGAAACCTATATTTCACAAAACGGAGGTAAATTGCCTAATGAAGGTGAAATTTATAAGAATCCATATTTAGCAAACACATATAGAAAAATTGCCAAAGGTGGTAGAGATGCTTTTTACAAAGGAGATATTGCTAAAACTATCGGTAAGTTTATAAAAGAACAAGGAGGATTTTTATCTGCAAAAGATTTAAGTAATCATAAATCTGAATGGGTAGAGCCTGTTTCTGTAAACTATAGAGGTTATGATGTATGGGAGTTACCTCCAAACGGACAAGGAATTGCTGCTTTACAGATGTTACAAATTCTAAAAGGATACGATTTTTCAAATATTGAATTTGGTAGTGCTGAACACTTACATCTTTTTACTGAAGCCAAAAAGCTTGCTTTTGAAGATAGAGCGAAATATTATGCTGATATGGATTTCTTTAAAGTACCTGTTACAGAATTACTTTCAGATTCATATGCTTCAAAAAGAAGAGCTCAAATTGGGAAAAGAGCAGGGAAATATAATGCTGGTAAAATTTCTGCGGGTGAAACTATTTATATGACGGTAGCAGATAAAAATGGAACAATGATCTCATTAATTCAAAGTAATTATAGAGGAATGGGATCGGGAATGGTTCCTCCAGGATTAGGATTTATGCTCCAAGATAGGGGAGAATTATTTAGTTTAAAAAAGGGTCAAGCAAATACTTATGAGCCTAATAAACGTCCATTTCATACAATTATTCCTGCTTTTATTACCAAAAATGGAAAACCTTTTGTTAGCTTTGGAGTCATGGGTGGAGATTTTCAACCGATGGGGCATACACAAATTGTTATGAATTTAGTAGATTTCGGAATGAATTTGCAAGAAGCCGGAGATGCACCAAGATTTGATCATACCGGTGGAGCAAGCCCAATGGGAGAAACAACTACGAATACTGGAACAATTCGTACAGAATCTGGAATTCCATATACAACGATACGAGGATTGATTGATAGAGGTCATCGAATTGGAACCGTTAGAGGTGTGTATGGAGGATACCAAGGAATTATGTGGGACGATAAAAATAAAGTATATCATGGAGCTTCTGAAAGTCGTAAAGACGGACAAGCTGCTGGTTACTAATACCGTTTAAGTACTTACTTAAATAATACAACCAAAAAAGACCTTATTACTAAGGTCTTTTTAATTTATAATTCCATTTATTCTAAAAGCAAATCTTATCTATTATCTTCTTCTAGATCTGTATCTTAAATCTTGAGCTTTAATAGCTTTAGTCCAAAGTTCTTTACCGTCTTTATCGAATATCTTCATTGTTAATACTCTGTCTTTTCTTGGACCGCTAACGTTTAATATTCCGAAGTTATGAACACCAACCAAAGTTTCTTGTAGCTTGTATACATTCAATTCTTCTTTGTTTTTATGTGCACCTGCTGTTAATGAAGAACAAGTTAAATCGTATAATGGATACACTCTATCACTTTCTTGCATTTTACTCAATCCAGTATGATGTCTGTCTCCATCTAAGAAAATTACACCTTCAATTCTAGCCTCACGAATTTTTTGAATAATATAATTACGTTCTTTCTGAAATAAAGCATGGTTTTCATACATCGCTTCTGAACTAATAAACTGACCACCAATAGCGATAAATTTAAAAGGTGACCTACTTGATGCTAAAGCGTTGATTAACCAATCTATTTGCTCTTTACCTAACATTTGTCTTTCTCCAGTGTAATTGTTATTAGCAGTTCTGTAATAACGATTATCTAATAAGAAAAACTCTAAATCGGCCCACTGAAAATGTCCTGTAATTCCACCTTTTTTAATTACATCGTAATTAGGATTCCCCCAGAATAATTTAAATATTTCTGAAGCTGTATCTTTCATTGCATAGCTTCCGTTCGAATTATTAGGACCAAAATCATGGTCGTCCCAAATTGCATAATGATGCGTAGATGCTAATAAAGGTTGTAATTCTGGTAATGAACGCGTATGTGTATAACGATGTAAAAATCCTTTTCTAGAATCCCAATCCACTTCTCTTAAATACGTGTTATCACCTAACCAAAGCATAAAATCAGGATCTTTTTTATGAATAGAAGTGAATATTTCATATTCGCTTCCGTAAGGCCTTCCTGGTCTATCAACTTCTTTTTCATTTACATAATTACAGCTTCCAACGGCAAAGTTAACCTCAGGTGGATCTGTTCTCCATTGCCAAAGCGTTTGCGCTTGAAATTCCATTGGATAATCTCGTTTTATCCTTCTACCATTCACGAATACCTCATACATATATTTCTTTCCTGGTTGAATGTCATCTGCAACTAATTTTGCTACATAACCTAAATTCTTTTCAGTAGTATATTTTTCTGTTTTAAATCTCTTTTTAGGGTTTTCTTTATCAAAATACTCAAAATGTACTTCGGCTGCTTTTGTAGTTTGCACCCATAATAAAGCTTCCTTCATTGACGAATAACCAACCATTGGTCCAGATTGAACCAAATCTTGAGCTAACATCATAAAACTGTTCATGAATAGAATAGCTACAAAAAATATCTTCTTTATCATCTATATATGTTTAACTAGTTAATTAAGTAATTGAGCAAAGATAATAGTACTAAATGAACTAATGTTTTTTAAATCTTAAGAAAATCATAATTATAAGTGTAAGTCGTTGTAACCATTCAAGTTTTAAAACGACAATTACTATCTTTATAACACCAAAAATCTAACCTAAATGAAACTAATTAAAATTTTTACAGTACTAATTGCATTTACTGTACTATTTTCATGTAAAAATGAAAACAAACCAAAGGAAGAAAATACTTCAACTTCAAAACAAGAAATAGTAAACGTTAAAGGCGAAGAAGTAATCTATGCTTCTGATTCTACGAATTTAAAAGGATACATTTCTTTTGATGAAAATAAAAAAGGAAAAAGACCTGGTGTAATTATTGTACATGAATGGTGGGGACATAATGATTATGTAAGAAAACGTGCAGACATGTTAGCCGAATTAGGATACACGGCGATTGCTATTGATATGTATGGAGATGGAAAACAAGCCAATCATCCAAGTGATGCTGGTAAATTTGCGCAAAGCGTAATGTCTAATCTTCCTGTTGCAAAAGCTCGTTTTAAAGCCGCATTAGATCTATTAAAAAAACATGAATCTGTGGATGCAGATAAAATTGCAGCTATAGGATATTGCTTTGGTGGCAGCGTAGCATTAACAATGGCTAATACTGGAGAAGATTTAGATGCTGTTGCTGCTTTTCATAGCGGAGTACAATTACCTGTAATGCCAAATGAAGAATTAAAAGCTCGAGTTTTAGTATGTAACGGAGCTGAAGATCCATTTATAAGCCCTGAAGCTGTAAAAGCATTTACTTCTGCATTAGATTCTTTAGGAAAAAAGTATGAATATGTTTCTTATCCTGGAGCAAAACATAGTTTTACATCTAAAGAAGCAGATGCAAATGGAGAAAAATTCAAACTTCCACTTGCCTATAATGCTGAAGCTGACCAAAAATCTTGGGAAAGTTTACAGCAATTATTAAAAGATGTTTTTACCAACTAATTTTTATTAATCAAACAGTTTTAAGAATCTTTTATTCATGAGAAAAACACTCATTATCTTTTTGAGTATTTTTTTGAGTACGAATCTTTTTAGTAATGCTCAAAAGAACAAAACCAAAAAATCTGAATTAAGTAAAATCAGTATTTCTGGATTAAAATGGCGTAATGTTGGTCCGGCTTTAACTTCAGGACGTATAGCCGATTTTGCTTTCAATCCTAAAAATCCATTTGAATATTATGTAGCAACCGCTTCTGGAGGAGTTTGGAAAACTGTAAACTCAGGAGTTACATACGAACCAATTTTTGATTCGCAAGGATCTTATTCTATTGGATGTATTACAATTGATCCGAACAATCCAAATGTAATTTGGGTCGGTACAGGAGAAAATAACAATCAACGTTCTGTTGCTTATGGTGATGGAGTTTATAGATCTCTTGATGGCGGAAAGTCTTGGAAACATATGGGACTTAAAAACTCTGAACACATTGGAAAGATTATAGTTCATCCGGAAAACTCCAATATTGTCTATGTTGCTGCAATTGGTCCGTTATGGAGTAAAGGCGGAGACAGAGGTTTATATAAAACTGAAGACGGTGGTAAAACTTGGAAATCTGTTATTAAAGTAGATGAACATACAGGAGTGAACGATGTTGTTATGGATCCTAGAGATCCGAATGTTTTATATGCATCAACATTACAAAGAAGACGTCATGTTTACACTTATGTTGGTGGTGGACCAGGATCTGGAATGCACAAAAGTGAAGATGGCGGAGAAACTTGGACCAAAATTAACAAAGGATTACCTGGTGTTGAATTAGGAAGAATTGGATTAGCAATTTCTCCAGCAAATCCTGAGATCATTTATGCAATTGTAGAGGCTGCTAACCGTAAAGGTGGTTTTTACGCTTCTACAAATAGAGGAGCAAGCTGGGAAAAACGCAGTTCGCATGTAACAAGTGGTAATTATTACCAAGAAATAATTGCAGACCCTGTAGATGAAAACACAGTGTATTCAATGGATACTTGGATGTCAGTAACTCACAATGGAGGAAAGAGTTTTGAGTTAGTTGGAGAAGATACGAAGCATGTGGATAATCATTGTATGTGGATTAATCCGAACAACAATAAACATTGGTTAGTAGGATGTGACGGAGGAATTTATGAAACTTTTGACGCTGCTAAAACATGGGGTTTTAAAAAGAACCTTCCTGTTACACAATTTTATAAAGTTGCTGTAGATAACGATGCTCCGTTTTATAATATTTATGGTGGAACTCAAGACAATTTCAGTTTAGGAGGACCATCAAGAGTATTAACTAATCACGGTATTCGTAATTCGGAATGGTTTATTACAAATGGAGGAGATGGTTTTGAATCTCAAATAGATCCAAATAATCCAAACATTGTATATGCACAATCTCAATATGGAGGATTAGTGCGTTACGATAAAAAAAGTGGTGAAACAGTAGGAATCAAGCCTAAAGCAAGAAAAGGTGAAAATGCCTATCGTTTTAACTGGGACGCACCTTTAGTTGTGAGTAGACATGTTCCTGGAAGATTGTATTTTTCAGCAAATAAAGTATTTAAATCAGATGATTACGGAAATAGTTGGGAAGTAATAAGCGATGATTTATCTCAACAGATTGATAGAAATACCTTAAAAGTATACGACAGAGTAGTAAGCATGGACGCTGTGATGAAAAATGGATCGACTTCGCTTTACGGAAGTATCGTTGCCTTTTCTGAATCTCCAATAAATAAAGACTTATTAGCCGCTGGAACTGATGATGGATTAATTCACATTTCTGAAGATGGTGGACAAAACTGGCGTAAAATTTCTAAGATTTCTGGAGCACCCGAACAATCTTACGTGAATAGCGTATTCTTATCTAGACATAATGAGAATGTAATTTATGCGGCTTTTAATCATCATAAATATGGAGATTTTAAACCTTACATATTTAAATCAACAGATAAAGGTAGAAGCTGGAATCAGATTCAATCTAATTTGCCAGAAAGAGGAAGTGTTTATGCTATCGAGGAGGATCATATAGATAAAAACTTATTATTCGTAGGAACTGAATTCGGTGTGTTCTTTTCACCCAATCAAGGAGCAAACTGGAAGCAGTTGAAAAAAGGATTACCTACAATTGCCGTTAGAGATATAGCCATTCAAGAACGCGAGAATGACTTAGTTCTAGGTACATTCGGACGTGGATTTTATGTTTTAGACGATTACTCTGTTCTTAGAACTATTGAAAATGCTAAACCGACTGAGAAAGCTAAAATATATCCAATCAGAACTGCATTAATGTGGGAGCAAAGTAGTCCTTTAGGTTTACCTGGAAAATCTTTCCAAGGTGATAATTTCTATACTGCTGATAATTTAGGTCCTGAAGCTTTAATCACGTATTACTACGATTCAAGCTACAAAACCTTAAAAAGTAAGCGTCAAAAGAAAGAGAAAGAGCTTACTAAAGCTGGTTCAGACACTCCTTATCCATCTTACGAAGCATTAAAAGCTGAAACTGACGAAACCAAAGATGAATTAGTTTTTGTTATCAAAGATTCAAACGGAAAAGTAATTAAGAAACAATTTAAATCTGCGGTAAAAGGAGTGCAAAGATTTCACTGGGATTTAAGATATACGCCGCAAAATCCTATTAATTTAAGAAAATCATCTTTTTATAACCCTTTCAGTGGTAAAGATGAAGGAACATTGGTTGCTCCTGGACAGTATACAGTTGAAATGTCTTTATACAAAAACGGAACAATGACTAAGTTAACTGATCCAGTACGTTTTGAAGTTAAAGGATTAAACAACGTAGAAATGCCTGCTAAAAACCGTGCTGAGAAAGTAGCTTTCCAAAAGGATTTAGCGAAGTTACAAGCTGATATGGGAATCATTAGAAATTTAATGTCTGAATCAAGTAATAAATTGCGTTACATCAAGGTAGGAATTAAAAAGTCTGAACAACCAATTGGATCATTAATGACAGATGTATTAAATATTGAAAAACAATTAAAAGAAGTAAGACTTTCTTTATATGGTGATGCTGTTAAACGTAGATTAGATATAGATCAACCTTTACCTGTAGCTAACCGTTTAGGAGCAATTGGATATGAGCAAAAATATTCAACTGCAACTCCAACAAAAACGCATCGTGATAATTACGAAATAGCTAAAGATGAAATTATTGTACTTAAAAAGAGAGTAGAGCAGATTTATAATATTGATATCAAAACATTAGAGAAAAAATTAATTGATTTAGGAGTTCCTTACACACCTGGAAGAGGTTACGAACCAAAAAACTAGATCAAAAAGATATCCTAAAATTTTAAAGAATACGATTATCCACAATGGATAATCGTATTTTTTATTTCATATATCTCTAAATTGCTATATTGGTTCACATTTTAATCGAATTAAATTTCTTCTTAATACTTTACAACATTGGAACCAAAACAATTTGAATCGTTAATCCTACATTTTAAAAATAAGATTTCCTTATCAGAAGCTGAGGAAGAATTAATCATTTCTAAACTGAGAAGTAAACGTTATTTAAAAGGACAATACATCATTCAGGAAGAAGATGTGTACAAGTATCAAACATTCATTGTAAAAGGAAAGGTTAAAACCTTCTATATGGCAGAAGACGGGAATGAACATGTTATTGCTTTTGGTTTAGACAATTGGTGGGTTGGTGACATTTGTAGTTTTACAACACAAACTCCAGCTATGTTTAACACCGTTTGTCTTGAAGAAACTTTGGTTGCTCAAATCTCATATGAAGCTATGGAATTCTTGTATAACGAAATACCACAGTTAGAAAAATATTTTCGATTAACACTCGAAAAAGCATATGGAAATACTACAAAAAGACTCGTTAGAAATCATTCAATGCCCGCAATAGATAGATATGTTTTATTTACTGAAGAATATCCTGAAATTGTAAATCAGGTACCACAATATATGATTGCTTCTTACTTAGGAATTACCAAAGAATTTTTAAGTTCTATAAAAAAACAACTTTAATAACTTCATAAACAAGCTTCTTATTACGAGGAGAAGACTAAATATACATTAAATATTAAGCTATCTTAATATCTTTTGTTAATGTAACTTATTTTTTTTTAGAATAATCTGGCTGAACTTTGTAAGTGTAAAAAAAGAACTGTAAATCAATTGATTAACGCTTCTAATTATACTCAATAAACTAATCAGTCACTTTATAATGAAAAGAATAACCTATTTTGTATTACTCTTATTTACCAAAATTTCAATAGCTCAAAATATTGAGTTAAAAGAACAACCAAAATTCAGTCTTTTTAGAGCTAGCGAAAACTATGAGTACTTAAAGGAACATGAAAAGTATAAAAAGGACTTTTTCGATCCCATAAAATTCATTCCTTTAAATGAGAATAAAGATATCTATTTATCATTGGGTGGTCAAATACGACCTCGTTTCGAACACTATTCAAATAGACTTTGGAACGGAGAAGAAGATCAAGATTTTTATTCACAAAGATTGTCTTTTCACACCAATTTAGTTCTTGGAAAATATTTTAGAATTTTTAGTGAGTTATATCACGGATATACCAGTCATGAAAGAGAATTTGTAGAATATGATGAATTAGACTTTCATCAACTCTTTGCTGAATTTATAATTCCATTTAAAAATCACAGCAAATTATCTGTAATTCTGGGAAGACAAGAACTTGGATTTGGCGCTGGGAGATTAATAGGATTTAGAGAAGGTCCAAATATTAGAAGAGCTTTCGATGCTTCTCGAATCATTTTTTCAAAAGGTAAAACGAATATACAAGCTTTCTACGGTAAAGAAGTAAGACCAACTTTTTCTGCATTTGACAATGAATTTACATTGTTTAATAATAATTCGAATAATCCCAAATTATGGGGATTATATAGCCAATTTAAAATACCTGGTTTTAATGGAATGAACGAAATCTATTATTTAGGTTATCAAAATAATAATGCAACATTTAATGATGTTACAGGAGAAGAAAAAAGGCATACACTTGGTTTACGCCGTTTTGGAAAAATTGGTAAACGATTTCAATACAACACCGAACTCATCTATCAATTTGGAGAATTAGGAACAAATGATGTTAGTGCGTTCAATTTAGAAAGCGATTGGCATTATAAACTTATCAATACAAATTGGTTATGGAATCCAGGATTGAAATTAGAATATACGAGTGGTGATAAGAATATTGGTGATGGAAAAATAAACACATTCAATCCGCTATTTGTTAATCCAGCATATTATAGTCTTGCTGCATCAATTGCTCCTGTCAACTTAATATCATTACATCCATCAATATCGGCTAAACCAATGGAAAAACTTAACATTTACGCTGAATGGGCATTCTTTTGGAGAGCTTCT
This sequence comes from Tenacibaculum sp. 190524A05c, assembly GCF_964036595.1. NCBI lineage: Bacteria > Pseudomonadati > Bacteroidota > Flavobacteriia > Flavobacteriales > Flavobacteriaceae > Tenacibaculum > Tenacibaculum platacis. Next base: position 629,503 of record NZ_OZ038523.1, on the reverse strand, counting down.
GAAAATGATGGTTTATACCAACCACCACGTTTTATAAATAGACTTTCCAATGGAATTACAGCAAGAGATTTAGGTAGCCAATTTGGATTCAAAGCTTCTTACGAATTCAATCGTCATTTATCTTTTGATTTAGACTTAAGTTACTTCATCGCTGGTACTTTTCAAGAGAATAATGGAAACAGTGAAAACATCTTTCATTTTGCACCAACACTGAATTATAAATTTTAAATACAATAACTATTAAATACTTCATAAATGAGAATCTTAAATAATATTACAAAGCTGTTTGTTTTAACATTACTTGTATGTTGTAATGCTCAACAAACAAAAGGACCAAATCCTAAGGAAGAATTGGTTACTCAAACTAACAACTCACCAAACAAATTACCTGGTGCTACAGTAATGTCCTTTGGACCAGATAATGTGCTTTTTGTTGGTGATAGTAAATCAGGTATGCTTTACGCAATTCCAACAACTGCAAAGGAACTTAAAGAACCTACTGCATTTAATTTAAAAGGAGTGGACCGAAAAATTGCCAAATTACTTGGAGTGACTCCGTCGGATTTAATTTTTAATGACATGCAAATTCATCCTGTAAGTCAAGAAGCATATATTGCTGTAAAAAGAGGATTTTCTCCTGATGCTGAAACCGTAATCGTAGCAATTAATCCAACAGGAGAGAGTTTGAGATTGGTTGATGTTAGCAAGAGAACAAGCGTAAAGGTAAAAAATATAAGGACAGATGAATTTGAATTATACGGTAGAAGTTCAGTTCGTTTAAATATTACAGATATCGACTATCATGATGGATTTGTATATGTTGCTGGTTTAACCAACGGAGAATTTGCATCCAACTTAAGGAAAATTGCATATCCTTTTAATAGCACTCAAGAATCTGTATCTGGAATTGAAATTTATCATGCAGTTCATACGCAAAAAGAAACCAGAGCTCCAATTAGAACGATGGCTTTTGAAGAAATTAATGGAGAATCAACATTAATTGCAGCTTATACTTGTACACCTCTAGTAAGTATTCCAACTTCAGAAATTAAAAAAGGAAATCATATCAAAGGTAAAACTGTAGCTGAACTTGGTTTTGGAAATACGCCAATTGATATGATCACATTTACCGCACAAGAAAGGGAAGGAAGTTTTGACAAAAAGTTATTAATAATACACAAAGAGAGAAGTGCGAGTTTAATTTCATTGAAAGATTTCGCAGAAGCTAATAAAGGTGAAGGAATGACTTCAGGATTTTCAATGGGACCAGAAGGTGTAAAAATATTTCCAGTTCCTATGTCGGGTACAATGCATGTTTCAGAACAAAATCAAATGATGATTACCGCCTTACAACGCGATATGGATACTGGTCAAGTAAACTTATTATCTGAGTTAAAAGGAGCTTATTTCAGATTAAGCAATTTTGATAGTGAATATGAATTTCCAGATTTCAAATATGGAGAAAAAGATCCTTGGAAAAGCTTCCATAACATGCTAAAACCAATAGAAGGATTTCCTGAATTAGTCAAAGAAAAGTAATTTTTCAATACTAAAATCACAGGTGTCATTACCTGTGATTTTCAATCCATTATTCATATGCTATGCGTTTATTACCTCCTTTTTGTATTCTGTTTCTTCAGAAGCATTTTATTAACCAGTCAAGACTCAAAACTTATCGTTAAAAAAGATAAACTGATTTTGAAAAACTGGAATTTTCAAAAGAAACATACAAAAGTTTATTTATTGGATTCATCAAACCACGAGCAAACGAAAACAGAGATCGCTGGGTCATTTGTAGCACAAACTAATTCCATGATTTTTATACCAAGATTTCCTTTTCTACAAGGCAAAACTTATACCATTAAAACGAATGATTATCAAAAAGAGTTTTTCGTTCCTAAAAGCGTAAATAATAAACCAGAAGTAACTGAAATATATCCTACTAAGAACAAAATTCCTGAAAATATACTACGCATGTATATTCAGTTTTCTAATCCAATGAAAACAACTGGAAACTTAAAAAACATCAAGTTGTATGATTCAAAAGGAGTAGAAGTGAAGGGAGCCATATTTAATAACGTTTATGAACTTTGGAATGAAGCACAAACTCAGTTAACTATAATATTTGATCCATCGAGAGTTAAAACGGGATTGAAGATTAATAAAAACATGGGGCGTGCGTTACAGGCAGGTGAAAACTATATAATTGTTGTTTTTAACTTAGAAGATATTTACGGTCAAAAACTAAAGAATTCTTACACTAAACATTTTTATGTGACGGAAGAAGATACTCAATCACCAAATCATCAATTATGGAGAGTAACATCTCCTAGAGCGAATACAGTCGAAAGTTTAAATATTGATTTTAAAGAAAGTATTGATATCATGTCTTTACAAAACAGATTGTTTGTTTTTACATCCAATGATGATAGAATTGACGGTAAAATTGAATTTAGTAATAATGAAAAGTCTTGGAAATTTATTCCTAACCAAAAATGGACAAAAGGAGATTACACACTTAAAATCAATTCAAGATTATCAGATCCTTCTGGAAACAACTTAAATGGATTATTTGATCATAAAATTGGGAGTTTAAAATATCGTCAAGAAGGAAAAATTCAAGAATTAAAATTCAACATCAAATAACTGAATTACAAAATAATACAATTAGCAAAAAACTAATTTAATTAGTAAATTTAAGAAACCACTTTACATCATGAATTTTGAATTAAAAAACAATGAAACCTATGAGCAATATGAATTTCATGTGGAAAATCATATTGCCAAAATTGAATATAAAATAAACGTTCAAGGTCAAATATATTTGACACACACAGAAGTTCCAAAAGCTCTTGAAGGTAAAGGCATTGGTTCTGCTTTAGTAAAAGCCGTTCTGAACGATATTAAAGAAAAAGATTTAAAGCTTGTTCCGCTATGTCCTTTCGTAGCACATTACATTAAAAACCATCCAGAATGGAAACAAATTCTTTCAAAGGGAATTAATATTTAATCATTTAAAACAACCAACCATGGACAAAGAAATTATCAAAGAGTATTCAAATGGTGAATTAACCATTGTATGGAAACCTAAAACATGTATTCATGCTGCAGAATGTGTAAAAGCATTACCAAAAGTTTATAATCCTAAAGCTAGGCCTTGGTTGAAAATTGAAAATGCAACAACTGAAGAGCTAAAGGCTCAAATTAAAAATTGCCCTTCTGGTGCTTTAAGCTATTACATGAATGATGAGGATGATAAAGAAGCCGAAACGTTAGAAACCAAAGTTGAAGTACTTGAAAATGGTCCGTTGTTAGTTTATGGAACACTGAAAGTAACTGACAAAGATGGGAATACAGAAACAAAAAATAAAACCACAGCATTTTGTAGATGTGGACATTCAAATAATAAACCTTATTGTGATGGTGCGCATATTAAATCAGGTTTTAATGGATAATAACAAATCTTATGGATAGAAAAAAGTTTTTAAAAAACTCATTATTAGCAGGATTTTTTACGGCTTTTGTACCAAAATTAAGTAGTACAAATACTAATAATCCTGAAAAAATTAATAATCAAATCGGATTTAATCATATTCCGAATATGGAGATTAAAACAATGAAAACAGTTTTACATAAAGCAAATACAAGAGGACATGCTAATCATGGTTGGTTAGATTCACATCATTCTTTCAGTTTTGCAAATTATTACAATCCAGAACGAATGAATTTTGGTGTGCTTCGGGTACTAAATGATGATATTGTTCAAGGTGGAAAAGGTTTTGGTACTCATCCGCATAGAGACATGGAAATCATTTCAATTCCATTAGAAGGTGATTTAGAACATAAAGATAGCATGGGAAATAATGCTGTTATAAAACAAGGAGATGTTCAAGCCATGAGCGCTGGAAAAGGTATTTATCACAGTGAATTCAATAAGAATCAGGAAACAGATGTAAAGTTTTTACAAATTTGGATTGTACCAAATCAACAAAATGTAACTCCAAGATATGATCAAATTTCAATTAAAGATCTAGCAACAAAGAATTCATTTTACCAAGTTTTATCTCCAAATCCTGATGATCAAGGAGTTTGGATTCATCAAAATGCTTGGATGTATTTAGGAGACTTTGATTCTAATTCGAATACAACCTATACCATAAATGATAAGAAGAATGGTGTTTACGCTTTTGTACTTGATGGAGAAGTAGAAATAGAAGGTCAGTCTTTAGAAAAAAGAGATGGTTTCGGATTATGGGATATTGAACGTTTTAATTTGACATCTAAAACCAATAGCAAAGTTTTACTCATAGAAGTGCCAATGGACTTAAAAATTTAGAGCTAATCTAATCTTTATATAAAATCAGCATTTAGGATATCATATTCTTGTGCTGATTTTTTAATCATAAGAATCATATCTGCAAGAAAACGTACATTTGAGTAATGCATCATTTTAAAACCATATCTGATTATTGTAAAGCAATACAAATTCCTGAATCAAAACAACCATACTTTGATATCAGGAGTTTTGAGGAAAATATGCCAACCGTAGTTTCTAAAATGCCAACCTTTAAGCATGAATTTTATGCAATTGCCATAAAAGTTGAAGGTTCTGGAAAAGCTATATCTGGACATCATACAAATTTTCCTGATGGTGCAACAGTATTCTTTAATTCTCCCTTTCAATTAATATCTTGGGATATTTTGCCAGATTGGGAAGGTTATTATTTAATGTTTTCTAAAGAATTCATTTCAAAATCAAAATACCTTCAGAATTTATTGACTGATTTTCCATTCCTGAAAATAGATCAATCTATACCATTTGAAGTTCAGCCTGAGGAAGTTTCAAAACTTCTACGAGTGTATGAAGAAATTTATGCAGAGCAGCAAAATTTAAAAGAAGACTCTTCTAAGATAATTGAAGCACATGTACTTGTATTACTAAATTTCATTAATCGATTCTTCACAAATCAAGTTCATCCAAAAGAAGCAGAAACTGCGTTTAGAAAAGCTGATGTTAATTTACTTTCTAGATTTCAAACCCTAATTGAAACTAGTTTTTATGAAAGTTCGTTAGCTCATAAAAAGTCACATTCTCCTAGCTATTATGCAGAATTGTTAGCTATTCATCCTAATCATTTGAATGCAACTGTTAAACAAATTACTGGGAATACTGCAAAAAGTCAAATCAACACGCATATCATTCAATTAGCGAAGTCTAAATTGTTACAAACAGATATGACAATTAAAGAAATTGCTTATTCATTGCATTTTAATGCTCCAAATAACTTTAATAGTTTCTTTAAGAAACATACCAATCAAACTCCATCTAATTTTAGAAAAAATCAATAGTCTTTGATTTTTATACTTCTTGATTTGATTTCATAAATCTTTCCTTCCATAACTAATTGATCTTTGTAGTGTTAAAATTAACAACATGAGATTAATAACCATTGTACTTGTGATTTCATCTGTAATAGGATGTCAATCAAAACAAACAAATTCAAAGATTATGGACGATTCAACTAATATTCAAGAAACAATAACCAAACTATTTATCAATACTGATAAAAGAGATTGGAGTGGAGTAGAAGCTCAATTTAACAACAAGGTAACTCTTGATTATTCTTCAATGTCAGGAAATCCAGCAACCAAATTATCACCACAAGAAATTACTGGTGGATGGAAAACTATTTTACCTGGATTCACATTTACACATCATCAAATTGGGAATTTCATTACAGAAGTAAATGGAAATACTGCCAAGAGCTTTTGTTATGGCACAGCTACACATTACTTAGAAAATGAAAACGGCAATGTTTGGACTGTAGTTGGAACTTATGATTTTGATCTTCTTAAAGTAAATGAAAAATGGAAAATCTCTGGTATGAAGTTTAACTTTAAATATCAAGATGGTAATACAAAACTTATTCAAGAAATAACTCAGAACAGCACTAGTTCTGAAGATTTAGCAACAAGAAATAAGAATACCGTAAAATCATTTTTCAAAGCTTTAACATCAGAAAATGCAGAATCTATTGCCGAATTATTTGCTGAAAATGGAAAACAAATAAATCCCTATCACTCTAAACTATTTCCTAAAGGAGCCAATGGTAAAGAAGAAATTAGAAACTATTGGAAACCCGTGTTTCCAAACTTTGATGGAATGACTTTTCCGATTCAAGAAATATACGCCATGGAAGATCCAAACATTGTTTACGTGAAGTATACTGGAAATATTCAACTGAAAAACAATTCAGGAATTTATAGTAATGATTATTACTCAACCTTCAAGTTTAATGATCAGGGAAAAATAACAGAATATGTAGAAATTTTTAATCCAATTGTAGCGGCTAAAGCTTTCGGATTAATAGATAAAATTCAATAATCATGAACAAATTATGTATAGGAATTCTAACGGTTTTATTGATAGTAATATCATGTAAACCCTCAACAAAAAAAGATCAAAACAAAATCATAGAAACAACACAAAAACAAAAAACCATGAAAAGAGTAACATTTAAAAGTGAAGGATTAAATTTAGTAGGAAACTTATATTATCCATCAAATTATGAAGAAGAGAAAAAATACCCAACCATTGTTTCATCAGGAAGTTGGACAACTGTAAAAGAACAAATGGCAGGATTATATGCTAAGCAGTTAGCAGAAAACGGATTTATAACATTTGCCTTTGATTTTAGAAATTATGGTGAGAGTGAAGGTGTTCCTAGAAGTTGGGAAAATCCTACCATGAAAATTCAGGATATTAAAAATGCTATTGATTATTTAAAAACCTTACCAGAAGTGGATAGTGATAATATCGGTGCATTTGGAGTTTGCGCAGGTTCTATGTATACACTTATGGCAGCTTCAGAAGATACAGATATTAAAGCCGTGGCAACTACAGCTTCTTGGTTGCATGATGCTGAAGCAGTAAAGTTATTTTATGGAGGTGAAGAAGGTGTTCAAACGAAAATTAAACAAGCCAAAGATGCTAAAAAGAAATATGCAGAGACTGGAGAATTCTCTTATATCAAAGCCATTTCTACAACGGATGAAACCGCGGCTATGTTTGGAGAGTTTGATTATTACTTAAATCCAGAAAGAGGAGCAATTCCACAATGGAATGCAGATCAATTTGCGGTTGCTACTTGGGAAGATTGGTTAACTCTTAATCCATTTCCATCTGCTAAAAACTTAGAAAAACCTTTATTAATGATTCATTCGGATGGAAGTGTGTTACCAGATTATACCAAGAAATACTTTAATACTGTGCCTTCAAAAGATAAAGAATTGGTTTGGGTAGAAACAGATTTACCTTCACCTATGCATCAATTCGCCTTTTATGATCAAGAAAAAGAAGTGAACCTAGCAGTTGAAAAAACAAGTGCTTTCTTTCATAAATATTTACGATAACTGTATTAAAAAGCGAGAATTAGATATTCTCGCTTTTTTACTTCTATCTATATACTACTTTTCAAAATAAGACCACATAAAATTAGGATGATGTCCATCTCTTCTAACCATTTTTACCCAAAGTAATGTCATATGTTCTAAATGCAGTGCTTGATCTAAATTCCCAACATCTTTTGGATAAAAACCAGAATCTTTAATTATCTCCGATATTTCAAGCTTTGAATTTGAATCGCTCCCTGCAAAAAGCATAACAGGTTTATAATCAGAATCTAAATAAGATGGATCATTAAAATTTTCAAATCCATAGATTGTAAATGCTTTTACCACTTTAGCCGAAGAAGCCCATTCCTGAATTTTCTCTGAACCGGAAATCTCACTTTTTAATCCATGTGAAATTCCAATTCCTACAGGATTTGTACAATCCACAAGTGTTTTACCTTGAAAATCTAGATTACCTAAAAGGATTTCATTTACCTTAAAAGGAGTTGCCAAAAAAACGATGTCTGATAAATTAATTGCATTTTGAACTTTTTCTACACTAAAATTTACGTTCTTTTTTAATGCTTCTCTTACACTATTTGAATCGGGATTATCTGATGTAATAATTATGTTGTAACCTTTACTCTGTAAGTTATTTGCAAGTGCAAAACCCACATTTCCTATTCCTATAAACGCTAATGTTTTCATCTATTATTCAATACGTTAACAATTGTTTTTGCTGCAACAAAACCTGAATTTTGTTGTTGACCAGTAATAAGATTACCATCTTGTATAACATAGGAAGTGAAAGGATCGGCTACTTTAAAAGTTGTATTTAATAATTTTCTAGCTTCATCTTCAATGCGATAAGGTTGTATTTTCATACCCACTGCGCTATCAGCAAAATCTTCTTCTGAATTAGCAAATCCAGTCCATGTTTTTCCTTTGACTAACAATTCACCATCAGATGTTTTTGCTTCTAACAATAAAGTTGTTGAATGACAAACGGCTGCACTCGGTTTATTGGCTTCATAAAATGCTGCAAAAAGTTTAGCCAACTCTTCATTACCTCTGAAAGTATACATCGGTGCTTGACCACCAACTAAAAATATTGCATCATATTCATTTTGATTTATTTCAGAAATACTTTTGGTATTACTAAGTATTTCTTTAAATGAGTCCTGTTGCATGTAACCTAGTGTAATTACATCATGAGCAGAATAACCACTTTCATCCGTAGGATTTGAATATCCATCCATTTCAATTTTGCCTCCTTCTGTAGAAACTATCTCTACTTCGTAACCAGCTTCTTGAAATACATGGAGAGGATGAGTTAATTCTGCAGCCCAAAAACCAATAGGCCAGCCAGTTTGGTTTGATACCGTTGGACTACTAACAACCATTGCTATTTTCCCTTTATACTCCGCACCATGAAAATGAACATAGTTCTGAGTTTCTTTTATTTGTGATAACATATTTATTTTTATTAATTACTCTTACAAAGTTATTTTACAGTTGAATAGGTTTTACAAATACCTATATTTGTAAGTAACTAACATTAATGTAAGTATGCCTGACTTTTTAAAAGATAAAAAACGCTATTACACACCTGTAGAATATGTTTTTGATAAAATAGGAGGACTGTATAAAATGCCAGTGCTTTGGCGTGTAAAAGATAGATCTTGGCGATTTTCTGAACTAAAAAAGAGTATTAATAGAGCTTCTGATAGAATGTTAAGTAAAACTCTTAAAGAACTTGTTTTAGATGGTTTTATTCAAAAAGAAATAATTCCTGAAGTGCCTGTAAAAACACTTTATAGTATAACTGAAAAAGGTAAACGTTCAATAGCTATAATCTCTTCATTAAGAGATTACGGTTTTGAGTTAATGAAAGAAGATGGTATTGAAGAAAGTTGAATTTTAAAATAGTTAATTCTGTAGAGAAAATATACGCTCTAAAGTAGGAGAAAGGCTTTCCTTTTGGACATCTCTATCAAACAAGCGTTCTAAATTATTACCAGCAACATCTTCAATTAATTTATTACACTTTAGAACGTATGATTTTGATTTCCATTGATTAAGTGGTGAAAACATAACTTCTTTGTTATTGCTGTCTACAGTAAAAACACCTTCAACATGATTATTTTCATCATCATAAATTTTAAGATTATGAGTTAAACTACCATAATCTAAATTATCATTTAAATGAATGATTAATGCATCTTTAGTTTTTGGTTTTGGAAGATCGAATTTCCAATTATTTATATTCGGTTGAGTTCTATCAGCTTCAGAAACTTTAAAAGTAAACCTAAAATCAGACTTCATTGGAATTCCTTTAGCATCCTTTAAATTTCCATCAATGATTAATGTGTATGATTCGCCAATTTCTAGAACTTTTCCTAATCGTTTATTCGGACCTAACTCTCTTTTTTGTCTTCCCGGTTCAACCCACAATGTAAGAAGCTTTCCATCATTTGAAAGTAGGGGAGTTTCCAATGGTAATAATGCTCTATCTACCTTTTTTTGAGTTCTATTATCTATTAAGGAAATATGATCGTAGATATTCGTTGGGTTTACCGGTTTTGAAAACTCTACATACCATTTCAATAAATTTGATGGAACTTCAGAAGAATTAGGATACAAATTTTCAACATTAAGAATCTTATAGTTTGATTCTAACGGAATAGAAAATTCATAATACATGTTATTAAAAACTACGGTATAGATAGTTTCTACTTGAAATGGAAGTAAAGGTGAAAAAATTATCTGATCTCCTTTTGTACTTAAATTTCCTATAATAGATTTTCTATTATTGATTTCTTGTGAATTTTTAAAAGTGCCTTTATAGACTTTTATCACATTTTGTGAATCGTTAGCTACAACTTCTATAGCTGTTTTAGAAAAAGAAAACTTTGGAGATTGCGAGAACAACTCCAAAGTCATTATAAAAAATAATATTGTTATTAATCGCATTAAATTGCGGTAATTAAAAGATTATAACCAACGATTAGAACTTGTTTTTAACGCTAATTTGCCATTAGCTTCTCTCTGGATAAATACAAATTCTTTATCATTAAGTTTATCTAGTTGTTGAACGTTTACAAATGGTAAATTGATAAAATCAACACCGCTAGTTCCTGCACGTTCTTTTACACGAGTGTTTAAAGAAGTATTAAACGCTTCAATATCTGAAACTTTAATCTTCATTAAAGCTCTATTGGAGTTTGCCATTAAAATGTAACGTTTTCCATCTTTAGTCATTTCAATAATATCTAAAGGTGTATTCCAGTTTCCTAATTCCGCAACTGTTCTTCCTTTTGTATGAGCACCAGGATTTAAGCTATTCATAGGAAAAACAACCAATGGAGTACAGGTATAACTTGCGATAATATGTGGTTGATTGTTTATCGTTGTCGTCATAAATGTCTTAATTGGAGCATGAGTTTCGTACTTTCCATGAGCGGCATGATAAATTTCTAATGAACTATCTTTTTGATTATTAGTGAATGGAAATGGAATTGATCTAAATGTAGACGCAAATTCAGCATTATTTAATCCTGAAACCATTATTTGTCCATTACCATATTGAATATCCGTAATTGCTAATCTGCGCAAAGGTCTTCCACGTCTGTCTTTAGCATCAGCATTAATTACATTTGTAACTGCTGTTTTTGAAAATGAAACAGAACCTAAAGGAACATTTTCTAAAGTATTATTATTTACAAGAAAAAGAAATGATTTCCCTGAACTATGTTGCGCACCTATATAAACGTTTTGATTCACAGGATTCACAACCATATCTATAATTTGTAATTGATCGCTATCAGCACCCAATAAATCACTTAAAAGTGATTCAATATCTTTTAAGTATAACTTCTTGTTTGTCGCCTTCTTTGCTGAACTCATATCAACTGCAACAATTTGTGAATTTTTACTGTCTCCTAAAAATAATATTCCCTCTGGACCAAAAGTCATGGCGTTTATTGAACCAATTTCTGGATTACCAGTTGTAAAATCTTTTGTTAATGAGTCGTTTGCAAATGAAGGTAAACAAAACAACCCTACTAGTAGTGTTAGTATTAATTTTCTCATGGTTTGATTTATTTCTATCAAATTTACGGATAACCTGAGGCCTTATTCGTGAAAGAAATGTTAAGGTTTTGATTAAACAAACAAGATATAACAGGCTGTATAGAAAATGTTTAATACTACACAACTATCAATAAATAATAAAATATCTGATTAATTCAAGGAGTGAGATTTAATGTATTGTTTTGGAGTTAATCCAACCTTTTTCTTAAAAACTCTCGTGAAATACTGTGGATACTCAAATCCCAATTTATAAGCTGTTTCGGATATTGATAATTCTGGATTAAGTAATAATCCTTTAGCTTCTTCAACTAAAAATAAATTAATCTGATCTATCGCTGTTTTACCTGTTTCTATTTTAATAGTATCGCTCATGTAACGATGACTAACATTCAATTGTTCAGCCATCCATTCCACAGTTGGAATTCCTTCTTCCGCAAATAAATTTTGATCAAAATAAGTATTTAGAACATCTTTAAACCTAGTAATTAACTGCTTATTAGAATCTGTTCTATTTAAAAATTGTCTTTTATAAAATCGATCAGCATACTTTAGTAACGTCTCTAATTGAGAAATGATAATCTCTTTACTGAACTCATCTTGATTTGTTTCATATTCTATTTTAATATTATGGAACAGATCCTTTATTATTTGTTCTTCTTTGGGAGATAAATGCAACGCTTCGTTAACATTGTAATTGAAAAAATTATACTTTTTTATTTTTTCATAAATATCTAATGAGCGTATATAATCTTTATGAAAAGCAATATGATATGACTCTGAACTAAAAACCATGTCTTTAAACATCATGCTTTGATTCGGTGCTGTAAAAAGAAGTGTTCCATTTGTGCAATCATACTTTGTTCTACCGTAAATTAATTCACCAGAAATGATCTTCTTGAAACTAATACTAAAAAAATCACAAGTTAATTCTATAGGTTCTGCAGTTTCGTTAGTCTCGCAATTAGATAACTCTCCATTTTTAAGATGTGTATGAACAATACTGAATAAAGGATTTTCAGGTTCGCCCAGATCAAAGTAATTATGGTATTCTGTAATATCTTTAAAATTTAATTTTCTCATTACTCCGCGATTTCCTTATAAATTTACAATTAATTCTTAGTTAATATTATTTATCCATATCAATTGGTATCAACTCCAAAGTTGAGTTTTCATGTCTCTTTGAATTGAAAGTTAATCTCATTAATGGATAGATAAATCCTAATAAATTGCGATAAGCTTTATTCACTAAAGGGTTTATCTTTTCTAAATCTTTTGGTATTCTTCCTTGAACATCTATAATAGTACCGCCGATTTTCATTTGTCCTTCAGGATTATCAATAAAAGCTTCATACCAACTTTTATTTCCAAATTTATATCTACGAACGAAAAATCTATTTTCTGTACTTACAATTGTAATATCGATATATCTATGAGTTTTACCGACTCTAATTTGATGGACTCTTTCTCCTTGTACTTTTTTTACTAAGTCTTCTTTTATTATCATCTTTTATGTAAAAGAACCTCTTGTAGCTAATTGACAAGAGATTCTAATTTGAATTGTAGTTTATTATTACTTATTTATTAAAGAAATCCGCAACGGCATCTGTAGACACTTTCACTGCTTCGGGTTTCCAGTAAAAATCAACATGGCTGAACTTATCAAATGCAAGTACTTCATGTTCGTTTGCAAGTTTGTCAATAAAAGCTGTTGAGCAAATAGCTGTTGATGCATTCTTCCCATATATCACAAGAGTAGGTTGTGCAATTTTATCAGCATAATGTTCAGCAATAGAAATAAGTGATTGCATAGCCTGGTCACCAATATGTTCGCAAGTAAAATGTTCGACTTTTCCTGGTCCAGCTACACCATCTTTACCATAGAAATTGTAGGTGTCTTCTGCCATTGGAGTTCCTGTTGCAACAAATTCTTCTCTAGTCATATGATCTTGAAGAACAATTGGCCAAGTGTAATCTGCTTCACCTGTTTCATACATTTTTTGTTTCGAAGTGTTCGCTCCAGCAATCATCATATTTGCTATATCTTTATTTCCCCATTGAAAGGCATCTGCAGCCATCATACCTGAAACGGTAGCAATTTTCTTAATTCTATGATCAGTTACTGCGGCCGATGCAACAATAGAACCTCCTTGACAAACACCTAAACCATAAATTTCATCAACAAATGGAAGTGTTCCCAAATATGAAACTGCGTCCCATGTGTTTTCAATTAACCTAAACATATATCTAGTTTTTTTGAATTCTCCAGGTAATGCAGGAGAATCTCCCATTCCTAGGTAATCAAATCCTAAATAGATGAATCCTCGTGCTGCCATTTCTGGACCATATATAGCTGGAATTTGTCCTTTTACTTGTGGAAATGGACTTGCTCCAACAATTGCTTTATACTTTTTACTTGGATCAAAACCTTCAGGAAGGTATAAATCTCCTGCTAATTGAACTCCAAATGATGTAAAATTTACACTGTTTTTTCCTTCTTGTAATTTCATAATATGTGTTTTAAAATTTAGTTCTAATTATTTGATTACAAAGTTAGTGTCAGAATAAAGCCTAAGAATTATACATTTTGGTATTAGAATTACACATTTTGGTTTCTTAGGTATACATCCATTTTTTTATCATTTTCTAATTCAAAATATTATTTTCGTAAAACCAGATTTTCAATTTCATATGTCTAAACTTCCTAATACTTCAGCTAGTATATTTTCTGTAATGTCTCAATTGGCAAATCAGCATAATGCAATTAATTTATCTCAAGGTTTTCCGAACTTTCCAGTAGATAATAGGTTACTCGAAATCTCTAAACGTTTACTGAAAGAAAATATTCACCAGTATACTCCAATGGCGGGTTTACCATCGTTATTAGATAAAATAGCTGAGTTAACTTTAAATAATTATGGAAGAGCCATTAATACTTCCTCAGAATTATTAATAACCTCTGGAGCTACACAAGGTATTTACACAGCAATTAATGCATTAGTTACATCTGGAGATGAAGTTATTATCTTAGATCCAAGTTATGATAGTTATGAACCATCTGTATTGGTAGCAGGAGGGAAGCCCATAAGAATTTCTTTAAATGACGATTATTCTCCGAATTTCAATAGAATTGAGGATGCAATGACATCAAAAACGAAACTGATTGTAGTAAACAATCCACATAATCCAACGGGGAAAATTTGGTCAGAAAGTGATTCTGAAAAATTAGAATTAATACTTGAGAAACATCCCAATGTTATCTTATTAAGTGATGAGGTGTATGAATACATTTCGTTTAAACATGCTCATGTTTCAGTTAATAGCAGACCTAAATTAAGAGAAAGAGCGGTTGTGGCTTCTTCATTTGGAAAGTCTTTGCATGTTACAGGGTGGAAAGTTGGATATTTAATTGCTCCTGAACACCTTATGAAAGAAATTAAAAAGGTACATCAGTTTTTAGTTTTCAGTGTGAATAGTATTTCACAACATGTAATTTCTGAGTATTTAGACGTCGTAAATTTTGATGAGGTTGCAAAAATGTATTCTAATAAGAGAACTTTATTTCAAGAAGCTTTAAAGGAGAGTCGTTTTGAAATACTGCCATCTGAAGGTACATACTTTCAAATTGTGAATTATAAAGATATTAGCACTAAGAACGATTTAGATTTTGCTAAAGAGTTAATTACTGAGCATGGAGTTGCTGCAATTCCTATTTCAGTTTTTTACGAAGATGCTACGGATAAACATATGTTACGCTTTTGTTTCGCAAAAACAGATGAAACGTTACTTGAAGCAGCAGAAAAACTATATCGTATTTAGCTTTTACTCAGTAAATGTTGATAATCATCCTGAGTATCAATATCTACCAAATCAACTGATTCGCTCATAGAATAAATTGGAAATTCTTCGTTATTCAATAGTTTAGAGGCTCCCTTATCACCTTGTAAATTCAGTAAGTTTTTAAAATATTTTTTTGGAAAAATTGCTGGAACACCATTTCTATTCTGATATCTCGAAGTAATAATTGAATCCTTCTTTTCTAAAGCCAATTGTATCATTAGTTTTAAATATTCTGATTCAATTTTAGGTTGATCTCCTAAAACAATCAAAACTAAATCAACATCTAACTCAGAAACATGTTGAATACCAGCTACAATACTTGATGACAATCCCTGATCGTAATTTATGTTTCTTACAATACTTATATCGTAAAACTCAATTGATTTTTCGATCAAATCGGCGTTAGCTCCCAAAACACAAAAAACTGAATTATTTGGAATTGAGCACACCGATTCAATAACTATTCCTAATAATGTAGTATTACCTAGTTTAAGTAATTGTTTTGGAGAACCCATTCTTGAGGATTTACCAGCAGCCAAAACCAATGTTGCAACTTTCATGAGTTTATGCATTTATTTTACCAGTAATCTTTCTTAATGAAATTGGTTCTTTCTTTCTAGTTTCAGCTAATATTTCAGATAGAATAGACAATGCTATTTCTTCAGGGGTTATCGCTCCAATATTTAGTCCAGCAGGACTATAAATAGTATCTAAAAATTCTTCCGTTAAATCCGGAACATAATGTAGTAGTTCGTTTTGAAGTTGCTCTCTACGTTTAGATGAACCTAAAATTCCAATATAAAATGGCTCTAACTCTTTAAGTTTTAAAAGGTATTTTAAATCTTGAACGTAATTATGATTCATTAAAACAACTGCCGTATCATTATCAATAGACAAATCAACTAATTCTGGTGACGCTCCAATAACTGACTTTGCGCCTGGAAAATCAGATAATTTCTTGGGGTCTTTAGCTGAAGTAATTACATCAACTTCCCAACCTAATAAACTAGCAGCTTTACATAGTTTAACTGCATCGTGTTCTCCACCGATAATGAGTAAGCGAAAACAAGGTTGTAATTTCTGATTAAAAACTTCATGAGATTCAAAAGTTGATCTATCTAGGTTAGGAGAGAAGCTATACTCCGTTCTAGTAAACTTAATTAGAGAACCTATATTTCCAATAAACTCATCTTCTTTTTTATATGATGATGTTATGGTAAATGTTTCTCTATGTTGTAAACATGAATAAAAATCCTTTAAAAAAGTATCTTCAATTATAAAAGGTTCTAAAAGAATATATAAAATACCTTCACATCCTAAACGATAACGACCGTCATAAGTCATTATTTTGGAAACTCCACTTTCAAAAACAGATTGAGCACGTCTTTGTACTTCTTTCTCCACACAACCACCACTTACAGCGCCAACCATTTTACCATCGGAAGACAATAACATTCTAACCCCAGGTTTTCTATAAGAAGAACCTTGAAGATCAACAATTGTGGCTAATACATTTTTGATTCCTTTTTCTTGATTGAGTTTCGCCTGAAGTACAATGTCTTTAAATTCGTGTGTCAAAATAATAGTTAATTCAGTAGTTGGTTACCGTTTAATTTAAGCCATAAAATACATAATTCTAACTTAATTTAAGTGGAAGATCTGTTAATCTTTTCCCAGTAAGTCGTCTTAGGGCATTGGCTATTGCAGCTCCAATTGGTCCCATTGGTGGTTCTCCTACTGGTAATGGAATATCTACACCTTGAATAAAATGAATATCTATCTCTTTAGGAGCATGTTTCATCAATGCCATGTCATATGGACCATATATTGTTGGTGACAATTCGCCATCTTCCAAAGTCATCTTTTCAAACATAGCGCCACTCATTCCCATAATAATCGAACCTTCACATTGCGCTTTAACTTGATCTGGATTTACAGTAACACCACAATCAAAAGCACAGGTAACTTTGTGAACTTTTATCCCATTATCAACAATAGAAACTTCAACTACATGTGCTGCAGGAGAGTTCGCATCCGTTGAAGCTGCGAATCCTTTGGCTATTCCATTTACTGGTTTATCTTGATAATTACCTTTTTCAGCAGCTAGCTGAATAACATCATATAAACGTTTTTTATTCCCTTTATTACTAATACTCGCTAGACGAAATTCAACGGGATCTTTACCAGCTTTAATGGCCAATTCATCAACAAAACTTTCTATAGCAAAAGTATTTGCCAATAATCCTAAACTACGCCACCAACTCGTTGCAAACGGTAATGTTGTGTGCCATTGTACAGCTCGGTAATTAGGAATTTTATCATACATAATATTTCCTCCACGCATAGCGCCAACATCAGTTCCTAAAACATCATTCAATACATTTGGAAATAGAATAGATCCGATCGCGACATCTCCACTCGCATAATGATGTTCTAAACTATCTAAATAGCCATCTGAACTCAATTTACCCTTCATTATGTGTTGTGTAGGCGGACGAAATAAATCATGTTGAAATTCTTCTTTTCTTGTAAAAATATATTTCACAGGTTTCCCAACAGCTTTAGATAATTGAACTGCTTGAATTGCATGATTAGTATTTAATCGCCTTCCGAACCCTCCACCTAAATACGTAGGAACAATATTTACCTTGTCAACATCAACTCCTAATGCTTCTGCTACATGTTCTTGTGTTTTACCAGGAACTTGTGTAGATAAAATTACAGTAATATCACCATTGTTATAATCCGCTACAGCTCCATTAGGTTCTATTTGTGCATGTGCGCCAATTGGACTTGTAAATGTCATTGAAACTACATCTTCATCATTGGTATCCAATTCATTTCCTTCTTTTTGAGTTATCATTTCATCTCCTTTACCCACTTGAAGCAAACCTCTAATTTCATCTTCAGTCCATTTTTTAGATACTTCCCAGTCTACCTTTATTTTAAATTTTGCTGCTAAGGCTTGAGGATATGATTTTGCGACTACACCAACCCAATTGTCCATTTGAACCACTTTTACCACACCAGGCATTTTTTCCGCTTCAGTTGTATTTGCACTTTTAAATGCAGCACCAACTTTACTAGGTCTTATAATAGCAGCGTGAAGCATATTAGGTAATTGGGCATCTAATCCAAAAATTGGATCTCCAAAAACTTTGGCATTTAAATCAATTCTGGCAACCGGTTTTCCTATAAACTTATAATCTTTAATAGACTTTAATTTAGGTGTCTGCGGAACATTCCATTCTGTTACACCATCTGCGGCTTCGGCATAAGTCATGGTTTTTCCTCCACCTGAAATTATTCCATCTTTTGTTGATAGAGAAGAAGCATCTACATTTAATTTCTTAGCTGCTTCATTTTTCAGCATTTCCCTCATCGTTGCAGATAATTCTCGTAATGGTTTCCAAAGTCCACCTACAGATAAACTTCCTCCTGTACTCATTCCATCAACAACACCAGTTTTAGTTGCTGCTCCAATAACTTCAATTTGTTGTATTTTCAAATCCATTTCATCAGCAATCATTTGGGCAAAACTTGTAAAAGATCCTTGTCCCATTTCAACTTTTGGAGAGTGAAAAATAACTTTATTCTCTTTAGTCAATTCGAACCATAAATTTGGTTCTGTTCCGCTTCCCATATAGGCAGGAGCCATGGTTTCGGTCATTTCAAGAATAGATCTTCTTAAAGGATTTCTAAACGCATACGTTCCAACAGCTAAAACACCTAAAGTTCCTAATCCACCTCTCACTAAAAATTTACGACGTGATATTCCTTTTTTACCTTTATTCGTACTCATAATGGAAAATTTAACTGTTAGTATTTTTTAGTTCAGCTGCACGATGAATTGCCTTTCTCATTCTATAATACGTAGCACAACGACAAACATTAATAATATTCTGGTCTATATCTTCATCCGTAGGGTTTGGTACTTTTTCTAACAAAGCAGCGGTAGCCATCATAAAACCAGGTTGACAATAACCACATTGAGGAACTACTTCTTCAATCCACGCTTGTTGCACAGGATGAGGCTTTTCAGGAGTTCCTAAACCTTCTATAGTTGTTACTTTTTTTCCTTCAGCAAACTTAACTGAGTAAGAACAAGAACGAACTTCTTCATTATCAACCATAATTGTACAAGCACCACAAGCGGCTTTACCACATCCAAATTTTGTTCCTTTTAAATCCAAAATATCACGAATCACCCAAAGTAAAGGCGTATTACCATCCTCAATATCTACTGTTGTTGGTTTATTATTTATTTCAAATGAAATTTTCATAAAAAGCTTTTTTGTGGTTAATTATTATTAGAAGGAATTTTGGCTCCATCTTCGAACCATTCTTTTACTGCTTTGATATACTCATCTACAGGAACTGGAGGCGGATTTCGTTGTGATCCATCAGCTCTAACTCCAGGTTCCCAAGCCCAAAGTACCAACTCATGCTCAGTTAAATGATGCATCAATTCTTCATGATTTCTTCCTCCATTTCGCTTAGGATCTAGCATCGATTCTGCTATTTCATTTCTTGTTAATCCTTCCCACTTCATACTTTCTGGAGCTAAAGACCACTCCGGAGCTCCTGGCACACCTGAATAATTATTATTTTCTGATTGATGACAAGTAGTACATTTTGTTGCTTGATAACCTAAATTATTTTCACCTCTTGACATTCCAAAATAATGTGGATGTGAATCATCTCCTTGCTTTGGTATATTGTCATTAGGGTGACAATTAATACAACGTGGACTCATTAATACATCCATCATTTTATTGAAATTATCTTCGCTATTCGCAGATTTCAAATCTTTTGTTACAGGTGAATAACTAGGTGAGTTATTTAAATTAGATGCTAAGAGTATTCCGGCCACTAAAAGTATAGGAATCACTAAAAGCTTTGAAGACATCTTCATAGGTAAGTGGTTTGTTAGTTTCTTATAAAGTTAATAAAATCAAATAGATATAACTTGTCTTAAAACGTCAATTTAGTTTAGAGCTCTTGTAAAGACTTATAAAATTCAGATGGAGTAATATTGAATTGTTTTTTGAAAGCTTTACTGAAATGTGATAAATCTTCGAATCCAGATTCTAAATAAACTTTAGACGGTTTATGCTTATTTGATTTCATCAAGTTTCTTGCGTGATACAGTCGCTCTTTCATAATCCATCGATGAGGAGTTTCATTAAAAATTGTTTTGAACTCTCGATTGAATGTTGATAAACTTCTACCGGATTGTTTTGCTAAAGTTTCTAATGGAATATTATACAAAAAATTGTGTCTCATCAGCTTTTCAATACTAGCTCGCTCGTTATTCGAAAACTCTTTGAAAATATTTAAAATTCCATTATCAGCTTCCGCTAATGCTCGTAATGCTTCAAGTGTCTTAACTTCAACAGTATTAATATCAATGGATTTTTCATCATCAATAAAAACAATTAGAGAGTTCATCAAGTCACTTAATTTCTTGGTATTCGGAATATCGAAAAACGAATCATTTATGTAGTTTTTTTTAGGTAATTCTATTTTATGAATTACTTTATTTATAAAATCATTGGTTAATCCAAAACCATAGGTTTTAGCAAGACCTTCATCTTCAGACCACGTTTTAAACATCTTTGCTTCTGTATATTTTCGTAGTAAGGCAAAATTACCTCTAGGAATTTCAAACTCATCTTCACCTACAATTACATGAAGTTTTCCTATTTGAGTATAGAGCAGGAGGGAGCTAGGATGATAAACCTCAGTAATTCTATTACAAGTGGTTTCACAAGAGGCCGCAATCTGAAGTTCTCCTGACTGAATATATTTCATTGTATGATTTTCCATAGTCTAAATATACTTGAAGAAAATCACAGAAACTTGTCTAAAAACGTCAATTATAAAGAAAAAGCTATTATACCCGACTTAATATAAAATATAACGAAATACTTTAAGTAAATCATTTTCAGGATTTAATGGACGTTTTAAAAATGAAAAATATGACTATTTATAAAATAAATAAAACTAGCATAGTAACAAATATGTGTAAATAGAAACATGATAATGAGTTCTTAGTTGTAACCAAGGCGAATACTGAAAAGCCTAAATAGAGTAAGTAATCATTAAATTAATTTATTATGTCATTAGAAAAGTTTTTTGGAAAAAAAATTGAAAAAGAATCATTATCAAACCTTTATGGAGGACGATTATTTAACACAGATACCAATTGTGGTACAGCTGCTACAAATAGTATGGGGTGGGATAAAGATACTGACTCTGGTGGGACATCAGCAGATACAGATAAGGAAATTGAAGATCAAAACTAATGAAATAGAGGAAACTATAACTATTCTATAGTTAATCCCAAATTTTCTATTTACGAATAATAAGCTAGAATTTCTAGCTTATTATTTTAAAACTAATTATAATGAAATTAATTTTTTCCATAAAAGGAGACTTCACAACCACATTAGTATGTAAGTGGTTAAATTTTCTTCACAAACCATACTTAAGAATTAACGGTGACTCTAATGACACTCAGTTTTTAGAACTAAATACATTTGATAACACCATTATTTTTCAAAAAAATAATAAAATATACGATTTGAATAGTGCTAACGGTGTATGGTATAGAAAAGCTGGATTAGGCTTCAAACACTTTAAGGCAAACTACGGAATAAAAGACAAAGAAATTTTATTGGAAGATGGAAATGAATTAAAAAATATAGTTAAAGAGGAAAATAGAACTCTTATTAAATTTATACATAAAAAGTTAGAAAAAAAGAAAAGTGTAGGTAAACAGTACAATGCAAATTTAAATAAACTAGAAGTACTAGAGTTAGCTAAAGAAATTGGGTTAAAAACACCAAAAACATTCATTGCCACAACTAAAAAGCAACTTCGTGAAATTTTAAAATCAGAAAATGAATTAATCACCAAATCAATTAAAGATAATTTATATCATTTCACAGAAAATCACGGTTACTATACTTATACAGAAAAGGTTAATCTGGATAATATCAATTCTTTTCCGGATATTTTTTCTCCTACTTTATTTCAAAATTTAGTTGAAAAACGTTATGAATTGAGAGTATTCTATTTAAAAGGTAAATTTTACTCTATGTGTGTTTTTTCCCAGAATGATAAACAAACGGAATTAGATTTTCGAAAGTATAATAATTCAAAACCTAATAGAAATATTCCTTTTAAGTTACCTGAAAAAATTGAACAAAATTTAAAAACACTATTTAATGAATTAGATTTAAATACTGGATCAGCTGATATAATGGTAGATAAAAACGGAAATTACATATTCCTAGAAATAAATCCAGTTGGACAATTTAGTATGGTATCAACGCCATGCAATTTCTATTTAGAAAGAGAATTAGCAAAGGAACTTTAACACAAGTATGGAACTTAAAATCAAAAAATTAATAACAAATAAATCCTTGACAAAAAACCTACCACTATGGTATAATTTCATATTATACAATGAAATGCAGTCAAGTGAAAAAGAGCTACTAGATGGCAAGGATAATATTGAGTTAGGTGGATATCATTTATACACTAGATTCAACAAACCTATTTCTAAAATAATTGATTACTCGAACATAAATTTTGATGATGAAAATGAAAAATAATTACTTTTTAATATATACAGATTGTGTTATTGTAAGTGGTGTTAAAGAATGTTTAATTCACGATTTAACCCGTCATGATATTTATAAATTACCACAAGGATATTATACTATTTTTCAAAAATTAAAGACACATAAAATATCGGATATAGAGAATTTAATGACTAAAGAAGATCTATCAAATTTCAAATTGTTAATGGATTTTTTAGTTGAAAATGAATTAGGTGAATATGTTGATGACATCTCTCTATTCCCTGATATGAGTACCGAATGGGATAGTCCACATCAAATTACAAATGCAATAATAGATTTTAATGAATCTAAATACGACGTTAATGATATATTACGACAATTATCATTATTAAATTGTCAGCATGTTGAGTTTAGAGCGTATTCTGAATCAGATTATTCTTTCATTTCTAATATTATTACAGAAGCAAATAAGTATTATTTAAATTCTATTGAGCTTATTCTAAAATACGAAAATGAAAATTTGATTGATGAATTGTTATCTATAATGAGAAGTAATTACATAGTAGAACGAATTACTTTTTATAATGCTCCAAATAATAAAGTAAGAAAAGTTAAACGTCATAATGAAAGCATAGGTTATATAATAGCTACTGAACAAAATATAGTTTCAAATAAATCCTGTGGTATTATTAATTTTAAGAATTTCAATGTATCTGGAATCAAAGAATATACAGAAGCTAAAAATTTCAATTCATGTCTAAATAGAAAAATTTCCATAGATACGGATGGTTTAATAAGGAATTGCCCATCAATGAAAAAAGATTTTGGCAATATTAAATTTACTTCATTGAGTGAAGTTATAGAAAATAAGGAATTCACTAAACTTTGGAGTATTACCAAAGATAGTGTTGATGTTTGTAAAACCTGTGAATTTCGATATATATGCACAGACTGTCGTGCCTTTTTAGATAAACCTGAATATATATATAGTAAGCCTTTAAAATGTGGTTATAATCCTGAAACCGGACAATGGACAGATTGGTCTACAAATTCATTAAAATCTCAATCCATTAAATATTATGAATTAAGCTCATGATTGTTTAATAAATCTTAAACATAGTTTCTTCAGCGTCTTTTTTTATCCAATATACGTCATTAGAGATCTTTTATCTCGTTATAATTTTGCGTCATTATTAAGACTAAATAAAAATAATGATTGTAAACGAAGCTCCTCCTTTTAAAGAATTGTCATTAAACAGTTATTTATTTAATGATGAATCGTTAGCATTATATGAAGACTACCTAGCCAAAACATTTGTATATATTCAAAAATTTTTAGCGAATCGCAAATTTTACAAAGGTGACGATATTGAAGAGATTAAAATTAATAAGCAAAAAGCACGATTAATCGATATAAACTCTTCAAACCCGATTCATAAAGCGTTAGAAGAACTAAATGAACTCTATATAGAAAATGCAATTGCATTTCACAATCCAACCTACGTAGCCCACTTAAATTGTCCAATTACATTGCCATCTATTGTTGCCGAACTAATTGCTACAACTGTAAATACGGCAGTTGAGACGTGGGATCAAAGTACTTCAGCAACCTTTATTGAACAAGAAGTAATTCGTTGGATTTGCAACGAATTTAAATTTAATGATTATTCTGATGGTGTTTTCACTAGTGGTGGAACACAATCAAACTTCATGGCTTTATTAATGGCCAGAGATCATTATGCTTTCGAGAAATTCGGAATCAACATCAAACAAAATGGATGGTCTGATCAGGTTAGTAAATTTAGAATCTTCTGTTCGGAAAAATCGCATTTTAGTATAAAGAAAAACGCCGCTCTTCTTGGTATGGGATATGACGCTGTTGTTTCTGTAAAAGTTGATAATAGAATGTGCATGGACACAGAAGAATTAGTTCTTGCAATTGAAAAAACTAAACAAGAAGGGAATATTCCAATTGCAGTTGTAGCTACATTAGGAACTACAGATTATGGAAGTTTCGATCCCATAAAAACAATAGGGAAAATTGCAAAAGAGCAAGAACTTTGGCTACATGTGGATGGAGCATATGGTGGATGTTATGTGTTAACAGAAACTCATAATCACTATTTTGATGGAGTTGAATATGCAGATTCAATTACTATAGATTTTCATAAAACACTATTCCAACCCGTAAGTTGTAGCGCATTTTTAGCCAGAAACAGAAAACATTTTCAGTACGTTTCTTACTATGCAGACTATTTAAATCCTATAGAAGATAAAGATTCTGAAAGACCGAATTTGATTGAAAAGTCTATTCAAACCACAAGAAGATTCGACGCTTTAAAAGTTTGGTTAACCTTAAAAACCTTAGGAACAAAAACTATTGCTTCTTATTTAGAAGAAGTACATCATTTGGCAAAACAGGTATATAATAGCATGCTTACTAATCCGAATTTTGAATTGGCGCATGTTCCTGAATTAAGTACAGTTGTATTCAGATATAAAAACTCTGAAGCTGATCATGAACCAACGCATGATGAAGTGAATCTTCATATTAAAAACACCTTATACAAAGCCGGAAAAGCATCAATTGCAAGTACTAAATTAAATGGAAACATCTATTTAAAATTCACACTCTTAAACCCAAAAAACACCATAAATAACTTGTTGAACATCGTAGATATGATTGAAGAAACAGGTAAACTTTATCAACCTAAAACAGAAGCATTATGAAGCAGAGCAATGTAGCAGATTTTATTGCAATAGGAGTTGGTCCATTTAACTTAGGATTAGCTTGTTTAACAGAACCAATTGAAAACGTAAATGGAATTTTTCTAGATAAAAAAGAAAGTTTTGATTGGCATCCAGGAATGTTGTTAGAAGACACAACGTTACAAATTCCATTTATGGCTGATTTGGTAACCTTAGCTGATCCTACAAATCAATTCAGTTTTTTAAACTATATCAAAGAGCAGGGGAGAATGTATTCTTTTTATATCCGTGAGAACTTTTTGTTATTGCGTAATGAATACAATCAATATTGTCAATGGGCTATTGAAAAGCTATCTAATATCTATTTCAATACAGAGGTAACGCATATTGATTACGAGGAAGAAAGTGGTTTATATATTGTGACTAGTACTTGTACAAAAACACAAGAGATTAAAATATATAAGGCGAAGAAACTAGTTTTTGGAACCGGAACTCCACCGTACATTCCGGAATCTTGTAAGAAATTAAAAGATAAAGCTATTCATTCTTCTCAATATTTAAACTATAAAGAAGAGCTACACAAGCAAGAGAAAATTACAGTTTTAGGAAGTGGACAAAGCGCAGCAGAAATATTTTATGATTTATTACAAGAAGCTGATTCTATTGGATATGAACTAAATTGGATCACCCGTTCTCCTAGGTTTTTCCCACTTGAATATTCTAAGTTAACACTAGAAATGACATCTCCAGAATATGTTGACTATTTCTATAATTTACCTGAATCGAAAAGAGATGATTTAATTAAAAATCAAAAGCATTTATACAAAGGAATTAACAGCGATTTAATTGCTGCAATTCATGATACTTTATATACAAAAAGAGTTACAGCTAAAGCCCCAATTAAAGTATCTCTTCGTACAAATTCTGAATTAATTAACACGCAAGTATTAGAGGATTCAATTCAGTTAGATTTACATCAAATTGAGCAAGACAAGTATTTCAGACATACAACTCAAGGTTTAGTTTTAGCAACTGGATATGCTTATCAACTTCCTGATTTTGTTGATGGAATCTCAGATAGAATTAAATGGGACGCAAAAGAACGTTTTGATGTAGGAAGAAACTATAGTATAGACATTTCAAATAATGAAATATTTGTTCAAAATGCTGAACTGCATACACACGGTTTTGTAACTCCAGATTTAGGAATGGCGGCATATAGAAATTCTTATATCATTAAAGAAATGACTGGGATTGAACATTACCCAATCGAACAAAAAATTGCATTTCAACAATTTGAAGTACACGAAGACGAGGAAATACCTGTAACTATTATAAATGAATATGAAGCTTAAAACTTTTTTAATAGTTATGACGTTAGTTGCGGTAGTTAGTGATTATCTATTGCATCCATTTTATCCACAATTCTTTGAATTACGTTTCGGTATAAAGAATCCTGAATTGGTCGGATATTATTTCGCAGCAATATGTTTCATGGTTATGATTGCATTTCCATTCTGGGCATATGTTTCAAAAAAAGTATCAGAATTAAACATTTTAGTCTATACTCAGTTTGTAGCTGGAATACTAGCTTTACTTTGCTTCTACACAGAATCATATATAGCTTTTTGGGTAATTTCTTTAACCATGGTGATTTTTAAAGGAAGTTACTTATTGGTGTATCCATACATTTTAAAAATTATAACCAAAGAAGAACATCCAAGTACAATTGGCCTTTTATCTGTAGTTGTACATCTTGGTGGAATTTTGGGTGCTGTGATTGGTGGTTTAACTGTTGACCTAATCGATCCTCGAAATATATTTTTAATAATGGCATTAGGAGATTTCGTTCAAATGGGAATGAGTGCCTATTTATTAAGAAGTAAAAAGTATGCAACAGGTTTAATAGTTTCTGAAGAATCAGGTCCAAAAGAAGAGCGTTTTTTACCTAAAGGGTTTATTCTAAAATTAGGAATTATTACGCTGATTTTATATTTCAGTGACTTTCTAATTAGACCATTTTTCTCAATGTATTGGGAAAGTTTTTCAAGCTTTAAAACGAAACTCGTTTCGGGTACAATTTATGCAATCCCAGGTTTTGTTGCTTTAATTGCGCTTTGGATAAACAATAAAAGAAATACAAATGATGGTTATAAAGGAATTATAAATGCCTTATGTATTGCTTTAATCGGACTGTTTTTACAAGGAATACCTTCAGAGTTATTTGTAGTTACAGGAAGAATCATTTATGGTTGGGCAATTTTTCAAGGTGTAGTAAAATTCGATGTGTTGTTGTTTGAATTAAGTTCCCCAGAATCTTATGCTGTTGACTATAGTAAAATTCACTTTTTCCAAAACTTAGGCGTTTTATTAGCTTCTTTGAGTGTAGGGATTGTTGTAGAAGACTTTGGACTTCAAATTCCGTTTACTATCGCGTTTATAGGATTCATTATAACACTAGTATTATACTTCTTCGTGTTTAAATCTGTTCGAGTACATCATAAACAACTAGCTAAAACCTAAGAAAATGTCAGAGAATATAGTTTTCAGTAAAAAGTATAGAAGTTTTGGAACCATTGATATTCGTCCTTTTCAAATTGAAAAAGATTCAGAATTCTTACATTCTTGGGTAAATAAAGAATATGCTGTGTTTTGGGGAATGCAAAACTCAACACTTGATGATGTTAAGGACGAGTATAAGAAATTAACTAAACCAGATCATTACAATGCATTTGTAGGTTATTATAAAAATGAACCTGCTTTTGTTTTAGAACAATATGATCCCAGAAAGGACGAAATAGGTAAATATTACGATGCTAAATATTCAGACACTGGAATTCATATTATAGTTGCTCCTCCAAAAGAAAATAAAGTAGACAACTTCACTTGGTTCATGTTTAGAGCCATTATGGATTTTGTTTTCTGTGATTTGATGGTCTATAGAATTTTAGTAGAGCCAGACATAAGAAATAAAAAGATGTTTGCCTTGTGCCAAAGAATAGGTTTTCAATTAGATAAAATCGTTGAATTACCACACAAAACAGCACAGCTCACATTTTTAACTAAAGAAAATTACCAACAAAAAATTAAATCTCCTTTACCTTCAAAGAGAAGTACTATGAACACAATAGATAATGTGGTTTCTCCACAACAATCAACTCAACATATACAGCCTGCTGTTTGGGAACAAGCTAATCGTTTATTAATCAAAAAAGCATTGTGTGAATTTTCTCACGAGTTATTAATTGAGCCAGAAATTCAAAATGATTTAGAAAATGGTTACAAAGAATACGTAATAAAGGCTGACGATAGTAACGTCATTTATTTTTTTAATGCAAAACCCTTAGCATTAAACCATTATATGATCGATGAAAATTCGATTAGAAAAACTATTAATAATCAAGTAGCAGAATTAGATGCTATTTTCTTTATCAAAGAATTCAGAAAAGTATTGGGAATTGCAGACGAAAAAATGCCTGTTTATTTGGAAGAAATCATCAGTACTTTATATGGTAGTGCTTTCAAAATAACCAAAGGAAATCCAACTGCCAAAGAATTAGCTACTGCTGATTTTCAAACCATTGAACAATCAATGACAGAAGGTCACCCAGGTTTTGTAGCTAATAATGGAAGAATTGGATTTGACAGTACTGATTATCGTTCTTATGCACCAGAGGCAGGAAACTCATTTTCATTACTATGGTTAGCTGGTCATAAAAGTAAAGCTGTTTATGCTGCAATTGAAAGTTTACCGTATGAAAAGTTAATCCGTCAAGAGTTAGCTACCGTAACAATTGAGAAGTTCAATGAAACCATCAAAGAAAAAGGATATAATCCTGAAGATTATTTGTTTTTACCAATTCACCCTTGGCAATGGTTTAATAAACTTGCGAACATATTTGCCCCAGAAGTTGCTAAAGGAGGTTTAATCTGTTTAGGTTATGGACCTGATCAATATTTAGCTCAACAATCAATTCGAACATTATTTAATACTAGTAATCCCCAAAAATTCTACACCAAATCTGCCTTATCAATCTTAAATATGGGCTTCATGAGAGGGTTGCCGCTGTATTATCTCGGAACAGCTCCTAAGATGGCAGTTTGGTTGGAGAATTTACTATATAACGATTCTTATATTCAAGAGAACGGATTTAGAATGCTCAGTGAAATTGGGTCAGTAAGTTATGTGAATCCATATTTTGAAGAGTTTGGTCCACATAATGATTATAACAAAATGTTAGCTTCATTATGGAGAGAAAGTCCATACTCTATTGTTAAGAATAATCAAAAGCCAATTACCATGGCCGCTTTATTGCATATTGATCATCATGGTAATGCTTTATTACCAGAAATGATTAAGGATTCAGGTCTATCAATAGATGATTGGATTCGTAAATATTTAAATGCATATCTAAGTCCAATGTTACATTGTTTCTACTATTATGACTTAGTATTTATGCCTCATGGAGAAAATATAATTCTTGTTTTAGAAGATAATATTCCTGCATATGCTTTATTAAAAGATATTACTGAAGAAGCCTGTATTTTAAGCCCAGATGTAGAATTACCAGAGCATTTAAAACGAATGTATGCGCCCGTTCCTGAAGATGTAAAATTACTATCAATTTTTACAGACATGTTCGATGGTTTCTTCCGCTTTTTAGCACCAATTTTAGAAGAACATGCAAACTATAGTGAAAATAGATTTTGGGAATTAGTTGCAGAAAATATTTCTGAATATCAAGCTAAATTTCCTCAATTAGAGCAGAAATTTAGACAGTATGACTTGTTTGCCGATGATTTCAAACTATCATGCTTAAATAGATTACAACTAAATAATCATAAACAAATGATTGATTTAGACGATCCAGTAGCACTGTTACAATTTGCAGGAAAACTTACAAATCCGATAGCTCAATTTAAAACTCAAGAAGTATAATATGATTTCAACGAATCAAATAGTTTTTAGTAGGGAAATTGAGGGAATAGGTACAATGAGCATAAGACCTATTCAATTAGATTCTGATATAGATACACTTTTTAGTTGGGTAACAAAACCCTATGCAAAATATTGGGGAATGTTAGGACAAACTAGAGATGAAGTAAAACAATCATATCAAGAAATTGAGGATAACAATCATCATCATACCTATATCGGATTATTAAACGATACACCTATTTTTCTAATGGAGAGATATAAAGCTTCTGAAGACATCATTTCATCTCATTATGAAGCTCTGGATAACGATTATGGAATGCACATTTTAGTTGCTCCTGTTGAAAAAAGAATACCAAAATTTACTTGGGAAGTATTCAGAACTGTAATGGAATATTTCTTCAGTTTATCCTTTGTAAATAGAGTAGTAGTGGAACCTGACAAAAACAATGATAAAATTCATTTGTTAAACAAGAAAGCAGGTTTTGTATACCAGAAAGAAATAGAATTGCCACATAAAGTAGCATCATTAGCTTTTTGTACTAAGAAATTATACCAAGAAGCAATTAAGAAAATTTAAAATGTTTGATAGGAATATATCACATTTACAACCTCATATTTGGGAAATTGTAAATCGTAATTTAATAAAGAAAGCGCTTAGCGAGTTTTCTCATGAACTGATTCTTACACCAGAATTTTTAAAATCTGAGAATGGTTGGAATCGTTACAGAATTACTTCTGATTGTAAGCAATTTACTTATGAATTTAACGCTAAAAAATACCTGTTAGATCATTGGTACATCGATACTAAAAGTATTACTAAACGTGACGGAAATACATATAACGGATCTTTAGATGCTTTATCTTTTATAACAGAATTCAGAAAAACACTTGGTATTCCAGATCAGTTTTTAGGAACGTATTTAGAAGAAATAACAAGTACATTATTTGGAGCAGCTTATAAATTGGCTAATGAGAAATTTTTAGCCAATGAACTTTACAATAAAAGTTTCCAAGATATTGAACATGCAATGACTGAAGGTCATCCTTGTTTTGTTGCCAATAATGGTAGAATAGGATTTAACACCAATGATTATCAATTATACGCACCTGAAGCAAACAAACCTTTTCACATAGTTTGGATTGGAGTCCATAAAAATTATGCTTCTTTCACAGGCATCAAAGATTATGATTACGACAATCTATTACGCAGTGAATTGGGAGAGGAAAAAGTTTATGAATTCTCTCAAATAATTAAAGACATGGATTTAGATATAAATAATTATCTATTCATGCCTGTTCATCCTTGGCAATGGACAAATAAAATTACCCATGTATTTGCCGCAGACATTGCACAAAAGAATATAGTTTTTGTTGGAGAAAGTGAAGATGAATATTCAGCACAACAATCTATAAGAACACTTTTTAATGTCACAAATCCAGAAAAATTATATACAAAAGGAGCTTTATCCATTCTAAATATGGGATTCATGAGAGGTTTGTCTCCTTACTATATGAAAAGTACTCCACCAATTACCACTTGGATTACTAATCTTCTATCGGAAGATTCATATTTGTTGAACAATGGATTTACAATGCTTGGTGAGGTGGCAACGATAGGATATCAAAATCATTATTATGAAGTATTAGGTAAAACAAATCCTCATAATAAAATGCTTTCGGCATTATGGAGAGAAAGTCCATTTACCAAAATATCTTCGAATCAAAGAGTATTAACAATGGCTGCATTATTACATCTTGACTCTGAAGACAATTCACTATTAGCATCTTTAATTGAAAATTCTCCTTACGGTGCTACAACTTGGATTAAACATTATTTAAGGGCGTATTTATCACCATTATTACACTGCTTTTATCAATACGAATTTGTGTTTATGCCGCATGGAGAAAATTTAATAATGGTTCTTGAAGAACATACTCCTGTCTATGTATTAATGAAAGATATTACAGAAGAAGTAATTGTATTTAATACCAAAATGGAATTACCTGAACATGTTGATCGCTTATTTACAGAGACTACAGATACAATGAAGGTATTATCAATTTTTACTGATGTTTTTGATTGTTTCTTTCGATTTATGGCAGCACAACTGGATACTCAAATCGGATTTTCTGAACATAATTTCTGGCAGTTGGTAGCAGAATGTATTTATGAATATCAAGACGAATTCCCTCAATTCAAAGAAAAATATGAGCGTTATGATTTATTTGTTGATGAGTTTGATCGTTGTTGTTTGAATAGATTACAATTAGGTAACACCAAGCAAATGTTAGATTTAGCCGATCCTATTGAAAGTTTAAAATTAGTTGGAACACTTGAAAATCCTTTAGCTAAATTCAGAAAAGAAAGAATAATTACTAACACTATTTCAGTATCTGTATAATATGAATTTTGAGGAATTTACACAATTGATTAAAGAGAGAAGAACGACTTACGCATATGATTTTTCAGAGCAAAAAGTTAGTAAAGAAACCATAGAAGCTGTTGTAACTAATGGTCTGTGGGCTCCAACACACAAACTTACTCAACCATGGAGGTTTGTTGTTCTGGAAGGCCAACATCAACAAGATTTAGGCCGATATATGGCGGACTATTATAGAAAGTTATATACAGAAAAAGAATTTTCTAACGAACGCTATGAAACTACAAAATCATATGCTGAAAATGCCACGCTATTAGCTTTAGTATTTCAGCCTAGTAAAAGAGCTCAGCTTCCTGAATGGGAAGAAATTGCAGCCATATCATGTGCTATTCAAAACATGTGGTTGAGTTGCACTGCTATGAACTTAGGTTGTTATTGGGATACCGCAGAAGCAACAATGGAATATGGTAAACGCATACAATTAGAAGAAGGAGAAAGGTTTCTTGGAATTTTCTTTATGGGACATCTAAAAGAAGATATAGAATTAGGAAACAGACGAAGAAAGCCTTTATCTAAAAAATTAAGCTGGCAAAACTTATAAACCTTCTCAACAACTACAAATAAAATGAAAAAACAAAATAGAGTACGAGCAGTTGATTTTGCTCGAGGTTTTAGTGTATTAATGATGATACCAGTACATGTATTAATGCTTTTCGCAACTATGGATACTTGGGAAAATAGCATTACAGGTAACTTTGTGCAATTATTAGAAAGAGGTTCTCCTATATTTTTAATTGTAATGGGAATTTCTTTCGCATTCTCTAGAAATGCAAATAAAAACGGAATTTTAAAAAAGGCACTTTTAATAATTGGTTTAGGTTATGTTCTAAATTTTCTGCGCTTTATAGTTCCGCTTTTACTCTTTGGAGGCTTCCCTGAAGCTTTCGTACAAGCGAGTGAACTTTCAATTAATAATCCTGTAAGAATGTTAAATTACTTCTTGAAAGGAGATATGTTTCAATTAGTTGGTATTTCACTTTTTATTATTGGATTATCATTCAAATTTTTAGTAAAAAACAAACACATAACATTAGTAGCTGCTTTGGTTATTATGTGGCTATCAAAAGTAGTAAGCGGTTTACAATTGGGAATTCCTGGAGTTGATTACGTTTTAAATCTCTTATGGGGAAATAACTTTGATGTATACTTTCCATTATTCCCTTGGTTATCCTTTATTTTAATAGGATTGTATTTAGGTCTTAGTTATCTTGAAAATCAAGATAATCCAGAAAAATCATTATTTCGACCTATGTTGATTCTTGGAATTGTGTTTTTAATTTCAGGAAAGCTACTTTGTGATTATGATTATCAATATCACTTTGGAGATTATTATCATTTAGGTCCTGGCGGAACCATGGGGTTAATGGGAATATTGTTAGTTCTTTTTTGGTTTTACTATCATATTGAACGCTTATTACCAAGAGATAATTATATCTCTAAGCTATTTTTTTACTGCAGTAAAAATGTAACTCCGTTCTATTTAATTCAATGGGTATTAATTTACTGGACATTAGCTTTTACAAACTTTTCAGCATACAACGAGATAACGGTTTTAATTATCATTTTAGGAATTAATGTGGGAACTTTTACAGTGCTACATTTCATAAATAAAATGCTTGCTAGTCGTAAAAACCGAGAATTAAAAACCGTACAACCTGGTATTTAATAAATGAGAAAACTAATTATACTATTAGCAATTATCTTTCATTTAAAAGGAATTGCACAAACCAATTTGGCTGGAAGCTATGGTTTAGATCCTGATGTTCAAGAGTTTTTAAACGCTATTCACTCATACGATGGGCCATCTTTACAAGACTTATCTTTAGAAATTGGTCGAAATGCAATGGTAGAAATGCAGAAAGACTCTACTCTAAACTATGATGAAGTAATTATTGAAAATGAGACATTCAATTTGAATAAAAAAACAGTTCAAACTATTGTTGTAAAACCTAAAAAATCTAAGAAAAAAATATTACCTGTTTTGATTTATTTCCACGGCGGTGGCTGGGTTTACAATAGTTTTGAAACTCATAAACGATTAATGCGTGATATTGCACTTAGAGCAAATATTGGAATTGTATTTGTTGAGTATTCAAGAGCACCTGAGGCTAAATTTCCAATTGCCAATGAGGAAGGATATTTAACCGCTTTATATCTCTCTAAACATGGAAAAAAACATGGATTGGATCCAAATAAAATAAGTGTTGGAGGAGATAGTGCAGGAGGGAACATGGCGGCTGTAATTGCCTTAATGGCCAAAGAAAGACAAGAATTTGAATTAGTATCTCAAATTCTAATCAACCCAGTTACGGATACGAATACGAATACAAAATCATACGAACAATTTTCGAAAGGACATTATCTCTCTAGAGATATTATGATCTGGTTTTGGAATATGTATGCTCCAGATAAAAGTAAGCATTATTCGAGTAAAATTGCTCCTTTGAAAGCTACAAATGAAGAGCTAACAAACTTACCTCAAACATTATTGATTACCGCCGAATATGACGTTCTAAGAGATGAAGGTGAAGCGTATGCAAAGAAATTAAGAATGGCTAAAGTTCAAGTAATTTCAACAAGATATGGCGGAACTATTCATGATTTTGTTGTATTAAATGCATTGAAAGACACCAATCCTTCTAAGGCTGCACTAAATCAAATATGTGATTTTTTAAAAACAACTTTTTCAGTTAATTAAAATGGATTTACAAACAATAGAAAACCTTTCGGTATCATTAGCTCATATGAGTTTGATTGTATTAGTTCTAATGCTATTAGAGTGGGGGATACTTATCTTCTCTAATTATATTGAAAGTAAAAAAGAAGGTGTTGTTAGTATTGTATCTTATTTAGTACAAAGCATTCCTTACTTTTTACTTTCTAAAGTGCTAATTGTTGGTGTAATGTTCGGATTATATAATTTTCGAATATTTGAACTTGGATTTGAATGGTATTACTGGATTATAGCCTACTTATTGTATGACTTTACTGTATTTTTCATCCATTTCCTAGGACATAAAGTAAGATTCCTTTGGTGCATTCATGGAGTTCATCATACAGCAGAAGAAATGAATTTAACTGTGGTGGCAAGAGGATCTATTTTTGATGTGTTTTTCACTCCATTTAATTTCATTTGGTTACCGATTTTAG
Source organism: Tenacibaculum sp. 190524A05c (assembly GCF_964036595.1). Classification (NCBI taxonomy): domain Bacteria; kingdom Pseudomonadati; phylum Bacteroidota; class Flavobacteriia; order Flavobacteriales; family Flavobacteriaceae; genus Tenacibaculum; species Tenacibaculum platacis. The sequence goes on along the minus strand of NZ_OZ038523.1, from coordinate 593,351 downwards.
GTTTTCATCCATTTATGATATTTGTAATTGAGCCAATTGCGAGATTATATGCTACTTTAACTCATATCAGTGAAAAATATGTAGGTAAACATAAGTGGTTAGAATATATTTTTATTACACCTTCAGTTCATCGTGTTCATCATGCAAAAAATCATATTTATTTAGATAGAAACTACGGTGAAACCTTTAGTATCTGGGATCGAATATTTAAAACATTTCAGAAAGAAGTCGACAATGAAAAGATTGAATATGGAGTAATGCATGACGAACTAAATAGTGAGAGCTTTTGGCATGTTCAATTTTTAATGTGGAAAGAGCTGTGGTTCGATGTTAAAAATGCTCCAACCATTATCGATAAAATTAAGTACGTAGTAATGCCTCCAGGATGGAATCACATTGATGGTGGTAAAAGAGCTGAAAGTTATAGAGAAGAAGCTTGGGAAAGAAGAGGAGTAAAGAACTAAACGGTATTTCGATATTGTTTCGGAGTCTGTTTTACAATTTTTTTAAAGGCTGCTGAAAAATGGGTTGGATTCTTATATCCGACTAATTCGGCAATTTCATAGATGGGTTTTGAGGTGTTAGAGAGTAATTTCTTCGCCTCAACCATTCTTTGCTGTAAAGCAAAATCAAAAATAGTAGTTCCAAAATTCGACTTAAACTCTTTTTTTAATTGAAACTCATTTAAAAACACCTTCTTAGAAAGTTCTTGAATAGAAATTTGAACATCTAAATTATTTATGATAAAATCTTTGGCTAAATGAACCTTTTTTAAAGTAGTAGAATTCTTAATTCCAGAGTTTTTACTATCAAAACGTAACATTAGTAATTCTAAGACTTTAGATTCTAAGAACAATCTTTTTAACAATCCGTTTCTATTATCTTCTAATAATTCATTTACGATTTGCTGTGTTTTATAATCTAATTGATTAGAAAAATTATTTTTTAAGTTACTTACGTCATAATCCTCGTAAATTGGAAAGTCCTTGTCTAACTGATGTTTTTGAATAAAAGCATCAGACATTTTAATAACAATTTCTCTTATCAGTTTTCCTTTTGGGTAAACTACACAACCATTGGCTAAGTTTATAAATGAAATACAACTCTCTGATTCTTCCTGTATCAATTCAATATTAGATTGAGGTAGAGAAATCATTTTCTCGCCATTTAGTAATATGGAAAAAATAAGAGCATTGGTTTTCTGTTCACCTCTAACTTTAATGTCAGAAGAAAATAAAACCTCTCGATGCCGTATCATTAAACCATCAAAATTCCAACTCTTTACAAAGCCAGAACCAAAGCTTTCTTTTACGGTGTATTCTTTAGTTTCTAAACCACAGTGATCGTTAATACTTTTAAGTATTAAAATCTCATCTAAAACATATTTATTATCGATACTAATATCAATATCAATAGTATACATAGCTCGTCATTTTTTATCCCAATTACGTCATTTTGTAATCACGATAGTTGGTAGTTTTGCACTTGCAAAATCAATTATTTATACTAATTCTAAATAATTAAAGTTCGTGGGGAACATAATTGCGACAAAAATAATATATAATAAGTCTAAATAAAAATAAATGAAACGATTTATACTTTCATCTTTGCTATGTTTTTATAGCTTAATTACTTACGCCCAAATTAGTGGTAATGTAATTGATAATAACAATGAACCATTAGTAGGCGCAACTGTTTTAATTAAAGGAACATCTAATGGAACAGATACTGATATTGATGGAAATTTTAAGATTGATAACATATCTGGTCAACAAACTTTAGTTATTTCTTCAATCGGATATAAAACAAAAGAGATCACGATTTCTGCGCCAATTAATTCAGTGTCAATTGTATTATTCCAAGGAAACGAAATACTACAAGAAGTAGTGGTTGCAGGTAGAACGAACAAATTCTCAAGAAAGAAAACTGCTTATGTATCAAAACTTCCTTTAAACGACTTGGAAAATGCTCAGGTTTATTCAACAATTACTTCAGATTTATTAGAATCTCAAATTGTAACCAACCTAGAGGATGCGTTAAATAATTCTACAGGGATTAGTAAATTATGGGAAGCTACTGGACGTGCTCCAGGAGAAGGAACAGGATATTTCTCTGTTAGAGGATTTGCAACACAACCAAAATTAGTTGATGGAATGCCTGGATTTACTTTAAGTGCATTAGATCCTTCATATATTGAAAGAATAGAAGTTGTAAAAGGTCCATCTGCTACATTATTCGGAAGTACAGAAACTTCATTAGGTGGTTTAATCAATATCGTTACTAAAAAACCATTTAAAGGAGAAGGAGGAAGTTTATCTTACACTGCTGGATCATTTGGATTAAATAGATTCTCCATTGATTTTAATACGCCAATGGTAAATAGTGACAAAACGTATTTAAGAGTAAATGCAACTTATTTGACTCAAGATAGCTTTCAAGATGCAGGATTTAAAAAGACCTTCTTCGTTGCTCCATCTATTACTCATAAAGTAAATAATCGTTTAAATTTATCTTTTGGATTTGAGTTCGCACAAACTTCTCAGACCAATCCTTCAATGTTATTCGTTAATAGATTAGGTCAAGATCGTTTGAACGCAATTCTTGCTCCATTTGGAGTTACAGCTCAAGTTCCAACAAACGTAGAAGAATTAAATGTTGATCCTACAAAGTCTTTTACATCAGATGACGTAGAATTAAATACATTGAACTTTAATACAAGATCAATTGTTGATTACAAACTTTCTGATCAATGGACATCTCAAACTATTTTTGCAAGTAGTTATGCTTCTACAAGAGGATTTTATCAATATAATATTGATGGAGGAGCAGCTGGATTATTACAAATTTCAGGAGCTTTAGGTCAATTATTAGCAGATCCAACTTTAAATGCTGTCTTAGGATCAACAATAACACCTTTAATTAATGAATCTGTAGCTTTAACTGCAACACCGTCATTTGCAAGAATATTTGATAAGAGAAACGCAAATGCAACAAATTTAAACTTACAACAAAACTTTATTGGTGATTTTAGAATTGGTGATTTTAGAAATAGATTCGTAGGAGGTATAGATTTTGTAGATAGATCTCAACATTCAAGAAATCAAAATGGAAGTCCAATTATTGATCAAAGTTCTAATTTAGGTAATGTTTTATTCTTTCTAGAAAATCCACAAGTTTTTGCGCCAGTTGATGCAACAACAGCAGCCTTTTTAAATGGAGTTGGAGGACAAATTAGAGGCGGTTTTGCTGGGTTTCCATATTTTGATGCATTTTTAAACGCACAAGGTGATATAGTTTCTCCTATATTTACACCGAATGCGAATTATGATATTTCTGCTTCTGATTTAGAAAATGTTTTTAAAAATGTTCCAGTAAATGATTTTAAAACAAATTCTAGAACTTATGCAGCATATGTTTCTAATGTAATAAATGTAACTCCTGAATTAACAGTTAACTTAGGTTTACGTGTAGATCATTTCGATCAAGATGGAGATACTTCAACTTCTAATGACGATTATACAAAAACAACGTTATCTCCAAAAGCTGGATTAGTATATCAAGTAATTCCAAATGAATTATCTGTATTCGGTAACTATCAAACTGGTTTTGTAAATAAAGATCCTGTAGTTGCAACAATTACAACAATAAATCCTACAACTGGTCAGCCAGAAACGAATGTAGAAGTTCAGAACTTTCAACCTGTTAAAGCAAATCAATTCGAAGGAGGAATTAAAACAAACTTATTTAATAACAGATTCAATTTAGGAGCTTCTTACTACCATATTATTGCTAATAATATTACAACAACTGATCCTATGGCATTTTTAACAACTGCTCAAATTGATATTAAAGAAGTTGTAAGTAAAGGTATTGAGGTTGAAATGAATGCAAATCCTTTTAGTGGATTAAATATTAGAGGTTCATATGCATACAACGATAGTAAAATTACTGATGCGTTTAGTAGTATTGCAGAACGAACAGTACTAGATGGTTCTGGACAACCAGTAGTTCAACAAGGAAATGAAATTACTGAATTATTAAATAGAAGACCTGAAGAAGCTGGTCCTCAACATAACTATAATTTCTGGGTAGATTACAGATTTGGAGAAGGTACATTCTTAGAAAACTTCGGAATTGGAGCTGGATTTAATGGAGCGTCTGAACATCTAACAATTAATAATGCAATCTCTGGAACTTTTGAATTACCAAGTTATACAGTTTATAATACGGGAGCTTACTATGAAGCTGAAAAGTTCAGAATTGGATTTAAAATTAATAACCTAACTGATAAAGTGTATTATAAAGGTTGGAGTACCGTAAATGCACAACCATCTAGAGCATATTTAGGTTCTATTAGCTATAAATTTTAATGTACTGTATTCAATAATTTGAATTATATAATGTGTTAACCACCATAGAACTCTGACCTACCTTCAGAGTTTTATGGTTTTACAATTTAGAGATGATAACATCAATCACTTTTATTATTTCATTAGCTTGTTTTACTCTTTATAATACATCCAAAAGAACACTTATTAATAGTTCTTCATTTTTGGAGAGTTGGCTGCAATCCAACACAGTACTTTCAAAATTAGCAGGTATAGTTCTACTTTTTATTGGACTAATATGCTCTATTATTTCATTTGGTTTTACAAGTGGAATTCTAATCTGGTTAATGCTTTTAATCTCAATTTTAAGTTGCACTATACTATTTGTACCCATGCGGATAATTAATCTAAACAAGGTTTTAATTCTATTCGTGATTCTTTTTTTTACAGAACTAACATTTACGTATGCCAGCTAATTCAAAATATTTAAATCCATCACCTTGGCAGCAATTTGCTAAGATTTCAGCAGGAATTTTAGGTGGTTATCTTATTACTGCTCTGTTTCATATGTGTTTGCCATTATGGTTTCCATATCCAAAAGAAATTCTAATCAGTTCAGTTTTTACTGTATTTATTCTGTGGACAATTCTACTCATTGTTCCTTTCTTGTTTCGAAATGGTTGGAAAGTTTGGGGTTTATACCTCTTAATTATGATTGTCTTGTACCTGATTTATCATTTTGGAAATCAAAATAATCCGTTCTTATAATGAGTAAAAGAAATTATAATGTGTTTTTCAATACACATACAGTAAGTGGTATTGTAATTAGTGTTGCTCTTTATGTTATATTTTTCGCTGGTGCATTTTCACTATTTAAGGAAGAAATAGAAATATGGGAAGCTCCTAAAATCGAGACACATACTTCTAAAGCTGACTTTAATGTTGATGGGGTTCTAAATCATCTTGATAAAAAATATAGTTTAACTGGAAGAGATATTCAGTTAAATCTTGATGTTAAGGGAAATACAATTTATACCTTTTTAGGCGAAGTAAAAGATTCAACGGTTGCTAAAAAGGAAGTTCATGGTGAGTTTTTATACATCAATACCAAAACTTTAGAAGAGAGAACCTATGAAGAAAATTATAGCCTAGGAGAATTCTTATATAGATTGCACTTTTTTGCTCAAATACCTTATATCGGTGTTTATTTAGCTGGATTTGTAGCGCTTTTCTTTTTATTTGCTATTGTTACGGGTGTTATTGTTCATTGGAAAAAGATTATTCCAAATTTCTACCATTTCAATCCTAAAATAGCTTTAAAAAGGGTTTGGACCGATGCACATACAGCATTAGGAATCATTGGTTTACCGTATCAGTTTATTTTTGCAGTAACTGGAGCTTATTTCGCACTTAGTATACTTGTTTTACTTCCAGCAAACTTTTTATATGGTGGAGATCAGGATAAACTTATTGGAGATATGCGTCCTGAAAGAAAAGTTATAGAATGGATAGGAGAGAAGGAGGATGATCAAAATGCTATACATTTTAATACTGCATTAAATCAAGTTTCAAATACATGGGAAAACTTCCATATTTCGCAATGTTTTATAAAAAACTATGGAGGAAAGAATATGCAATATGTAATTACTGGTGAATTAGAAGATAAAGATCGTTTCGTTGGTATTGGAAGAATGGTAATTGATGGGTATTCAGGTCAAATTTTAAATCAGAAAATTCCAAATGAATTAGATTATTTGGTGGATTCTCAATTTGTGATGAGTAGACTACATTTTGCTACTTATGGTGGAGCTCGTGTTAAAATTATATATTTTATTCTAGCGTTAATTACATGTTTTGTAATTATAACTGGAGTCTTAATTTGGATTGAAGCCAGAAATAAAAAAAGTAAAACACTAAGACAAAGATTATACACTACGAAAGTCGGACATATTTATCTTGCTATTTGCTTAGCCTTATTTCCCGTTACAGCTTTATTTTTTATTATTGTCAAAATACTTCCAGAGGTGTATCAAACTCAAAAAATGAGTATTCTATATACTTGGTTTTTTGGTATTTGGTTTATTCTGATTTTATACTATCGATTTAAAAGGAATAATTATTTCACTAATAAAACTACACTTTTAATTGGTGGAATTCTTGGTTTTATAGTTCCTGTAGTTAGTGGATTAGTTTCTAACAACTGGATCTGGAAAACCTATGCCAATAAACAATTTGAAATCTTTACTATTGATGTTTTATGGTTGTTTTTATCTATAACAGCATTATTAATTTACTTCAAAATTAAACCATCTATAAAAGAACAAAGTAGTTATTCGAAAAACCCGATTGACTATAAAAACTTAAAAACTCTCTTAAAGCAAGAGGAAAACCAAACTATAACAAACCAAAATTTACAAATCAAAAAAGATAAAAATTTTATACCTATGAGAACAAAAGTTATTCTATTATGGACTTTATTAGTCATTGGATTCATACTTCATCACGTTTACGGAATTGCCAATGTTTATTTTCAAGAATCCTTAGTATTAGAAGGATCTAACGGGGAAATACCAGGTTGGGCACATCAATGGAGAATTATATTGGAAGGAATGGCATTTTTATTTGCTGTTTTAACCGTTTCTCTTTCACAAAACTGGTTTAAATGGACTTCTTTAATTTGGGCTTGCTTGTTAGGTTTATTTAATGTTTATCATTTTATAACAGCCTTAATTTATGAACCTTCGAATATTTCAGAGATTTTAATATTGCTTTTAATGGCAGTTGCCAATGTGATTTTAATTAAAGAAATACTCAATTGGAAATCTCACGAATTATCAGAAGAATAAAAAAAGATAAACCGATTCAAATGAATCGGTTTTTTTTATGTTTTAGCTCAATAATTTATTCAAATTTAACTTGTAGGTTTTCCCGATAGGAATCACAAAATCTCGAATTAAAATTCGATTTCCTTCAATTTCATTTATATGTTTCTTTGCTACAATAAAGGATTTATGAACTTGAAAAAACGCATCATCAGGTAATACATCTAATATGTCTGAAATCTTCTCTCTAACTTTAATTTCTTGTTCAGTAGTTGTAACATTTACATAATTACCAGTGGCTTCAATAAAAAGAATTTCTTCTGTTTTTACCTGAACTAATTTCTTATTCGATCGTAAAAACAAACTGTTTGTTTCTTTACTAACATTTACATTAGAAACTGTTGTAGTTAACGCTTCTATTTTATTAATAGCTTTTACAAATCGATCAAAACCAAATGGCTTTAACAAATAATCAATAATATTAAGTTCATAACCTTCTAAAGCATATTCTTGATACGCGGTTGTTACAATTACTTTAGGAGGGTTTTGTAAGGTGCGTAGAAACTCAAATCCTTTTAGTTTAGGCATATTCAGATCCAAAAAGATTAAATCCACCTGATGGTTTCGTAAACATTCCATAGCTTCTATAGCATCATAACAATGTTGCACAAACGAAAGGTTTGGTAAAGCATCACAATATCCTTTTATAATATCATGGGCAATATGTTCATCATCAATTATTATATATCTAATCATAATTGTATCGAAAGTTTTGCTGAGTACACTTCATTTTCAATCAAAGTTGAGTATTCATTCTTTTTCGGGTATGCTAATTCTAACCTTCTTTTTAAATTTTCTAATCCAATTCCTTGCACCGATTTTTCTTCGGAATCAAAGTTATTTTGAATACTAAAGGTAACCTTATTCTGAATAGTTTTAATAGCAATAGTTACAAAAGCATCATTACGTAATACTTCAACTCCGTGTTTAAAGGCATTTTCAACTAAAATGATAAACAATAATGGCATTATTTTCAATTGATCATAATCAACATCAATTTCGAATTTCAAATCAATGTTTTTGTGATAACGCATTTTATGAAGTTCAATATAATTCTGAATAAAATCTATTTCCTTAGCTAAAGTTACATACTCTTTTTGTCCTTCATAAATACTGTAACGCATCATATCAGACAACTTTAAAATCAATGCTTTAGCTTTTTCACTGTCTTTATCTACCAATCCATAAAGATTATTCAACATATTAAAGAAAAAGTGCGGATTTACTTGAGATTGCAAATGCATTAATTCCGTTTTTGCCTTTTCATTCTTAAGATTGATAATGAATTTTATATTCACAAACAACCAATGTGCTACTGCAATACAAACAGAAATAAAGTATAAAAACAAAAATTCTATGAATCCTTCGATTTTACCGAATACATCGTTAAATAGGACAATTATAACTCCAATTACTAACAGTAGAAAACGTATGTTTCGTACTGTAAATAGCTTTTTGATATGTTTAATTTTTGTAATCACAATTCAATATTAGGTAATAAATCTAGTGCAGACAAATAAGTTGATAAACTATCAAAAATCAGTTATAAAACTCCTTAGAACTGTGACAAACGAACTTTAAACCTTCTTCATAACATTTCACATTCAACTCTTTCTAATTCCTCCCTAAAACTTTAAAGAATTTAAGATTCCAAATAGGTTTGGCATATAATTTTAAAAGTCAACTTATGGAACTCATTATAAAAAACTTAAGTAAAACCTATGATAATGGTGTAAAAGCGTTGCAGAATATATCTCTAGAAATTCCAAAAGGAATGTTCGGATTATTAGGCCCCAATGGAGCTGGAAAATCTACTTTAATGCGAACGATAGCCACATTACAAGATGCTGATCAAGGAGAATTATCATTTAACAACATTAACATTCAAAAGGATAAACACTCACTTCGAAAAGTACTTGGGTATTTACCTCAGCAATTTGGAGTGTATCCTAAAATGTCAGCAGAAATTTTATTGAATCACCTCGCTGTTTTGAAAGGAATTACCATTAAAAAAGAACGCAAAGCAATTGTTGACGCATTACTGTATAAAACCAACTTGTATGAGGTACGAAAACAAAACTTAGAAGGATTTTCTGGTGGAATGAAACAAAGATTTGGAATTGCGCAAGCTTTACTGAACAATCCGAAATTATTAATTGTAGATGAGCCCACAGCGGGTTTAGATCCAAAAGAACGAAACAGGTTCTATAATTTGTTAAGTGAAATTGCGGAAAATATTGTCGTTATTTTTTCAACTCATATTGTGGATGATATAAAAGAATTGTGCTCAAATATGGCCATTATGAATAGAGGAGAAGTAGTACTTAAAGGAAAGCCATTAGAACTGATTCAGCAATTAGAAGGAAAAGTATACCAAAAGAGTATTAAAAGAGAAGAATTGGAACACTACAAACAGGAATATCATGTGATAAATGATAAACTATTTCTAGGAAAACCAATAATTCATGTATTCAGTGAAGTGCATCCAGGAAACGGTTTTACTCCTATAAAAGCAACTTTAGAAGACCTGTACTTTTCAAAAATCAACAATTAATCTTTTCTAATTATGTGGTACGAAATATTCAAATTTGAATTAAAATATAGAGTTAAAAGACCTGAAACATATGTGTTTTTTGTGTTTCTACTATTGTTTTCCATCGTAGGTGTAGATTTTATTTTTCAAGGTGTTGATTTAGGAATTATGAAAAAAAACGCTCCATTAGTCATTGGAAAAACTATGGGAGCAATTACTGGAATATTTATGATTCTTGTATCAATGATTATGGGAGTTCCTGTATTGAGGGATTTCAAATATAATACTGAATCCATTTTATTTGTAAATCCAATTTCAAAAAGAGATTATTTACTTGGTAGATTTTTGGGTTCTTTTGTCATATTACTTTTCATTTTCAGTGGAGTTCTATTTGGAATGATGATAGGATCTCAAATGCCATGGCACAAAGCTTCTGAAATGTTAGCGTTTGATTCATGGATCTACATACAATCATTTATAGTAGTCGTTTTACCTACGTTATTTTTTGGCGCTTGTACCTTTTTTGTAACAGGAATGTTGAGCAAAAAACTAATGGTTGTATACACACAGGGAATTGTATTATTTGTAATTTTCTTACTAACTAAGGCCATTACAAATGAATATTTACAAGGAATTTTCGATCCGTTTTCACTAACAACTTTAACACAATATTCTAAAGAATGGATTAACGCTGAACGAAATACGATGTCATTAGGTTTTAACGGTATTTTATTGCATAACAAGGTTTTTTGGAGCTTAATTGGAATTTTAGTTGCTATTTATGGTTATAGAAAGTTCTCTTTTAGTCAATTAGTTAGAAAGACGAAAAAGAAGCAAAAGAAAAGAGAAATTCACGCGAGTAAATCAGCTGTAACTACTGTAATTCCGAGTATTTCATTACAGTTTAGCTTGAAGTCTAGATTGATTCAATTAAAAGAATTGACCAAATTTTATTCGCTATCTATTCTTAAAGAAACAGCATTTTGGGCGATTGTAATTTGCGGAATTATAATTATTCTGATAAACTCAATCAGTTTAGGAACTGTTTATGATGTTGATAGTTATCCGGCTACTCATTTTATAATCGCAGAATTACAAGAAATGTCAATGTATTTCTTCATAATTATTTTACTTTTTTATTCGGGGGAAATCATTTGGAAAGAACGAACCATCAAACAAAATGTTTTGAGTGATGCCACTCCAATTCATAATCTAATAACAGTTGTTTCCAAACTTTTAGCTTTAAATGCTATTTATATTGTTCTTATGCTAAGCTTGATTTGTACTGGTATTCTGTTTCAAATAAGTCAAGGGTATTATCAGTTAGATTTACATGTATATTTTACTGGATTCTTTATTGAAATTTTACCTTATCTGTTTTTATACACCGTTATAACCTTCTTCTTTCAAATCACAAGTAAGAATAAGTTCATTGGAATTTTCCTAACCTTACTGTTTTTCATTGGTAATATCGCTTCTGAATACTTTGGTTTTAATCATAGTTTATACAAGTACGGTGGAAAAACATTAGGAATATATTCAGAAATGAATGGTTACGGACATTTCTTAAAACCTTATTTATGGATTAAAACCTATTGGATCATTTTTGCCGGACTAATTTTAATTCTAAGTTCTTTAGTAATGAACAGAGGAACTGAAATTAGTTTATGGAAGCGTATTAAAAACATGAAATCAGAAACCACAAAATCTATACAAATCCTTCTGATTTCATTGACAACGCTGTTTATTCTACTTGGGTCATACATTTTTTACAACACCAACGTTTTAAATGAATATTGGACTAATGAAGAAGAGCAAACATTTCGCGCTTCGTATGAAAAAGAACTGAAACAATTTGAATACAAACCTCAACCGAAAATAACTGATGTTACATTGAATCTAGAGTTATATCCTGAAACGAGAAGTTATGAAGTAGATGGAAGTTATACGCTGAAAAACACTTCCACTAAAACAATTAGCGAAATTCATATTCAAAAAAGAATTGCTTCTCATTTAAAATTGAAAAATGTAAAATTCAATAGAGAAGTAGTTATCAATTCGAAATATCAAAAGTTTGATTATATAATCTATCAATTACAAAAACCTTTGAACGTAGGTGATTCTATACAGATGAAATTTACCCAAACCTATTATCCAAAGGGATTTGAAGAAGATGGTTCAAAAGGAGATGTAATTTATAACGGAACATTCTTTAATAACAATGTATTTCCAACTTTAGGCTATAATAAAAAGTATGAGCTTTCTGATGACGATATACGAACAAGTTATGATTTACCTAAAAGACAAAGAGAAGCTGAAATAAACGATATAAATGAACTTGTAAATGCCCGAACTGGAAGTGATTCAGACGGAATTACACTTGATATTACAATAGGAACTTCAAACACACAAACTGCTGTTACGTCAGGTAAATTAGTAAAACATTGGAAAGCCAATAACCGTAATTATTTTCACTATACAAATGAGAGTCCAATTATTAACTTTTTTCCTATAGTCTCTGCTAAATATAAAGTTAAAAAAGATGTTTGGAAATCTAATAACACTAAGGTGGATTTAGAAATTTATCATCATCAAAATCATACTTATAATACAGATCGAATGCTTCATGGTATGAAAGCTTCTTTAGATTATTTCAGTTCGAATTTTAGTCCTTATCAATATCAACAATTAAGAATTATGGAATTCCCTAGATATGCTGATTTCGCACAATCTTTACCAAACGTAATACCATTCTCAGAAGCTATGGGATTTGTATTAGATATTGATGATGAAAAAGATGTGGATATGGCATTTTATATCACAGCACATGAAATTGCACATCAGTGGTTTGGAATGCAAATAGAAGCTGCAAATGTGAAAGGACAAAATTTTGTTTTAGAAACATTAGCACAATATGGAGCCATTATGGTTTTACAACAAGAATTCTCTGAAGAAAAAGTGCAACAATTTCTTGAGTTGCAAAAAGAACGATACTTAAAAGAAAGTAGAAAAGCTATTGATGAACCGACTTTAGCTCTTGTTGAAAATGAAGATTATGTGTATTACTACAAAGGTGTAGTAGTAATGTACGAATTACAGAAACTAATAGGAGAGGAGCAAGTAAATAAAGCGCTTCGACAATTTATAGCGGATTGGAGAAGTTATTCTGGAGAAATTAAAAGTACAACAAACCGTTATGCCACATCCAAAGATTTGATTTCTTATTTCAAACTTTATAGTCGTTTAGATAAATATGAACAAATCTCAAAACTTTTTGAATCGAAAGACAAAATAGATTAGATAAAAAATGATAACCTTTCCTATATGGGAAGGTTATTTTCATAGCAATATTCTCTTATTTAAATAGTCTCCAAATAAAACTTGTTTAACATATTTAAATAAAATAAAACGTAGCTATATCTTATTTTTGCTACCGACTTATTTAAATCCCGAAATTTGTTAGAAAAAAGACGTCAATTACCACAAAGCCAAGTTGTAGATCCAGATTATTTCATTTTCTGTTTAGAATCAGTTTTAGATGTTGAAGTTGAAAATGTTACGCCAACTCAACAAAAACTAGAAGAACTAACAATGGATTTCGGTATTGCAAGTATTTATCAAACTTGTGATACTATTGAAGGCTTAGAAGAAAGCTTAAATACTTTGGTCTTAGACGATCATAATTTTAAAAATTATGAAATCATTTACTTGGTAATGACTGGTGAAGCGAACAGTGTTTGTTTAAATGGTTATTTATACAATCTACAAGAAATTGCTGAAATCTTTGAAGGACGTTTGAATGATAAAATTTTACATTTCGCAAATTCAAAAGTTTTGGATTTAGATGAAGACGAAGCTCAATATTTCCTGGATATTACAGGAGCAAAAGCCATTTCCGGTTATGGAAATCAGTTTAATGGAATTGCGAGCTCAAACTTAGATAAGGTATTCTTCAATCTATTTAATGAAGACGATAATATGTTCGAAGTTGTTGAGCAACTGCACCGTAAACACTACAAAATGTGTAAAATCCTTGATTTTAGATTGTACTATTAATTATCTTAACAATAGTTTCTAATTATTTCCTATTCCTTGTTTTTTACTAAAACCTCTTTTTTTATTACTAATGCTAACTTGAGGCTCTGGGGTAAATTTGTATTGTAATTTTATAATAATAAGCATGATTGTAAATTCACTATTATGTAATGACTTATAAATTTGATGTATAGGTCAATACGGTTTTAGGAGGAATTTATTCATCATTCAACACAAAACAGTAAAAATGACAAATAATAAAGCACTTACAGAAGCTCGTTCACTTGAACTACCTTCAAGACAAGCATCTTTACATCGTGAAAAGTCTGTTTCAGCTTTTTGGAATAACAATAGAATTTTATTAGAACAAGCATGGACAGAATGGGAAGTTGAAAACAAAGAAAATTTGTTAATCCCAGATGAAACACTACTTGATCCTCATTTACGAAAAGCAATTAAATCTGCTTGGGAAAATCCAGATAAAGAAGTTGATGTTGCCAATTTATGGGAAGAAATCATCCCTGGAGTTTACAGTACGCAATTTTTTGATGTGGAACGTTTAGCAGAATTTCGTGAATATTTAGAAGCAGTAGCTACCTCACAAATTCCTAAAAGAGCACCTTATGGTATTCAATTAAACCGTTATGGAGTAATGTTAGATCCGCGTTCAGAAGGTCATCTAGCAGCTCCTAATTTTCAAGCATTTTATAATGATATTATGGATCGTTACATGCGCCCTGTAGCTCGATTATTATTAGGAACTTATGGATATGATACTCAAACATTTGGTTTTTCAATTCAATATAACCCTGATAAGGACAAAGATTTACAACCGCATACCGATGCTTCAGCTGCAACCTTAAATGTAAACATCAATTTGCCAGATGAAGAGTTTACAGGTTCTCAGGTTGATTTTTTCGATAAAACAACAGGAAAAACAGTACAGACTATTTTTGAACCTGGTAAAGCAATAATTCATCGTGGTAACGTACCGCATGCAACACATTCAATAATAAGCGGACAACGTAATAATTTAGTCATGTGGTTATATGGTGATCGTATGCAAGTTCCAAGAGGAAATACAAGTAGTTATGGCAATTCTAATAGCTCAGAAACCACTGATAATATTTCGAAAGAAATAACTGCACGTGAACGTTGGAATATCCCAACAACACCTAAAGATACTTTTGCACCATTTTAAATAAGATTTCAGTAAACCTTCTTACCAGTATTAAGTTGGTTTACTGAAATTTAGTATGATATTGAGTATTTTATATACTCTTAAAATCTTTATTACACTTATTATGTAAATAAACACTAATTGCTAAGCTAACACTGGTTACCTTTGCAAAAAAATACATTCATGTCTAAAAGTTTTACCGACTTAGGAATTATTCCTGAAATCCAACAGAGTTTAAATGATTTAAAAATCTCTGTCCCAACAGATATACAAGAAAAAGCGATACCCAACATTTTAAACAAAAATGAAGATATAGTCGCTTTAGCAAAAACAGGAACTGGTAAAACTGCAGCTTTTGGATTACCATTACTTCAATTAATTGACACGAATAACTCCAATATTCAAGCAATTATATTGGCACCAACGAGAGAATTAGGTCAGCAAATTCATACAAACTTAAGCTCTTTCGCTTCACATATTCCTTCAATAGCTATTGCAGCCATTTGTGGTGGAACGCCAATAAAACCACAAATTGAACGATTACAAGAAGATACGCATATAGTTGTGGCGACACCAGGAAGATTAGCAGATTTGATAAAACGTGAGGCGATTAATATTAAAAACATCCAATATTTTATTCTAGATGAAGCCGATGAAATGGTCAGTGCTTTAAAAGATGGACTAGATACAATAATTAAAGAAATACCTAAGAAAAGGAGGACGTTATTATTTACAGCAACACTTTCTGGAGCAATCAAACAACTGATAAACAACTACATGTCTAAAGATGTTATTCAAATTGAAGCCGATATGGAAACTGTTGGACATCAAGGAATAAAACATCAATATGTAGTTGTAAAACCCATAGAAAAACTAGAAGTTTTATTACATTTTTTAGCTTCTAAAGAAAGAGAAAGAGGAATTATATTTTGTAAAACTAAAGCTGCTGTAAATAAACTAGCGAAAAAATTAGCGATTAATAAATTCTCTTCAGGTGCAATTCACGGAAGTTTAACACAAGGAATTCGTGATCGAATAATGGAGCAATTTAGAGCAGGACACATCAATATTTTAGTTGCTACAGATTTAGCTGCACGTGGTATAGATGTAAAAGAAGTTTCTTACGTTGTTAATTATCATTTACCAGACACTTATGAAACCTATGTCCATAGAAGCGGACGAACAGCAAGAGCAGGAGGGAAGGGACTTTCATTAAGTGTTATACAAGAAGAAGAAATTGAAGAAATTCCTGATTTTGAAGAAGAATTAGGTATTACTTTTCGTCAATTTAAAAAGGCCGATGCACAAAGTATAGAAGAAAATAACACCTTGTTATGGGCAAAGAAAATATTTAAAACCAAGCCCAATAGAACCGTTTCAGAGGATTTTAAAGATAAAATTAAGAGTGTATTTCATCATTTGACTAAAGATGAATTAATTGAGAAAGTTTTAGCCTATCATTTGGCGGAAACTGCTAAAGATAAATTAAAGGAGAACTCTAAAAAGAAGTAGATAGATAGGTTTCACGGGCATATAAAGCGATTAAAAGCAGCGCTTTTCAAATCTTCTTCGCAGAATAAGATTTCATTTCGTTAAAAAATCTCGAAGCCTTGGAGAGATTTTAGGAATGAAATTTGGTTTTGAGCCTTGGCTAAAAAATTCATTGAAGAAGTGTCCTTTTTTTGGTTCGTTTTTTTTGGACAAGCAAAAAAATGAACAGAAAAACTACAAAGAAAGTACGAATCTTTATAATTTATTTATTTTTATTTCGATACATATTATTGCTAAAAAAAAGAGTATCGAAAACTAATGGATAAATAAAATTCTTTTTCTCGATAGCTCTGCTGAACTTGATTCAGTAAAATTTTTCTACATTTTATTTCGAAAAATCACTCGAATTGACATAATTTTACTACAAATGACAACAGGTATTTATTAATAAGCTTATACTGCTATAATAACCAAAAGTATTATGAAATTTGAAACCTTTAAAAAAAGAAAATTCTGGTTGCGATTTATTGCTTGCGTAATACTTTTACCTATACTATTTCTTATTGTTACCGTATTATATATCAATACGAAACAAAATAGTATTATTAAAGATCATATAGCTGAGCTAAACAAAACCCACAAAGGTTTTATTGATATTGGTGATACGCATTTATCACTCTTTAGTAATTTTCCTAATATTTCTTTTAAAGTAGACGATCTAACAATAAATGAAACTAAAAGTGATAACTCACCAGTTATTATGGACGTTAAAGATATCTACGTAGGATTTAATTTATGGGATATTTTAGATGGAAATTATACTATTAAATCACTAATTGTAGAGGAAGGTTTCTTTGACATTGTAATTCATGAAGATAAAAGTTTAAACCTTTTAAACGCTTTAAAATCCTTTGATGAAACACAAAGTGAAGAGCCGATAGATTTTAAACTCAAAAAAGTCAAATTACATAATTTAGACATCCACAAAAAAGATGAAGGTCAAAATACAGACTTAGAAACATTTATTTATGAAGCTGATGGTGGTTTCA
Source organism: Tenacibaculum sp. 190524A05c (assembly GCF_964036595.1). Taxonomy (NCBI): domain Bacteria; kingdom Pseudomonadati; phylum Bacteroidota; class Flavobacteriia; order Flavobacteriales; family Flavobacteriaceae; genus Tenacibaculum; species Tenacibaculum platacis. The sequence goes on along the minus strand of NZ_OZ038523.1, from coordinate 575,853 downwards.
ATATTGATAATGAAGTTATTTCAGGACATATTGATACCAAGTTTGAAATGAATTTAATCAGTAATGGCGATACTACGTATGTAAAACACAAACACTTTGATGTTCATACGGATGTTAGTTTAAATAAAGATACTGGATTGCTTACTATCGAACCTTCAGGAGTAACTATGGAGCACGGTGATTTTGAGTTGGAAGGAAAAATAGATACAAAAAATGATTTTGATCTTGATCTTATCATAAAAGGAGCGAAGCCTAATTTTGATATGCTTATTGCCTTTGCCCCTGAGGATCTTATTCCTGTTTTAGAACGATATAAAAATGCTGGGAAAATCTATTTTAATGCAGTCGTTCAAGGACCTACCTTAAATCAACAAGTCCCTTTTTTTGATGTAAACTTCGGAGTAAGTGAAGCGTTTTTAGAAAACACCAACAAAGGTAAACGCGTTAAAAACATTGGTTTTAAAGGGCATTTTACGAATGGTAAGGAACGAAGTTCTCGCACTACAACTTTCTCTCTAGAAGATATGACCGCCAAACTTGGAAAAGGAAAAATTCTAGGAAATGTTGTGATCAATAATTTTGATAAGCCAGAGATAGATATGAGACTGAATACAGATTTTAATCTTGAATTTATAGCTGATTTTTTAAACTTAAGTGACGTAGATATTGCATCTGGGAATGTTTCCTTAAAAATGAATTTTCATGATATTGTGGATATTAATAACCCAGAACTAGCGCTCAGCAGGTTGAATCAGGCGTATTATAGCGAGTTAAAGATTGATAGCCTCAGTTTATCTTCTAAAGATCTTCCTGCGCCATTAAAAAAACTGAATGCACATATAGAAATGAAAGGGAAAAAAGCGACTATCAATCAATTTGATATGCTTTTAGGAAACTCTGATATTTCAATAACTGGATATTTGTCAGACCTTCCTGCTATTGTGCATCATACAGATACACTTGTGGTTACACATTTAGATATTCAATCGAAGCTATTAGATATTGCTGAACTTACACGGTTTTCTGCTACGGATAGTATAAAAACAGGTATAGATGAGCAAATTAAAGATGTAACTGCTGGATTTTCATTCAAATCCTCAGCAAAGGCTTTTACCGAAAGCAAATATTTACCGAAAGGAGAGTTCTTTGTAGACAGTCTTAACGCGAAACTAAAGCATTATCCACATAAATTTCACGATTTTCATGTAGATGTATTAATCGACGATAAAGATCTTAAAATCAAAGATTTTACAGGTTTTATTGATGATTCTGATTTTCATTTTAACGGATTGGTACATAATTATGGTTTTTGGATGCAAAAAGAATTGAATGGTGATGTAGATTTAGATATTACGTTAACTTCAGACTTATTGCGTTTGGAAGACATTTTCTCGTATCAAGGTGAAAATTATGTTCCTGAAGAATATAGACATGAAGAATTTGAAAAACTAGAGTTGCATGTAAATTCTAGTATGCATTATAAAGCATCAGCATTGCATTCTATAGACTTAGAATTGGACAAACTGAATACCAAAATGCATGTGCATCCATTACGATTTGAATACTTTACAGGTGATTTTCATTATGAAGATGACCATATTGTTGTAAAAGATTTTATTGGTAAAATAGGAAGAACTTCTTTTAATATCGGCTTGAACTATTATTTGGGAGATGATGAAGCGATTAAAAAACGAGACAATTACCTAAGTTTCAAAGCCAATTATATTGATTATGATCAGTTATTTCCTCCTGATAAATCAACTGGAAAGGCAACCATAACTGTAAAATCAAAAACTGCAGATGTTCCAGCACATGCAGATGCTTTTAATTTATATGAGCTCCCTTTTACGGATATGAAATTTGATGTAGATGTAGATTATTTTATGTATCAACGGATTCATTTACAAGACATAAAAGCAAAATTACGTACAACTAAGAATCATTATATCTATGTAGATACCTTACATATGAATGCAGCTGGAGGTAATTTTAATATGTCGGGGTATTTTAACGGTAGTAATCCAAAGAAAATTTACCTGAAACCGAATATAAAAACCACTAAAATTGATCTGGATAAGTTCTTATTTAAGTTTGAAAATTTTGGACAAGATCATTTGGTTTCAGATAATTTAAAAGGACATGTTTCTTCCAACATAACTGGAAAAATTAGAATCTATCCTGATTTAGTTCCTGATTTAGATCAATCTGAAGTTCATATGGATGTAAAAGTTTTTAATGGAAAATTACAGAATTATGAACCGATGAAATTGTTGTCTAGTTACATGGGCGATAAAAACCTGAACAATATTAAATTTGATACCATTCAAAATCATATTGATATACATAATGGACGAATAACGATTCCTAATATGACCATTGAATCCACATTAGGACATATGGAGTTATCTGGTACACAAGATTTGAATAATAATATTGAATATTACTTAAGAATTCCATGGAAAACCGTTAGGAAAGCTGTTTGGTATAAATTATTTAAAAACAAAAAAAATAGCGGAACTAAAGAAGAAGAGGACGAAATTATAGAAGTCGATCCCAACAAAAAAGTAAGATACTTAAACTTAAAATTACATGGAACTGTGGATGATTTTAAAGTTTCCATGAAGAAGAAACCGAAGAAGAAAGAGAGATAATTTATATATTCTCAATGAAGTTGTAGAATAACTTTTCGTTGGTAAAATCAAAACCAATTCTTAAAATATTTCTTTTAAATTGTAATGGTATAAGCTTTGTCCGAAGTGTTAATAGTAGAGTAGAGGAAATGAAGTTTTTGGGTCAATTTTCTATTACTTATGGATTTCCGTAAAACATTACCTGTGGCGTTAATTATTTTTGAATTATAATTAATAATTAGAACTAAGAATAAAATGAAAATTAAAGCAATTAAACGAGGGCCAAAACCTAAAAAGAAAGACGGAACCCTTGATAAAAGAAGAAGAGATAACAAAAACACGCCGGGTAACAAGCCTTCATTAAAACCTAGTAAATCAACTAAAAATAAATAATTCATTATATTTTTCAATTAAGATAAACTCCCAGAAAGTACCAATGTTGATAGAACACTTTTTATTTGACAACATAGGATGGAAGTAGTAATCTGTGTAGAATGATAATAAAGTGACTTATTGTCATATTTGTAATATTTAATTTGATAATATGTCAATTATTTATTTCAAAAAGAGCAAATTACAGAATGGTACAACTCTTGAATTAATAAAATTTTAACATTTATAAAATTGTATTTATGAGCGAATCATTCAAAAAACCAAACTACATTGCAAGCTCTCCATCTGGAGAAGATTTATTTGAAGGTAAATCTCATGAAAAAACTTCTAATACAATTTTTGAATTAATAAAAGATAAGTCATTGCCAAATAATGTAGTTGGTATTGAGGGAAAATGGGGTTCTGGAAAGTCAAATGTTGTAAGTATTTTAAATAAAAGATTTGATGAGATAAAATCTGACTATTTCTTTTTTACTTATGATGCTTGGGGGCATCAAGAAGATTTAACCAGAAGAACATTTCTTGATGAATTGATTTCTTCGTTAAAGACTGAAAAAAAGTTTAAAGGGAATATTGATTGGACACAAGAACTTAATAAGTTACTTGCTAAAAAATCTATAACGAATACTACTAAATTTCCAAAAATCAAATTTTATTGGATTCTTGTAATGGCTTCAATTTTATTGTTTTCATTTTTAAATATCCTTTATGCCGATTTTTTAGTTAAAATCGATATAATTCCGAATTATAACCTTCCATACTTGAAATTGTTTTTATCTAAGTACTTTTTACCTATGCTCCTTTTTGGTAGGGGTTTAAAAGAATTAAAAAAAGAGTATAAAGCCTTTGATAATAAAAAAGAAACACAAGATTTTGACTATAAAGAAAGACTTAAAAGACTATTATACATATTCAGTGGTTCAGATTTAGAATCTGAAGAATTAGAACACACTCTTGAAAATGAACCAACAGTTAAAAGCTTTAAAGAATATTTTGAGAATATTACATCTGACTTAAAATCTGATGGTCTTATTATTGTCTTTGATAATATGGACAGGCTTTCTAAAAGTGATAAAGTTTTATCTCTTTGGTCATCAATACATACTTTTTTTGCTGAAGAAAAAATTGATAATGTTTGGGTCATAATTCCTTATGACAAAGAACATTTGGCAAAACATTTTGATGAAAAAAATGACAATAAAGTTGATAATTTTATCGGGAAAACATTTTCAACAATTTTTAGAATTTCTCCACCTGTTTTATCCGATTGGAAAAAATTCTTTACTTTAAAGTTTAAAGAAGCCTTTAAGGATATTATTAATGATGATGATATTGATTTTATTTCATCTCTTTATGAAATAATTACTGATACAAATAATAGAGGGCCTAGAGATATTATAACATTTGTTAACAACTTAACCTCTCTTTACTTACAACATAATAACTCAATTGACATAAAATATTTAGCGCTTTTTTCTTTAAGAGAAAAAGAGATTTTATCAAATCCTCTAACTACTATTTCAAGTAAACAATTTCTAAAGCAAGAATCATATCTGTTTAGCGACAATGCTGAATTAGAAGAAAGTTTAGCTGCTATAGTATATAATGTTAATAAGGAAAAATCAAGCGAAATTCTACTAAAAAATAATATTGAAGATATATTTTTTAAAGCTAATTTGGATGTTTTGAAAGAAGTTAAAAAGCACAGTGAGTTTAAAACATATTTTGATAATGTAATTCAAAAAGGTGATTTTCCAAGTTCAAGACCAGAAAATACTGCAAAAATATTGGAAGAAATTAAAGATGTAGTCTCTTCCAAGTCTTTATCTTCTTATTGGGAAAAATTTGGTAAAAATTTAGATAGAAGACCAGAAGAGGAATTCCAATTATTAACCGATTGGCACAAAAATATATTAGCAAAGACATCAAAGGAAACATCAAAGAAACTTGCTGACAAAATTGTTTATAATAGTAAACAAAAGTTTAAAAAATCCGAAAAAGGAAGTGATTATTACTTAACTGTATTTGATTTAATTGAATATATAAATGAAAATTCAATTTCGATAAATATAGAGTTAGATAAAGTTGAGTTTACATCTGACCAATTTGTTTATTTCATAGATGATATGGAAAACCTTTTTAAAGAAGGCAAATGTACTTTTAAAGATTTAAAAATCTACTCGAATTCAAAAGAGTTAAACAAATATTATATTGAAAATAAAGACGGAATACCTATGAACCATAAATGGTTACACGTGATAAAGTTTTTAATTGAAAATGATAAGTCTTATAATTTTGAAGAATTCAGAAAACATATTGAAACAAAACTACAAGCTGTAAGTTATACTTCGGAAGATGACATTAAATATTTAATAGAAATCATCAAGACACTGACGGGGAAAAAACCTTTAAAATTAATACCTGAAGCTACCGCAACTAATTATCTAAACCATAATGGAAGTAGTGATAGGAGTCCTTATTTTGATATAATTGCTAATCAAATTGCTCATTTAGAAACTTCTGTATCTAGAAGTTCATATTTCACGACAGAGCTTGATAAAATAGATAATGCAGAACAAATTGCTCAAGTTATTCATTATTATATAGATTATGGTTCATTACTTAAATTAGTTATTGACGAAGGAAAAAATCATCTTTTACTTAATAAAGTAATTAATTTAGTAACACTAAATCAATTCGGATTCACACAATCATTAAATATTAAATGGATTTTTGAAAATTTAGACAAAATAAAAACTAAAATTTTCAAAAATAATTTTAACGATTTCCTAAATAGGTTTGATAGTTGGAGTAAATATTTTGAAGAAAACTTTAAAGAAAAGGATGTTTTTTATTTAAGAACATCGATCATTGAATTAACTTTCTCGAAAGACAATCATAGTTTTAATTCTATTAAGCACTTACATAATAAAATAATAAGTGAGCTAAATAAAACTTCAAAAGAAGTTTGGCTAGAAAACTTTGGCACAGATAATAATTTAAATTTTGCTTTTAAAGGTCTTATCGAAAATGAACTTTTAGATAAAAAAATCACTAAAAATACTGTCTTTATGAGTGCTTATGATCAGTATTTTGAATCAATCGCTAAAATTGAAAAGAGTATTCCAGACGATGTTGATTTTTGGAATAATTTATTAGAAAATGATTATCTTGACGGAAGAAAATTAAATAGGATATTTAATGACATTTTAGATATAATAATAAACCAAACAGAAGTTTCTTCTAATCATATCAAATTTTTTGCATTAGGCCTTTTTAAATACTCATCAAATATTGTTTCTAAAGCTGACGAGGTTTGTAGAAAAATTATTCTTCATTTCAAAGATGATGACGACTTATTTATTTTCATAATACAAAGCCATTTAGAAAAACTAATTGAAATCCTTAATTCATCAAAAGGACTTTATAATCAAGATTTATCAGAGATGTTTAATTTGGCTGGAGAACAAGAGCTGATTGAACCTAAAATTATAAATTCTATTTTTGAACAAACTAAATTGGTTATTCCGGTTAAAAAAGCGGATAATGAGAAAGGAAAAGAAGAATAATTTAATTGTTTATCTAAAATAGAATCTCGATATTATCATTAAACTCATAGAACTTTAGCTCAAACAATAGGTGAGTGGAGCTATCATATTTTAGGGGCAGTAGTTACTATTTTTATTGGTATTCTACATTTTAAAGCACTTTCTTAAGTAGTTTTCCTTAGTTATAATGCTTCCTATAATATAGATAACGAACCGTTAATTGTTTCTATACCCAATCTTCGAGATTATTGAGTCTTGGCTTTTTTGTTTCCTCTTTATAAAGAAAAAGAATAACATAACTATGAAAAACAACCTAACTAAAACACAAGAATCTATTCTTGTTTTATGTACACTTCAAGCATTACTAGATGAATACTTAAAATGCTTGTCAAAAGAGGAAAATAATACAAATTCTATTATTTATTCAATAATTACAAGTCAAATAATTATTACTTCCTGTTCATATTTGGATGAATGGGAATACTTTGCTAGACTAATTAAAGAAGAGCAAGAGTCGAAAATAATCATACTTCGCAAGATCACTAAACCAGTCATGGATAGAATCAATGAGTGGAAAGATATGAAGGAGTTTAGAAATAATGTGTTAGCACATAATCATCGAATAAAAAAAGAAAATAACTCTTTAGCTATTTTTAATTTATCAAGGAATCTAAATTGTCCTAATTCGTTTTATGATTACAAGCTCTTATTAGGATGTATATTCATTACTAAAGATGTTTTATTAAGATTATTTCCTAAAGAGTATAATCAAATATTACTACAGGTAAAATACATTGAAAATCTTAAACCAATAAATGAAATTAAAAATGAAAAATCCTATAGAAAGGAATTTGACAATCTTACAGAAATCACCCAAAGCTTAATAGAAACTTTAATATGACAATATAATTCTCTTAAACAAATATGAACTATAATTTATATTATGTTAAATAGAATGTTTTAAAACAACTATTCTGGGGTTATTTTGCTTTAAAAATGATTTCGTCATCAAATGCGTAAATATTCCCCTTTTCGATATCAAAGTTTGTATTTAATCCAGTGAACAAGCTAAATGCTGGTAAAATCACTTCTGAACTGTTCACATAATAACATGGCAATTTTAAATATTGTTTCCCGCGAGTTTTTAATTTCACGCCAGGATGAATATGTCCAGAAATTATAAATTCATTTACATCTGCGTCATCCACATCATGTTTAAACGTGATATTCTGAATCTTTAATTTGTTTACTACCGTAAAATTCAATTCCTCAGAAACCATGGAATGAATTCTATCATGATTTCCTTTCACTAAAACCTTATCCAAATCCGTATAATCTGTTAGCCATTCTTTAAATTCGGTAATATTAGAATTATATTCTGCATGAAATAAATCACCAACTACAACTAACTTTTTAGGTGAAAAATAATCTATTAATACTGCTAATCGTTTTAAGTCTTCATGTAAAACCTTATCTGATATAGCAATTCCGTGTTGTCTGAAATGTGCTGTTTTACCAATATGAACATCCGACAAAATCAATGTTTCTTCTGATTTCCAATAGATTACTCGTTGATTTGTTAGCGTTAAACTCGCTCCACCAAATTGAATTTCCTCTGTTAAAATGTTCATTGAATTAACTTATAATGCTGATTTTGAAGTCTTTTTACACGATCTATTAACTTCTCATTACTCATGGTGTCTCGTAAACTGTCTACTTTTATTGGGAAACTCAATGGTGTATAGCCACTCGCCTCTTTTAAAATGATGTTACTCTTCCCAATTCGCTGAAAAGCTTCTTGTAATCTGGCTTCTTCTAATTGTTCATTAAATACTTCGGTATATGCTTGTCGTACTAACAAATTATTAGGTTCGTGATCTTCTAAAACTCTAAATATCAAACCAGAAGATGATTGTAAACTTTTATTCGTCTTTCTTTTTCCGGGTTGTGATTGTACCACTAACCCAGCAATAACAGCAATATCTCTAAATTTCCGATTCGCCATTTCTGATGCATTTACACTGGCAATTGCATCTTGCATCAGGTTTTCTTTGGAAAGGATCTCTTTAATATTCAATTCATCCACAGGAATTTCTTGATCGCTTAACAAATCAAAACCATAATCGTTCATGGCAATAGTAAAAGTAATCGGTTTTATTTTACTAATTCTATAGGCAATTAAAGACGCCATAATTTCATGTACTAATCTACCTTCAAACGGATAAAAAAACAAATGAAATCCTTCTCGAGTTTTAATCTTTTCTACTAAAAACTCATTAGATTTTGGAATATGAGAATTACTATTTTGTGCTGTTAATAAAGGATTTAAAAATTTTAATTCTCGTTCTCGAATTCCTGGTTCTAGAGCATCATTTAATTTTAATCGTAAATAATGACTTAAGTAGGACGTTAATGGTAGCCTCCCTCCTTTCCAACTTGGAGTAATTGCTTTTTTAGATGAACTTTTACGCACAAAAACAGTCATTTCTTTGATATGAACAATCTCTAAAACTCTACCTGCTAGTACAAATGGAGTTCCGTTTTTTAGTTTTGAAATGAAATATTCTTCAATCATTCCAACAAAACCACCTTTCATAAATCGAACTTTTAACATCGCATCACTTACAATAGCACCAACATTCATGCGGTGTAACATACTAATTCGTCTACTTGTTACTTTGTATAACTGACTTTCTTCATCAAAGACCACTTTATGAAATTCTTCATAGGTTTTTAACGTATTTCCACCTTTGGTAATAAACAACATTGCCCATTTAAAATCTTCTATCGATAATTGTGAATACGCATGTGTTTGCCGCAATAATTCAAAGGTTTTTGTATCGTCAAATCCTTCTCCAACGGCTAATGACACTAAAAACTGAACCAAAACATCGTACGATAAAACTACTGGAGTTCTGGATTCTACGTCTTTTCGTTTTACGGCTTCTTTTAATGCAGAAACTTCAATTAATTGTAAAGAATGTGTTGGTAAACAATATACTTTTGAAACTTCATAAGGAGAATGACCGCTTCTCCCCGCTCTTTGTATAAATCTTGCGATTCCTTTTGCAGAGCCAATTTGAATTACACAATCCACAGGTTTAAAATCGACACCTAAATCTAAGGAAGATGTACAAACAACTGCTTTGAGTAGTTGATCATTAATCGCGTCTTCAATCCAATTTCTCAGTTTTTTATCAATAGAACCATGATGAATTGCAATTTGTCCAGCTAAATCAGGATCGGAATCTAATAACAATTGATACCACAATTCTGATTGACTTCGTGTATTGGTAAAAATTAAAGTGGTGGTATTCTCATAAATTATGGGCAATACTTTTTTAATCATATGTGCTCCTAAATGTCCTGCCCAAGGCAAAACTTCCACTTCATCTGGCAATAGCGAAACAATTTTTAGCTTTTTCTTTTCTTTAGAGGTTATGATGGTTGTTTTTACATCCGAATATGGAATCAATACTTCTTTCGCTTCTTCCAAATTTCCAATCGTAGCAGAAATTCCCCAAATACGAACATTTTTCGACAATGATCGTATTCTAGCCACTGCTAATTCGGTTAAAACGCCACGCTTTGTAGATAATAACTCGTGCCATTCGTCCACAACGACACACTGTACATTTTTAAACCATCTTGAGTTGTTTTTCTGCGTAAACAATAAATGCATGGTTTCTGGTGTAGTCAACAGAATATCTGGCATTTTTCGTTCTTGCTGTCTACGTATATTTTGAGGTGTATCGCCATTTCTTACTGAAGCTACCCAATCCAAACCAATCTCATCAATCGCAGTTTGCATCGCTTTTTGTAAATCTTTTGCTAGAGAACGAAGCGGACTAATCCACAGTAATTTACATCCTTTTTTATAGGAATTTGGATTATTTAAATAATCAATAACAACAGCCAAAAACATTGAATATGTTTTTCCGAAACCTGTTGGAGCAACGACCAGACCACTATAATTATGGGCATACTTTTTCCAAGCTTTCAATTGAAAATCAAAAGGTGAAAAAGATTTTGAAGCCATCCAATCTTCGATAATTTGGTAACCGTTGGTTTCTTCTAATTTTCTCATTGCTTGAAAATTAAATCTTTTACAGATTCAATCGTATCGATTTCATCTACTTTTTTATCTCTTCTCCAACGTTTTATTCTTGGAAAACGTAAGGCAACTCCAGATTTATGTCGTTTGCTCAAGGCAATTCCTTCAAATGCAATTTCAAACACTAACTCAGGTTTTACAGTTCGTACTGGTCCAAATTTTTCAGTTGCATTCTTCGTTACCCATCTACTAATTTCAGTAATTTCTGCATCTGTTAATCCTGAATATGCTTTTGCAATGGTAACCAATTGATCCTCTTTTTTAACAGCAAACGTATAATCTGTATACTTTGAACTTCTTCGTCCACTACCCTTTTGTGCATAAATCATCACAACATCAATAGTTAACGGATCTACTTTCCATTTCCACCAAGTTCCTTTTTTCCTTCCAATATGATAGGTAGAACTCTTTTGCTTGAGCATTAAACCTTCGGAATTCAACTTTCGAGACTCATTTCGAATGGCATTCAATTCATTCCAATCTTGAACATTGATGGTTTCGGACAATTTTACATTCGCTGAAGTATTATGTTCAAAAAGATTTTCTAATTGGGTTCTTCTCGATGCTAAAGGAGTTTCCCTCAGATCTTCTTGATTCAATTCCATAATATCATAGGCATAAAATCCAATAGGAACTTCCTGTAATAACTTTTTACTGATGTTTTTACGATTCAATCGCTTTTGTAAATCATTAAATAGCAATACACTTGAATCCTTTATCGCCAAAATTTCACCATCAATTACAAAATCTCCTTCCCAAGTTTGAAATGCTTCAATTAACTCAGGAAACTGATTCGTAACCAACTCTTCTCCTCTACTCCAAATGAATATTTCGTTATTTCGCTTAACAATTTGTCCACGAATTCCATCCCATTTATACTCTATTTGCCAATCCTCAATTGTTCCTAATTCGTTCAATGCTTTCTCTAAACTATAAGCCAAGGCAAACGGATAAGGTTTTGAATTATCATAATTAATATGCGCTCCAGAAAGCAATTCATCAAAAGTAATAGTGTTGATATCCCAATTCCCTATAATACTATGCATCAATTGATTTACATCTGTATTGGTAAGTTTCGCTAAAGCATTAACTAATGTTTTTTTAGATACACCAATTCTAAAACTTCCACCAATCAACTTATTGAAAATCAAACGTTCCTGCGGTTGTAATCCGTTCCAAGCTTTGAGCACATACTCCTTTTTCTCTTCTTCTGTTTTAGGTTTTAATGCTACCAATTCGTCCATCCATTCATATACCGGTTTTTCTATAGTGTTTAATGGATCAGGTAATAATAAAGCCAAAGTTTCACCCAAATCTCCAACAGTACTGTAACTCTCTAAAAAAAGCCATTCTGGAATTTTAGAAATTTCCATACACCATTCTTTCATTAAGGAAGATTTTACGGGTCTGGAAGGACGTTTACCAGTAAATAAGGCAATCATCCACAACTTATCTTTATCCTCAGCAGTTTCAAAGTAACGAACCAAAGCTTCAATTTTAGCATTGGTTTTATTCGTTATTTCGATACTATTGATAAGTTGCGTAAATGCCTTCATTTATTTTGATGCTGCTGTTTCTACAGTCTTTTTTTCTTCTGAATTGATCTGTTCTTCTCCGTATTCCGTAATTACTTCTTCAGATTCAATTCCGATTTCATTTAAATATCGAGAAAATGAAGCTTGTGAACCATGAGTCACATACACTTTTTCTGCTTCTGAAGCTTTAACCGCTAGTAATAAACCATCCCAATCTGCATGATCACTAACAACGAATCCTGCATCAACACCGCGCCAGCGTCTATTTCCACGAATTTGCATCCAACCAGAACAAATAGCCGTTGCCGAGTTGGGAATCCTTTTCAATAATTTACTTCCTAATAATGCTGGTGGCATGATAACAATCTTATTTTTCATATCGTCTTTCTTAAAATTACCATCTAGTCGAATTGTTTTTGGCAAAGCAACTCCTGATGTTTCTATCGCATTATTAATATGATGAATGGCATTGTGTACATAGATTTCATCAAAATCTTCCAAGAGTTTCATGATTCTTTGAGATTTACCCAAAGAATAACCAAAAAAGACACTGGTTCTATTGTTAGAAAGATTGGTCTGAATCCAATCGTGAATTTGAGCTTTTAAAAGATGCTCTGGTTGCCATTTATAAATCGGTAAACCAAAGGTACTTTCAGTGATAAATTCATGACATTTTACGGATTCAAAAGGCGTCGTTAGTCCATCTTCTTTAATTTTATAATCTCCAGAAAACACCACAACTTTACCTTTATATTCTAAGCGAATTTGACAAGAACCAATAATATGTCCTGCTGGATGAAAACTAACTTGTACACCATTTATCGTTTTAGGTTCATTATAATTCAGAGTTTCTACAGATATATCCGCGCCAATTCTGTGTTTTATAATGTTTTTCGTCAGCGTATGACACAAATAATGTTTCATTCCCCAACGTGCGTGATCTGCGTGTCCGTGTGAAATAATAGCATAATCCACAGGATACCAAGGATCCAAATAGAACTTACCCGGAATACAATAAATACCTTTATTTGTGAATTTGATGATTTCCATGTTTAACAAATTTAAAAAAAGATTAAACACAAAAACTCTTTTCTCTTTAAATTAATGAAACAATTTTCCTTTTTTATACTTTTGAATTCTCATGCATCCAAGAAATATACATAAGAATTCATCTTACAATTTTGATAGTTTAATCAAAGTTAATACCACTTTACAGGAGTTTGTGACGTTAAATAAACATACAAATTCTCTAACGATTGACTTTTCTAATCCTAAAGCAGTTATAGAATTAAACAAATCGCTATTAATTCATCATTATGAATTGGAAAACTGGGAACTTCCTGATGGATTTTTATGTCCGCCCATTCCTAGTCGGGTAGATTATATTCATTATGTTGCGGATATAATTGCCAAAGAACAAGAACCTGTAAAAGGACTAGATGTTGGTGTTGGTGCCAATGCTATTTATACTATTTTGGGTGTTCAAGTTTATAATTGGCACATGGTAGGTTGCGATATTAATGCTCAAAGTATTGAAGCAGCAAGGAAAAACATCGATTTTACAACTAATTTAAAGGACAAAGTAAAAATCATTCAACAAATGGATAATGCTAATATTTTCAAAGGAATTATTCAGCAAGATGATTATTTCCATTTTACGATGTGTAATCCTCCATTTTATACTTCGGAAGAAGATGCTTCGAAAAATGCCAGTCAGAAGCTTAAAAATTTAGGTAAAGGAGCCTCAGAATTAAATTTTGGTGGTCAACATAGCGAATTGTGGTGTAATGGCGGAGAAGCCCTGTTTTTAAAGCGTATGATTAAGCAGAGTGTTGATTTTAAATCACAAGTAGGTTATTTTACAAGCTTAGTTTCAAGAAAAGAAAATTTGCCAAAACTTGAGAAACAATTGAAAAAACTAAAGGCAAAGTATACTATAATTCCAATGGAGCATGGAAATAAAAAAACCAGACTTATCGCCTGGTCTTTTATAAAAAGTTTTCAATCATGACTTTACATAATTTATAACGAAACGTCAACCTGAATTTATTTCAGGTTCTCATTATAAATGTTTCTTTAGTAACTTTATGAGATTCCGAAATAAATTCGGAATGACGCCTAAATTTATTGTGAGATTAGAAATAAAAATATTCAATCTAAAATTAAGCTATACTATAATTCCAATGGAACATGGAAATAAAAAAACCAGACTTATCGCCTGGTCATATAATAAAACTTTTAATTAAATTTTAGATTAAATTTCTGCATCCTTGTCTAGCTCTTTCAATTTTCCTCTATACTCGATTTTAAATCTATGTGAGCTGAATACATTGATTTTGGTTGACATATTCTTATAAATCATAACATCCACTCTGTAGGTTTCAGTTAATGCATTTTTATCTTTTATTTTAAATTTAATTCTGTAGTCTCCTCTCTTTGTTTTATTCATCGTGTAATTTTCCGGAACACCATTGAATTCTATTCCTCCATTATTTGATCTATCATAAGCCGCTCCCATTTGTCTTTCTCCATAATACGGTAAGCTAGCGTTTACAGAATCTTTATTAAAAATAAAATATTGATTATGACTCGTAATATCAATCATACTAGCTGTACTAGTGTTTGGAAAAAAACCAGCATTTTGTAAACTAATTAGTGAGCTAGTAACCATAGGAAATGCCCAATCAGAGTCAATTTTAAATGATTTGTTCGTTACAATTGTTTCTACCTTTTTTAGTTGCTCTGGAGAAACTGTTTTTTTAGCTGAAGAACATCCAATAACTAAAAAAACTACCGATATGTATAGAAATGCTGTCCTCATAATTCACTATTTTCTTTAAAATTACTAAAAAAGTAGGTAAAACACTGATAACTAACTGTTAAAATAAGCGCATTACTTCTATAAAACACTGTTTTTCTTGAAGATAGATGGAGTAATTCCTTCAAACTTTTTAAAAGATGCATTGAATGAAGACAAACTATTGAAACCTACATCAAAAGCTACAGAAGCGATTGTGTAATTTTGACCTTGTTCTGAACTTAATATTTCTTTCGCTTTCTGAACTCTTTTATAATTAATAAAATCATTAAAATTACCGATACTATATTCATTGATAACCTCCGAAGTTTTCTGAGCTGTAACACCAATTAACTTGCTCAATTTTGCCAAGGAAATATCTGATTCTAAATACAAATCTTCTTCAATAACTAAACTTGATATTCGCTCAAAAAGTGCATAATCATCATTCTTTTTAAAAGCACTTCCAGAAACCTCGGTTATGTTTAATTGAAAAGCTTTAAAGGTTAGAAAATAAATAACAATACTGTATAAAATAGGTCCGATAATATATGGAACAGAGTTTTCAATAATGTTTAAGAAATACGAAACCCAAATCACTAAACTACTAACGATCAATAATATTAACCAATTTAAAATTGATTTTTGTGATTTTGTATAATTACTATTATCTATACTTTTTTTAGACTTTCTTAATATTCTGTAACATAAAAAAATGTACACCAAAAAATGTAAATAACTAAATATCAACACACTTGCAAAAATGATTATGGCGACTTTGTTATCAGGTTGCAACCAATATTCTGCTATCAAAAAACTAAGTCCGAATACAATTACAAAAGGAATAATTTCTGGAATATGTATTTTTAATAATTTGAAGTTAGCCGTGGTCATTCCTTTAAAATACCATCTTAAAAATGGACCAATTAAAAGTATAAATGCCAGTCCAATACATATAAAAATTGGTTCTAAATCGTGACTAAAGTTTAATAGAATTGATTTTCCAATTCTAAACGCCATAAATATTAAAACAAAACCTAATATCGTATTGGAAATTGTTTTTTTCTTTTTAAAAAACAATAAATAAAAGGCAAATAATACACCGTGCAACAAACCTGCACTACTTAAAATAATAAGAAATATATCAGAGTAATTCAATCACGTATTTTTATCAAATTTAATTGTTTTTCATCTAATCTTTATCAATGTTCTTTAAAAAAGAAACTAGAGTTACTAAATCATAAAATGTAGAAATTTCACCCTTCATTGCAGCAATTACAGCATGCTGAGCAATTAGAGTTCTATTTACAGAATTACTTTCTTTGGTAATTTTACCAATCAGTTTTTTTGCTTCACTTTTTCCATGAGAATTGTATTTGCTTAACACATTAATAGCCAATTCATCCTCAGTAATCTTTCTATCTTTCGGAGTATATCCCATTTGTGCAATCATAGTCTCTGCAACTTTCCAAGTTGACCATGGATTTTGACCTGTTATTAAATTATCATCATGACTTACTTGTTCTAAATACATGGTTCCTTCATTAAACTTCGCTCCTTTTGAAGATAGTTCTTCTTGTAAAAGAAACGGGAAAACAGTTTTAGCTTCTGGAATAAGAAATAATTCTTCCTTTGAAGTAAAGCTACTCACATTCTTATTTTTAAGAAGATAATCACCATTATCTAATTTAACGTTAATTAAAGCCGCTGGACCATGACATACCGCTCCTACCACTTTATCTGATTGATACAATGATTTAATTAATGATTGTAGTTTCTTATGATTTGGAAAATCAAACATTGCTCCCTTTCCTCCTACAATATAAACTGCCGAATAATCACTAGAATTAATTTGATCAAGTGGAATTGTATTCTCTGATTTGTATTGTGCTTCTTTATCATTTAGAAAAGCATAATCATATACTCCCATATCTTCATCATCAATTACAACTGGAGGTTTTCCTCCTTTCGGACTCGCAATATCTACTTCAAACCCATTAGCTTGAAAAACATAATAAGCACGCGAAAGTTCAGTCAATTCGTATCCTGTTTTTTTCTGATTTTTTTCAATCATTGAAGTACTCGTCACAACCACTAAAACCTTTCCCCTATTTGAAATCACATTTTCACTCAAGTAAGGTATTTCCTTTACTGTTTTACTCATCAACGTTTTGTCTCTTGCTGGAAGTAAATTGATAAACCAGTAACCAAACAAGAAGATAATAAGTACTAAACTTAGAATACTTAGTAGTGAAATTTTTAAGAATCGGTATTTTTTAAACATCTTTCGTCTATTTTAAATTTTTAACGAAATACGTTATAAACTCCCATAAACACTGACGAAATGATAATTCCGTCAGAAGAAATTATAATAAAATAAAAAAGAGAACGTGAATTACGTTCTCTTTTTAAAGTATTATTTTCTTAACTTTAAGTCATATGTTATTTTTTTACCAATACATGAAACTGCCATGGTGACAAATTAAATTTATAATTAGTCTTAAAATTAAAAACTTTTCCCGAAAAATAATCTACATAATCACCATCTATTCCTATTTTAAGGGATTGTTTTTCTTTAGATAGATTTCCTATAAATACAACTTCATCCTCTTCTTTTTCTTTACGAAATGCTAAAATATCATCACTTTCTACTATCATTACTGTATATCTCGCTTTCTCTTTACCTCCATGTAATGCTTTATTACTTTGTTTTAATTCTGCTAGTTTCTTTAATAAACTCCATTCCTTCCCTTTTGTTTTTGGAATTGAGTCCTTTTCAAAGAACTTTAATCTGTGATTTAAACCATATTCTTGACCCGAATAAATTAATGGCATTCCTGGAACTAAGTAACTTAATGTTGTAAATAAACCAGCACTTTCTCCCATTCTCTCTTCAATTGTACCATTCCAAGAATTTTCATCATGATTTGTTACGAAAGTCATTAGAATATCATCCTTCTCGTATCTAGCCACATCCTTAGAAGAGTTTTTATGCCAAGCCATAACATTCTCTTCTCCTTTTGCAATATGATTCATGGTGTGGTGACGATCCCAACCATATCCCATATCAAATAAGTTACCTTCTAATAATTCAGGTTCCCAAGCTTCCGCTAACATGAAAATATCTTTCAATTTTCTTAATTGAGGAACAGCTTCTTGCCAAAATGCCGTTGGTACAGAACCTGCAACATCACAACGGAAACCATCAATATTCTCTTTAGTAATCCAATATGACATATCGCTGATCATTTCTTTTCTTAATTCAGGATTATCATAATTTAAATCAGCAACATCTGTCCAATCAGTTCCTTCCGGATGAATAACTTCTCCTTTATCATTCTTAGTATAAAAATCAGAATTCGTTGTTAACCAAGTATGATCCCAACCTGTATGATTTGGCACCCAATCTAAGATTACATAAATACCGTTATCATGAGCTGTTTTAACAAGTTTTCGGAAATCTTCAATTGTTCCGAACTCTGGATTGATTTTTTTGAAGTCAGAAACAGCATAATAACTTCCTAAATACTTCGCTCTTTCTTCTTCTGGAAATTCAGAAGCGAACTTACTGTCTTTTCCTCCAGTTGCTTTGCGCTTTGTTTCAGAAATTGGAAATACCGGCATTAACCATATTATTTTGACTCCTAATTCCTTTAACTGAGGAATATCTTTAGTAAACGCATCAAAAGTTCCTTCTTTTGAATATTGACGAATATTAGCTTCGTAAATAACTGCTGTTTCTAGCACCTCATTTGAAATAGGTTGAATTACCTTATTATCCTTGGTTTTATTCTCAACTTGTGCTGTTGTTTTATCAGTTTCCTTAGTTTCTTGTTTACAAGAAATCATGGCAGCCACAACCGCCATTGCAAGAAGTTTTTTCATTTGAATTGTAGTTATTGTTTTAATAAACTTATAGCAAAACCACCACCTTCGGCAAGTTTAATCGTAAGTTTAGAATCTTTAGTTATTGTTTGTTTTTCTATATCAATTGCAGTTGGATTATCATTCCAATGTGCATCATTTCCATCTTTATAAATTACTGCATTATAAGTTGCTCCTTCATCTAGAAATTTGAAATCTACTGTGATTTCTCTTGAGTTTTCATCAGTAATACTTCCTACAAACCAGTTTTCTGTATTTCTCTCTTTACGAGCAATAGTTACAAAATCTCCAACTTCACCATTTAAAACTCTAGTTTTTTCCCAATCAACACCAACATCTTTAATAAATTGAAGTGGTTCAGGATTTGCTTCATAATGCTCAACTAAGTCTGCCGCCATTTGCACTGGACTATAAATGACCACATACAAGGCCAATTGTTGAGCAAGTGTTGTATTTACTTGATTTGTTTTTCTATACTCATCAAACTTAATGTTAAAAATACCAGGAGTGAAATCAATTGGTCCAGCTAACATTCTTGTAAAAGCTACAATTGGCAAATGTTCAGGTGGATTTCCACCATCCGGTGACCAAGCATTAAACTCTTGTCCACGTAAACCTTCTCTAGAAATTATATTAGGATAAGTCCTTCTTAAACCTGTTGCTTTTATTGGTTCATGAGCATTTACGGCCACTTGATAATTTGCCGCTTTGATTGCTGCTTCATTGTACTGATTTACCATGTACTGTCCGTGATGATATTCTCCTTTTGGAATAATTTTTCCAACGTATCCTGATTTCACAGCATGCATCCCATACTTTTTCATTAACGCATATGCCGTATCCTGTTGTTTCTCGTAGGTTTGAGTTGCTGCAGAAGTTTCATGATGCATAATGATTTCTACACCTTTTTCTTTGGCGTATTTCGTCACTTCATCTAAATCATAATCTGGATATGGAGTTACAAAATCGAATACTCCTTCCCTATCTTCAAAACCAATCCATTCTTCCCAACCTGTATTCCAACCTTCTACAAGAACTCCTTTGATATTATTCTTAGCAGAAAAATCGATAAAACGTTTTACATTTTCTGTCGTTGCGCCATGCTTTCCGTGAGCTTTTCCGGTGTCAGTCCATTTCCCATTAACTTTCTCCATACCATAATCCCATGAAGATTTTCCTAAATGCATTTCCCACCATACACCTGTATATTTCATAGGAGTAAACCAAGAAACATCACCTATTTTATTAGGTTCGTTTAAGTTCACTATCAGATTAGATTCGATTAATTCCGGTGCACTTTTTGTAATTTGGATAGTTCTCCAAGGTGTATTAAAAGGAACGGTTTGTTTCACTTTATAATCACGATTATCAGAGCCAACTAATATACTTTTTAACGAAAGTTCATTAGCATCTACTCCTAAAGTCATTCCTGAATAATTTAATAAACCAGCTTCATGAAAACTCAAATGCGTTCCATCTGAACCTACCATAGTTACTGGTGTGTTTACTGCTTTATTCGGAATTGAAGTCTGAGCTAAGGCACTATTCACCTTATAATTTTCAGTATCAATTTCTGAAAGTTTCGTTGTACTATATAAGTGCTCATAAATATCCCAATCTCCTGGAATCCAAAATGTTTTATAGTCTTCGGTAAGATTGAAATTCGTATGTTCTTCAGTGATATAAATATCTTTTAGGTTATCTTGTTCTGGAAATTCATATCTAAATCCGATTCCATCGTCATACACTCTAAAAACGATATTTAGTTTTCTTTTTAACTCAGAACTCTCTTCTAATTCAACTTTTAGTTCGTTATAATTATTCTCAACATTTAACTGTTCTCCCCAAGGCATTCGCCATGTTTCATTGAAAGATCTTGTAGACGTTTTAACAATAGTAAAATCTTTATCCAATGCTTTTTGATCCTTTACATCAAAACCAAGTGAAGATGGTTTTACCACTATTTTTCCATTAAAAGAAACAGTATACTGCGGTTGTCCTGATTCATTAATATTAAACTCAACATTCAATTCAGAATTTGGTGAACTAACACTTTTCTCTACAACTTCATTTTGACAGGAAATTAAAACTGTTACAAAACAGATAAGCAGTGTTTTAAATACAAATCTCATTCTCTATTTCTTTTCTAATAAAACAATTGAAAATGTAGTCGATAGATTCACTTTTCCATCTTTAACTTCTGCTTCCTTATTTGAATATGTATCACGAAGTACATCACCATCTTTAAATACAGAAGAAACATCGATAGTTTTTTCTCCTGATGGTAATTCTAAACCAATAACAACTTGGTCAGAATAATCACCTTTTTCAAAAGATCTAGAAAAAACATGAGGAATTTTTGAAATCACTTTATGGCTACCAGCACCAACTGATGGATGATTTTTTCTGAATCGTCCTAATTTCATCCAATGCACCAAAACTTTCTGCTTTTCTTGCTCATCTCTTAACTCCTGCCAATTCATATTAGAACGTAAAGTAGCATCTCCAATAGTTCCTTCAACAACAAGACTTCTCGCTGATTCATCTCCATAATACACTTGTGAAGCTCCTGGAGTTAATAATAATATTGTTCCTGTTTTATATGGCGATTCACGCTTCGGGTCGAAAGGTTGACCGTCATCATGAGAAGACAAATAATTCAATATGCTATACTCCTTTAAATTCGTGTTTAGAAGACTATCATAACGTTGAAAAACATCTGCTAAAGCCATTTGCTTGGCATTCCACTTAATCTCAAAATTGATTAAACTATTAAAACTTTTATCGAAATAATTTACTTTTCTATCACCAAAATCAAATGCCTTACCTGAGCTAATTCCGTAGTTATAAACTTCTCCAACTAAATAGAAGTCGTTACTATCTAATACTTTGTCAGTATTATTTTTCTTCCAAGCTTCGAATGCATAATCACACTCTTTTCTAAATTCTTGCCAAACAGATTCTTCCGTATGTTTAACCGTATCTACACGATAACCGTCAATTCCAAATTCTGTAATATAGTCTGTTAACCATTTCATGATATAAAAACGAGGAGCTCTTGGATGACCAGTTCTTTTAAAGAATTCATCCAATTCTGCCACTTCCTGCTCATATCTTCCCTCAGCTTTCCATTTTTCAACTAATTGAGGTGGTAATTGAACTTCTTCATTACTCTCAGTCTTAATATCTGGTAAATTCTTTACCAACGTACAAGTAACTGTATTTTCGTAGTTGTCGTATTTACATTGAGGTTCAGTTCTAACCCATTCAGAAGTCCAAACAGGATCTTTCTCTGTAACTGGACCTGTGTGATTTATTACGGCATCTAACAATATTCTGATTCCTTTGCTGTGAGCAGCTTCAACAAGATTTTTCAAGTCTTCCTTTGTTCCATAGTTTGGATCAATAGCAGTCCAATCTTTGGTCCAATATCCGTGAAAACCGTAGGTAACTCCTGTACCTTCATCAGTTCCACCATGTATTTGCTCAACAATTGGAGTCATCCAAATGGCATTGATTCCTAAATCGGTAAAATAACCTTGATTTATTTTTTCCGTAATTCCTTTTAAATCACCACCTTCAAAACCACGTAACTTTCCAGTTTCCTTAGTTCTGTCAAAATTTATATCGTTTGTTTTATCTCCGTTATTAAATCTATCTGTTAATAAAAAATACACATTTGCAGCCTCCCAATAAAAAGGTGTTTCTTTCTTTTCTACTACTACTTCTTCTTTTTGACTTTTACAGTTTTGTAAGAAGAAAGCTGATAATGCTATTAATAAAATTCTTTTCATACTATAATTTAATAGTTAATTTAGTTTGTCTGTTGTTGTTCAATACCAATGGAATAACTAATTGTTTTGTATCTCGATTCCAGTTAAAATTCACGGTTTTGCCCTGAACTTTAACTTTTTTAGGCTGTGTTGTGATGTTGTGAATTACAAATTCTATTTGTTTTGAAGTAGAATTGAAATTTTTACCTGTGTTTATTTTAAATGTGAAGTTTAGCTTATGCTTAGACGCATTAGAATGAAATTCAAGCAATTCATAAGCTTCATTTTCTAATGCGTTGTTTGTTAACCCATCATCGTTATATAAGAGTCTTTTACTTTTTTCAATTGAATTATGATGATAGTAATGTAATGTAAAAGCCTTTAAATTATAATTGTCAGTACTTTGAACAACATTTACGGTTGGAATAAAACTACCTGCTCTTACAAATGTAGGAATTGAACTTTCCTCAGTTTTTTCCGTTTGTGAAGCTTTATTCGTTATGATTTCATCTGTATAAAAATTAAACCATGTAGTGTTCTTAGGAAAATAAACATCAACTTTTGTAGCTTTTGGTTTTAGAACTGGCGTGATAAGAAAATCATTTCCCCATAGATAACTTGAAGAATTCTCCAATAATTCTCGGCTATCATCTTCAAAAAACAAAGGTCTCATTAATGGTTTCCCATGAATATGATTCTCAAAAACTAAATGATAATTATATGGTAATAATTTATAGCGCAGTTCTATAGCTTTTTTAGCTAACTGTTTTGCGTTCTCTGATCGAAATACAGGTTCACTAGGAACTTCTTCCTGAGCATGTGGTCTAAATATTGGTTGGAAAACACCATATTGTAACCAACGAACATACAATTCATCATCCAAATTATTTCCCGCAAAGCCACCTAAGTCAGAATGCATATAACCTAATCCTTGTATTCCCATTTGTAAACTAATTTCAGGCTGACTTTGTAATCCTCCCCAAGTTCTGTTTACATCACCCGACCATGGAATTAAACCAAAACGTTGAGAACCAGAGTATCCAGCTCGCATTAGTATAAATGGTCTTTCGTTTGGGAATTCTTTGGCGTATCCTTCATAAATTAATCGTGCCCAATCGTGCCCGTATATATTATGAACTTCATTTGCAGTTCCTGTTTTATGTAATAACTGATGTGGATGAACTTCAGGTTCTCCTAAATCTCCCCACAAACCTTTAACACCAAGATTGGCAATATCTTTATAAATATTCCAAAACCAATCTTTTCCTTTCGGATTATAAATATCAATTAGTCCAGTGTTTCCAAAGTAGAAATCGAATTTATAAGGATTTCCAACACTGTCTTTAGCTAAAATATCCTTAGTCACGGCTTCATCCCAACGTTTTGAAGTTGTTAATACAAATGGTTCTGTTATTAATATCGTTTTTACACCATCTTTTTTCAAATCTGAAACCATTTGCTTCATATTAGGAAAAGAGTCTTTATACACCTCTAAATTCCCCATGGTTCCTTTGATATCTTTTCCAAACCAATATAAATCTAGGATAACTCCGTCAACTGGAATATTTTCTTCTTTAAACTTTTGAATAGTATTTTCTGTTTCTTTTTGAGAATGATATCCGAATCTACTTGAAAAATTACCTAAAACCCAACGTGGTGGCATGGGTTGTTTTCCTGTTAAATCTGTGTAATTATCGATAACATCTAACCATGAATTTCCAACAATGATTTGATAGGTTTTTCTACCAGAAATTGTTTCGTAGGTAAGTGTATTTGTTTGATTGCTATCTAAATCTAAATATCCAACCGGAGCATTATCAAAATGAATTATATACTGTTTTGATGAAGCAACAACCGGCATTGTATAGTTCATTAATTTAGAATCCGTTTCATATCCGTAATGTGCTCTGTTAAACAACGGTAATCGGTTTCCTCTTCTATTCATTCCCAAAGCTCGGGCTCCACCTCCATATAAAACTTCATCCTTGGAAATATTGAACTCTATTTTCTCTGTTTGGTCCGCGATAATATTACCACTTACCATCTCCATAGATTCATGTTTACTTTTAAAATACCCTCTTTTTTCAGAGATTATTGGTTTCCCGTTATGGTAGTATGAAATTTGAAAAGGATCTGTTGTAACTCTTACTGAAACATCCTTAGATGCAAATGAAATATCATTTCCTACATAAGAATATTTAGTTTTTACTTCCGATGGTGCTAGGACAACAGCATGAGAATCATTTGATTTAGTTTCTCCTTTAGGAATAAAAGTTGTTTCTACAATTTCTGAAGTATAAAACTGTATTTTATATTCTCCATCATCAGTAACTACAGTAAAAACACCATCTTTTTCATTATGAGATTTATATTTCCGCTTTGTATTTTGAGCATTTAAAGAAATTAAACAAACAAAAGTTAAAATATATAAAAAGAGGTGTTTCATAGTGTAGTTTAATATTTCTAGCTTTACTTACCTAAAAGAAAAACTAGTGGTTGATCTAACCTAATGTTCCAAGAGTTTTCCGAATGGTCTGCTCCTTCAAAAAATATGTTTTTAGAATTTGTATCGTTATATCCTTTAGCTTCTAAAACATCATCAACTTGTTTCGCATATTGCGGATAGTGAGCGTCTAAAGTTTTATCTCCATAATCAAAATAAACTTTTTGATCCTGAGACTGTGGGAAATTTGCATTCATATACTCGAAAAGTGCCTTAGGATACGGATTGTTTGCCATTGGCATAGAACCAAGCCAGTGTGTAGAAATACAAGCAGCTCCACCAAAAATATCTGGATATTCACTAATAGCATACATAGACATTAATCCGCCCATACTTGATCCCATTACAAAAGTGTGCGCTTTATCTGTATAAACTGAATAATTGCTATCAATAAATGGTTTTACTTCATTTATGATAAATTTCAAATAATTATCTCCACTAAATTTAAATTCAACAGCCATTGGAATATTCCTTAACTCCTGTTGTGTTTGAGGATCAATAAAATTGAACGCTTTTTCTGGAAATAAATCTAACCAGCGTAAGTCACTAATATTATGAATTGCCACAACTATAAAATCTTGAACTTTTCCATCTTTTTGAAGTTGTGTTGCCCATTCGTCTACTTTCCATTCTTGTTTATTCCAAGTAGTTTTAGCATCAAACAACATTTGTCCGTCATGCATATATAAAACACTATACTTTTTATCTGCAGAATAGTTATCTGGCAACCAGATATCAACAGGTCTTTGTTTTATATAAGATGATGGAAAATTCTCTGCTCTAAGTAATTTACCTCCAGACAATTCTACACCTGTAACAGGTTTAAAATTTATTTCTGTTTTTGGATTAATTACTGCTTCTTCATCGTTTAATTTTTTAGTTGATTCACTTTTACACGATGCAAATAACAGACTTAAACAAATACCTAATTTTATTAGTTTCATAGATTATAATTTAGTTGTAAATAAATAACTTCCTTTATGATTTAAAGTTAGTGTATTTGACCAAGTTATTGTTTCTCCTGTAAAAACATTTTTTAATGTTTTGCCATCTAAACCTAATTCATTGAACCTATCGAGTTTTAAATCAAAAGGTTGCTCGTTTTTATTTAAAATATGAACTATAGTTTCATCATCTGAAAATCTTGACAACACGTAAGTGTTTTTTTCAGGTGCAAAATGCATTGTTTTCCCATCATGAATTGCCTTAGAATGCTTTCTAAAATTCATTAGTTTAGAAATATAATTTTGCATTTCTTTTTTCTCTATAGACAAGTTTTCACCTGTGAATGCATTAACCGCATCACCATTCCAACCACCAGGGAAATCGGTTCTAATTAAACCATGATCACCAGGCTTATCAAAATCATTCATTAGAATTTCAGTTCCGTAATACATCTGAAATGTTCTAGGAATTGTAGCTAGATAACTTAACGCCATTTTCGTATCTACAATATTCCCATTTAATTGAGTAAAGATTCTACTCATATCATGGTTATCTGGAAATACTAAAATATCAAGTGGTCTTTTGTAATGAAAATCATTTGCTAAGGCAACATAAATCTCTTTTAATCCAGTTCCCCAAGTCTCTTTATTCTTTAAACCAGCAACAATTTTTTCTTGCATGGCAAAATCCATTGTAGATCGTAGATTAGAATCGTATCCATCGGTATTCTTTTGACCATCTTGCCAATATCCAATTAATAATGGATTTGAAGACCACTCCTCTCCTACAATATTAAAATTGGGATATTCTTTCATAATTGCACCAGCCCAATCACTCATAAAATCTTTATCTGGATATGGATATGTATCTTGACGAATTCCACCTAACTTTAAATATTCAATCCACCAAATACTATTTTGGATGAGATACTTGGCCATAAAAGGATTTCTCTGATTTAAATCAGGCATTCCTTTTACAAACCAGCCATCAGTCATTTCCTTTTTATCGGTCTTTGACGCATAAATATCTTGGTTAGTTGTTCTTCTGTGAGAAGATCTTTTTACAATTTCACTACTCCAGTTTGCCTTGTTTTGCTCATAATGTTCTTGATAATTTACCCAATCTTTAAAAGGTAAATCTTTCATCCACCAATGTTCTAGTCCACAATGATTTGCAACTTGGTCCATAATAAGTTTCATATTATTACTTTCCAATTTTGATGCTAATTCTTTGTATTCTTCTAAAGTTCCAAATCTCGGATCAACCTGATAATAATCTGTAATAGCGTATCCATGATAAGATCCACTAGGCATATCATTAGTTAATAACGGACTTGGCCAAACTGCTGTAAACCCTAGATTTTTAATATAATCTACATGAGATGCAATTCCCTCAATATCGCCACCATGACGAGCATAATTATTCTTTCTATCAATTCCTTTTTCATTTAATTGTTCAAAAGAATCGTTATTTGGATTTGAATTCGCAAAGCGATCTGGAGTGATTAAATAAATTGCGTCAGAACTATTGAAACCAATAACATCCTCCGCTTTTTGTTCACGAGCTTTTAACTCATACGTTTGAAATAACTTAGAGGTCGAATCTTTACTAAAAACTATATTGAATTTTCCTGGTTGAACCGTTTCAGAAATTTTTAAATCCAAAAACAAATAATTTGGACTATCTGCTGTATGAACTTTTTCTATTGTAACTCCCGGATATGATATTTCAGCATTATAACTACCAATACCTGAATGTTTAACCAAAAGTTGAAGCGATGTGTTTTTAAAACCAGTCCACCAAAATGGAGGTTCTACCCTTCTTACATCATTAACTTCAACTATTGGTTCATTTGAATCTTTACTTAAAGATTCTTTTGATTTTTCTTTACAAGAGCTAACTAAAAGAATTGAAAATAACGTGATTAATACTAAATGTTTTTTCATGATTTTATATTTTACTCTTGTACATTCAAACTATTATACAGTTACTAAATTATTCGGGGAAATAGTAACTTTTTCACCATTTACAATGATTTGTAATTCTTTATTACCATCAACCTCAAAATGTGTTTTTCCTTGGTTAACAATTACTTTTAATACTTGATTTCTAAAGTTTACTTTAAACGAATATCCTTCCCACTGACTTGGAATTTGCGGAGTAAAACTTAATTTATCATCTTGAATTCTCATTCCTCCAAATCCTTCAACAATACTCATCCAAGTACCTGCCATTGAGGTAATATGAAGACCTTCTTCAACTTCTTTATTGTAATCATCTAAATCTAAACGTGATGTTCTTAAATAGAAAGTATAAGCCTGCTCCATTCTTCCAAGTTTCGCAGCTTGAATACTGTGAACACAAGGAGAAAGTGAACTTTCATGAACTGTGAATGGTTCATAGAAATCAAAATGTTTTTCAAGCTCCTCAGTAGAGAAATGATCTTCAAAGAAATAAAACCCTTGTAAAACATCTGCTTGCTTAATATAAGGTGAACGAAGTATGCGATCCCAACTCCATTTTTGATTAATTGGACGTTGTGATTTATCTAGATTTTCAACAGTTACTAAATCTTTATCTAAGAAACCATCTTGTTGTAAGAAGACTTCATGCTTCTCAGAATAAGGAAAATACATGTTCTCAGCAACTTTTCTCCAGCTAGATAATTCCGCTTCAGAAATATTTACTTTTTCAACTATTCGTTTAAAATCAGAAACATATTCTTCTTTAACCTTTTCAATATTTTCTAAGGCATAATCAATACACCATTTTGCGATGTAGTTCGTATACCAGTTATTATTTATATTGTTTTCATATTCGTTAGGCCCAGTAACACCAAGCATTACGTATTTTTGCTTGTCTTCAGAGAAATTAACTCTTTGATGCCAAAAACGTGCAATACCAATAAGAACTTCTAATCCTTTTTCTGGAATATAACTGTAGTCATTTGTGAACCTATAATAATTAAAAATGGCAAAGGCTATAGCACCATTTCTATGGATTTCTTCAAAAGTAATTTCCCATTCATTATGACACTCTTCACCATTCATAGTTACCATTGGATACAATGCCGCTCCGTTAGTAAATCCTAAACTTTCAGCATTTTCAATAGCTTTATCTAGTTGGTTATATCTGTACGTTAAAAGACTTTTTGCAACCTCTTGGTTCTTTGTTGCCATATAAAATGGTAAACAGTACGCTTCTGTATCCCAATATGTACTTCCTCCATATTTCTCTCCAGTAAATCCTTTTGGTCCGATATTTAATCGTGCGTCTTTACCTAAATATGTATGGTTTAATTGCATGATATTAAAACGAATACCTTGTTGAGCTTTTACATCACCATCAATGGTAATATCAGCCATTTCCCAGATATTAGCCCATGCTTGTTTTTGTTGATCTAATAAATTAGAGAAACCTAAATCTACAGCTAACTTTAATGTATTTTTTGCTGCAGTGACTAATTGATTCGTATCATGATTTCTATCCACTACATAACCACCGAACTTGTGAATTGTATATGTTTCATTGGCTTTTATGTGCGCTGGATAATAAAACGATACTTTAGTTTCAGAAGATTCAGTTTTTGGAATTGAGTTTTGTTCTTTACCGTTTATGAAAAGCTTAGATTCCATAAAAGTACAAGTATGAAAATTGGTTTTCATCGTATGTGCTTCTATGAAAGCTTGACTAGAGTTTTCAGTTACATTAGTTGTGTTCCAAAACTGATCGTCCCAATTACTATCTTCATTATGAATTCCGCTATCTAAATAAGGTTGAAATGTAATCTCTACATCACCAGAAATTGGAGTTACAT
Source organism: Tenacibaculum sp. 190524A05c (assembly GCF_964036595.1). Lineage (NCBI taxonomy): Bacteria > Pseudomonadati > Bacteroidota > Flavobacteriia > Flavobacteriales > Flavobacteriaceae > Tenacibaculum > Tenacibaculum platacis. The sequence goes on along the minus strand of NZ_OZ038523.1, from coordinate 545,913 downwards.
TGTACTCAATCGCTCCAACTTCATCTAAATCAATACTTAAAAAACGTTTTGTTTCTACTTTTACTATAATGTCATTGATTAAAGTTGCTTTAAAACTTCTTGATAACCAACCTTCCTTCATGTTCAATTCACGACGGAAATCAACAACCTTTTTACACGTAAATAAATCCAATTGGATATCGTTTACAAATACGTTAATTCCAATCCAATTTGGCGCATTTAATACTTTTGCGAAATACTCTGGATAACCATTTTTCCACCATCCAACTCTGGTTTTATCTGGATAATAAACTCCAGCTATATAGCTTCCTTGAAAAGTTTCACCTGAATACTTTTCTTCAAAATTTGCACGTTGCCCCATGGCACCATTACCGATACTAAATAAACTTTCAGAAGATTTTATTCTACTATCATTATATCCTTCTTCGATAATCGACCATTCATTTGGTATTATATAATCTTGGTTCATCTCTCTCTAGTTTGTTTGTTGTTTGGGGAATTATTGTTTGTTTATTAATTGTGTTAAAAAATCTATAGATATTTCTGAGAAATCTTTAAATACAAAGTCTGCCTCAGATAAAACATCTTGCTCTCCGATACCTATTGATATCATGTTTGCTTTATTTGCCGCCTGTACTCCTGCAATAGAATCTTCAAATACTACACATTGTTCAGGATGAATTTCTAATTCTTCTGCTGCTTTTAAAAAAACTTCAGGATCTGGTTTTGCTTTAGTTACGTTAGTACCATCTACAATAGCATCGAAAGAATCATAAAGTGAAACTTTCTTCAAAATTTTTCTAGCATTTTTACTGGCTGAACCTAATGCTAAAGGCTGTTTTTCGTTTTTTAGATAATCCAAAACTTTAGGAACATCAATAAGAATTTCATCTTCTTTCATCGTCTCTATGTAAGACAAATAATCTGTATTCTTTTTGTTCATTTGATCTTGAAAAGCATCCTCAGAAAGAGATATTCCTCCCCAATCTAAAATCTTCTCTAGTGATTTTACTCTACTTACACCTTTTAACTGTTCATTCTGGTGTTCTGTAAAATCAATTCCTAAATCATTAGCCAATTTTTTCCAAGCTAAAAAATGGTACTTCGCAGTGTCAACTATAACACCGTCCAAATCAAATATGAATCCTCTTTTATTCATAGTTATTGATGCGCTACATCAGTTTTATCGTTAATTTTAAATGAAAGTGCTCCAGCGATTAAGAATGATATACCGCTGACTACTAATGCAAAAATTGCTTGATTACCATATGCATATTTTACTAATGGTCCTCCAATAATTCCATTTACGATTTGAGGTATCACAATAAAGAAATTGAATATTCCCATGTATACTCCCATTTTCTTTGGAGAAATTGAACCTGACAACATTGCGTAAGGCATTGATAATATACTTGCCCATGCAATTCCTAAAAATATCATTGGAAGAATTAAAGACATTGGATCTGATAAGAAATAAATCATTATCAAACCTATACCTCCAATGAATAATGAATATGCATGTGTTTTCTTTCTACTAAACTTTTTTGCTATTGATGGTAATAAAAAGGCAAATATGGCTGATACACCATTATAAATACCAAATAAAATCCCTACCCAATTTCCAGCTTCCTGGTAAGTTTCACTGCTAGAATCATCGAAAGGTAAACCATAAATATGTTGAGCTATTGCTGGTACAGAGAATACCCACATTCCAAAAAGAGCAAACCATGAAAAGAATTGAACCCAACTTAATTGGCGCATTGTTTCAGGCATTTTTTTAAAGTCATCGAAAATATCTAATAATCTTGCTTCCTTTTGCTCTTCTACTGACTCTTCAGTATTATCTGTATTATTTTTTTCAAATTGAGCTAACTCCTCAGGTGAATATTCTTTCGTGGTAAAAATGGTTACTAGGATTGAACCAATTAAAACAACTGCTCCAATAATAAAAGACCATAATAAGTTTTGAGGGACTGTACCTTCTCCAGAAGTTTTAGCTAAACCAAACCAATTTGTTAAAACCCATGGTAACCATGAACCAACAACTGCTCCTATACCAATAAGTGCTGTTTGTATACTAAAACCTTGAGTGGCTTGTTCATCTGAGAGATTATCTGCAACTAAAGCTCTAAATGGCTCCATTGCAATATTAAAAGAAGCATCCATAATCATTAACATTCCTGCTCCTACCCAAAGTGCTGGTAGTAATGCAATCATGAAATCAGCTTGTGGAATTAAGATCATTCCAATTGAAGCTAAGACTGCTCCTAATAAGAAAAATGGCTTACGTCTACCGAATCTTGTCCAGGTATTATCGCTATAATGCCCAATAATTGGCTGCACTATTAACCCCATAAAAGGTGCAATTAACCAAAACCAAGATAGCTGGTGCACATCGGCTCCAAAAATCTGTAAAATTCGACTGGCGTTAGCATTTTGTAGGGCAAAACCCATTTGAATTCCTAAAAATCCGAAACTCATGTTCCAAATTTCTAAGAAACTTAGTTTACGCTTGTTCATATCGTATATATTAGTTGATAGTACGATAAGCGCTAAGACTTATCTTTTTTGCAGAAAAGGTTATTGATAAGTCCTTATGTCGTCAAATATATAAAAAAATCTTTATGTCTAGTATAATTTTTTACTACAACGATTTACTAGATTCCCTGATTTTAATGTTACTTGAGATTACTTTTGTTTGTGGTGCTCTCTGATTTTCAGAGTTTTCAATTTGATCAATTAATAATTCAGCAGCTTGTTCACCCATAGTTAAACCATGCTGAACTACAGTTGTAATTGAAGGCGAAGAATACTCAGATATTAATCCGTCTGTAAAACCTATTATAGAAATATCTTCTGGAATTTGCTTTCCTTTTTCCTTTGCAATTCTAATAGCAATTGCTGCATAAATTTCATTAACGGCAAAAATCGCATCGATATCTTGATCAAATAAAACTTTAATTTGCGAGTAAATATCTTCTTCCTCATCCACATTAATGACCAAATTAGAATCCACTTTAATCCCAGCTTCTTTCAACGCTCTCTCATAACCTTGATATCTATCTAAACCTACTGTAACATGCTCTGGAGTAGTAACGATTCCTATTTTATTACATTTTGTATTTAATAAATGTCTTGTCGCCTTATACCCTGCTCCAATATCATCCACAATAACTTTATCACATCTAATAGAATCATGAACTCTATCAAACAACACCAAAGGAACTTCATTACTAATAAGTTGATAAAAATGACTTAACTCCTTGTTTCTTAACGTTTCCTTAGCGATAGAAACAATTAAACCATCAACACTTCCATTGGTTAATACGTTAATAGTCTCAATTTCTTTCTCCTGATCTTCGTTAGAGAAACAAACCATAATATTATAACCACGTTCATTAGCCACTTTTTCAATTCCACTAATTACAGTTGAGAAGAAATGGTGAACAATTTTGGGCAATATTATTCCAATTACTTTGGTCTTTTGACTACGTAATTGTAATGCTAAATTATTAGGTCTGTAATTATAATAATTTGCATAGGCTTTTATTCTTTCTTTAGTTTCATGACTAATTTCATGGCTATCACGCAATGCCTTTGAAACTGTTGAAGTAGAAACACCTAATTCCTTTGCAATTATTTTGATTGTAATCTTAGGTTTCATAAATTAAATAACTAAATAGAGGTTAATATGAGATGGAAAGTTAGTGTTTATTACAATCCTAAAATCACCATAAATAATCTATCAAAAAGCCAAAAAAACTATTAATATTTTAAGGATATGGTTTTTGGTTGATTTAACTCTAATTTTCTCCTTATTATTTTACAAAACTCATAAAAATTTTAGATAATATTATTAATACGTTAAGTTAAAGTTAAAAAGTTATCAACACGAAATCGTTTTCGTAGCGTTTTCAATGGTTATAGCTACGTTTTAATAGCTATATTCACATCGCAGAACAAAGGTTATTGATATAACAAACAATTCAAATTTTACTTATTTATTTAAGAATTTACACATGAATAAAACTAAACAATTACTCAGTTTAACACTGTTCTTTTTATGCCTGATTGGATATGCCCAACAGAGTGTAAAAGGAAAGGTTACTGAGAAGTCTACTGGAGAACCTTTACCTGGTGTTTCTATTATCATTAAAGGTCAAGTAAAGGGTACAGAAACTGATTTCGATGGAAATTATGAAATTAAAAATGTGAAGTCTTCTGATATTCTTGTTTTTTCTTTCATCGGATTACAAACACAAGAGGTTTCTGTGGGGAACAATACTACTATTAATGTAGAATTAGAAGATTCAGCACAAGTATTAGATGAAGTTGTAGTTGTAGGATATGGTACTACTACTGTAAAAGATGCTACTGGATCTGTTGAAGCTATTACAGAAAAAGAATTCACCAAAGGTAACATCGTTACTCCTGAAAACTTACTTAGTGGTAGAGTTTCGGGTGTTGAGATTCGTACGAGTGGTGCTCCTGGTTCAGGATCACAAATCACAATTCGTGGTGGATCATCAATTAGTGCATCTAACAGTCCATTAATTGTAATTGACGGTTTACCTATTGAAGAAAACAGTGTTGCTGGATCACGTGGTGTTTTAGCTAACATTAATCCAAATGATATTGAATCTTTTTCGGTATTAAAAGATGCTTCAGCTACTGCTATTTATGGTTCTAGAGCCTCTAATGGTGTAATTATCATTACAACTAAAAAAGGTAAATCAAACTATACATTAGATGTTGATTACCAATATACATTCGGAGAAGTATTAGATAGAGTTAACGTATTTTCTGCTAATGATTTCAGAAACATTGTACAACAACAACGTCCTGGAGATGTTGGTCTTTTAGGTACAGCAAATACAAACTGGCAAGATCAAATTTTCAGAACTACAGGATCTAACTTAATCAATGCAACTGTTAAAGGTGGAATATTAGGTTTCATCCCTACTCGTCTTTCTGTTGGTTTTACATCTCAGGAAGGATCATTATTAACTTCTCAATTTGATAGAAAAAACGTGTCTTTATCTATGAACCCATCATTCTTTGAGGATCATTTAAAGATTAACTTAAACTATAACAGAAACTTTGAGGATAGTAGATTCGCTGATACTGGACAAATTGGTGCAGCTTTACGTTTTGATCCTACTCAACCGGTAAGAGATGCTAGCTCTCCTTTCGGAGGATTCTTCGAACATAGAAATGGAAGTAATTTATTAAATACTACAAAAAACCCTGTAGCTGCTTTGTTATTAGCTAATAGTACAGGTAAAGTATTCAGACATTTTGGAAATTTAAATTTCGATTATAAATTTCACTTCTTACCTGAGTTAAGAGCTGTGTTAAACTTAGGTTTTGATAAAGCTGAAGGAGAAACTAAATTCACAAGTAGTTTCAATTACGGAAGAGCAGCTGATTTAGCATTACTATTCGCTGGTGTAAATTCTTCAGGATTTTCTGAAAGAAGTAACAGATTATTGGATGGATATTTAAACTATAAAAAAGAATTTGACAAATTAACATTAGATGCTACTGCTGGATATTCATATCAAAAATTTGAAGAATTTGGTGGTACTTCAGGAAATATTTTAGATCCTGCTTCTTTTGCAGATACTTTTGCTGCAACAGATGTTGTTAATATCGGTTTCTTCGGAAGATTAAATGTTGATTTTTTAAACAAATACTTATTAACGTTAAACTACAGAAGAGATGGAACATCTCGTTTCAGTACTAACAATCGTTGGGGTAACTTTGGTGGAGCAGCATTTGCGTGGAAATTAACAAATGAAGATTTCTTAAAAGATTCAGATGTTTTCTCTGATTTAAAATTACGTGTAAGTTACGGATTAACAGGTCAGCAAAACTTACCAAATGTAAATGATGTTTACTTAAGTAGATATCGTTTTGGAAACCAAAACTCTTTATTCCAATTTGCTAATAATCCAATTAGAGCCATTATCCCATCTGTAATTAACCCAGACTTAAAGTGGGAAGAGACTACAACGTTAGAATTTGGTTTAGACTATGGATTATTCAATAACAAGTTTGCAGGTTCTATCAACTGGTTCAATAAAGTATCTGATGATTTATTATTCAACGCTGCTTTACCAGATGGTGTAAACTTCGCTAACAGTGTTATTCAAAATATTGGTCAATTAGAAATTAACGGTATTGAATTCTCTTTAAATGGAGACATCTTAAATACTGAAGATATCAATTGGAACTTTAACTTTAACGCTACTTATTTAGATAGAGAAATTACTAAATTAGCTAACGGACAAGATGTTAGAACTGGTGGTACTGCAGGAGGAACTGGAAATACAATTCAAATCTTAAGAGAAGGGTTTGCTCCAAACTCTTTCCACGTATTCAAGCAGTTATATGATAGTTCTGGAAACCCGATTGAAGGTGCATATGCAGATTTAAATGATGATGGTGTAATCAATGATGATGACCGTTATTTAAAAGAAGATCCTGCAGCTGATGTAAGCTTAGGATTCCAATCAAACTTTAACTATAAAAACTTTGATTTATCTTTTAACTTAAGAGCAAACCTTGGAAACTATGTATATAATAATGTAAACTCTTCTAGAGCTCAATTAGCATTATTACAAGACAACGAAGTATTAGGAAACATACCTTCTTCTGTCTTAGGAACTAACTTTGTAAATACGTCTGATGTAATTAATTCGGACATTTATCTTGAGAATGCTTCATTCTTAAGAATGGATAACATTACCTTAGGGTATACTTTTGATAGACCAATTAGAAAATTCAACAAGAATTCTTTAAGAATCTGGGCTGGTGTACAAAACGTATTTGTAATTACAAACTACAGTGGTTTAGATCCAGAAGTTTTTGGAGGAATTGACAACACAATTTATCCAAGATCTAGAAATTTCATGGTTGGTGCTAATGTTAAATTTTAATTCAGTAGGAAAAATGAAAAAATATAATAATAGAATTTTCACAGTATTATTAACCTTCATAGGATTAACATTTATTTCTTCATGTACTGATGATTTAAATATTACTCCAGAAGACGATCAAACAGTTTTAAGTGAGGAACTGTTTAAAGACGAAAGTGCTTACAAAGAAGTACTAGCTGGTGTGTATGCAAACCTATCATTAACAGGAGTTGATGGTGCGGGTAGTTCAAATATTCAAGGATTAGATGCAGGTACAAGCCAATACGGACGTGTATTAGTATACCTTCAAACACTTTCTGCAGATCAAATGATTTGGTCTTACGAAAACGATCCAGGTGTTAGAGAAATTCAAAGGAATATCTGGACAGCAGGAAATCCATTACTTTATGGTATGTTTGGTAGAGCTAGTGTTTCAGTTGGATTCGCTAATAACTTTTTAAGAGAAACAACTGACGAAAAATTAGATGCTCGTAATGTTTCTGCTGCTGTAAGAAGTGATATTGTAACCTATAGAGCTGAAGCAAGATTATTAAGAGCTTTAGCTTATTATCACTTAATGGATTTATTTGGTAAAGCAGGTTTAGTAACTGAAAACGATCCTGTAACAAACTTTAATCCTCCTCAAGCTGAAAGAGCTCAATTATTTGAGTTTATTGAAACAGAATTAAAAGCTATCGAAAATGATTTAGCTGCTCCAATGGCTAATGAATATGGAAGAGCTGATAAGGGTGTTGCTTGGATGATTTTAGCTAAGTTATACTTAAATGCTGAAGTTTATTTAGGAACTGATCGATATACAGACTGTATTGAATACTGTAATAAGATTATTGGTGGTGGATACTCTTTAGCACCTAATTATTTAGATTTATTTAAAGCAGATAACAATGTAAGTGCTGCTACTAATGAAATTATTTTCCCACTAATTTCTGATGGATTATCAACACAAAACTTCGGACCAACTACTGTTATGGTAAATGGAGCTGTTGGAAGTTTAGAAAAGAACGGAGTTTCTTTAGGTGTTGGTGAAGGTGGATGGGGAGGTGCCCTACGTGTAAGAAAGCAATTTGCTGACTTATTTAACGGAGGAGCTTTCTTAACTGATACAAGAAACACATTAATCACGCAAGATAGAAACGATATAATTACTGATATTTCTGATAGAGACGAAGGATTTATTATCGCAAAATACTCGAATGTAAGTTCTACTGGAACTCCTGGAGTTGATCAAACTTTTGTAGATACTGATTTCCCTTTATTCAGATTAGCTGATGTTTATTTAATGTATGCTGAATCTGTTTTAAAAGGAGGATCTGGAGGAACAATTGGTCAAGCTGTTACTTATATCAATGCATTAAGAACAAGAGCTAATAACCCTCAGGAAATTACAGTAACGGACTTAACTGAAGATTTTATCTTAGATGAGAGAGCTAGAGAATTACACTGGGAAGCTCACAGAAGACAAGATTTAATTCGTTTCAACAAATTTACAGGAGGAAACTATAACTGGGCTTGGAAAGGTAATGCAAGTAATGGTATTTCAATACCTGCACACTTTAACCTATACCCTATTCCATCTAATAGTATGGCTTCGAATCCTAATTTAACACCTAACCCTGGGTATTAATAATACAGAACTAAAAAATGAAAAATATATTTAAATTAACATATATCACTTTACTTACAGTATTTGTAGGTTTAGTTGGTTGTGATGATACTTCTGATACATTTACTGTAACAGATAATCCAACCGCACCAGTTTTACAGAGTTTAAGTATAACAGATATACAATTAGATCCTGTAAATACGACAACTCCTGCTGTTACATTAAATTGGCAGGATGCAGATTATGGTCAGCAAGCTTCAGTTGTTTATAACATTGAGTTTGCGAACGACGAAAACTTTACAAATCCTATTATTGCTTCTTCTGTAACTGGAGAAAATGCAATTACATTTTCTATGGCTGAATTAAATTCAGCTGCTGGAAACGCTGGATTAAACCCATTTGAATGGGCTAATTTATACGCTAGGATAGTTTCTTCTTTAGGAACGCAAAATGGAGTACCTACAACTTCAAATACGATTAGCATGAATGTTTATCCTTATTTCAACTATGTATTTAGCGATTATTACTTAGTTGGAGATGGAACTTCTCCAGGATGGGATAACAACAATAATAATCCTGCTTTATTTAGAGATTCAGCTGATGAAAATTTATTTACATATACAGGATACTTCAGTAATGGAATGTTCAAAGTATTAGAAACAAAAGGACTTTGGCAGCCACAATGGGGAACTAATGATGGTTCAAGCATTGAAGTAAACCCTGGAGGTGGTGATGATCCTGAGAGATTCCCAACTGCTGGAGCTGCTAATATTACACCTGGTTTTTACACTTTTACGATAAACTTTGCAACGAAATCTTTCTCTTTTGAATCTTTTGATGCATCAGGAAGCACAAGTCCAGCAACATTATCTGTTCAAGGATCTTCTTTAGATTCTGCTACTTCATTATCAGCATTAACTTTTGACGGACATATTTGGTATGCTAGTGCTGTACGTTTAAAGCCTGGTGATTTACAATTCGTAACTGACTCTGGAGCTCTTTGGGGAAGTGATACTTCATTCTCTGGTGTAGCCACTAATGGAGGAGCTAGTATTCCTGTAATTGTAGAAGATGATTATGATATCTGGTTTAATGATTTAACCGGACAGTACATTCTTATTCCATTAAATCTATAACTTAATTCAACGGAAAGATGAAAAAAATTATAAATAAAATTGGTTTAGCATTAATCGCTACCGTTTTCTTATTAGTTTCTTGTGAAACTGAAGAAAGTTTAAATTTAACTCAATCTGACCCAGTATTTGAGTTAGACATGCCAGGTATTTCAAGTGTATTTTTAAATTACTCTTTACCCGATAACCCAGCATTTACAATTACTTGGAAAGACGAAGTAACAAGTAGTACAACTTACGAAGTTGAAATGGCTACTGATGAGGCTTTTACTTCTCCTAGAAATTTAGGAACTGCTACGGAAAAGTCTTTTTCTATGACAGTGACTGCCTTTAATAATGCAATTAACGAAGCTGGAATTACCAATTTCTCTGATGTTCCAGTCTATTTAAGAGTTAAAGCTGGTGAAAGTATTAGTAACCAAGTATTATTATTAGTTACAACGTATCCAGTAAACCCTGCTTCAATTGAAAGCGGATTAGCAGATGGAGATACTTTTACGTTATCATTAGATCAAAATGACGATAATGCTATAGAAATAGCAATTAATGATCCTATATTCGATTCGAACTTAGGTGTTACAATTGAATATTACTTAGAAGCAGATACAGAAACTGGAACTTTTGATAGTCCTGTTGAAGTTGCTATGGTAACAAATAGTAAATCAATTAATGTTACGCACGCTAAATTAAATTCAGTAGCACAAGGATTAGGTATTGCTCCTGATAGCACTGGTAAAATTCAATTACGTATTAGATCAGTTATTACAAACTCTACTAATGAAACTTTAGAGAGAATTGGAGATCCTATGACAGTTACAGTAACTACATATTTAACAGTTTTAGATCTTTCTACTACTTGGGGAATTGTAGGTTCAGCTGCTAACGATTGGGGAGCTACTCCTGATTTACCATTCTTTAAAACTGATGTAGACGGAGTTTTAGTAGCATACGTTACTTTATTAGACGGTGAAATAAAGTTCAGAGAAAATAACGACTGGGCAAATAACTTTGGAGATAATGGTGCAGATGGAACTATTGAAGCTGGTGGAGCAAATATTGCTGTAACAGCAGGTTCTTATAAAGTTACTTTAAACTTCAATGATAATACTTATAGCCTTGAATCTTTCTCTTTAGGAATTGTAGGTTCTGCTTATAACGATTGGGGAGCTACTCCAGATTTCATGTTAGAGTACGATCAATATTCTGATGTATTTAGAGGAATCGTTACTTTATTAGATGGTGAAATGAAGTTCAGAATGAACAATGATTGGGCTGTTAATTACGGTGATGATGGTGCTGATGGAACTTTAGAAGATGGAAGTGCTAACATTACAACTACAGCTGGAAACTATATTGTAACTGTTGATTTAAACAATAAAACGTATACTTTAGAACAAATAGATAATATTTGGGGATTAGTTGGTGGAGCGTATAATGATTGGGGTGCAACTCCAGATGCTCAATTCACTAGAGATTGGTCTCGTCCATTTGATGATATTTGGATCTTAAGAGATGTTACTTTAATTGATGGTGAATATAAGTTCAGATCAAATAATGATTGGGCTGTGAACTATGGTGATAATGGTGGTGATGGAGTTTTAGAAGAAGGTGGAGCTAATTTATCTACTACTGCAGGAACATTTACATTTGTTCTTGATTTCTCTGACCCTGCAAACCCAACATATACTAAGCAACCTTAAAACAGTAAAACATATATGTACTAAAACTATCCATATACTACTTCTATAGTTGTGGATAGTTTTTGTTTTTAATTAAATCGAAAATGAAAAAAATCTTTCTACTCTTTACATTATTTGCTTGTACGGTTATTCTTGCACAGCAACAAAATGTTACATTTTCAGTAAGTCCGAGTGCATTTAATGAGGATGAACAAATTACAATTACTGTTTCCAACGTGAATCCAGCTACTTGGGGAGTTTCAGATATTTATTTATGGGCTTGGTCATTTGATAGTAACGATGCTAACATCATGGATTCTCCTACTAATGGATCTTGGACGAATTCAAACGAAGCTCAAAAACTAACCAATAACGGAGATGGAACGTATTCTATTAGCTTCACTCCTACTACATTTTATAACCGCACAGGAATCGGTAGAATTGGAATGTTAATTAAAGCTAAAGACGGAACTGGAGATAAAAAATCACAAGATCAATTATTTGAAGTAGGTAAATTTCAATTGACATTAACAGCTCCAACTGCTAGTGTTACTTTAATTGATTCTGGAGACAATGTAGCGATTACAGCTACAACTTCATTAGCTGCAAATTTCAATTTAAAGGCTAATAATACATCTGTTGATACTCAAAATGGAATTACTAGTTATTCTTACAACACAGCAGTAACGGAAAATACTACTTTCGAATTAGAAGCTACTGATGGAACAGAAACACAAACAGAAACTTTTGAAATCATCGTAAGACCAACTGTTGTTGAAGAAGCTTTACCATCAGGTTTAAAAGATGGTTTAAACTTAAACAGCACGGATGCTACTAAAGCTACTTTAGTTTTATACGCTCCGGGTAAGAATTTCGTACATGTTATTGGAGATTTCAACGATTGGAAATTAGACAATAACTATTTAATGAAGAAGGACAGTTCTAAAGATCGATTTTGGATTGAACTATCAGGTTTAACAGCTCAAACTGATCATATGTATCAATTTTTAATTGATGCCGATTTACGAGTTGCGGATCCATATTCAACTGTTGTGCTAACGGAAAGTAACGATCAATTTATTGACGCTACTACATATCCTAATTTACCTGGATATCCAACAGGTAAAACAAATCATGCAGTTACTTTATTAAGAACTGGCGATACTCCATTTAATTGGGAAGTAACTAATTTCAATAGACCAGCAAAAACTGATTTAGTCATCTATGAATTATTACTTAGAGATTTTGATGCTCTTCACAGTTTTGATGCTTTAAAAGCTAGATTAGACTACTTACAAACATTGGGAATTAATGCAATTGAATTAATGCCAGTAAGTGAATTTGATGGAAATGAATCTTGGGGATACAACCCTTCATTCCACATGGCGTTAGATAAATATTATGGTACGAAAACTGCTTTTAAACAATTAGTAGACGAATGTCATAAAAGAGGAATTGCAGTAATATTAGATATTGTGTATAATCACGCAACAGGTCAAAATCCATATTATAGAATGTGGAATACAGACAATGGTAATTACGGCGGGCAAGCTTCTGCTGATAGTCCTTTTTTCAATCAAACACCAAGACATTCATTTAATGTATTCAATGACTTTAACCATAGTCAACAAGCAACAAAGGATTATGTAAAAAGAACTACTCAATATTGGATTGAAGAATATAAAATAGACGGTTTTAGATGGGATTTAACTAAAGGATTTACTCAAAATTGTACTGCTTCCGACGAGAGTTGTACTAGTGCAATGCAAGCTGATAGAGTTGCTGTTTTGAAAGAATATGCAGATTATCAATGGGATGTTGACCCTGATTTCTATGTTATATTTGAACATTTAGGAACAAACCAAGAAGAGACTGAATGGGTAAACTATAGACTTTCAGAAGGTAAAGGAATTATGATGTGGAGTAATTTAAATCCTAACTATAGCGAAACTACTATGGGATATCATGATAGCAACAAATCTAACTTCTCTTGGATTTCTTATAAAAATAGAGGTTGGACTACTCCTGCTAATATTGCTTATATGGAAAGTCATGATGAAGAAAGAATGATGTACAGAAATATAAACTTTGGAAATGAAAATGCATCTTATAGTACTAAAACACTAGCTACAGGACTTGATAGAGTTGGTAAAGCGGGAATGTTCTATTTCACCGTTCCTGGTCCAAAAATGATTTGGCAATTTGGCGAACTTGGTTATGATGTTAGTATCGATTTTAATGGGAGAACAGGAAATAAACCTATTCGTTGGGAATACGTGAACGATGCAGATCGTAAAGCTGTATATGATCTTTGGTCTAAATTAATTGCTCTTAAAAAACAAGAAGATATTTTTAGAACAAGTGATTTCACTTTAGATGTAGATAATGCAACTGGACTTAAAACAATTCATTTAACAAATGATAACGCTTCTGACGATTTACAACATGTTACTATTATAGGAAACTTTGGGATTACGGAACAAGCCATAATTCCTGCATTCCAACAGACTGGAACCTGGTATGATTTATTAGATCCGTCTAATACAACAACCGTAACGAATGTGAATCAAAGTATGTTATTACAGCCAGGAGAAGTAAGAATATACGGAAACTCTGCAGTAACGCTATCTAATGAAGACATTATAAAAAATACAACTGATATTAGCTTTTACCCTAACCCAAGTAATAGCATTATAAAAATTAATAAAGATGTTGAAGATGTGGCAATTTATAATATCTCAGGTAAAAAAGTACTTGATTATAAAGGAAGTTACATTAAAAATCACAGTTTTAAAATAGAATCTCTTGCAACTGGATTATATTTTGTGAGAGGTAAAACAGAAAATAATTTGTTTTCACTTAAATTGCTAGTAAGATAAATTCTGTTAAACTTTGAAAAGGCTCTTTAATTAAAGAGTCTTTTTTTTATGCAAAAAAAAGGAGTAATAGTTCATATTACTCCTTTCTTTATACACATTTATAAACTTTGTAAATTAAAAGTCTTGAAATATTGCATGCATCATACGCTTTTTGTCATTGATGCTTTCTTCTAATGAAATCATAGTTTCAGTTCTACTTACTCCATGAATTTCATCAATTTGATAAATAATATCCTTTGCGTCGTTAGTATCTTTAGCACGAACTTTACAGAAGATATTATACTTTCCTGCTGTAACATAAGCTACAGTAACGTTAGGAATGTGACGTAAATTATCGATCACATGCTGCGTCATAGAAGTCTTTTCTAAGTATACACCAACATGAGCAATAAAAGAATATCCCATTTTTTCATAATCTAACGTTAACGTAGATCCTTGAATAATTCCTTCATCTTCCATCTTCTTAACACGTACGTGAATAGTACCTGCAGATACTAATAATTTTTTCGCGATGTCTGTAAATGGAGTTCGAGCATTTTCAATTAGGATATCTAAAATTTGATGATCGATTTCATCTAATACAAATTTCTTCATTTTTAAATTTTATTCATAGTATTCGACAAAAATATGAATTATTATTAAAAAACCACAATACCGAGCGGTATAAAATTTAATATTTAATAAAAATTTAATGTTCGAAAACGATTTCGTGGTGTCCAAAGTATGCATTTAAGTCACCTTCTTTCTCCTTTTTTAATCTAGAAGTAAGTCTGTTATCATTAATTTCATCTACGTAAAGAAAACCTACATCTTTACCATTACCATTTCTATGAATTACATCAAAAAATGATTTTTCATTATTCGGAATATCAAAATAAGGCTCATAAGCAGTAAAATCATTACTTACGGCTATATGATATATACCTTGAATTAACGAAAAGTAATTATATTTTCTAGTTTCTTCTCTATTATAATCGTTTGGATAATGTCCTGCTTCAATTAAAATAGTATTGTGACCTAACTTTTGAAAATTATCCCCAGTTGCTGTAGGATAAAATTCATCTGTATATCTTCCTATATAGTTAGGAATCATTTTTTGCAATAAGTTATTCATAGAAACAATTACATTCATTGTCTCTATTCTTCCTTTAGTAACTTTTCTTGTTTCCTCTTCTGATGGTGCCAAAAATGAGATTGTTGCTGGATTTTTAGTTCCTTCTACTCCAAAAATCGTTCTTTGGTCATGTAGATTAAAACAAAACTTAGGATTGAATTTATCTAAAACACTTCTTAGAATCTTACTTTCACAAGCATTTTGATCTACAGCGTCTCTATTTAAATCAACTTTCTTTGCATTAATTCGAGTATACGCTACTGCTCCATCTGGGTTCAACATTGGAATAATTTCAATAGTACAATTCTTAATGATGTCTTGAACTATGTCATTATCATGATAGGTTGCATAAAAATTAAGAAAATCGAATACGGCTTTTGTACCTGTACTTTCATTCCCATGCATTTGACTCCAAATTAAAATCTTCTTTTTTCCGTTACCGAATTTTAGTTTGAAAATATCTCTTCCTTCTTCAGATTTTCCAAGAAATTCTTTCGAAATAGAACTGTGAAATTTTTCAAACAACGGAAGAATATCTTCCAAAGTAATCCATTTTCCAAAAAGATCTTTTTCTTTTATTTCTAAATAAGACTCTTGTAAAAATTCTAAATTAATTGAACTCATGTGTATACAATACAATTTTTAGTATGAAAACCAGTCTTTAACTAGTTTCTTTTCTATGGCTTCCACTGATTTATGTACATAATCATTTTTAATCGGATCATAATCATAATCAGCAGACCATTCTTCTATATTTTTATGTAACTCTCTCAAAGAATTACAGATAAATTCTAATTCTTGATTTGTGATAGTTGGATGAATTGATAATCGAACCCAACCTGGTTTTTCTAAATTACATCCTTCTAAAATTTGATTTGAAATTGATTTAGAAGTTTCTCTATCTACGTTCAATAAGAAATGACCATAAGTTCCTGCACATGAACATCCTCCTCTTGTTTGAATACCGAAACGATCATTCAATAATTTAACCACTAGATTAAAGTGATACTTTTCAAAATAGAAAGAAAATATACTTAATCGATCTCTATGATCTGGAGCAAGAATATGAACATTATCTAAAGCATCTAAACACTCAAACATCACTTCATTGATCTCATCTTCTCTATTCTTCATGTTTTTCGTTCCCATTTGATCTTTCAATTGCATTGATAAAGCGATACGAATTGTTTGTAAGAACGCTGGAGTTCCACCATCTTCCCTAGTTTCAACATCATCAATATAATCATGTTCTCCCCAAGGGTTTGTGTAGGTTACAGTTCCTCCACCTGGGTTATCTGGAATTACATTTTTATATAACTTCTTATTAAAAATCAATACACCAGAACTTCCTGGTCCACCAAGAAATTTATGAGGAGAAAAGAAAACGGCATCTAAATACTCATCTTCGTTCTCTGGATGCATATCAATATCTACATATGGTGCAG
The DNA here is from genome assembly GCF_964036595.1 of Tenacibaculum sp. 190524A05c. NCBI lineage: Bacteria > Pseudomonadati > Bacteroidota > Flavobacteriia > Flavobacteriales > Flavobacteriaceae > Tenacibaculum > Tenacibaculum platacis. The sequence continues at coordinate 529,119 of NZ_OZ038523.1, read as the reverse complement.
AGCAAGCAAAATCAACAAAACATAAACCATTGTATTTATGAATTAATGCTGCTACTTTATGATAATCAGTTTTAATACCTGTTACATTTGACCCTCCTATTATTGAAGCGATTTTAATTGGCCTGTTTTCATACTTTTGAATAACTTCTTCAAACATTTCCAAACAAACCAATCCTTCTTCATTACAAGGAACTACTTCAACGTCTGCTATTGTTTCTAACCAAGATGTTTGATTAGAGTGATGCTCCATATGACTAACGAATACTATTGGACGCTTTTCATCTGGAATGGTTGTATAATCTTTTAAATTTTCTGAAACTTTTAAACCTAAAATTCTTTGAAACTTATTTACCACTCCAGTCATACCAGAACCTTCAGTAATTAAAACATCGTCTTTAGATGCATTAACATGACGTTTTATAATATTTCTAGCTTCATGATAAGCTAGAGTCATTGCTGCTCCAGAAGTTGATGTTTCAGTATGTGTATTAGCTACAAAAGGACCAAATTCATTTATTAATTTTTCCTCAATAGGTCTGTATAAACGACCACTAGCAGTCCAATCGGTATATACTAATTTTTTAACTCCGTATGGTGTTGTAAACTCTTGATCGATTCCGATAATATGTTTTCTAAACTGTTGGAAATATTCCTCTAAACTCATATCCATCTTGTTCTAATTTTACGAATTTCTGTAAAAATTTTTAATTGTAAGCTAGCTTGTTTTATATTTAACAACCCTAGTAAATTTGTATGGTAATAAAAAATCCCGCAATTGTTGCGGGATTTTTTATTAAATAATTTCTTTTATTTCTGTTATAAAGCGTTCAGCTAAATCATCTGCTTTTTGCTGTGATTTTGCTTCCGTATATATTCTAATAATTGGCTCCGTATTTGATTTACGTAAATGAATCCATTCTTCTGCGAAATCTATCTTTACACCGTCAATAGTATTCACATCTTCATTTTTATACTTATCGGCCATTGTTGCTAAAATCTTATCAACGTCAATCTCTGGAGTTAATTGAATTTTATTCTTACTCATGAAATAACTTGGATACGAATTTCTCAATTCTTTACAAGAGATTTTCTTTTTCGCTAAATGTGATAAAAATAACGCCACACCTACTAAAGAATCTCTACCATAGTGTGAATCTGGATAAATAATCCCTCCATTACCTTCACCTCCAATAACTGTGTTTGTATCTTTCATCATTTGAACAACGTTCACTTCTCCAACTGCACTTGCGGCATAAGATCCTCCATGACTTTCAGTAACATCTCTTAATGCTCTAGACGAAGATAGATTCGAAACAGTATTTCCTCCTTTTAATTCTCCTAAAACATAATCAGCACAAGCAACTAAAGTATACTCTTCTCCAAACATAGAACCATCTTCACAAATTAAAGCTAATCGATCTACATCTGGATCAACAACAATTCCTAAATCCGCTTTCTTTTTAACAACTAGTTCAGAAATATCTGTTAAGTGTTCTTTTAAAGGTTCTGGATTATGAGGGAAATGTCCGTTTGGTTCACAATATAACTCAACACATTTCACACCAAGTTCTTTCAATAAAGCTGGGATTGCAATTCCACCTGTAGAATTTACACCATCAACAACAACTTTAAATTTAGCTTTTTTGATCGCTTTTTTATCAACTAACTTCAGCTTTAAAACTTCCTTAATATGCTTTTTAATGTAATTCTTCTTTTTCTTAACCTTTCCTAAATCATCAACTTCAGCAAAATCGAAATCCTCTTTTTCAACAATAGCTAGAATTTCTTTTCCATCTTCACCATTTAAGAATTCACCTTTCTCGTTTAACAATTTTAAAGCATTCCATTGTTTAGGGTTATGAGAAGCAGTTAAGATAATTCCTCCATCTGCCTTTTCAATAGGAACTGCAACTTCAACAGTTGGCGTAGTTGATAATCCTAAATCGATTACATTTATTCCCAAACCAACTAAAGTATCAGAAACTAATCCGCTAATCATCTTTCCTGAGATACGTGCATCTCTACCAATAACTATTGTAATTTGTTCTTTACCTGTGTTCTTATTTTTTATAAATGTACCATATGCCGCAGCAAATTTAACTGCATCAATTGGTGTAAGATTATCTCCTGTTCCTCCTCCTATCGTTCCTCTAATCCCTGAAATAGATTTAATTAATGTCATGCTTATTTTTTGATTTAGGCAAATATAATCATCTCCTAACTATTTATAAATAAAAAAAGCTGTTGTGATGAACAACAGCTTTAAGATTTTATATAAAATTTAGATTATAATCTAAACATTACACCAGCATTTAGGAAACCTCCAGAATCTACACCTGAATATGAAGCTCTCAACGCAATATTTCTATCAAGTTTATATTCAAAAATTGGTCGGAAATAAAAGCCGTTACCTGCATTATTAATTCCAATAGCATATCCCATATCTAATCCTAAATCTATTTTATTTGTAGCATGGAATCTACCAGCACCTGCTAAAGGTAAAATAATTGAGTTACCGGTTGTGACAACAGCTAAACCTGTAGCTGCACCAACTTCAAATCTACTATCAACATCAAATAAGTAATCAACATCTCCACCGATTACAAAAGAAGAATCACCACTACCTGTAGTAAAACCAAGATTCGCACCAATTCTTAATTGCCCATCTTGAGCATTTACATTTAATGAAATAGCTATAAAAGCTAAAACGCATAAAATTTTTTTCATCTTTTTAGATTTTTAAATTCAGTGATTATAAACAAATATAATACCAAAAATAGAATTATAATTTGAACTATGATTAAAACAGAAGATCAACTATTTTATTTTATCTCTCAGAATTATTTATAAAAAAAACCGTTACAAAATTGTAACGGTTTTAATATTCTTATGAATTAAGGATTATTTTCCTTGCTCCATTTTCTTCTTTAATTCAGCTAATCCTCCGATATCACCTAAAGTAGTTTTTTCAGATTCTTGAGCTTTCTTAGCAGCTGCTTTCACATTTCTTTGCTCTTCTTCTCTGAAGATTGAAGTGTGAGAAACAACGATCTTGCGGTATTCTTTACTAAATTCAGTTACCATAAACTCTACAGTATCTCCTTTAGCTAACTTACCTCCGTCTTCTTTCTCTAAGAAACGAGATGGTGCAAATGCCTCAACTCCGTCTTCAAAAGTAACCGTAGCTCCTTTATCATTCTTAGCAGAAATAGTTCCTTCAAATTTAGATCCGATAGCATACTTAGCTTCGTGAGCATCCCAAGGGTTATCTTGAGTTTGCTTGTGACCTAAGTTTAACTTACGGTTTTCAACGTCTAATTCTAATACTTGAACAGCTAACTTATCTCCAACAGTTACAAACTCTGATGGGTGCTTAACTTTCTTAGTCCAAGATAAATCAGAAATATAAACTAATCCGTCAATACCTTCTTCTAATTCTACGAATACACCGAAGTTAGTATAGTTACGAACAGTTCCTTCGTGTTGAGAACCAACAGGATATTTAGTAGTAATATCTGTCCAAGGATCTGGGTGTAATTGCTTCATACCTAAAGACATCTTACGCTCTTCTCTATCTAATGTTAAGATTTGAGCTTCAACTTGATCTCCTACTTGTACGAAATCTTGAGCTGAACGTAAGTGTGTAGACCATGACATTTCAGATACGTGGATTAATCCTTCTACTCCATCTTCTACTTCTACAAACGCACCATAGTCAGCTAATACAACTACTTTACCTTTAACTTTATCTCCAACTTTTAAGTTACCATCTAAAGCTTCCCAAGGATGAGCAGATAATTGCTTTAATCCTAATTGGATTCTAGATTTGTTATCATCAAAGTCTAAGATTACAACATTTAATTTTTGATCTAACTCAACAACTTCACTTGGGTGGTTGATACGAGACCAAGATAAATCTGTAATGTGAATTAATCCGTCAACACCTCCTAAGTCAACAAATACACCATAAGAAGTTACGTTTTTAACAACTCCTTCTAATACTTGTCCTTTTTCTAATTGACCGATGATTTCACGTTTTTGCTCTTCTAAATCAGCTTCGATTAATGCTTTATGAGATACAACTACGTTCTTAAATTCGTGGTTAATTTTAACAACCTTGAATTCCATAGTTTTCTCAACGTATTGATCGTAATCACGGATAGGCTTAACATCAATTTGAGATCCTGGTAAGAATGCTTCGATTCCGAAAACATCTACAATCATACCACCTCTAGTTCTACACTTAACAAAACCGTTAACGATTTCTCCAGTTTCGTGTGCATTGTTAACTCTATCCCAAGCTTTAATTACACGTGCTTTTTTGTGAGATAATACTAATTGACCTGAAGAATCTTCTCTTTTGTCAACTAATACTTCTACTTTGTCACCCACAGCTAAGTTAGGGTTGTAACGGAATTCGTTTAATGAAATAACTCCTTCTGATTTAGAGTTAATATCGATGATAGCATCACGATCAGTTACACGAACTACTTCACCTTCAATTACGTCACGCTCATTAACGAAACCTACAGTTCCTTCTAACGCTTTTTCGAATTCTTTTAATTTAGACTCATCAACTTCATCAATACCTTCTTCGTATTTATGCCAGTTAAAGTTTGCTAAAAATTCTTCTGGGTTTACTGCCTCAGCAGCTTTTTTTGTTTCTTCAGACATGTCTGAGAATAATTTTGTATCTTTTTGTTAGTCAGATTTTTAACGATACTAACTCCAAGAGATATTAAACTTAAAAAATATAATTTATAACCTTTTTTAAATCTGTTCTCGTAAAAAGGAGTGCAAATTTACGAATTTAAAACCTATTAAACAATAGGTTATCTCTTATTTTTCTGATTTTGAATTACTCGTTTTTAAGAAATGTATCTAACTCTTCAAAATCTATGAATCCATCGGAATTAGTATCTATCTTCTTAAAATTACTTCGAAGTTTAATGTTTTCTTTTAAAGCGATTTCAAACTCATCTAATTTTCCATCTTCATTCACATCCATTTCCTTAATAAGTCTCTTAACATTTTGTCCTTTCTTCTTTTTTCTTCGTCGTTTTCTAATCTTTCTTAATTCATCTATATCAATCTCATCATCATTATTACTATCAATTTCATCAAACTTATCCATAAAACCTCTAATATCTATGGCAGTAGCTTCTTCTCGATCTATTGCTCCATCATTATTCTTATCATATAAGGTCATCATTTTTTGAGGAGACACGCCATTTCGAATAGCATTTAAACTATTATTATTGTTCATATTTCTCCTTCTTTGAGAATGAACACATAGTATACTTAAAAACAATACGACTACTAGTGATTTTATTTTCATAATTATTGATTCTTACTATTATTTAAAACTTACAGCTTTACAATTCATACGTATTAGACTATTACAATCTATTAAAGTTTAATCATTCTTGAATTGTAATTTCAACTTTATACAAGTTATCTATTAATTGATATAGATTTTCGGCATCATTCTTTCGTACCGAAATAACATATTCGCAATTTAACTCTAATTTCTGACTAATAATTTCGAGCTGTTGCTTCTTAATTATTTGCTGTACTTTATTCATCATGTCGTAACCAAATGTTAATTTATAATGCACATCAATGGTTTTCTCTATAATTTCAGAAGCTTCTAAAGCTAATTTAGCCGAAGTTCTATACGCATTAATTAATCCTCCAACTCCTAATTTTGTTCCCCCAAAATAACGAACAGATACAATTAAAACATTGGTAACGTCAAATGCTTGAATTTGTCCGTAAATAGGCTGACCTGCTGAATTACTAGGCTCGCCATCATCATTTGCTCTAAAACGAATATTTTCAGTTCCTAACTGCCAAGCATAACAATGGTGGCCAGCATTTGGGTGAATTTTCTTTAGATCTTCAAGAGATTGTTTTATGTCATCATCAGAATTTACTGGAAAAGCATAACCAAAAAACTTACTATTTCTATCTTTAAAAAGCGTTTCTTCAGAAGGCTTGACTATTGTTTTGAACGTATCTTTTTCTTCCATAGGTTAAAAAGCAGTTATTAAAACTATACTTACAATTGCAATAGCAACACCTATCCAATTTCTATTTTCCAATCGTTCTTTAAATAAAAACAAACCGAACAACGTTGTTAACAATACAATACTTACATTGTTTATTGTAAATAAAACTGAACTTTCTATTCCTTCTATTTTAAGTGCTCTAATTAAAAATTCAATAGAGAAATAATTAGGAATTCCTAAAGCAATACCTGCAATTATATTTTTTATAGAAAGCTCTACTTTTTTAGTCAACATTTGAAATAGTAAAAAGATTACTCCAAATACAAAGGCAACACCAAAAATTGATGCAGAGAAAATCGAAACCTTTTCGGTTGGTACATAATTGATCTCGGTATACTTCAATAAGGTATCTATTGCACCTGATCCTAAGAATAATAGTGCTGGAAGCAATAAAGAACCACTTTGAAATCCTTTAGAGTCATTACTTTTTACCGAAGTAAGATACACAGCAACTAAAGCCATTAAAATTCCAAAAATCTTAATAACCCCAACTGATTCATTATATAATACAACTCCAAAAACAATAGGAATAACAACAGCCATTCTTCCAGAAACAGAAGCCACAGACAAACCGTTTCGTTGCGATGTAATTGCCATTACATTAAAGATAGTAATGAATAAAAAACCCAGAAACAAAGCTCCATAAAACCAATCTTGCTGCGGAATTGTTGAAATTGGAATTTTTACATCTGAATATATATAACCGATAACAAAAGCAACAATATAATTTACAACAATCGCTTGAAAGGTATTTACTTTATACACTTCAAACAATTTAAAAATAACATATAAACTACTCGAAATTAAAATACTAAGAACTAAATAAATCATATTGTAAACTCCTCTCTTTTCAATAATTCAACTACATCATCTTTTCCTGGCTCATTGTTCCAAACATGAATCCCCAATTCTTTTGCTGCATTGGTATTATCACTAGTATCATCAATAAAAATTGTTTCTTCTGGTTTTAAGTTATTCTCATTTAACACAAACTCATAAATATTATGATTTGGTTTTCTAAAATTAATTTCATGAGATAAATAAAATTTCTCAAAACAGTTTTTAAACTCAGAATACAATTCTTCTCCCCAATCATTTTGAATCCAAGAAATATGTAAATCGTTTGTATTACTTAGTAAGAATAATCTATATTTTTTTGATTCAGCTAATTCCTTTAAAAATGATAATCGATGTAAAGGGAAATCTAATAGAATGGCATTCCAAGCTTTTACCAAATCTTCTTTGTTAATTTTAAATTCATTATGAAAATATTCTATAAACTCTTCAGTGGACATTAATCCCATTTCATAATTATAATACACTTGCATCATTTCTTCCGAAATATGCTCAACTCCTAACTTATATAACTCTTTATAAGTGGCTTCCTTATCTAAATTGATGAACACATCACCAAAATCGAAAATGATATTTTTAATCATTTAAATATATTCTTAACGTATCGTTTTGTAATTTCTCTTCTCTCTCCAGTTTAGCCTTTAATTCAGGAGCTTTAACTCCATTTCCAAATTCATTCTCTCCAATAAAAACTCTGGCTTCATCCCAAATATTATTGTCAATAAATGTTTGTAATGTTTGCGCTCCTCCTTCAATTATTATAGATTGGATTTTATGTTGAACTAAAACCTCAATTATCTGTCCTACAATAGGCTTAGAAAAATCAATTGTTTCATAAATTAGATTTTCAGTAGAACTTTCCTTTTCAACTTCAGTTACAACAATAGTCTTTACTGTTTTATCCAAAACAGATAGGTTCTCTGAAATCTTCAAAGATTTATCTAAAACTACACGAACTGGATTATTACCTGTCCAAGATCTTACATTTAATTTCGGATTATCAGCAAGAACTGTATTTGTTCCTACTAAAATAGCGTGTTCTTGAGCTCTCCATTTGTGAACTAGCTGTTTTGAGTATTCATTAGAAATCCAAACAGGTTCTTGAGCATCTTTTTGACTTGGAGCAATAAAACCATCTTTAGTTTCAGCCCATTTTAAGATAATAAATGGCCTTTTTTTATTTTGAAAAGTAAAGAACCGTTTATGATGTTGTTTACACTCTTCTTCCAAAACTCCAACTACAACATTTACCCCATTATCTTTAAGCCTTTTTATTCCTCTTCCCGCAACTACACTGTGGGTGTCAATAGTTCCAATAACAACATTTGGGATTTTTTTTCTAATAATTAAATCAGAACAAGGTGGAGTTTTTCCATGATGAGAACAAGGTTCTAATGTAACATACATTGTAGATGATTCAAATAATGATTCATCCTTAACTGAAGTAACAGCATTAACTTCTGCATGAGGACCACCATAAGGATCTGTAAATCCTTCTCCGATAATAACTCCATTATTAACAATTACAGCTCCTACTGAAGGATTTGGACGTGTAGTACCAATACCTCTTTGTCCTAATTCAAGACAACGACGCATATATTTTTCTTCGAAATTCAATGGCTAGAATTTAATTTTAACTTCTTGAGTTTTATCAATAGTATAAGTGTTTGAAAAACCTAACACTTTATATTTAATATCTCCTTTAAATTGAACATCAACTTTTTTATTAATCAATGAACTTAATAATCCACCTAAAATCCCACCTTTTTTATTATCAAACACCTTATTTGCTGGAATTACAACATTTAACGGAATTGAAAATTCTTTATTCGCTGGAACTTTAAATTCTTCAGAAGATACTTGTGCTACTTCTGCCCCATTCACAATAACTTTTATTTCATCCGTTGATAATTTTCCACCAATATCATTTTCATTTTTAAAAAAAGCTTTGGCTTGAAGTCTTACAGTATCACTTCGTAGCGATAAAAACTTTATTTCATCAACTTTAATAAATGTAGGTTTCTTCTTAACTGAACAATTCAGTAAAAAAACAGATATAAGTACTAAATATAGTATGTTCTTCATTTGTTTTCTATACATTTGATATGTCAAAAATACCATTTTTACATTGATTATATGAAGCTAAAAGACTTCAGAACCTTTTTTAACAACGAACTTTCAGAATTATATCCTAAAAAAGAAATAGATGCTTTTTTCTTTCGAAGTGTTGAAGCTATTCTAGATTTACAAATAATGGATGTTTTCATGAAAGAGAACACCAATATTGAAAAGGAAAATCTTGCTGTTTTACAAATTATTATAGGGCGTTTAAAACTTGAAGAACCTATTCAATATATTCTAGGAACAACCGAATTCTATGGATATACCTTTAATGTAAATCCTGGAGTGTTAATTCCCAGACCAGAAACTGAAGAGTTGATAAGTTGGATTAAGGAAACATATCCAAATAATTCAGAAAGACTTTCAATTCTAGATATAGGAACGGGATCAGGTTGCATCGCAATTACGTTGAAAAAAGAAATTGCAACTGCTGAAGTTTCAGCTATGGATATTTCAGAAAAAGCTATTAAAACAGCAACGAAAAATGCTTCTTTAAACAATGTAGTTGTTAATTTCATTCAACACGATATACTATCTACGAATAGCATTCAAGATACTTTTGATGTGATTGTATCTAATCCTCCATATGTTAGAAATCTAGAAAAGGAAGAAATTAAAAACAATGTTTTAAATAATGAGCCACATTTAGCGTTATTTGTTGAAGACGATAATCCACTCATATTTTATAAACGAATAGGAGATTTTGCAAAAGACAATCTTAGAAAAGATGGTTCATTGTTTTTTGAGATCAATCAATATTTAGGTGAAGAAACTAAACAAATGTTACTCGATAAAGGATTTAAAAATGTAGTTTTAAAGAAAGATTTATTCGGTAACGATAGAATGATAAAAGCTAATTATTAAAAATATACTCGTAATATGGAAGATAATTTTCAAGAAGAATTAGAAAAACTTAGAAAAGAAAACGAAATTCTACGCGAAGAACAAGATAAAGCGGCTCTAAAAAAAAGAAAAAAGCAAGAAAGAACTAAAAAAACACTTTCTTGGACCTGGAGTATGTTTGCAGGTGCATCTTTAAAAAATAACTTTAATCAGTGGTTTACAGAATTTCATACACAAGAAAAAGTATCTCCAAATACTTCGGCAAGCTTATTAACTTCATTGGTTAAGAGATTTGTTCGAGTACGATTATTAAGTGTAATTCTATTGCTCTTCTCTTTAGTTCCTTCATTAATTTCATTATACATTTTAATTAAGCAAAATGAACTAATTAAGACTCAAAACTTATTAGTTGAAGGATCTAGACGATCTTCTTATAGTTATCAATTAACAAAATTATTTGATGCTATTGATAACGGTTATTCTAAAAAAACTAGAAATAGGATTGTTTCTTTATGTAATGCCTTAAAACCATATCGATACTTAGATGAAGATGGGAAATCAACTGTGTATTATAGTCCAGAAAGAACTCAAGTATTACTATACCTTATTGATTCGGAAATGAGCAACAATCAATTAGGCGCTTTGTTTGATAATATTGACTTTTCATATTGCGATTTAAGAAACACTAATTTATCTGGAAAATATTTAGCAGGAATCAACTTATCTCATTCGAATTTAGAAAATTGCGAAATGAATACTGCTATATTAAATGATGCAGATTTATCTTATGCTAATTTGAAAAACGTACAGTTTTCTAATGGTAGAGCGAAAAATACATCTTTTAGAGAAGCTAATTTAACTGGAGCAAAATTTACGAAAGCTAAAGATTTAACTGGTGCGGACTTTACAAACGCCGATGTTGATGATACGAGCTTTAACCTTTCCGATATATCCAAAACAAAAGGATTGAAATAAATAAAAAAAGCGACTGATTTCAGTCGCTTTTTTTATTTAGAATTCGTACATGATTCCAATATTTATTCCAAATGAAGAATACGGAGCATCAGGTTTTACAGTTCCTTCTGTTCCCCAAGTAAACTCATCTCGGATTAAGTATGATAGAGAAGTTAAGCTTGCTTTTGTTGAATCAGGTAATGTAGAAAGTGGAGACGTTAATACTGTAATTGTATTGGTTAACTCATCTCTAGTTACAACTCTACCATCTGTTCTTACAGCTGAAAAGCTTCCTAAATCAGAAGTATCTCTAGTTACATCAATATTCATGTATTCCAATTCAGTAAATAACCAAATCTTTTCTGAAAGTTCAAACTTATAACCAATTGCACCTACAAAACCAATTGGAAACTCCCCTCTAAAGTTAGTAGTAAAATCAATACTAGTTGGTGCAGGTGCGGCTATAACATTTCCAGCAGCATCATAAACAGGTAATGCTGTATTTACACTTCCAGTCGCCTCTGTTTTCCCACCTAATTTTGTTAGTAAACCAGCTCTAACATAAATGTTATCAGTAAAATTATAAATACCAACTAAAGATGCTCCAAAAGCTCTTCCTCGTCCAGCAACCATTGATTCTGGTAATGTTGGAACACCAGAAGTTTTACTAATATCTTGATCCAAACCAAAAACATAACCAACTCCTACTTCTACTCCAATTTTATCATTAAAGAAATAACCACCTCTAATTTGCGTATGTAATCCTTCTCCATAACTTCCTTCTAACTCAGAAACTCCTGTTGCCGAAACATTAGACCCTAAGACTTTTTCATTAGCTCCTACAGCATATCCTCCACTAGCAGAAACATAAAATTGCGCTTGTATTGCAGAACTAGCAAATAATGCAAATACAGCTAAAAATGTTTTTTTCATATATAATATTTGTTTGCAATGAGCGCGCGAAATTCCTAAAAATTATGAGTATTTTTGGTGTTAAATAGCATTAATTTTTTCTTTTTTTGAACTTAAAAATTTTAAATACTGAAGTACAATCTTTTATAGATTCGAATTTGAATGAAGACATCTCTAAAATCTTATTTAAAGGGAGTCCTTTTGATGAAATTTCAGTTCAGGAACTCGCAAATCAGATAGTCGCAAAGAAAAAAAGTCAACACAAATTACCAAGTTGGTTTAATACGGAGGACATTTATTATCCGCCCAAAGTTTCTATTGAACAAACTTCATCTGAAATTACAGCTAAATACAAAGCTAATTTGGTTAAAGGTGAAACGCTAATTGATATTAGTGGTGGATTTGGTGTAGATTCATATTATTTTTCAAAAAACGTGAATAGTGTAATTCATTGTGAAATAAATGAAGAACTATCGACTATAGTTAACCATAATTATAAAAAATTAGAAGCTAATAATATTCAAACAAAAGCCTGCAACGGAATTGAATATTTAAAAAGTAATAATACTGATCATTTCGATTGGATTTACACCGATCCATCAAGAAGAGACGATTCAAAAAACAAAGTCTTTTTATTAAAAGATTGTTCTCCTAATATTCCAGAAGAAATAGATATATTATTCTCAAAGTCAGACAACATTCTGATTAAAGTCTCTCCTATTTTAGATATATCAAATACCATTAGAGAATTAAAGTTTACTAAAGAGGTACATGTTGTTGCCATAAATAATGAGGTTAAAGAATTATTATTCATTCTTAAAAAAGACCATAAGGAAGAAACTTTATTAAAAACTGTAAACTTTAAAAAAGATACAATTGAAGAGTTTAATTTCTATTTGCATAGTAATCAATTAGACGAGCCTAAATATTCTTTACCTCTTAAATATTTATATGAGCCTAATGCTGCAATTTTAAAAGCTGGTGGTTTTAAAGAAATCACACAGCAATTTGATGTAAACAAATTACATCAACATTCACATTTATATACATCTGAAGACTTGGTTACCTTTCCTGGAAGAACATTTATAATCGATAAAGTAATTCCATACAATAAGAAGGAAATCAAAAAAAATATACCTGATAAAAAAGCCAATATTACAATAAGAAACTTCCCAAAAACAGTTGCGCAAATCAGGAAAGAAACGAAAATTAAAGATGGAGGGAATCTGTTTTTATTCCTGACGACCTTAGAGAACAACTCTAAAGTTATGATTATCAGCCATAAGATTCACTAGATTTTAGTATATTTGGAATGGTTACAACTTTTATAAAGAGTAACTACTATAAGTGTTTTAAGGGGGAAACACGTGGAAGCCTTAATAAAATTTAAGGCTTCCGTCCCCTTTTACTTCCCATAATTATGCTATTTCGAAAAGATTTGTATTTTAGCTATGTAAGAATTTTTAAACTAGCCGATAAACATGCCTTTTTTAAACGATCAAGAATACGAAGATTTACAACAAGAAATTAAAAATCTTAATTCGAAAAACGAGGATTTAACATCTGAGTTATCTGAGAAAGAAGAAGAGATAGGCGATGTAAAAAGTACTGCTAGAAACAGAAACATTTTATTAAGTTTTTTATCAGGTGTTTCAATTGCAGCTGCTGTTTACTTCTTTCAAAACCAATCACCTTCTAGTGTAAATATCGATGAAATAAAAAGAGCCGAAGCTACAAGAGTACTTGATAGCATTGGTGATATTACTGAAAATTCTGATTATTCTGATTCTGAATCAGATGACTATGACTCTTCTGAAGAGGGTTCAACTGGATTAGAAAGTGGAATTAGTAAAATCAAGAATAATATTAAAAACGAAGTTGTTTACTCTGTACAAATAGGAGCTTTTAGTGAGAAAAGATATCCTTTACTTTCTAAAACTATCGCAGGAACATTATCTAATGAAGAATATTTAAGATATTCAATTGGATTATTTTCAACTTTAAAAGAAGCTCAAAACTTTAGACGTCAATTGCTTAAAATTGGATTCGGTGATGCATTCGTAGCTTCTTATGTAAACGGCAAAAGAAAAGAAATTCATAAACCTTACTAAAACTTACTAATGGTAAATAATATACCAAGAACGCTATTGTTAGTATTAACATTTAGCGTTCATTTTTTTTACGCGCAAAATGAAACTCCTGAAAAGAAAACCCAAATTGGGTTTGCTCAATTAGATTTCTTATCTATTGATATGCCAGATGGTAACGAGTCAAACATGGATTTTACAGGAATTCACTACAATGCAATGTTAAACGACTGGAGTTATGCAGGTCTTGGTTTTTACGGAGCTGTTGGTGGAATTAGAGGTGGTTTTTTCACTTTAGGTTTAAATCTTGGAATAAAAAAAGAAATATATAGAAATGTCTTCGTCGATGCAGGTTTACATTTCGGAGGCGGTGGTGGTGCCAGTGCTCCTGATGGTGGTGGTGCTTTTATTCTTCCTCATGTGAATTTAGGTTATGACTTTAAGTATTTTTCTCTTTCTGCAGGTTGGAGTTACATTGATTTCTTTGATGGTGGAACCATTACTAGTAATCAGTTATATGCTAGCGCTCAAATTCCTCTATCTTTCGATTATACAGATTTTGAAAAAAGACAAGATAAATTTGATACTGACAATTTGAAAGAAACCAAATGGAATTCTAAAAGCCATAGGATAAGTGCAATGGTTCATTTGAACAACTTATCTGTTAAAGGTGATTCTAAATTCGTGGATGGAAGTTCAATGAATGGTAGAACAATTAGGTTAGCTGGATTTGAATTCTCTTCTTTTTTAAGTGATGACTGGTTCTATTTTATAAAAGCAGATGGAGCGTACAGTGGTATTCCTGCTGGGTATATGGATATTTTTGTTGGTGGTGGTTATCACTTATCAATGAATAAAAACAGAACAAATATCCAAGCTAAATTCGGTGTAGGTGCCGGAGGAGGTGGCGGAGTTGATACAAAAGGAGGATTTTTAATTTACCCTGATCTTTCCATTGAACAAAAAGTATTCGACAATATGTATGTGTCTATCAATAAAGGATATTTAATGAGTCCAGATAGTCATTTCCTATCCTCTACTCTAGGATTTGGGTTAAAGTATTATGTTGAAAAAGACGGAATTGAAACTAGTCATAACAATTCTGGGAAAACAGTCTTAAAAGGAGTTCAAACCATTCTAAAACAAGATTGGTATCTAGATGCTAGTAGAAATGGTGGATTTGAACAAGACATGCACCAAATTTCACTTCAAATTAATGTATTCCTAAATAAATACATTTATGGTGCGGGTCAAACTTCATTTGCCAACTTTGGAGATGCTGGTGCTTATGCCGAAGGAATCGTTGGTCTTGGAGTTGAATCAAATACATTTTTTAACAATAAAGTTAGTGTATTTGCTCAAGTACTTGGAGGAGCTGCTGGTGGTGGCGGAATAAGTACTGGAGAAGGATTAATTGTTAAACCTAGTTTTGGTCTTAATTACAAATTAACGAATACTTTAAATTTAAGAGGTGGAATTGGTTACGTAAAAGCTAGAGGCGGATCTTTAAGTAGTGTTTATGGTAATTTTGGATTATCATACAACCTTTCGTTTTTAACTACAAAATAAGAGTATTAATTCCTCTATCTTTGTATCATAATTGCTGAGATTGATTTATGCAGAAAAATATAAACATACAGAATAAAAAAGCTCGTTTTGAATACGAGATTTTAGATAAGTATACGGCTGGAATTCAACTTACAGGAACTGAAATCAAATCAATTCGCCAAAGTAAAGCTAGAATCACAGAAAGTTTTTGTGAATTTAATGAACGTGGAGAATTATTTGTGATCAATATGTATATTGAAGAATACGCCTTTGGTCATCATTACAATCATAATCCAAAAAGTGAACGACGATTGTTATTAAACAAACAAGAATTAAAAAAATTAGCTCGTGAGGTTGAAGCTAAAGGAAATACAATTGTTCCTTTACGTTTGTTTATTAATGAAAATGGTTGGGCAAAACTTGAAATTGCCCTAGCAAAAGGTAAAAAGACTCATGACAAACGTCAAACAATTAAGGATAGAGATAGCAAAAGAGATTTAGCTAGACTTAAAAAAAGCTTCTAAAATGCTAAAAGAAAAATTAGCAAACTACAATATAATTCTTGCTTCAGGATCGCCACGTAGACAACAATTCTTTAAAGATTTAGATTTAAATTTTGAAATCAGATTGAAGAGTGTAGACGAAATATATCCTGAACATCTAAAAGCAGAACAGATAACTGACTATTTAGCCGACCTAAAAGCACAACCTTTTCATGATGAATTAAGTGAGAAAGATTTGTTAATAACGTCTGATACAATAGTCTGGCTTAACGATCAAGCCTTAGGAAAGCCGAAAGATTATAACGAAGCATTTGATATACTTAAACGCTTATCTGGAAATACGCATCGAGTAATAACATCAGTTAGTTTAAAAAACAAGAGTTTTCAAAGAATCATTAATGACTCTACTACAGTGTTTTTTAGAGATTTAACCGATGAAGAGATACATTATTACATAACTACTTTTAAACCTTTTGATAAAGCAGGTGCTTACGGAATTCAAGAATGGATTGGAAAAGTAGGCATAGATAAAATTGAAGGAAGCTACTTTAATGTTATGGGATTACCTGTTCATAAATTATATAAAGAATTGATGAATTTATAATCGTTGTCTTTATTAAAAGTTTATTTTTGACCCGAATTTACAACACAACAATGAAAAAATATACATACACAGAGAAAAAAGATACTAGATCTGGTTTTGGAGATGGTTTAACGGAATTAGGAAAGACGAATCCTGATGTTGTTGCATTATGTGCTGATTTAACAGGTTCATTAAAAATGAATGAATTTGAAAAAAATCATCCAGAACGTTTTTTTCAAGTAGGAATTGCTGAAGCTAACATGATGGGAATAGCTGCTGGATTAACAATTGGTGGTAAAATTCCATTTACCGGAACATTCGCTAACTTTTCTACTGGACGTGTTTATGATCAAATTCGTCAATCAATCGCATATTCTCATAAGAATGTAAAGATTTGTGCTTCTCATGCCGGATTAACACTAGGAGAAGATGGTGCTACTCACCAAATCTTAGAAGATATTGGTTTGATGAAAATGTTACCTGGGATGACTGTAATTAACACATGTGATTATAATCAAACTAAAGCTGCAACTATTGCTATTGCAGAGCATGATGGTCCTGTTTATTTACGTTTTGGTAGACCAAAAGTACCAGTATTTATGCCAACCGATGAAAAATTCGAAATTGGTAAAGCAGTTAAATTAACAGAAGGAACTGACGTAACTATTGTTGCTACTGGTCATTTAGTATGGGAATCTTTACAAGCAGCAGAAAAATTAGAAGAAGAAGGAATCTCTGCTGAAGTAATCAATATTCATACAATTAAACCATTAGACGAAGAAGCTATCTTAGCATCTGTTGCTAAAACTAAATGTATTGTAACTGCTGAAGAGCACAATAAATTTGGTGGACTTGGAGAAAGTGTTGCTCGTTGTTTAGCACAAAACACTCCTACTCCACAAGAATTCGTTGCAGTAAACGATAGCTTTGGAGAATCAGCTACTCCTGCCGAATTAATGAAAAAGTATAAAATTAATGATGAAGCTGTAGTTGAAGCTGTTAAGAAAGTATTGAAAAGGAAATAATAATTCTTAAAAAACGTTTAGTACAAACACTTAAATTACAAGAATATGAAAAAACTAATTTTAGTATTATGCTTATTTGTTGCTTCTACTCAATTTGCAGATGCACAAATTCATTTTGGTATTAAAGGAGGTATTAACTACAACTCCGATTCTTTTTTAGAAGTCGCAGATGATATTATCGATGGAAATGCAGAAAGTAGAACTGGATATCATGCAGGTATTTGGTTACGCTTTAAATTACCAATGGTAGGTTGGTATATTCGTCCTGAATTAGTATATACTTCTTTAAAAAGTCAAGTTGATGTTAATAATATAAATATTGTTACCGGTACAAATATTCCTGAACCAGCTAGATATGATTTTCAAAAAATAGATATCCCCGTTCTAATTGGTAAGAAATTTTTTAAGGTGGCATATTTTCACCTTGGACCATCTTTTCAATACATACTTGATGGTGATTTAAGCTTTAGTCAATTAATTTCAAAAACTAATGTAGACGGTTTTACTGTTGGTATGAATATAGGAGCTGGTATCGAATTAGGTAAATTTGGTATAGAAGCACGTTGGGATAGAGCTTTTTCTGATGTTGAATCAGAATTGGTTGGATTAACTGGTACCGATACCTCAAACTTTGATACAAGAGTAAATCAAATCGTAGTTGGTTTATCTTACAGGTTTTAAAGAAATAATCATTTCGATATATACAAAAGCAATACTCTTGAGTGTTGCTTTTTTTATGTCATTAACTCTATAATTAAACAGTCATTGATTCTCTGAAATAAGCAATCCCTAAATAAGGGATTCTTATCGTATTTACATCACTCTATTCTGCCTATTCCTTAACTGTTTTATTTCAACCGTTTACTTTACTCGTATTATTATAGTAGAAGAATTCTGAAATCTTATTTGTTTGCTTAGAAGACCTTCTGACATTAATGTATCCTAAATACAAATCAATATCAACATGCATGAATTTGAATTTACCGCAAAAAAAAGCAACACATTCGTGTTGCTTTTTTATGATATATGTCTTTTAAAAACTCCTTAATTATTGATTAGATACTCTAATTTTAGGATTTAAATAATCTGGTAAAGTTGGATTATCCGGATCACTAAAGTCATTTGTTGGATCTCCATCATTGTTTGCATCTTCAAAAATTGTTAGAATCCCATCACCATCATCATCTGGATCGGCAAAATTCACGATACCATTTTCATCCGTGTCATCATTCCAAGGTAATCCATCACCATCAATATCTTCAAAAATATTAGGAACACCATCATTATCTGAATCGGTATTCTCAATATTATCATTTAATTCAACATAGAATAATAAGCTTTCATTTGCTAGAATTGTCCCTCTTCCAACATTTCTATAAGCTAAACCAGAAGGAATGAATAATATAATTTTTCCTGTACCTGTAAATGATAATGGTTCATTAGGTAAAGTATTATTAGTTCCTCCTTTTACATTAGGAATCCCATACGTCCATCCTCTAATCACTCCAGCACCTAAAACAAACCACGTATTTATATTACTATCAAAATCTTCATCATTTAATGTTTCTCCATTGATTATTCTTCTACCTGAATAATTAACCAATACAGAATCTACTACCGTAGGGAAATCTTTAGTAGAAGTACCTTGTTCAATAACATAACTATATAATGTATAATCAATTTCTACATCATTAATAGTCTCTTTAACAATTTCTGAATTTAATTTAGGATCATCAAAAAGCGCTGTTTCTCCAGTTTCAAGCGGTTTAACTACTCCTGCAACTGCATCATAATAATGATTCTTAAAAAATTTGATAAGGGTATCATTATCCTTTAAGGCTTGACCAGAATGATCAAAATTGTCTACAGCTACTCCTCCATCACTTCCACATGCGTAAACTAAGAGTGAAATAATTCCTATTAAAAAAAGATGTCTAAATTTTATCATTAATCGTAATTTTGTCGCGCAATTTACCATTTTTATAACTTTGTAAAAAGTAAACGCAAAAAAATTAACTTTTTGTATGAGGATTGATAAATATTTGTGGTGTATTAGATTATTTAAGACAAGATCTATAGCTACTAATGCTTGTAAAAAAGGACAAGTGAAAATTGAAGAAAATAATTTAAAGCCTTCTCGAGAAGTTTATGGAGGTGAAATTATTACCGTTCGTAAAAACCAAATTAATTATAAAATAAAAGTAATTGACATTCCCGAAAGTCGTGTTGGAGCAAAATTGGTTGATTTGTATCGAAAAGACCTTACTCCAAAGGAAGAGTTCGAAAGAACGGAATTATTAAAATTCGCCAAGGATTACTATAGAAAAAAAGGTACTGGAAGACCAACAAAAAAAGATAGAAGAGATATTGAAGATTATTATGAAACTAATGAAGAAGATGATTAAATTTGTGGTATGATAGAAACGAATAATATTATTTTAAATAATACTGAGATCGCTCAGAAAATTAGAAGAATCGCTTATCAGATTTATGAAGTTAATTATAAAGAATCTGAAATAATAATAGCAGGAATTGCGGATAATGGCTTCTTTTTAGCGGAAAAAATTGTTTCTATTATTAATGAGATCTCTGACTTAAAAGTGACTTTATGTAAAGTTAGTATGAATAAGAAAAGTCCTTTAGATACGGTTACTACAGATATTAGCACCGATGATTATATGAATAAATCAGTGGTATTAGTAGATGATGTACTTCATTCTGGAACTACTTTAATATATGCAATTAAACATTTCTTAGATGTACCATTAAAAAAGTTTAAGACTGCTGTTTTAGTAAATCGTAATCATAAAAAATATCCAGTAAAAGCTGACTTTAAAGGAATTTCTTTATCAACTTCTATCAAGGAACATGTTGTAGTTGATTTCAAAAATGATGAAATTACTGCCTATTTAGAATAGCAGTTGCTGTATTTCATTTATGGTGTCCTCTACTTTCTGGTTATCAGTTCTCACTTTGTACTTTGCCATTTCATAGAAATAACTTCTTTCAAATAAATGTTTAGCAATAAATTCTTGAAGTTCTTCCTCCGGAATATTTGCCACCAAAGGTCTGTTTTGTTTCTGTGAGAGTAATCTTTTATATAATGTAGGTATTGATAATTTTATATAAAGAGAATTGGTGTTTTCAAATCCATTAATTAAATCCATATTATTAGCATAACAAGGTGTTCCTCCTCCTAAAGACAAAACAAACTTATCTTGCTTTTCGAAAATTTCTTTTATAGCCTCATGTTCTTGAAGCCTAAAAAAGATTTCTCCTTCATCTTTAAAAATATCACTTATTGATTTTTCAAACTTACTTTCAATGTAATCATCAAGGTCAATAAACGGTAAATTTTGATTTTTAGCTAGAATTTTACCTATTGTAGACTTTCCACTAGCCATATATCCTAATAAAACTATCCTCATAATCAGAAAAAAAGCAAATATCTATAAAAAAAGATTAAAAAAGGTTTTTTCATTTAAATAGTACATGTATATTTGCACTCGCTTTGAAAAAAGTTTAAGACCGGGTAGCTCAGTTGGTAGAGCATCTCCCTTTTAAGGAGAGGGTCCTGGGTTCGAGCCCCAGCCCGGTCACAAAAAGTTAAGCAGATTGCTTAACTTTTTTAGTTTACGCGCATATGGCGGAATTGGTAGACGCGCTGCCTTGAGGGGGCAGTATTCTTATGAATGTGGAAGTTCGAATCTTCTTATGCGCACAAAAACAATATTAAATTAAAGCAAACCATTAATAGTCAATTTATTAATGGTTTTTTCATTTTTTAAAGGAAAGTTTTTCGAAAACTTAATTAAAAAAAACACCTTTTTAAAAACTTAATTTTGTATCTTTCAACTAACAATTATCCTCCTTCCCTCGAGATCTCAACAGGAGATCAATAAGGCCTTTCGATTCTGAAAGGCTTTATTTTTTTATGGAATAGTTTTTGGAATTACTTTTACATATAATTAACTATAATCATAGTAAATATCCGTATTATTGCATATGCGTAAATGTATTTTTATAATCTCTTTATTATTTTGTTCTATTTCTGTTTTGGCTCAAAACAAATTAAAAGGACAAATTATTCATTCTGATACCAAAAAAGCACTAAGTGCTGCACATATATTAAACTTAAATTCAGTAGTTGGAACTATAACTAATGAGAAAGGACTTTTTGAGTTAACGGCAAAAGCCAATGATACCGTTTTAGTTTCTTATTTAGGTTTTGAATCCATTAAATTAAAAGTAACTAACGACTTATTAAAAGGAAACGAATTAGTTATCTCCTTAAATGAAAAACCTGAAGAAGTAAAAGAAATTGTGATTAACTCAACTAAACTTATTGGAGTTTTAGAAGTGGATGTTAAACAAGTACCTAAAGATAGATTCACTAGAATTCATCTGAATGGTTTACCACAAACCTATGAAGTTGGTCGTCCACAAAAGGTCTCCTCTCCTATTGCTAAACTCCTCAATCCTGTTGATTTGGTATATGGTTTATTTGGTAAGAAACCCAAACAACTTAAAAAGTTACAAAAACTTAAAAAAGAAGACGATTTACGTAAAATGCTAGCTGGTAAATTCGATCGAGAAGTTATGATGGAATATTTAGAAATGGACAAACAACAACTTTCTAAGTTATTAGGAGATTGTAACTATTCTGAATATTTTATCAAAAAAGCTAGTGATTTACAAATGATTGAAGCTGTATTAAATTGCTACGAAAAATACAAAGCTATTAAAAAGGGAAAGATAGATCGAGACAGGATTCCTGATAAAAACTAAGTCTGATTGAATATTAGACATAAACTATTCTTTTTATTAAATCATTATTTCTATATGATGAAAAAATTACTCTTTACTCTTGTTAGCTGTATTGCAATTTCAACAGCATACGCTCAAGAATCTTATTACAACGACGTAGATTTAAATCTTACAGGTGTTGCTTTAAAAAACGCATTAGCAACAAAAATTATTAACACACATACAAATGCACTAGACTATACTCCAGATATTTGGAATGCGTCAAAAGTTACGGATGTAAACCCTGAAAATAGTACTGAGGTATTACTTATTTATGGTTATAGCGCTTCTGGAACAACTGCTAGAACTAGAGGTATAAATGAAAACGGAGGTAACAATGGACAATGGAATCGTGAGCACGTTTTTGCAAATTCTTTAGGAAGTCCTGATTTAGATGCAGCAGGAACAAATGGACCACCATACGCAGACGCTCATAATTTAAGACCTTCAGATACTCAACGAAATTCATCAAGAGGAAATAAAAAATTCGCAACTGGATCTGGAAATTCAGGTTCTGTTACAAATGGATGGTATCCTGGTGATGAATGGAAAGGAGATGTAGCAAGAATTATCATGTACATGTACTTGAGATATGGAAATCAGTGTAAACCAACTTTTGTTGGTGTTGGTGATTCTTCACAAACTCCTGATGATATGATTGATTTATTTTTACAATGGAATGCTGAAGATCCTGTTTCTGACGTTGAAAAACAAAGAAATCCATTCCACGAAAATACAAGCAACACTTACGCTCAAGGAAATAGAAATCCTTTTATAGATAATCCAAGACTTGCTACAAGAATTTGGGGAGGCCCAGATGCCGAAGATATTTGGGGAATTTATTCTAGTACAGATACTGAAGCACCTTCTACTCCAACAAATGTAATAGCTTCGAATATTACAACATTTTCAATTGATTTGTCTTGGACCGCATCTACAGATAATGTTGCGGTAACTAGTTATGATGTGTTTGTTGATGGGAACTTAACAACTAATGTAACTACAAATAGCACAACATTAAATAACTTAAATTCTAATACAACATATTCAATTACTGTTTTGGCTAAGGATGCTGTTGGAAATGAATCTTCTCAAAGTACAGCAATTACTCCTAAAACTTTAGAAGATACTCAAGCTCCTTCTGTACCAACGAATATTGTCATCAGTAATGAAACTGATACAACGTTAAAAGTTACATGGACTGCTTCTACTGATAACACAGCCGTGACAGCCTATGAAGTTTACGTTGATGGGAACTTAAATGCAGAACCAACAACTAATACGTATACCATAAATTCACTTACAGCCTCAACTACATATACTATCCAAGTTTTAGCAAAAGACGCTGTTAATAATAAATCAGCTTTAAGTACAGCAGTAAATGGAACAACAACAGATGGAGGTACGGGAAGTGCTAACGAATTATTCTTCTCTGAATATGTTGAAGGGTCTAGTAATAACAAAGCTTTAGAAATTGCAAATGTTACTTCTAGTCCGATTGATTTAAGTGTTTATAGTATCAAAAGAAATGGTAATGGTGGATCAACTTGGTCTGCTCCTCTAAATTTAACAGGAACAATTGCCGCTGGTGATGTGTATGTTATTATTAATGGTAGTGCTGCACTTCAAAAATTAATTGATGAAGCAGATTACGTTCATCCAAATAACAGTAGTACTAACAACGGCGAACCAATTAACTTCAATGGAAATGATCCTGTTGGATTGTTTAAGAATGATGTATTAATTGATATCATCGG
The DNA here is from genome assembly GCF_964036595.1 of Tenacibaculum sp. 190524A05c. Lineage (NCBI taxonomy): Bacteria > Pseudomonadati > Bacteroidota > Flavobacteriia > Flavobacteriales > Flavobacteriaceae > Tenacibaculum > Tenacibaculum platacis. The sequence continues at coordinate 505,054 of NZ_OZ038523.1, read as the reverse complement.
AGTATTTAATGGTGGATCAGGAAATTTTGCTAAGGATGTAACATTAAGACGTAAAAGTAGCGTGGTAAATCCGAACACTACTTTCGATAAAGCTAATGAATGGGATGAATTTGCTCAAGATGTTGTAGATAACATCGGAACTCATGATGCAGCAACAGCAAGTGTATCTGAAGAATTACTAAATAAAATTTCTATTTACCCAAACCCAATTTCTAATAACACTATATATATTAAGAACAATGTAAATATTGATATCGAAGAAATTGTTATTTACTCAGTAAGCGGAAAAGAAGTATTTAAATCTTCAAAATTCAATCCTGATGAAGGAATAAAAGTAAAAACATTAAGTCCAGGAACCTACTTTCTTAAGATGAAAAGTAACCTCGGAAATACGACAAAAAAACTACTTGTAAAGTAGAAAATAAAAGCAGCAAATTTTGCTGCTTTTTTTACACTCATAATTCAATTAAAAAAGTAAATTTGTAGCTTTTAACAACACAACCTAAATAACACATAATGATTCATTTCTTTGGAAACATAAACAGTAAAGTCTTTGCTGTTCAAACATCAAAAGAATTAACAACTGAAGATATTTCAAAACTTACATGGTTATTTGCGAATAAACCTAAACTTGATATGGCGTCTATTGACGCCTTTTTTGTTGGGCCTAGAGCAGCTATGATTACTCCTTGGAGTACTAACGCTGTGGAGATTACGCAAAATATGGGGATTGAAGGAATTATCCGTATCGAAGAATTTGATGCTGTAAATGAAGATTTTACAGATTTCGACCCGATGATTTCTCAAAAATTCAATGCTCTTAATCAAGAAGTTTTTACTATAAATATTACACCAGAACCTATCTTAGAAATTGAAGATATTAAATCTTATAACGAACAAGAAGGTTTAGCATTGAGTGATGAAGAAATTGATTATTTAAATGAAGTTTCTGAAAGAATCGGAAGAAAATTAACTGATTCAGAAGTGTTTGGATTTTCTCAAGTAAACTCAGAGCACTGTCGTCACAAGATATTTAATGGAACTTTTGTTATTGATGGAAAGGAACAACCTACTTCCCTATTCAAAATGATTAAGGAAACATCAAAACAAAATCCTAATGATATTGTTTCAGCTTATAAAGATAATGTTGCGTTTATTAAAGGACCAAAAGTTGAGCAATTTGCTCCTAAGTCTGCAGATAAACCAGATTATTACGAAACTAAAGAATTTGAATCTGTTATTTCATTAAAAGCAGAAACGCATAACTTCCCTACTACTGTTGAACCTTTCAATGGTGCAGCAACAGGTTCAGGTGGAGAAATTAGAGATCGTTTAGCTGGAGGAAAAGGTTCTATTCCTTTAGCAGGAACAGCGGTTTATATGACATCATATTCTCGCTTAGAAGAAAATCGTCCTTGGGAAAAAGGAATGAATGAGCGTGATTGGTTGTATCAAACTCCAATTGATATTTTAATCAAAGCTTCAAATGGAGCTTCTGATTTTGGTAATAAATTCGGACAACCTTTAATTTGTGGATCTGTGCTAACTTTTGAACATGAAGAAGAAGCACGAAAATTAGGTTTCGATAAAGTAATAATGCAAGCCGGAGGAATCGGATATGGTAAAGCTGAGCAAGCATTAAAAGATACTCCAAAAGATGGTGATAAAATTGTAATTCTTGGTGGTGAAAATTATAGAATTGGTATGGGAGGAGCAGCTGTTTCTTCTGCAGATACTGGTGAGTTTTCTACTGGAATTGAATTAAATGCAGTTCAACGTTCTAATCCTGAAATGCAAAAACGTGCAGCAAATGCAGTACGTGGAATGGTAGAAAGTGAAGAAAACTTAATCGTTTCTATTCACGATCATGGAGCAGGTGGACATCTAAACTGTTTATCTGAATTAGTTGAAGATACTGGTGGTAAAATTGATTTAGATCAGTTACCTGTTGGTGATCCAACTTTATCTGACAAAGAAATTATCGGAAATGAATCTCAAGAAAGAATGGGATTAGTTATTTCTGAAGAAAATATAAATACATTAGAGAGAATTGCTGAAAGAGAAAGATCTCCTATGTATACTGTTGGTGATGTTACTAATGATCATAGATTTACATTCGAATCTCAAACAAAAGGTAATAAACCAATGGACTTGGCACTGAACGATATGTTTGGAAGCTCACCAAAAACTATAATGAACGACGTAACAGTTTCTAGAAACTATAGCGAAGTAAATTATTCTAAAGAAAATTTCTACGATTATTTAAACCAAGTACTACAATTAGAAGCAGTTGCTTGTAAAGATTGGTTAACGAATAAGGTAGATCGTTGTGTTGGTGGTAAAGTTGCTAAACAACAGTGTGTGGGTCAATTACAAATTCCTTTAAACAATCTTGGTGTAATGGCTTTAGATTTTAAAGGAAAAGAAGGAATTGCTACTTCTATTGGCCACTCTCCTATTTCTGGTTTAATTGATTCTACAGCAGGAAGTTTAAACTCAATTGGAGAAGCATTAACTAATATTGTTTGGGCTCCGTTAAAAGATGGTTTACAATCAGTTTCTTTATCTGCTAACTGGATGTGGCCTTGCAAAAATGAAGGTGAAGATGCAAGATTGTATAAAGCAGTAAAAGCAGTTTCTGAGTTTTCTATTGATTTAGGAATTAACGTTCCTACTGGAAAAGATTCTTTATCAATGAAACAAAAGTATCCAAATGAAGATGTAATTTCTCCAGGTACTGTTGTTATTTCTGCAGCTGCAAATTGTAATGATATTACAAAAGTAGTAGAACCTGTTTTCCAACAAAATGCAGGAAATATCTACTACATCAACTTATCTCAAGATACTTTCAAATTAGGAGGAAGTTCTTTCGGACAAGTAATTAATAAAATAGGAAATGAAGCTCCTACAATTAAAGACGCTTTATTTTTTAAGAAAGCATTCAATGTAATTCAACAATTAATAAAAGATGACAAAATTGTTGCTGGTCATGATATCGCTTCTGGTGGTTTCATTACTACATTACTTGAATTATGTTTCGCTAATACGAATACTGGAGCCAACATCGACTTATCTGGATTAAATGAAGAAGATTCTATTAAATTATTATTCTCTGAGAATAACGGAATCATCATTCAATCTAAAGATGATTCTATAGAATCTATCTTAAATGAAAACACAATTGAATTCTTTAAAATTGGTTCAGTTGTAGAAGCTGATAGATTGAATATCAAGAATAACGATGATTTATATTCATTGTCTGTAAGTGAATTAAGAGATACTTGGTACAAAACTTCTTATTTATTAGATCAGAAACAGACCGCTAATAATTTAGCAGAAGACAGATTTAATAATTATAAAAATCAACCTTTAGAGTACACTTTCCCACAAAACTTTACAGGAAAACTTCCCAAAGTTGATAGTTCATTGCCTAGACCTAAAGCTGCAATTATTAGAGAAAAAGGATCTAACTCTGAACGTGAAATGGCTAATGCAATGTATTTAGCAGGATTTGATGTGAAGGATGTTCATATGACTGATTTAATATCTGGAAGAGAAACTCTAGAGGACATTCAATTTATTGGAGCAGTTGGAGGTTTTTCTAATTCAGATGTTTTAGGTTCTGCTAAAGGTTGGGCTGGAGCTTTCTTATATAATGAAAAAGCAAATACCGCTTTAAAGAACTTCTTCAATAGAGAAGATACGTTATCTGTTGGTATTTGTAACGGGTGTCAATTATGGATGGAATTAGAATTAATAAATCCAGATCATGATGAACATGGAAAAATGGTTCATAATGATTCTCATAAACACGAAAGTTCATTTACATCTGTAAAAGTTCAAAAGAATAACTCTGTAATGTTATCTTCATTAGAAGGTACTACTTTGGGAGTTTGGATTTCTCATGGTGAAGGTAAATTCAATTTACCAAAAGAAGAATCTGAATACGACATTGTCGCGAAGTACGCTTATGAAGGATATCCACATAATCCAAACGGATCAGATTTCAATACTGCAATGATGTGTGATAAGTCAGGTAGACATTTGGTAACTATGCCACATATCGAAAGATCTACATTCCAATGGAACTGGCCTTACTATCCTGAAAATAGAAAAGATGAAGTTTCTCCATGGTTGGAAGCATTTGTAAATGCGAAACAATGGATAGATAAAAAAAATGAGAAGTAAACTGAACTGTTTACAATCTTAAACATAATTAAGCACTCACTTTGTTGGGTGCTTTTTTTATTCCATAAATAAAAGGTTTACGTATGTAAACAAGTGTTTATTATACTAAATAACCATTAATTTTCTATAAGAATATCTAAAATAGACTATATAATTATATTTATGGTACACAATAGTGTTTATAAGTCGTTGTAAACAGTCTTTTAAGGACAATTACCCATTAAATAAGAGATATCGAGCACATCTCTTCCATAATGTCTTCATTTTATTCAAAAATAAAGCTTCAATTCTCTCAATCTGGCCAATATAATCAACTATTTACATTTGTAACACGTAAATAAACCTCTTATTATTCTTAAAATCCCAAAATTCCATTTGTAAACCATTAAAAACCACTTCTTTATAGTTTTTCTTTATTTTATGATTTTAATTATCTGTTTTTGAGTCTTTTATGTGTCTTTAATTGATGTAAAACTTTAATCTACTAACATGGTTTATTGAAGAAATACTTGATTTTTCTTGTTTACAATTGAAAAATACATTATGTTTACAATCGTAAACTAAATATTTGTTTACAATTGTAGCATGATTGAACGTTTAAAAGTAATATTGGATTATTATAATTTGACTTCATCAAATTTTGCAGAAAAAATTGATGTTCCCCGCTCTAGTATTTCTCACCTATTATCTGGTAGAAATAAACCAAGCTTAGATTTTATTTTAAAAGTAGACAAAGCTTTTGAAGAAGTTAATTTAGATTGGCTGTTATATGGTAAAGGTAGTTTTCCGAAAAACAATGAAGATTCTACTTCTCCATCATTATTCACGCAGACGATAAAAAATGAAACTCAAAACGAAATACGCGAATCTGAGCCAACAAGTAAAGAACACAAAGTTCCTGCTGATGATTTAAAAACTCTTATAAAAGTTATCCTTTTATATAGCGATGGAACTTTTGATGAATTTGAAAAATGATTTCTCGTGAAAATCATTATTTTAATAATCCCCATAGAAAAAGTAAGTCTGTATGAAAATACAGACTTATTTATTTTATATAATTGATTAGAGAATTAACAATCCCTAAAAATTCTAACTAAATCTGTAAAATTTCTGGTGCGTTCAAAATCTCGTATTCGGGAAAATGTACAGATTAAAATCAAATACGCGATTCTCAGAGAGGTCAAAAAAACGCTACTTTTTAGTATTTGAAGAACTTTAAAAAATCATATGACACACTAATTAATTATCTCTTTCCAACTTCACCTAAACTTTTACCAAAATATATCTAAAGTTATATTCCAAAAAAATAGGTCTGTATGAAAATACAGACCTATTTGTTGCAGTAATAAATAATTAAAAATTATGGGGGATAATAAAATCGATTAAAGCAAACCTCCCTATTATAGCACAATCGATTTTCTTTTTAATTCTTTTTTAGTTACACTCCTTTTTAATTTTAAGAGTATTTTGCTGAGCATCTACTAAATGAATTTTATCATTGTCATCAAACGTAACAACATATTCATCAACTAATTGAGATGGTAAATCCGAAGAGCTAATTACAACTCCAGTAGATCCGTCGTTTAACATCATAACTTCCCATTCACCGCTATAGTTAGCTCCGTTTCCTTCAGCTGCAAATGTTCCATCTTCGTTAAATGAAAAGTAAATTGGAAATTCTTGAGTTACGTCAACTCCATCTAAATCAAAGTAATACACAGACCAAGTACATTCTTTCATCGCATTTTTAACTCTTGCAACTTGATTTCCAGATCCTGAATTATCATCACAAACTCTTTCTAATTTTAAAGTATGCTCTTGCTCACCTTGAAGCACCATTTTATCATCATCTAATCTTGCTAATAAGTAGTAATCATTAATATCACTAGTTAAAGTTGGCGACGATAACGTAATTGCAATTCCTCCAGTAGCAATTTCTTGTGCTACCCAAGTACCTTCATGTAAATCTTGATCATTACCAGTAGTCATTATAAACGTTCCATCTTCCTTAAAATCAAAGTGATAGTCGTGATATTGAGCAGTTAAATCTTCACCTCCTACTTTTAAATAGTACATATACCACTTACATTCTTTGATAAATTCTTTTACCGCTGGTAAATTAGAATTATCTGGACAATCTTTAACCAACTTAGTGAAGTTACCTGCAGCGTCAGTCATTTCTAAGAAGTTATCTCCACATTCAACAACTTTCCAGCTTCCGTTAAAGTCTTGGAAATTAGAATCTAACTGAACATAAGCGTAATCTCCATCTTGTGTAACCGTCCAAGCTCCACTCGCTTCTTCAACTCCATTTGGATTCGTAACTACGAAAGTAAAGTCTTCATTAAATTTAGCTTTGAAACCTGAAGCTCCGTTATCATTTCTGATTTCCCAGAAACATTCTTTTAAATTTCTCTTGATAGAATTCACATCACAATCTAGATCATCATCTCCATAATCATAGTCATCATCTTCATCACAAGAATCTTTTGCTTGATTAATTGTACTGATTAATTCTTCATTATTATTCACCGCTACTGTAGAACCATCAGCTAATACCATAGTAACTGGGAAATTTAAACTTGCCAATGTATTATCATCTAAGTTTTCAATAAATACATATAATTCTTGATCGTTATTTATCTTCTTAGTTTCAATTACATCAAAAGAAGTATTAAAAATTGAAATTGAAATAGGGTACTGAAAATCAATACATTCGATATCATCATCTGTTTCATTTTCACCAGCACATGATTGAATTAACTCTTCTAATTCTGCTTGGCTATTAATTGTAGTTTCAGTAAAATCTCCTGAAATAATTGTAATTGGATATTGAATATCTAACTGATCAATATCATTATCGAATTGATCGAAAATATCTTCAATTTCTTGGAAGTCATCTTGAGAATCAATGATGATTTCAATATTATTAACTACTACAGTTACAGGTAATTTTACCTCTAAACAGTTCGCTTTATCAATAATATTATCTACTGAACCATCATTAGTGGCAGTTCTTGACATTAATTGACTAATTTCTGAACTTGCTTGAAACGTTTGATTATCATTAGGTTGCGAAATATCAACAGCTTCTTTCTGACAAGAGAAAAAACTCATCAACATAAAAGCTGATATCGCTAAAAATTTTAACAGTTTAGGATTGTTTGAAGTTTTCATGATTATCATTTATTTTTTTTAGGTTTAAATTATTAAATGAGGCCTTCTTTATTCTGAAACAATTCTCTTTTAAAAATTCCTACCCTGCTATTCATTTTTTTTTAATTTTAGAGAAATTTTTAAAATTTTAATGGAAAAACCTATAGACAAAGACATTTGTAATGAAACACTTTTCTCGTCTTTCTTTAATAAATACTCTAAATCACTTTATACTTTCCTCTATTATAAGTTTGGAGAAAAATTGAATCCCGAAGATAAGGTACAAGAGGCATTTTTAAAAGTTTGGCAAAACTGTCATAAAATTACCCCAGACAAAGCGAAGAGTTTTTTATATACCACAGCTAATAATTTAATGATTAATCAGGCTAATCATGAAAAAGTAAAATTAAAATATGCTGAAATTCCCCAAAAAAGTCATACCAACGAATCTCCTGAATTCGTTATGGAGGAAAATGAATACTTAGATAAAATACAAAATGCGCTTTCTAATTTAACTGAAGCACAACGTGTTGCATTTATGATGAATCGTATTGAAGGCAAGCGTTTTAAGGAAATCGCTGAGATTTTAGGGATATCTGTAAAAGCTGTTGAGAAGAGAATTTATGGGGCTTTGAAGAAATTAAGAGAAGATATAAAAGGATTATAATAACATACAGGGTAGGAATTTTTAAAACTAATCTGTTCTATATATGAGTATTAGTAGTATGGAAAAAGCAGAATTAATAAAAAAGTGGTTGGATAACAATTTGAATCCCGAAGAGCAAAAAGCTTTTGAAGCTCTCGAGGATTATAATGAATTGGTTCAATTATCAGATAAATTAAAACAATTTAAGGCTCCTGATTATAAATCAGATGGAGTTTTAGAACATATTCTTGAACAAAAGAAAACTAAAAAGAGTAAGTTAATCTCATTTAATGTAATGAGTAAAATTGCAGCAGTATTTGTAATTGGATTGAGCTTACTTTACTTTCTAAATAACACAGATACAACAGTTAACGCTATTGCAGCAAATAAGGTAAATACAACATTACCTGATAATTCTATGGTAACTGTAAATGCATCTTCTTCAATTACTTACAATAAAAAAAGTTGGAGTAATAAAAGACAGGTGAAACTAAAAGGAGAAGCATTTTTTAAAGTGGCTAAAGGTTCTAAATTTGATGTTGTTACCAATTCTGGTACTGTAAGTGTTTTAGGAACAGAGTTTAACGTAAAAAATAGAAATAATAGTTTTGAAGTTACCTGTTATGAAGGATCTGTGCTTGTAACTTATAATAATAAAGAAGAAAGACTAGCTCCTGGAGATTACTTCAGATCAGGAGTTGTTACTCGAAAAAAATTCGAAAACGTATCACCTACTTGGATTAACAACGAAAGTACGTTTATTAGTGAACCTTACAGTAATGTAATTCAAGAATTTGAGAGACAATACAATGTAAAAGTAACCACTGAAAATGTAGATACATCTTTATTATTCACAGGAAAATTTGTTCATAACGATATTGATATTGCATTAAAGACATTAACTTTACCTTTCAATATAGTTTTTGAACAAAACGAAAACGCTATTATTTTAAAAAGTGAACATACGAAATAGGTTATTTTTCTTAATTTATTTACTAACATTCAACTTCTTTTCTATTTATTCTCAAGATTCGAATCAAGAGAAAAAACCTCTTAGAGAGGTCTTAGAAATTTTACAAAAGAAGTTTAATGTTAGTTTTTCATATGCAGACAATTCTGTTAAAAATCAATTCATTACAGTTCCTGATGATTCTCTAACACTCTCAGAAGTTATAACGCAATTACAGCAAAAAACGAGCCTACAATTCGAAATTTTGAATGGCTCGTTGATTGTAATTCGTAAAAAGCAAAAGACAAAACTAAAATCAAAGTCAAGTTATTCCGAATTTGAGCCTTTAGATGAAGTTTTGGTTCAAGGATATTTAACATCTGGAATTTCAAAAAATAGTGACGGATCTATTGATTTAGAAACAGATAAACTCGGGATTTTACCAGGATTAATTGAACCTGATGTTCTGCAAATTATCAACTCTTTTCCGGGCGTTATCACAGTAGATGAAAGTATCTCAAATATCAATGTTCGAGGCGGAACTCATGATCAAAATCTTATTCTTTTTGATGGAATAAGAATGTATAAATCTGGGCACTTTTTTGGATTAATCTCTGCATTTAACCCATATTTAGATTATGATATTAACTTATCTAAAAGTGGAAGTAGTTCTAAATATGGAGAAAGTATTTCTAGTGTAATTGACATGAAATTACCTGATGAAGTTAGTACTGGAACCAAAACACAGTTTGGTTTAAATATGATTAGTGCTGATTTTTTAACTAGAATTCCCATATCAGAAACTACGGAATTACAGTTAGCCGCCCGAAGATCAATTACAGATTTTATTAATACTCCAACCTATAACCAATATTTTAAAAGAGCTTTTCAGGATTCTGACTTAAGTGCTTTACTCAACAATAATAGCGTTTTGGTAAAAGATGAAAGGTTTAGTTTCCACGATATATATTCGAAGTTTATTTGGGATATTAGTAGAGATGACAAATTAAAATTAGTATTCTTAAATATTGAAAATGAGTTATCTTACGATCAAAAATTAACGGGATCTACTGGAGATTTAGAGTTAGAAAGTAATTTGAATCAACAAAGTTTTACTACAGGAATAACCTATGAAAAACAAATTCATGATGATTTTAAAATTAGTGCTCAAAAATATTTTACGCATTACGATTTATCATCGACTAATGCTGACATTTTAAATAGTCAGAATTTAATTCAGGAGAATGTTGTTCAGGACAATGGATTAAAAATTGATGCTTGTTATAATTACAATGAATCTGTTTCCTTTCTATCTGGTTACCAATTCTCGCAAGTTGCTATTAGTAACTTAGAGGATGTTGATAATCCGGAATTTAGACGATATATTAAACAAGTGCTTCTCTCCCATTCTGCTTATGGTCAATTTGATTATACAACAGATAGAATTCAATTAAAAGCTGGTGCGCGATTGAATTATTTTGAGAAGTTTAATCGATTCTTAATAGAACCTAGAATTACATTTAATTATAAGTTCTTAAATAACTTTAGTTTATTAGCTACAGGAGAATTAAAAAGTCAATCTGTATCACAAATAATTGATTTACAAGAAGATTTCTTAGGGATTGAAAAACGTCGTTGGGTTTTATCTGATGAAAAGGATATTCCGATTATAACGAGCAAACAAGCTAGTTTAGGTGTGTTTTACAAGAAGAACAATCTACTTATAAGTGGAGAATTTTACATTAAAAATGTAAATGATATAAGTGCTAGAAGTCAAGGATTCCAAAATCAATTTCAATTTGTAAACGATATTGGAAACTACAATGTTAAAGGATTCGATTTTTTAATTAATCAGCGTTTTAAAAACTTTAATACCTGGTTAAGCTATAGTTATAATGTTAATAATTATGATTTTGCTAGTTTGAATAATGCAGAAAGCTTTCCTAATAATGTTGATGTTAGAAGTGTTATTAATTTGGCTGCAAATTATACCTATAATGATATAAAGCTAGCTTTAGGTCTAAATTGGCACACAGGACGTCCTTTTACAAAGCCTTTACAGTCTGATAACACAATTATTAGAACTATTAATTTTGATAACCCAAACAGCTCTAGATTAGCTGATTATATTAGATTTGATGCTTCTCTTCAATATCAATTTAAAATTGGAAAAGCAAATGCCGCAGCCGGAGTTTCTGTATGGAGTGTATTAGACAAAAGAAACATATTAAACACTTATTTTGATCTAGATAATAACGTAATTAATCAAATAGAGAATACTTCTTTACGAGTAACGCCAAATGCTAGTTTCAGAGTAAGTTTTTAAAAGTAAAAGCAGTATAAATAAAAAACGCACTATCAATGATAGTGCGTTTTTATATTGTAATAAATCCAATGATTAAGTTAACATACCACCGTCAACAGATAATGTTTGTCCAGTGATATAAGCACTCATATCAGAAGCTAAAAACACGCATGCATTAGCAATATCTTCAGGTGTTCCTCCTCTTTTTAAAGGAATTTCATTTCTCCATCCTTCAACTACTTTCTCATCTAATTTAGCTGTCATTTCAGTTTCTATAAATCCTGGAGCAACTACGTTACTACGAATATTTCTAGATCCTAACTCTAAAGCTACTGACTTTGAAAATCCTAAAATTCCTGCTTTAGAAGCTGCATAATTTGCTTGTCCAGCATTTCCTTTTAAACCAACTACAGAACTCATATTGATGATAGAACCTTTACGTTGCTTCATCATTGGTCTAATTACAGCTTTCGTTAAGTTAAAAACCGACTTTAAGTTTACTTGAATAACCTTATCAAAATCGTCTTCAGAAATACGCATTAACAAGTTATCTTTAGTAATTCCGGCATTATTAACTAATACGTCGATTGTGCCAAATTCTTCTAAAACAGTTTTAGCTAATTCCTGAGCAGCATCAAAATCAGCTGCGTTTGATTGATATCCTTTAGCTTTTACACCTAACTCAATTAATTCATTTTCTAAAGCTTTAGCTGCATCCACAGATGAACTGTACGTAAAAGCCACATTAGCACCTTGCTTTGCAAATTCTACTGCTATACCTCTACCAATTCCTCTAGTAGCACCAGTAACAATAGCTGTTTTGTTTTCTAAAAGTTTCATTCTATTTAATTAGTTGTTTGTAAATATAAAAAGAATTCCCGCTAAAAAACGGGAATTTATATTATCTGAAAATTTTAATGGCTTATCCTAAAACCTTAGCAACCATTTCTCCAATTTTAGCAGGAGATTCTACAACGTGAACTCCGTTTTCAGCTAAAATTTTCATTTTTGCTTGTGCAGTATCATCAGCTCCACCAACGATAGCTCCAGCGTGTCCCATTGTTCTTCCAGCAGGTGCAGTTTGTCCAGCGATGAATCCAACAACTGGCTTACGGTTACCATCAGCTTTAATCCAACGAGCAGCCTCTGCTTCTAACTGACCTCCAATTTCACCAATCATTACGATAGCTTCAGTTTCGTCATCGTTCATTAATAACTCTACAGCTTCTTTAGTTGTAGTTCCAATGATAGGATCTCCTCCAATTCCGATTGCTGTAGTAACTCCGTAACCTTGCTTTACAACTTGATCAGCAGCTTCGTAAGTTAATGTTCCTGATTTAGATACAATACCTACTTTACCTTTCTTAAAGATAAAACCTGGCATAATTCCAACTTTAGCTTCTTCTGGAGTAATTACTCCTGGACAGTTAGGTCCAACTAAAGTACAATCTTCTTTAGCATCAATATAAGATTTCACTTTTACCATATCTGCAGTAGGAATTCCTTCAGTAATACAAATGATTACTTTAATTCCAGCTTCAGCAGATTCCATAATTGCATCAGCAGCAAATGCTGGTGGTACAAAAATAATAGATGTATCTGCTCCTGCTTTTTGCACTGCTTCATCAACAGTATTAAATACAGGCTTACCTAAATGTTCTTGTCCTCCTTTACCAGGTGTTACACCACCAACAATGTTGGTACCATAATCGATCATTTGACCAGCATGGAAAGTACCTTCACTTCCTGTAAAACCTTGTACAATAATTTTTGAATCTTTATTTACTAAAACGCTCATTGGTTCATTTTTAATTTAAGTGTAGCAAAAATAGTTTTTTAATTGAGTATTACCAATTAAATTTCCGTTACTTTTTATCTTTATTTACTTCGTTTTTTAAATATATTAATTCTCGCATGGTTTGGCGATATTCTCTTTGTGGAGTTCCGAAATAAACACCTTTTTTCAATGATTTCATAACACCTGTTTGTGCCATTAAAACTGTGCCTTTTTCTATTCTTAAACCGCTCACAACTCCTACTTGCCCCCAAATTGTAACCTCATCTTCAATTACTGTACAACCTGCGATTCCTGTTTGGGCGGCAATCAAACATTTCTTTCCAATTAAGGTATCATGACCTACATGAACTTGATTATCAATTTTAGTTCCTTGCCCAATAGTAGTATCACCAGTAACTCCTCTATCAATTGTACAAGAAGCTCCTAAATCTACATTATCTTCAATAACCACTCTACCACCAGATACTAATGGATCAAATCCTTCTGGTCTTTTCTTATAGTAAAATGCATTACTTCCAAGAACCGTATTGGAATGAATAGTAACATTATCTCCAATAATACAATCATTATTAATCGAGACATTGGCATGAATAATACAGTTTTTACCAATTTTCACATTTTCTCCAATAAATACATTAGGCTGAATTATGGTATTCTCTCCAATAATTGAAGACTCTGAAATACTCTCTTTTGAAGCTATAAACGGATTGAAATGCTTTGTTAACTTATTAAAATCTCTAAATGGATCATCAGAGATTAATAACGTTTTACCTTCGGGACAATTAACTTCTTTGTTTATAAGAACTGTGGTTGCGTTAGATTCCAAAGCTTTGTCATAATACTTCGGATGATCTACAAAAACAATTTCTCCTTTTTGAACAACATGAATTTCATTTAAACCAGTAATTTCAAAATTTGGATCACCTACATAGTTTAAACTTAATAAATCAGCTATTCCTTGTAATGTTTGTGTTTGTTTAAATTTCATGACAGAAAAAATCCCGCTTTAGCGGGATTCATTATTTTAAAAAGGTTATGCTTTAATTCTTTCTGAATAAGATCCTTTTTCTGTATCAATTTTTATTTTATCTCCTTCATTTATAAATAAAGGAACATTTACTCTTGCTCCAGTTTCAACTGTTGCTGGTTTTGTAGCGTTAGTAGCTGTATTTCCTTTTACACCAGGTTCTGTATGTGTAACTTCTAAAATTACGTGAGAAGGCATTTCAACTGACAAAGGTAAACCGTCTTCTGTATTAATTAAGATTGTTACAACTTCTCCTTCTTTCATAAATTCAGATCCATCTACAACTTTTCTTTGAAGTGTAATTTGGTTATAATCATCTGTATTCATGAAGTGTAAATCATCTCCTTCTGCGTATAAATATTGAAATTTATGTGTTTCTACACGAACATCCTCAATTTTGTGTCCAGCAGAAAACGTATTATCAATTACCTTTCCTGTTGTTACACTTTTAAGTTTTGTTCTTACAAAAGCAGGACCTTTCCCTGGTTTTACGTGTAAAAATTCTATAATTTTAAAAATATCGCTGTTGTACTTAATACATAGCCCTTTTTTAATATCTGAAGTTGATGCCATTTTTTATTGATTAATTTGTCTTGTAATATCCTTTCATTATTCCTCGGTGAGAGTCTTTTATAAACTGAACGATTTCATCTCTCTCTGAGGTTGCTTCCATTTCTGCTTCAATAATTGCAATTGCTTGCGAATTATTGTAGTTCTTCTGGAATAATATTCTGTAAATATCTTGAATTTCTCTGATTTTTTCGGTTGTAAAACCTCTTCTACGTAATCCAATAGAGTTAATTCCTACATAAGATAAAGGTTCTCTTGCTGCTTTTACATATGGAGGAACATCCTTTCTAACTAATGAACCACCAGTTACAAATGCATGATTACCAACTGATGCGAACTGATGCACTGCTACCATTCCTGCTAATACTACGTTATCTCCAATAGTAACATGTCCTGCTAAAGTAGAATTATTAGAAAAAATACAATTACTTCCCACAATACAGTCATGAGCAATATGACAATACGCCATAATTAAACAATTATCTCCAATAACCGTTTTATGTCTGTCTGAAGTACCTCTATTTATAGTAACACATTCTCTAATCGTAACATTATTACCAATTTCTACTACTGTTTCCTCATCATTAAACTTTAAATCTTGAGGAATGGCAGAAATTACGGCACCTGGAAAAATTCTACAATTTTCTCCAATTTTAGCACCTTCCATAATAGTTACGTTAGATCCTATCCATGTACCAGAACCAATTTCTACATTAGCATGAATTGTTGTAAACGGTTCAATTACTACATTTCGAGCAATTTTTGCTTGTGGATGTACGTAAGCTAGGGGTTGATTCATACTATTTTACTTTACTTATTTGCGCCATTAATTCTGCTTCTGCAACAAGTTTTCCATTTGCATAAGCATAAGCTTGCATGTGTGCAATACCTCTTCTAATTGGCGTTATTAATTCACTTTTAAATATTAACGTATCTCCAGGTAAAACCTTTTGTTTGAACTTCACTTTATCAATCTTCATGAAATACGTTAGGTAGTTCTCAGGATCTGGAACTGACTTTAACACCAATACTCCACCTGCTTGTGCCATTGCTTCAATTTGTAATACTCCAGGCATTACAGGAGCTCCAGGGAAATGTCCTACGAAGAAATCTTCATTCATAGTTACATTCTTCATACCAACAACATGCTTATCAGTAAGCTCTAAAATTCGATCTACTAATAAAAATGGAGGTCTGTGAGGAAGTACATCCATAATTTGATGAATGTCCATTAATGGTGGTTGATTCAAATCATATGTAGGAACGTTATTTCTTTTTTCCTTTTTAATGATTTTCGCCAACTTTTTAGCAAAAGTAGTATTTACTAAATGTCCTGGTTTATTTGCAATTACTTTCCCTCTAATACGAGTTCCAACTAAAGCTAAATCCCCAATTACATCTAATAATTTATGTCTTGCTGCTTCATTTGCCCAATGTAATTCTAGGTTATCTAAAATTCCATTAGGTTTTATTTTAATATCATCTTTCTTAAAAGCCTTTTTAAGCTTCTCTGTTGTACTTTCTGATAATTCCTTATCAACATATACAATTGCATTATTTAAGTCTCCTCCTTTAATTAAATTATGCTCTAAAAGCATTTCAATTTCATGTAAGAAACTAAATGTTCTTGCTTTAGAAATTTCTTCTTTGAATTCAGATATTGAATTTAGAGTAGCATTCTGAGTTCCTAATACCTTAGTACCAAAGTCAACCATTGTTGTTACTTGGTATTCATCAGAAGGCATTAAAATAATTTCACTACCAGTTGTTTCATCTTTATAAGAGATGATTTCTTTTACAATATATTCTTCAATTTCTGCATCTTGTTCTTCAATACCAGCTTTTTCTAGAGCTTCTATAAAAAACTTAGAAGAACCATCCATAATTGGTGGTTCAGATGCGTTTATTTCAATTAATAAGTTGTCAATGTTCAATCCAACTGCTGCGGCTAATACGTGTTCTGAAGTGTTAATTTGAACTCCATTTTTCTCCATATTAGTTCCACGTTGAGTATCTGTTACATACTCAGCTTTGGCTTCAATAATTGGCTGTCCTTCTAAATCTACACGTTTGAACGCGAAACCATGATTTATAGGTGCCGGTTTAAATGTCATTACAACTTCGTTACCAGTGTGCAATCCTACACCTGATAATGTAATTTCATTTTTAATAGTGTTTTGTTTCTTACTCATTTCGGTTTTTAAGAGAATTCAATTCCTTCTCTATTCTATTTAGTGTTGTTATTGTTTTCGGTAAATTTTTAAAATGGACATATGATTTATTCCAATCAGAATATCCAAATGCTGGTGAACCTTGAACTACATCTCCATCTTTCAAATTTCTTCCAATTCCAGATTGTGCCTGAATCTTAACATTATTTCCAATAGAAATATGTCCTACAATTCCTACTTGACCACCAATCATACAATTCTCACCAACCTTAGTTGATCCAGCAATTCCAGATTGAGAAGCAATAACAGTATTTTTTCCTACTTCAACATTATGTGCAATTTGAATTTGATTATCCAACTTTACACCTTTTCTAATAATAGTTGAACCTAAAGTAGCTCTATCTATAGTTGAATTAGAACCAATATCTACATTGTCTTCAATAATTACGTTTCCTGTTTGAGGAACTGCCTTATATTCGCCGTTTTCATCAGGAGCGAAACCAAAACCATCAGATCCGATAATACTTCCTGAATGAATCTTACAATTCTTTCCAATTACGGTTTCTGAATAAATTTTAACGCCTGCAAAAATCACACAGTTGTCTCCAATAGTTACATTATCTCCGATATAAGAATTAGGATAAATTTTTACATTTTCTCCGACTACTACATTCTCACCGATATAAGAGAAAGCACCAATATATTCATTACTACCAATATTGGCAGTTTTTGATATATAATGTGGTTCTTCTCTACCTACTTTATTATTCTTAACCTGATTGTAATACTCCAATAAGGTAGAAAACGATTTGTATGCATCTTCTACTTTAATTAAAGTGGTTTCTATTTCCTTCTCAGGAATAAAACTCTTATTTACTATTGTAATAGAAGCCTTTGTAGTATATATATATGAATTATACTTAGGATTAGCTAAAAATGTTAAAGAACCTTTTTCGCCTTCTTCTATTTTAGATAATTTAGATACTAACTCCTCCTGGTTTCCTACTACTTCTCCTTGTAAGATCTCTGCTATCTGTTTTGCTGTGAATTTCATTACCTGCAAAAGTAATTATTTTTTTTGTTTAAGGTTACTATTGATAAAATAGTGTACTAAAAATTCTTAGGATAACAGCAGTAATATTTCACTACTGGTTTAGATAAACTCTTTAAGTTAAGATGGTCTGAAGCTTTTACTATGTCTTTTACTTTACCTTTCTTATTTAATATTTTTATCGGCTTTTCAATATTATACGCTTGATTTGATGCCGTATCTAAAAAGATAAAATAATCTATATACTCTTCTGGAATATCAAATGCTTCTTTTAATTGGCTTTTTAATTTATTGATTTTTTTCTCAGAAAATGGTTTATCCTGTAACTCTATTCCAAATAACTTTCTTTCAATTATCATCTTAGAAAGCCTTGAAAGCACAAAGTCTTCGTGAAAACACCATTGTTTTATTGATGTAAATACATCATAATCGTCTAATCTTGAAAAAACCTCCAATGCTTCATCATTAAAATTCTCCTCTGTTATTGTTTTATATAAGAAGTACTTTAAAGATTCTGTAGATGCTAACTCTATTCCTTGCTTAGCTAACTCTTTCGCTCGTTGTAAAACTTTAACCAAAAGTGTTTCTGCTGATAACGATGTTTTATGTAAATATACTTGCCAGTACATTAACCTTCTTGCTATTAAAAACTTCTCCACAGAGTATATTCCTTTTCGTTCAATAACAAGTTCATCATCCTTTACATTCATCATTGTTATTAATCTATCTGAGGAAATATTTCCTTCAGTAACTCCGGTATAGAAACTATCTCTCTTCAAATAATCTAATCGATCAACATCAAGTTGACTTGATATCAATTGACTGAAAAACTTTCGTTTATACTTTCCTTCAAAAATTTCAATAGCTAAACTTAATTGTCCATCAAACTCCTCATTTAATTTCTTCATAAACTTTAAAGAAATCTCTTCATGAGTAATACCATTAACTATACTATATTCCAGAGCATGAGAAAAAGCTCCGTGACCGATATCATGTAACAAAATTGCAATACTTAGTGCAGTTGCTTCATCTTCTGAAATAGCAACATTTTTTGTTCTTAAAATTTGAATGGCCTTCTGCATCAAATGCATGCAACCAATGGCATGATGAAATCGAGTATGATTTGCACCAGGATAAACCAAATTGGTTAAACCCATTTGTGTTACTCTACGTAATCGCTGAAAATAGCGATGCTCAATGATATCAAAAATTAAAGAATTTGGTATTGAAACTAATCCATAAATAGGATCATTTAGAATTTTAAGTTTATTCGTTTTAGAGGTCGTCAATCGTATTTTTTTATGATATTTACTTAAAGCAAAAGTAATTAAATAAAAAAAGGCTTTTTAAGTTTGTTTGATTTATTTTAGAGCAAACGAACAGATATGGCTAACTTTAATATTTTCTTTAGAAAATAA
The DNA here is from genome assembly GCF_964036595.1 of Tenacibaculum sp. 190524A05c. Lineage (NCBI taxonomy): Bacteria > Pseudomonadati > Bacteroidota > Flavobacteriia > Flavobacteriales > Flavobacteriaceae > Tenacibaculum > Tenacibaculum platacis. Next base: position 485,775 of record NZ_OZ038523.1, on the reverse strand, counting down.
GAGGCTAATTTTTTGTTCTTTTACACTAAACGAATTTTTTATTCGTTGATTTTTAGTAACTGAATCATATGAGAAAAATAGACATCCTTTGGGTCGATGACGAAATCGATTTATTAAAACCACATATACTTTTTTTAGAACAGAAAAACTACAATATTGAAACTTGTACCAATGGCGCAGATGCAGTAGACCTAGTTAATGACGCTAGTTTTGACATCGTTTTTTTAGATGAAAATATGCCAGGAATTTCTGGACTAGAAACATTAAATCAAATCAAACAAAAACAGCCTAATCTTCCAGTGGTAATGATTACCAAAAGTGAAGAAGAGTTTATAATGGAAGAAGCGATTGGTTCTAAAATTGCGGATTACTTAATAAAACCTGTTAATCCAAACCAAATATTGTTAAGTCTAAAGAAAAATTTAGATCATTCTAGACTTGTTTCTGAAAAGACTACGCACAACTATCAACAAGAATTCAGGAAAATTGCCATGGATTTATCTATGGTAAATACTTATGAAGAATGGGTAGACTTATACAAAAGACTTGTTCATTGGGAATTAGAACTTGAGGATATTAATGATTCTGGTATGCTTGAAATTTTGGAAAGCCAAAAGTCTGAAGCAAACTCTCAGTTTTTTAAGTTTATAAAAAAGAACTACCAAGATTGGTTAACGAGTGAAGATAAACCAACAATGTCTCATACATTATTTAAGGATTATGTTGCACCTAATATTGATAAGGAAAATGGAACTTTATGGGTAGTTATTGATAACTTAAGATACGATCAATTTAGAGTTTTAGAACCTTACATTAACGAGTTCTACAAAAAGGAAAATGAATATTCTTTTTATAGTATTCTTCCTACAGCGACTCAATATGCAAGAAATGCAATCTTTTCTGGTTTAATGCCTTCTGAAATGGAGAAACGTTATCCTAACTACTGGAAGAATGATACCGATGAAGGAGGTAAAAATTTATTCGAAGCTGAGTTCTTATCTGAACAAATCAAACGAATGAACTTAAACCTTAAGCATGAATACTACAAAATAACGTCTTTAAAGAATGGAAAAGATTTAGAAGAAAACTATAACGGAACTAAACAAAACGACTTAACTGTTGTTGTATACAACTTCGTGGATATGCTTTCTCATGCTAAAACCGAAATGGAAGTAATTAAAGAATTAGTTGGTGATGATAAAGCGTATCGATCACTAACAGTGAGCTGGTTCAAAAACTCACCTTTACTTTCAATTATTCAAAAGGCAAAAGAATTAGGTCAAAAATTAATCATTACAACCGATCACGGAACAATTAACTGTAATAACCCAACCAAAGTAATTGGTGACAAAAATATTAGTGCGAACCTAAGATATAAAACAGGTAGAAGTCTTTCTTATGAAGACAAAGATGTGTACGCAGTTAAAAATCCAAAGGATATTTTCTTACCAAGCATAACAATTAACAGTCCGTTTATATTTGCCAAAGAAGATTTATTCTTTGCATACCCAAATAATTACAATCATTTCGTAAAATATTATAAAAATACGTATCAACACGGAGGTATTTCTTTAGAAGAAATTATTATACCTTGCGCCGTATATAATACAAAATAAGCGTGTTTTTTATGAATAAGGATTATTCTTTAGATCAATTACGAGAAATTGCTCAGGAAGTTATTGCTTCTTCAAAACATAAGATTCTATTATTTAATGGAGAAATGGGAGTTGGTAAAACTACTCTTATTAAAGAAATCTGTTCTATTTTGGGTGTTCAAGACACGATTAGCTCCCCTACTTTCTCTTTGGTAAATGAATATGTTACGGATAAAAACGAAACAGTTTATCATTTTGATTTTTATAGAATAAAAGATGAAGAAGAAGCTTTAGATATGGGGATTGAAGATTATTTCTATAATGACAATTGGTGTTTAGTTGAATGGCCTCAGAATATTAAAAATTTATTACCTTTAAATTCTGTTAACATCCATATCGAGTTAAACTCCGATAATCAAAGAAATATTCAACTGAAATAAAATTAATGGGCTTATCTCCTTTTACCAAAGAACAATTACTACCGCAACCTGAAATGCTTGAAATTAAAAAGCAAAAAGGTGAATTATTTATTGGCTTACCTAAAGAAACACATTTTGAAGAAAAAAGGATAAGTCTTACACCTGATGCTGTTGCTGCCTTAGTTGCACACGGACATCGAGTTGTAGTAGAAACTTCTGCTGGAGAAGGCGCTAATTATTCAGATAAAGAATATTCGGAAGCTGGAGCGAAAATATCTTATGATATTAAGGAAGTATTCAGTTGTAATTTAATTGTAAAAGTGGAACCGCCATCTTTGGATGAAATTAAATTAATGAATCCTCAAGCTTTTTTGATTTCTGCTTTACAATTAAAAACTCAGGATAAACAATATTTTAAAGCTTTAGCCAAAAAGCGAATAACTGCAATCGCATATGATTATATTAAAGATGAAGATGGAGTTTTTCCTATCTTAAAATCATTAAGTGAAATTGCTGGTGCTGCAGCTATGCATATTGCTGCTGAACATATGACAACTGTAGGTGGTGGTAATGGTTTATTACTCGGAAATATTAGTGGAGTTCCTCCAACAGATGTTGTTATTTTAGGAGCAGGAACTGTTGGTAAATGTGCGGCAAAAGCTGCAATTGGTTTAGGAGCAAGAATTAAGGTTTTTGATAATTCTATTACAAAATTAAGACGTTTACAAGAAGCTGTACCAGGACCAATTTATACTTCAACTGTTCAACCTAAATCATTACTAAAAGCATTAATGCGCTGTGATGTTGCTATTGGTGCTATTCGAGGTATTGACAGATCACCTATTATTGTAACAGAAGTAATGATTGAGCAAATGAAAGCAGGTTCAGTTATTGTTGATGTTTGTATCGATCGTGGTGGATGTTTTGAAACTTCTGAAGTTACAACGCATAGTAAACCTACTTTTCTACGACATGATGTAATTCATTATTGCGTACCTAATATTCCTTCTAGGTATTCAAGAACTGCATCTGTTTCTATAAGTAATATTTTAACTCCATATTTATTAAATATTGCTGAAGAAGGTGGTTTTGAAAATGCTGCTAGATTTGATAAAAGCTTACGAAATGGTATGTATTTTTATCATGGTGTGCTCACAAATAGAACGGTTGCAGATTGGTTTGATCTTCCTTATAGAGATATTAACCTTTTGATTTTATAAATTTCTACTTTTTTAAGTATTTTTGCGGTCTAAATTTGAACCATGCAATTATTAAAGAGAGTTGGATTTTATATGATTGGCGTAGCCTTAGGAACTTTAGCTGTTTCTTTCTTCTGGAAAAACAAAAAAGTAACTTTTGATTACGGAATGGACGCTCGTACTTTAAAGAGTATACGAATCAAGAAAAGATTATTCTCAGAAGATGCAATTAAAACGATTGAACTTCATAAAATTGACACTGCTCAAATATCTTATATTTTAAAAAAGGGAGATGTTAACTTTGGGAAAAGTAAACCTCGTTTAAAACCTTGTGCTGAGTATTATGTTACTAGTGAAAAACTAGATTTATATGTAATTCGCTGCGATAGTACTTCAACAATAGATAAGGTGTACGTTAAATAATAACCTTACTTTCTATATTTATCATTTAAGCCTATACCCGATTGAATCATAGGTATAATCTTTTGTAATCTACTTTCTTTTGTAGCTTCTCTTTTTGCTTCAGATATATATTCTGTAAACTCACGTTTTTTGGTTAATGAAAGTGATTCAAACTTTTCTTTGAGTTGGTTATTATTATCTAGAACAGCTAGCAACTGAGGAGGAATTATAAGAGGTTTTTTATTTCTCTGAGGCTTGATTTCTTTACCTAGCTCAACATTCTTCATAGCTTCTAAAACATATTCCTGTAGCGTTTTTTTATCCAACTCATCAATAGAATTAAATCTCCACTGACGCATTGCCTTTGTTTTTCCTTCTTGAGCATTTATTAAAAGCTTCTTTTCATCTTTTAGGAAAACACCTTGATGAAACCACATTCCGAAATAATTTTTAAACGCAGAAATACCGATGATATTCTTGTTTTTATAGATATATGCAGGCATTCCCCATTTTATATCTTCTACTAAATCTAATTCTAACAAAAAAGAGCGCAAAAGTTGTAATTCTTGCGCCCATTTTTCTTGATTCACAATATATGTTGTGACTTTATCGTTCATCAAATTATATTTTTAATTTGCTACGTCGCTTGTAAACTTGATTCTCATTAGACGTAACTCTTCATCGTCATAATCTCCATCAAATTCATCTAATGCTTCTTGAATCTTATCAGTTTCTGCTTCCATGAAATAATCATAAATTTCTTCTTGCTGATCTTCATCCAAAAGATCTTCAATTGCATAATCAATATTCAACTTAGTTCCAGAAAATACAATGGCCTCCATTTCTTTAATCAGCTCATTCATTTCTAAACCTTTCGATTTTGCAATATCATCTAATGGCAATTTTCTATCTGTATTCTGAATAATGTACAGTTTTAATCCAGAATTAACTCCAGTACTTTTAACTACTAAATCATCTGGTCGTATTATATCGTTATCCTCTACGTACTGCGAAATAACACTAATAAAATCTTTACCGTATTTTTTTGCTTTTCCTTCTCCAACTCCATGAACTGTAGCTAATTCATCTAACGTAATTGGATATTTTAAAGCCATATCATTAATAGAAGGATCTTGAAAAACTGCAAAAGGAGGTACTCCAAGCTTCTTACCAACTTGTTTACGTAAATCCTTTAAAATTCCGACTAATCTTTGATCTGTTCCTGCGTTATTAGCTTTTGCATTTGTAATTATAGATCCATCATCACCTCTCTTATATTCATGATCTTCAGTCATCATAAATGACTGCGGATTTTCTAAATACTCTTTCCCTTCTTTAGTTATTTTAATAACTCCGTATTGCTCAATTTCTTTGCGAATTAAGTCAACTACAAGAATTTGACGAATTAACGCCATCCAATAACTTGAAGTTTTATCTTTTCCTACTCCAAAAAATGGTTGATCCGTAGTTTTATGAGATTTTAAAAGTGCATTTTCTTTACCCACAAGTGTACTTACAATATCTTTTGCTTTGTACATCTCGTTCGTTTCTTTTATTACTTTTAAAACTGTAGCTACTTCTTCTTTTGCTTCGTGTTTTTTCTTAGGATTACGCATATTGTCATCCATATCCGCACCTTCTCCATTCACTTCATCAAACTCCTCACCGAAATAATGTAAAATATACTTTCTTCGGTTCATAGAAGTTTCGGCATAACCCACAACTTCTTGTAGTAAAGCATGACCAACCTCTTGTTCTGCAACTGGTTTATTAGCCATAAACTTTTCTAACTTCTCAATATCCTTATAAGCATAGAAAGTTAAACAATGCCCTTCTCCTCCATCTCTCCCAGCTCTACCTGTTTCTTGATAGTAACTCTCTAAACTTTTTGGTATATCATGGTGAATTACATAACGCACATCTGGTTTATCAATTCCCATTCCGAATGCAATTGTTGCAACAACTACGTCACAATCTTCCATTAAGAACATATCTTGATGTTTCGCTCTTGTTTTAGCATCAAAACCAGCATGATAAGGAAGTGCATTTACTCCATTTACCTGAAGAACCTGTGCTATTTCTTCTACTTTCTTTCTACTTAAACAATAAATAATACCAGACTTACCTTCTCGCTGTTTTATAAATCGTATAATATCTTTCTCGACCTCTTTAGTCTTAGGACGTACTTCGTAAAATAAATTAGGTCGATTAAATGACGCTTTAAATACATTAGCGTCTGTCATACCTAATGTTTTCAAAATGTCTTCCTGTACCTTTTCGGTAGCTGTGGCAGTAAGACCAATTACGGGAACATTATCAATTTGTTTGATAATGTTTCTTAAGTTTCTGTACTCTGGTCTAAAATCATGTCCCCATTCTGAGATACAGTGAGCTTCATCAATAGCTACAAAAGAAATTTTCTGTTGTTTTAAAAAATCAACATATTCTTCTTTAATCAAAGATTCTGGAGCTACATAAAGTAATTTTGTAACACCTGTGGAAATATCAGATTTTACCTGAGCTATCTCAGATTTATTCAGGGATGAGTTTAACACATGAGCAATCCCATGAGTTTCAGATATACCTCTAATGGCATCTACCTGATTCTTCATTAAGGCAATAAGTGGGGATACTACAATTGCTGTACCTTCCTTCATTAAAGCTGGCAATTGGTAGCATAAAGACTTACCTCCTCCGGTTGGCATTATAACGAACGTATTCTTATCGTCTAAAATGCTTTTTACCACATCCTCTTGAAGTCCTTTGAATTGATTAAAACCAAAGAACTTTTTTAAAGCATCGTATAAATTCATTTTCATATTGTTCCCAGAAGGTAAAATTAAAAATTCAAACTAATACACAAAACATAATTACATTAAAGTTACATATAAGTTTCTTATAAAATGAAAGTTCTAGTAGCTAAAATATTCCTATTTTTACATCTTCAAATTAAACCTTGTTTTACTTGAAAAATACAGACTTAATAATAGCCAAAGCAAAAGAAACTATTGTTCTTCAAAGTAATAGTATAGCTAATTTAACTAATTTTTTGGACAATTCGTTTGCTGATGCAGTTAACTTCATATTAAATTCAAAAGGAAGAGTAATCATTACTGGAATTGGTAAAAGCGCCAACATTGCAAATAAAATTGTAGCTACTTTAAATTCTACAGGAACACCTGCCGTATTTATGCATGCTGCAGATGCAATTCATGGTGATTTAGGTAATATTCAGGAAGATGATGTAGTAATTTGTATTTCGAAAAGTGGTAATACTCCAGAAATAAAAGTATTAGTTCCATTAATTAGAAATTCAAAAAACAAAATCATAGCAATCACCGGAAATCCAGATTCTTTTTTAGGGAAAAATGCAGATTTCTTGCTGAACTCTTATGTTGAAAAGGAAGCTGATCCAAATAACTTGGCTCCTACTAATAGCACAACCGCTCAGTTAGTTTTAGGTGATGCGTTAGCCGTTTGTTTACTAGATTTAAGAGGTTTTACAAATAATGATTTTGCAAAGTATCATCCCGGTGGAGCATTAGGAAAGCGTTTATATTTAAGAGTTTCTGATTTAATTAAGAATAACGAACTACCAAAAGTTCTTCCATCGGATAAATTGACTAAAGTTATTGTTGAAATCTCAGAAAAAAGACTTGGTGTAACTGCTGTTGTAGATAATAATGATAAAATCACTGGTATTATTACTGATGGTGATATTAGGCGTATGTTGAGTAAAACGACAGATATTGAGAATTTGACGGCTTCTGATATAATGAGTAAGAACCCAAAAACGATTCACATAGATGCTATGGCAATTGATGCTTTAGATACATTAGAATCGAATAGTATTACTCAAATTTTAGTTTCAGACGATAATGATACTTATGTTGGTGTAGTTCACCTTCATGATTTAATTAAAGAAGGTATTTTTTAGTCATGGCAGAAAAGGAAATGTCTTTCTTAGATCATCTAGAAGAACTTAGATGGCATGTAATACGAAGTATTTCAGCAATTTTTATTGTTGCCATAATGGTGTTCATTTATATCAAAACGATTTTTGATAAAGTTCTACTAGCCCATTTAAAACCAGACTTCGATACCTATCAGTTCTTCTGTAAAGTATTTACGGGATTAGGAATGGAAAGTAGTTTCTGTGACATTCAATTCAAGCAAACACTTCAAGCATTAAATCCAACACAACAATTAATGACGGCTATTTGGTCTTCTTTAATTTTAGGATTTATCATCTCTTTCCCATATGTATTATGGGAAATTTGGAGGTTCATTTCTCCTGGTTTATTAGATAATGAACGTAAAAAATCAAGAGGTTTTATTTTTTGGGCTTCCTTCCTATTCTTCTTAGGTATACTATTTAGTTATTATGTAATCATTCCAATGTCAGTTTATTTCTTCTATAATTTCACAATTGGTGATGCTGTAGTTAATAACTTCAAACTAGATGCTTACATAGGATTGGTAACAAATACATTAATTGGGGTTGCGGTTTTCTTTGAATTGCCAATTATCATCTTCTTTTTATCAAGAGTTGGTTTAATTACTCCAGAATTTTTAAAACGATACAGAAAACATGCGTTGGTTCTAGTATTAATACTAGCTGCTATCATTACTCCTCCGGATATTGCTAGTCAGGTAATCGTATCAGTACCAATCATGATTTTATATGAAATAAGTATTCACATTTCAAAATTTGTAATAAAAAAACAACAGAAAAATGTCGAAAAAAGTCCAAGAGTTCAATGATTATCGTTCTAAAATGAACGAAAAGATTTTATCTTCAGATAATAAAGTAATTAAAAGAATATTCAATTTAGACACTAATGCTTACGCAGAAGGTCATTTATCAGTAAAAACAAAAGAATTATTAGGTTTAGTAGCTTCAGCAGTTTTACGTTGTGATGATTGTATCGCTTATCATTTAGAAACTGCTCATAAAAACGGTGTTACTAAGGAAGAAATGATGGAAACCATGTCGATTGCTACTTTAGTTGGTGGAACAATTGTTATTCCTCATTTACGCAGAGCTGTAGAGTTCTGGGAAGCTTTAGAAGAAGAAGTTTAATAACTTTTTAAGAAGAGTATTCGTAAAATTTAAGCACTTTTAGAAAAAATATATAGCCATACAATCATGAAATTAAGAGCTGATAATATCCAGAAAATTTACGGTAGTCGTAAAGTAGTTAAAGGAATTTCCCTTGAAGTAGAACAAGGTGAAATTATTGGATTACTAGGTCCGAATGGAGCTGGAAAAACCACTTCTTTTTACATGATTGTTGGTATGGTTAAACCAAATTTTGGTCAGATTTTTTTAGATAGTGACGAAATCACCGAAGATGCAATGTACAAACGCGCACAAAAAGGTATCGGATACTTGGCACAAGAAGCTTCTGTTTTCAGAAAATTATCAGTTGAAGATAATATTCTATCTGTTTTGGAATTTACTGATCGTACTAAAGAAGAAAGAAAAGAACGATTAGAAGAGCTAATTGAAGAATTTAGTCTTGGTCATGTTCGTAAAAACCGAGGAGATTTACTTTCTGGTGGTGAACGAAGAAGAACTGAAATTGCACGTTGTTTAGCTTCAGATCCTAAGTTTATCTTATTAGATGAGCCTTTTGCTGGTGTAGATCCTATTGCTGTAGAAGATATTCAGAGTATTGTAGCTCACTTAAAAAATAAAAATATCGGAATTCTTATTACCGATCATAACGTACAAGAAACTTTAGCTATTACCGATAGAACATACTTAATGTACAACGGAAGTATCCTAAAAGAAGGAACTCCAGAGGAATTAGCTGCGGATGAAACCGTGAGAAAAGTTTATCTTGGTAAAGACTTCGAATTAAAAAAGAAGAAGTTTTAATTCTTCTTAATTTTTAACTGCCTCTTTCTTTAAATTCTTAAATAGAGATAATAGAATATATAGCAAAATAATTACTGGAATCGCAACGAATTTTAACGTAATTAAAAGCGCTATAGACAATAACAAAAATGTGTATTTAAAGATGTTTTTGTTAAAAGCATAATTCTTAAACTTCAAAGAAAATAACTTTACTTCTGAAACCATTAATACACTTAATAGTATTGTTATTATAATCAATACATATTTATTGTGAATTATATCTTGAATTAAGATGTTTGTAGTGTACTCTGAAATTAAGGGTAATGACAGTACAAATAAATTCATTGCTGGAGTTGGTAATCCTATAAAACTATTTGATTGTCTTTCATCAATATTAAACTTTGCTAATCTGTAACCAGCAAAAAGTGTAAGTAATAATCCAAGAACTTCATAGGAAAACCAATTATCAATATTCAATCCCATATCTAAGGCTGCATCCCAAGAAGAAACTCCTAGCTGATTATATAATGTACTACTCAGCATAAATTGAACCATTACAATTCCTGGTACTACTCCACTTGTTACCATATCAGCTAAACTATCCAATTGCTTTCCAAATTCTCCTTGAACTTGTAACAATCTTGCTACAAAACCGTCAAAGAAATCAAAGACTATTCCAATTCCAACTAAAATTGCTGTTGTATAAAAATCACCTCTTACTGCATAAATTGTTGCTATGGTACCACAAAGTAAGTTACCTAAAGTGATTATATTTGGAATGTGCTTTTTAATGTTCATGTTTTTGATAGATTTTTGACTAAAATATGAAATAGATTTTTTTTAACAATTAATTCAACTAATAGATTTAAAATGCCATTACTGAAAAGTCAACTAACCACTAAGTTTCCTTTTAGAAACCCGCATATTAACACGCTTTATAAATTTTTTGCAAATAAAGAAAAACCAAACTATGAAAGAAAAAGAATTACAACTTGGGATAATGATTTTATCGATTTAGACTTTTTAACTTCAAACTCATTTTCAGCAGTATTATTAATTCATGGACTAGAAGGAAGTTCTGAATCTAGTTATATGGCTTCTACAGCTAATTTTTTAAAAGATCATGGTTACGATGTAATTTCAATGAATTTAAGAAGTTGTAGCGGAGAGGATAACAATATTTTAAAAACTTATCACGCTGGTAAAACAGATGATGTAGAATTCGTAATAAACTATTTAATCGAAAATTATAATTACAGAGATATTGTTTTATGTGGTTTTAGTTTAGGAGGTAATCTTATTTTAAAATATTTGGGAGAATTCAATGTTGGTGTTCCAGAAACGGTTAAAGGCGGAATCGCGGTCTCTGTTCCTATTGATTTGGCTTCAGCACAAGTTGAATTAAGTAAGCTGAAGAATAAAATTTATATGAAAGAATTCCTAAGAACATTAAAATCTAAAGTAGTTTTAAAGGCTTCTAAATTCCCTGAATTCAATCCAGATAAAAAGCGTATCGCAAAAGCTTCTTCTTTTAGAGATTTCGAAGAAATATACACAGCTCCGGTTTTTGGTTTTGATGGACCTGAAGATTATTGGGCTAAAGCGAGCAGTAAACCATACATACCTAATATAGATAGAAAAACATTACTTATAAACGCTAAAGATGACTCATTTCTATCTTTAGATTGTTTTCCGTATGACATTGCTGAAAACTCAGATAATTTCTACTTAATGACTCCTAAATATGGTGGTCATGTAGGATTTGTTACCACATTTAATGATGAAGCGTTTTGGATTGAAAATCAAATTGTAAACTTTATTCAGGATAAGTTAAATATATATTCTTAGAACAATAACTAGTTAAATTATCTGTTATTTCACAAGGAATTAAGATATTTGTTATTTAAATAAATTGAGATCTTGAAAATCAAGTTACTATATTTTTCACTACTTATTTCTTCATTGTCTTACGGGCAGTTTAGAAACTATTCTAATGAATTTTTAAATATTGGTGTTGATGCAGCTGCATTAGGAATGAGTAAAGCCGTAGTGGCAACTTCTAATGATGTAAATTCAACATATTGGAATCCTGCAGGTTTAGTAGGAATAGAAGATTACCAAGGATCTCTAATGCATGCCTCCTATTTTTCAGGAATTGCAACGTATAATTTTGCTGGATTTGCAATGCCAATTAATAAAGAAAGTTCGATAGGATTATCAATTATAAGATTTGGTGTAGATGATATATTGAATACTACAGAATTAATCGATAGTCAAGGAAATATTGATTTTAATCGAATTAACTTGTTCTCTGCAGCAGATTATGCTTTCAATGTAAGTTATGCTCGTAAAATGCCTTTAGATGGCTTTACCATTGGTGGAAATGCTAAAATAATTAGACGAATTATTGGTGATTTTGCCACTTCTTGGGGATTCGGTTTCGATTTAGGAATTCAGTTTCAGAAAAATGATTGGAAGTTTGGAATCATGGCTAGAGATATTACAACTACCTTCAATACTTGGGCTATAAACGAAGCTGAATTTGAAAAGATAAGAAATGCCATTCCTGGGCAAAATCAAGAATTACCAGAAACAACTGAAATTACAAAGCCTAAGTTACAAGTTGGAATGGCTAAAAATTTTAATATTGGAAGGTATTTTCATTTGCTAACAGCTTTGGATTTAAATATGAGATTTGCAGAAACTAATGATATCATCTCAACTGGTTTTTTAAGTGTTGATCCTGCTTTTGGTTTTCAATTAGATTATGATAATCTTGTCTTCTTAAGAGTTGGTGCTGGAAATTTCCAAAATGTAAGAGAGTTTGATAATAGTGAATCTTTATCTGTTCAACCGAATTTTGGTTTAGGTTTTAGATATCGAGGAATACAAATCGATTATGCGTTAACCAATATTGGAAGTGTTGGAAATGCTTTATTCTCGAACATATTTTCACTTAAAATTGATTACAGTTTTTACCGATAGTTATGCTTAAAAAATACGTTTTACTTCTTCTATTAGTTTCTCAATTTAATTTTGCTCAAACCGTTCAACTTTCTGTTTATTCTGAAATTAGCATTGTTACTTCTGGACCTGGAGTTAACTTGTATGAAAAGTTTGGTCATACAGCCATTCGAGTTAAAGATCCCGTTTTAAATCTTGATTTATTGTATAACTATGGGATATTTGATTTTAACGATCCTAACTTTTATGCAAACTTCGTTAGAGGTTTCATGAAATATAAACTGGCTAGATATCCATTTCATTATGCTTTAAAATCTGCACAACAAGACGAACGATGGGTGAAGCAGCAAGTATTGAATCTAAATATAAAAGAGAGAAATGAATTCTTTCAGTTTTTAGAGCAAAACGTTAAACCAGAAAACGCAAGTTATTTTTATGATCCTTTTTTTGACAACTGTGCTACTCGACCTAGAGATATTACTAAATCAATTCTTAAGGAGAAACTTAATTTAAGTGAAGGTTTTATAACAGAAGATAAATCTATTAGGACTTTGATGAATGAAAAAATTCATCCTAATTCTTGGGGAAGTTTTGGAATAAATATAGCCTTAGGTAATCGATTGGATAAAATAGCATCTGCGGAAGAATATTTATATCTACCTGAATATTTATATGAGGCTTACGAAGTCAGTAAAATAAGTAATGGAGAATCCTTAATTAAAAAAACCGAAACACTATTAGATTTTGAAACTAAATCTGTAAATGCAGACTTTCCTAGTCCTTTGCTAGTTTTCACATTATTATTAATCATTGTAGCGATAATTACTTACAAAGATTACAAAAAGAAAAAGCAGACTAAGATTTTAGATTTTATTTTGCTTTTTAGTACTGGACTCGTTGGTGTTTTAATTGTCTTTTTATGGTTTTTCACCAATCATTCAACCGCGCCAAATAATTTCAATTTCCTATGGGCTTTTGCTCCAAATTTTGTGGTTTCATTCTTTTTATTGGGTAAAACTCAAAAAACTTGGATTAAGAAGTATTTCCTAATTCTAATTATACTATTAGCCTTAATACCAATTATTCATTTTACCGGAATTCAAAAGTTTACGTACTCTATAATTCCGTTTATAGCATTACTTTTCTTGAGGTATTTATTTTTGTACAAAATATCAACTCAAAAATAGATCTTACAATGAAAAATGGGGGGATGTAATTCCTAAGAGTTACTTCATAAAACTTTGAATGGCTAAAATATAGCTATCCAATCCAAAGCCTGTAATAACGCCTTTGGCATTACCTGCAATGTAACTTACATGTCTAAAATCTTCGCGAGAATGTACATTAGAAATATGTACTTCTACAACAGGAGTTGTTATTCCTTTTACAGCATCACCAATACCAACAGAAGTATGTGTATATGCCGCTGCATTTAAAACTACGCCATCATAATCAAAACCAACCTCGTGAAGTTTATCTATTATTTCTCCCTCTATATTTGATTGAAAATAATCTAATTCTATCTCAGAGAATCTATTTTTCAATTCTTTGAAATAGTCGTTAAAAGTTTTAGAACCATAAATTTCCGGTTCTCTTTTTCCTAATAGATTTAAATTTGGTCCGTTGATTATGATAATTTTCATGATATGGTTTCTTATAAACTATAATAACTATTACCTCCAAAAATATTAAAGGCTACTCCTAATCCGATATAACCAAAAGTTGGTCCGCTCTTTTTCACGCCAGAATAGAAAAGGTTTACATTAAAGTTTTCATTGATATTGTAACCAACCATCGGTTTAATAAATACACCACCATTATCACCTTCTGGTGATATTCCGATAGCATAACCACCATCTAAGGCTACATAAAAATCATCACCTTCACTGTGAAATTTAACTGATCCACCGATTGGTAAATAAATAAATGCATCAGGATTAATTCCATTCTCCTCTTGAGTTACGAAGTAAATAAAATTTAAAGATGGACCAAATTTAACACCTTCAAATACATCAAAAAGATAATTTGCATCGAATCCTAAAGCCATACTCGATACTCCTTCAATATTTCCAATTGTTACTCCACCATTAATTCCCACGTTAAACTCATTTTCTTGAGCTGTTAGATTATAATTAATGGAAAACAAGAACAAATAAATGATAAAAAATTTTCTCATAATAAAACTTTTAAAATGCGAATATACTTAATCTGTAAACAAAAAAAAGGAGCTTATCAGCTCCTTTTCTTATTTTAATTATTTCTATTAATCTTATTAGAAAGAATAATAAGCACCTAATCCGATGTTAGCAGCAGTTCCACCGTCTAAGCTAATACCAGCATAAGTAGCTTGTACAGTTATGTTCTCCATAACTTTATAACCTACCATAGGTCTGTAATAAAATCCACCATCATTTCCTTCATCAACACCAATAGCAAAACCTAAATCAGCTCCTACTACGAATTTTTCAGAAAGGTTATAGCGACCTGCAGCAGCAACTGGTAAAAATGCAACACTTGGTACATCAAAACCATTTACTTCTTTTCCTAAATACTGAATGTAAGAAAATGAAGCACCTAAGTTAAAATCTTCAGATAAGTTAAATAAGTAATTTACTTCTCCTCCATAAGAAAAAGAATAATTATCTCCTGCATCTCCGATTGGTAAAGCGATATTACCTCCTACATTTAAAGTACCGTCCTGTGCATTAGCAGCAAATCCGAATACTGCGATAGCAATTGTTAAAAGAATTTTTTTCATAAATTTTAATTGTAATTATAATTTTAGGAGCGCGAAAGTAGGTGGATTTATTTCTTCAGTAAAGCTTTTTTTTACTTTTTTTATATTAAAAAAGCTTAAGTATTATAGGACAAGTAGTTACTTTTTTTGCATAAAAAAAAGGAGCTCGAAAGCTCCTTTTTAAATTATAATGTGATTAAATATTATAACCCAAACATAACTCCTAATGATAAGCTATTAGAAGCATCACTAGATGGTAACGCTAATTGAATTACAGTATTTTCATTTAATCTGTAACCAACTAAAGGTCTGTAATAAAATGAAGAAGCATCAAAATAATAACCTAAATCAGCTCCAATTATAAACTGTTCAGATATATCATATCGTGCAGCACCAGCAGCTGTAAAATCACCGCTTCCATCAACTGAAATAGTTCCTAAAGCAGTTTCTATATCTTTACCAAAAGCGTATTGATAAGATATAGCCGGTCCAACTCTAAACTCATCAGACACTTCAAATAAATAATTTGCTTCTCCCATTAAACCGAATACTTCTGCATCAAAATTATAAGTTACATCAGCACCTACGTTAAATCCTGCTTTTTGAGCATTGGCAGCAAATCCAAAAGCTACCATAGCAATTGTTAAAAGAAATTTTTTCATAATTTTTAATTTTATAATTATAAGTTTGCTTAACAAATGTAACTTTATTTTTCAAATATCAAAGTTTTTTTTACAATTTTCAATGGGTTGGCAAGTTAAGATTACTGATTATAAGAGCTACTTAAAAATCGAAAGAGCGTTATCTGAAAACTCTATCGAAAACTACACTAGAGACATTTTAAAACTGGTTAACTATATAGAAACTTATGAAATAAATGTTAGTCCAATTACTATAGATAAAGATCAAATTAAACAATTCATTTATGAAGTTTCAAAAATTATAAGTCCAAGAACTCAAGCCAGAATTATTTCAGGGCTTAGAAGTTTTTTTGATTATTTGGTTTTTGAAGGATATAGAGAAGATAATCCTCTGGATTTAATACAATCTCCTAAGATTGGACGAAAACTACCAGATGTACTTTCCAATGAAGAAATAAATAAAATTATTGGATCTATTGATTTAAGTCATCCTCAAGGAGAACGAAACCGAACTATTTTAGAAACCATTTATGGTTGTGGTTTGCGTGTAAGTGAACTAATTAATCTCAAAATCTCTGACTTGTTCTTTGATGAAGGATTCATAAAAGTAACAGGAAAAGGAGATAAAGTGCGTTTTGTACCTATACATACATCAACCATGAAATTTATTAATTTATATATATCACATATTAGAAGTCTAATTACTCCTAAAAAAGAAGACTCTGACATATTATTTTTAAATAGACGTGGAAAGCGTTTAACAAGACAAATGATATTTATAATTCTTAAAGATTTATGTGCAAAAGCTAACATTAATAAAAGTGTTGGACCACATACATTACGCCATTCATTTGCCACATACTTATTGAAGGAAGGTGTAGATCTTAGAGCAATTCAACAATTATTAGGTCATGAAAGTATTACCACAACTGAAATTTATGTTCATTTAGACAATAGTTATTTAAAAGAAGTTGTTGAAAAGTTTCATCCGAGAAAAGAAATTTGATGAAACAAAAAATGGCAAGCTACCTACATCACACCGCTACGACCTAATACCCTTGCTGCGTTCCCGCCCTGGGGGATTCAAAGGGAGCTGGTTGTGTAGAACTTGCCGAGGCAAATTTACAATCATTTTTTTAATCATTAACAATAAATTTACATGATTTTTTTGTAACATTTTTAAAACATTGAATACTAACAAGATGTTTTACGTAATTTTTTAATAATTTAAACTAATCAAATCAAGAACACATGGAAAATCAAGCAAACAGCAAGAACATAATCTTAAATTATGGTCTTTATTTAGGAATCGCAGGAGTTTTTATTCACTTAGCATTTTATGCATCAGGAAATTTACTTGAGAACCTTCAAACCGTTGGTTACATTGGAATTATTCCTATGATTGCATTAATTGTACTTGGAATAAAAAAATTCAAGCATGATAATGGTGGATTTCTTTCATTTGGACAAGCATTAAAGGTTGGAGTTGGAATTGCTGTAGTAAGTGTTTTAGTCTCAACGGTGTACTCATTAATTTTTACTAAAGTAATTGAACCTGGTTTCCAAGATCAAGTTATGGAAGTTACAAGACAAGCTTGGATTGATGCTGGAATGACTGATGAGCAAATTGAATCAGCTGAATCTATGACTAAAAAATTCCAAAGCCCAGCAATTACAATTCCTTTATCTATTGTTATTTCTGCTTTCTTTGGGTTTATTATCTCAGCTATTACTGGAGCTATTATGCAAAAAAGAGAGGAAGATACTTTTTAACAACAATAATATTGTAACTTTACTCCGTTATAATAGACATTAAATTTATTATGGATATATCGGTAGTAATACCACTTTTAAACGAAGAAGAATCTTTACAAGAATTATATGATTGGATTGCAAAAGTTATGCAATCCAATCAGTTTTTATATGAGGTAATTTTTATTGATGATGGAAGTACTGACACTTCTTGGAATATCATTCAAGAATTATCTAAAAAAAATCCCCAAGTAAAAGGTATACGTTTTCAACGAAATTATGGTAAATCGCAGGCTTTAGATGCAGGTTTTGGTGCTGCAAATGGTAATGTTATTATTACTATGGATGCAGATTTACAGGACAATCCAGAAGAAATCCCTGAATTATATGATCTTATCATGAAAGAAGATTATGATTTAATCTCTGGTTGGAAAAAGAAACGATACGACAATGTATTAACCAAAAATATACCTTCTAAATTATTTAATTGGGCAGCTAGAAAAACCTCAGGATTAGAACTAAATGATTTTAATTGTGGTTTAAAAGCCTACAAAAAAGATGTAGCAAAAGCAGTTAAAGTTAGTGGCGAAATGCATCGCTACATCCCTGTTTTAGCTAAAAATGAAGGTTTTACAAAAATAGGAGAAAAAGTTGTTCAACATCAAGCTAGAAAGTACGGTGAGACAAAATTTGGTATGGATAGATTTGTAAATGGCTTTTTAGACTTAATTACTATTTCTTTTTTATCTAAATTTGGGAAAAGACCCATGCACTTTTTCGGTTTATGGGGAACTTTAATGTTTATTGTAGGGACTACAATGGCTTTTTATGTAGGAGTTATAAAATTATATAGAGTTTTTAATAATATTCCTTCTATATTAGTAACTCAAAACCCTTGGTTTTATATCGCTTTAACCTCAATGATCTTAGGAACACTATTATTCTTAGCAGGATTCTTAGGGGAATTAATCATAAAAAGTAATCCTCTACAAAAGCACTATAAAGTTAAAGAAGAACAAAATTTATAAACCACTACCAAACAAAATTTAAAATGGAAGAAATTCTACAGAAAGCAAAACTTTGGTTGTCTCCTACTTTTGACCAAGAAACTCAAAATGAAATTAAAGAACTTATAGCATCAAATGCGGATGATTTACCCGATCGTTTTTATAAAGATGCTGAGTTTGGTACCGGAGGAATGAGAGGAATTATGGGAGCTGGTACAAATAGAATTAATAAATATACTTTAGGAAAAGCAACTCAAGGATTAAGTAATTATTTACATCAATCTTATCCAAACACAGAATTAAAGGTTGCCATTGCTTACGATTGTAGACATAACAGTAAAGAATTCGCAACATTAGTTGCAGAAATTTTATCTGCTAACAATATAAAGTCTTACGTCTTTGAAGATTTAAGACCTACACCTGAATTATCTTTTTCAGTAAATCACTTAAACTGTCATGCTGGAATCGTTTTAACGGCATCACACAACCCTCCTGAATACAACGGTTATAAAGTGTATTGGACGGATGGTGGACAAATAGTTCCTCCACAAGACAAAGGAATTATTACTGAAGTTAATTCTTTAGATTATAGTGATATTAAATTTGATAAAAACGAAAGTTTAATTTCCTATATAGGTGAAGAAGTTGATGAAGCCTTTTGGAATGCATCTGTAAAAAATGGAACGTTTGATGTTTCAGGGAGAGAAGATTTAAAAATTGTTTTCACCTCACTTCATGGAACTTCTATTAAACTTATTCCTGAAGTTTTAAAACGTGCAGGATACACCAATGTTCATGTTGTTGAAGAGCAAGCTGAACCAAATGGAGACTTCCCTACAGTAAAATCTCCAAATCCAGAAGAGCCAGAAGCATTGGCAATGGCAATGGAATATGCTGATAAAATTAATGCCGACATCGTAATTGGTACTGATCCTGACAGCGATCGATTAGGAATTGCTATTAGAGATTTAAATGGAAAAATGAAATTGTTAAACGGAAATCAAACTATGAGTGTTATGACTGATTTCTTAATTAAACAATGGAAAAACCAAGGGAAATTAAATGGTAATCAATTTGTTGGATCTACTATTGTATCTACTCACCTTGTTAATGATATTGCAGCAAGTTATGGTGTTGAAACAAAAGTTGGTTTGACCGGTTTTAAATGGATTGCTAAAATGATTAAAGACCATCCAAAACAAGAGTTTATTGGTGGTGGCGAAGAAAGTTTTGGGTTTATGGTTGGTGATTTTGTAAGAGATAAAGATGCTGTTACCTCTACCCTATTAGCTTGTGAAATTGCTGCAGACGCTAAAAGTAATGACAGCTCTTTTTATAACGAGTTATTGAATATTTACATTAATAATCGTTTCTATAAAGAACATCTTGTTGCTTTGGTTAAAAAAGGAATGGATGGTGCAGAAGAAATTAAACAAATGTTAGTGGATTTAAGAAATACTCCTCTAGCAACAATAGATGGTGAAAAAGTAACATTTGTAAATGATTATAAATCATCTATTAGAAAAAACATTATAACAGGTGAAGAATCTACAATTGACATCCCTAAATCCAATGTTTTAATTTATGAAACAGAAAAGGGAACAAAAGTAGCTTGTAGACCAAGTGGAACTGAACCAAAAATTAAGTTTTACATTAGTGTTCAAGACGATTTGACCAATATTGACAGTACAGATAAAGTGGAACAATTATTGGACGAACGAATATCTAGAATAAAAAAACAATTAGGAGTTTAAATGGAATACTTCAAGAAAATTTTAAAATACGCGAATCCCTATAAAAGATTCGCGTATTTAAATATATTTTTTAATATACTTTACGCGGTATTTTCTGCTTTAACATTCATTATTATAATGCCACTTATAAATGTGTTGTTTGGAGAGAAGGAAAATGCCCAAGAAATAGCTAAACCCGTTTACAATGGCATTATGAGCTTAAACGAGTATGTAAACGGTAATTTAAGCTATTACACCTATCAATTGGTACAATCCGATCCAGGAAAAGCATTAATGATTGTTATTGCTTTAATGATAGTTACAACTATTTTCAAGAATTTATTTAGTTACTTAGCATTTTACTCAATCACGTTTCTTAAAAACGGTGTTTTAAAAGATCTTAGAAACGATTTATACGCTAAAACGGTATCCTTACCTGTGTCTTTTTTCTCGGAAAGAAGAAAAGGTGACGTAATGGCAAGAATAGGAAATGATGTAATTGAAGTTCATTACTCATTTTTATCAATACTTGAACTTATTTTCAGAGATCCATTAATGATACTAATTTCAATTGCAGTAATGTTATTTATTAGTGTAAAACTGACAGTCTTCATTTTTATATTTATACCTGTCTCAGGTTTCATTATTAATGTAATTGGAAAAAACTTAAAGAAAACATCTGATAAGGTTCAAAAAGAACAAGGTATTTTTCTGTCTATACTTGATGAAACGCTAGGTGGACTTAAAGTAATTAAAGCGTTTAATGCGGATACATTATTCAATAGAAAATTTCAAAACTCTACTAGTAAGTTCGAAAAATTATCAAATAAATTGATGATCAAAACTCAATTGGCTGGACCAGTTAGTGAGATATTAGGAATTCTAGTGTTTTGTGTAATTATTTGGTACGGAGGTAAAATTGTTCTGATTGATAAAACAATTGCTGGGGGAACATTAATAGGTTTTCTAGGTTTTGCATATAATATTATCACTCCTGCAAAGTCTATCTCTAAAGCAAGTTATACCATTAAAAAAGGAAATGCTGCTGCCGAGCGTATCTTACAAATATTAGAGACTGAAGATGAATTAAAAGATGCGCCTGATGCAACTAATAAAACAAGTTTTGATCATGATATTGAATTTAAAAATGTATGGTTTAAATATCAAGATGATTATGTTTTAGAGGATTTCTCACTTAAAATCCCAAAAGGTAAATCTGTTGCTCTTGTTGGGCAATCTGGAAGTGGAAAATCTACTTTAGCGAATCTAATTACCCGTTTTTATGATGTTACTAAAGGTGAAATTCTAATTGATGGAGTAAACATCAAATCTTTGACTAAGAAATCTCTTTTAAACTTAATGGGGATTGTAACGCAAGATTCTATTCTTTTCAATGATACTATCAAAGAAAACATAAAGATTGGTAATCAAAATGCTAGTGATGAAGAGGTTTTTAAAGCTTCTGAAATCGCTAATGCTTATGAGTTCATTAAAGATCAACCAGAACAATTTGAAACCAATATTGGTGACAGTGGAAACAAACTTTCTGGTGGTCAAAAACAGCGTTTATCTATTGCCAGAGCCGTTCTAAAGAATCCTCCAATTATGATTTTAGACGAGGCTACTTCTGCTTTAGATACTGAATCTGAGAAACTAGTACAATCTGCTTTAGAAAATATGATGCAAAATAGAACCTCTATGGTTATTGCGCACAGACTTTCCACAATTCAAAATGCAGATAATATTGTTGTTTTACACAAGGGTAAAATTGTAGAACAAGGAAAACATGATGAATTATTATCTAAAAAAGGAGAATACTTCAAACTTGTTACCATGCAAAATATTGATTCATAAAAATGAAGGAATTTCTAATTTTCAATATCATTTATAAATGGAAATACCTTCTGGCTATATTAAAATCTAAATTCATCAAAGTAGATAAAAAATCTACAATTGATAATTTAGTTTATGTAGCTCGTGAAGCAGATAAAAACTGGATTTTTGGAACCAAAGTTCGAAGATTATCAGAACATTCAGGATTAAATGCATCTCCATATTTTCATGCGAAACTTAGAAATTTACCTGAAGCAGATGGATATTACTTTATTTATCCGCACTATTTCTGTAGGGCGATGCGCCATAACCCTCAAATTTTAAGGAAAAAGAATATCGTAATGTTTACACATGCACATTACACAACATCGTATTCAAAAACACATATAGCTTGGTGTTTAAATTTAGCAGACAAGGTTATTTGTTTAAACTCTCAAGTAAAACAAGACTTAATTGGTATTGGTATAAAACCTGAAAAGTTGGAGGTTATTCATATTGCTTCTGATCCAGAGTTCTTTTATTCACACGAAAGAAAAAGTGGTGATGTTGGATTTTGTTCAAATTTTGGTGAACGAAAAAACCCGGAATTAGTCTTTCAAATCATCAAAAACATGCCTCAAAAGCACTTCCATATTTTTGGTAAAAACTGGGAGAAATTTGAGAAGTTCAACGAATTATCAGGCTTGCAGAATTTCACTTACCACAATAATAGAGATTATTCTGAATTCCCTGATTTATATTCGAAAATTGACACATTTGTATCTCCATCAATTTTAGAAGGAGGTCCGGTACCAATATTAGAATCAATGTTATCTAATTGTGTTCCTGTAGCTTCTAAAACAGGATTTTGTCCAGACATCATAAAACATGGAGAAAATGGATTTCTATTTGATATTGATGCCACTTATGAGGATGTAATACCACTCATAGAAAAAGCGGATAACATAAAAATAGATATTCGAGAAACCGCTTTGGAATATTCTTGGGAAAACTGCTCTAAGAAAATAGACCAACTGTTTTTAAATAGTTAACCAATGAAAAAGTTTATTGAACTCAATAAAACTAAAGCAATTTTTATGATTAAATTTTGCTTTATTGTTTTTGGTACTTTATTCTTCAGTATGACGTTAATTTTGACTTATTTCAATATAGAAACTTTAAATTACAACAATTATTTATTTGGATTCATTGGTACTGTAAGTCTTACTTTTTGGGTTTCTATTCTCGCTTTTTTTTCTTGGTTTTTGAGAAATAGAAAAAGAACTAAGCTACTCCAAAAATATCCACTAAATAAACTAAGTGAAATTGGGTTTCAAGATTATTTGAAAAACGAAAAAACTAAATGGTTTTTCACAGAAACCATTAAAGCAGGATACATTTCAAATTATTTTATCACACTCGATTTAAATGAGAAATCTTTTAAAACTATTTCTTTCAAAACTTTGGTAGACTTTCAAAAATTTGTTTATCAAAAAGATGAAAGGCTTAAAAGTAAAAACATTACCGTAAATTTTTTAGAAGCTTCTAAAGACTACAATACAAAGGATATAGCTAAATTATCTTTTAATCAATTAAAAAATGACTTAGAAGAGTTTACTCGTATTTTAAGTTATGAAAACTTAAAACCCATAAACGATTCTTACTAGGAAATCGTTCTATACTTTATTAAAGTTTGTCCTAAATAATCCAAGTTACACGATTTTGGACACTTGAAAGTCTAAATCCGTTAGTTTTATTCAATAATTGTATATACTAACAACTATGAAAAAATCTTTTATTCTTTTTTTAACCTCACTTTTTTTTATTACATCTTGTTATCAAAATGTTAGTTTCGGTAATGATAGTACCTTAGAACTATCTTATTTTCAATATCAATCAGAAGATCAAGATTTATTACTTGAACTTCCTGAATTAAATGATCAACTTATTTTTAAGAATCAAGGCAATGATGAACTTCTTAAGTTCAATGTAATAAAAAGTATAAACGATAAACACTTACATCAAAGACCTACAATGCCTGTAGGAGTGAAAAAATATTTTTACTTCGATGGACAACAACTATTCTTACAGTCGACTTTATTTCATCCAAATGATTTTACCAGTTATTTAGAATTTCATGTTAGGAAATGGCCAAAGGTATTCAATCAAACCACCGGAGAAGTTTCTGAAGAATCCTACTTAAGAACGACTATTGAGTATTCTAGTTTCAATAACCTTGGTCAGTTAATTGATATAGATTATTCAGAACAAATAACACTTTCGTTTAACAACCAAGTCTTTGATAGGGTCATTAAAGTCGATTTAACAGATAAAGATTCAATAAGTCCAAATTGGCAAACACCTTCATTAGATTATATGTATTTTGATATAAATAAGGGACTCATTGGTTTTGATGACAAAGAAGGAAATGAATGGAGAATACTATCTAACTAATACTATTTCATTAGTTTAGATTCTAATCCTAAACTCTCAGCCTTTTTTAGCATAAAATTATAGGAAGCTTCATATTCGTTTGGTATAATACCTTCTAATATAGCTTCCTTTATCGCTTCCTTAATCTGACCTATTTCACGACAAGGTTTTAAGTTAAAGGTTTTCATAATTTCTTCACCTGAAATTGGTGGTTGAAAATTACGAACTCTATCTCGCTCTTCTACTTCTTTAATTTTCTGTCTAACTATTTCAAAGTTCTTGTGGTAACGCTTAAATTTCTTTGGGTTTTTAGTTGTAATATCAGCCTCACAAAGCGTCATTAAACTATCAATATCATCTCCAGTATCGAAAATTAATCTACGAACAGCAGAATCTGTAACTTCTGATGCTAGTACAATTGGTCTCGAACTCAACATAACCATTTTCTGAACAAACTTCATTTTGTTATTCAATGGCATTTTTAGTCTCTTAAAAAGCTTGTAAACCATCTTAGAACCAACAAATTCATGTGAATGGAATGTCCAACCGACTTTTTTATCAAAACGCTTTGTTGGAGCTTTACCAATATCATGTAATAAAGCTGCCCAACGTAACCAGACATCATTGGTATGAAGTGAAATATTATCAACTACTTCTAAAGTGTGATAGAAATTATCTTTATGTTTTTGACCTTCTACTTCCTCTACTCCTTTCAAAGCAATTAATTCAGGAATTATTCTCTTTAATAATCCAGTTTTCTCCATCAATAAAAATCCTACCGAAGGTTTTGGAGAAGCAATAATTTTATTCAACTCATCAACAATACGTTCTCTAGTAATAATGTCAATTCTCTTAACATTACTAGTTATTGCTGCTAACGACTTTTCTTCGATTTCAAAATTTAGTTGAGAAGCAAATCGAACTGCACGCATCATTCTAAGAGGATCATCAGAATAGGTAATATCTGGATCCAACGGAGTTCGTATAATTTTGTGTTCTAAGTCAGCTATTCCTCCAAATGGATCTAATAACTTTCCTAAAGAAGAGGCGTTCAGACTTAAAGCTAAAGCATTAATGGTAAAATCTCTTCTATTTTGATCATCTTGCAACGACCCTTCTGATACTTCAGGGTTTCTACTATCTTCTGTATATGACTCTTTTCTAGCACCAACAAATTCTACTTCAATATCCTGAAAACGTAACATTGCTGTACCATACGTTTTAAAAACTTGTACTTTAGGAGTATTCGGTAATAAACTAGCCACTTTTTTCGCCAGTTCAATTCCACTTCCTACAGTTACTATATCAATATCTTTTGCATTACCTCTTTTTAAAATAAAATCACGTACAAAACCACCAATAACATAACTCTCTAGTTGAAGTTCTTCAGTAGCTTTTGTAATGTATTCAAATATTTTATTCGTAATGGCTTCTTTATAATACTTCTCTTGCATATACTCTATTCTCGAATCACAATTATTTCTTCTCCTTCAATTTTTAATATAGTTGAAGATTTTTCTGATACTTTATCTTGCTGCAAATTTACTATATAATCTACGCTATCCAAAATTGCTTTTTCTACTTCAGAAAATGATTTTGGTGTAGGGTTTCCACTAACATTGGCAGATGTAGATACAATTGGCTTACCGAAAGCTTCTATGAGTTCTTGACAAAAATCATGTTGAACAATACGAATTGCTAATGTATTATCCTCTTTGTTTATAATATTTGAAGCAATTCCAGTTGGATTACTATAAATAATAGTTGTGGGTTTATTCGTTTTTGAAAGAATTTCTACTGCAGCTTTCGGGACTGAAACATACTTCTTTAGCATTTCCAAAGAATTCACTAAGACAATTAAGCTTTTGCTTTCTGCTCTGTTTTTAAGCTTATAAATTTCTTTAACAGCATCGTTATTAGTTGCATCACAACCTAATCCCCAAACTGTATCAGTTGGATATAATATTGTCTTTCCTTGTTCTAAGTATAGTAATGTATCCTGAATCATTTTTAAGTATTTTTTTTTCATAAAAATGTAGGGCAAATTTACATATATCTGTTCTATTAATACCTTTTAAAATGTAAAACAGAAGGTTTAAAAACTAATTTGTACTATTCACAAATTAGAATCCTAGAAAATGATGAAATTACATTATGTTTGTTTCATAAAATTATTACAGAATGAATAAACACCAAATAAGTGCCGCTCTTATTACTTTTAATGAAGAAAGTAATATTGCTCGTACTTTAGAAAAACTTACTTGGTGTGATGAAATTGTAATTGTTGATTCTAACAGTACAGATAAAACCGTCGAGATTTGTTCTTCTTTTGGCGCGAAAGTTTTTACTAAGAAATTTAATGGTTATGGAGAACAGAAAAGATATCTTGTTGAACAATGTAGTTTTGACTGGGTTTTATCTATTGACGCAGATGAAGTATTAACCGATGAACTTATCGAAGAAATTCAATCTGAATTTTCAAAAGAGTCAATTTCTCATAAAGCCTATTACCTAAATAGAAAACATGTTTATTTAGGAAAAATATTCAAATATGGATACTTAAGGAATACGCCTGTTCTAAGATTGTTTAATAGAACATTCGCTAACTTCTCAAATAAAAAAGTACACGAAACTGTAGAGTTTAAAGGTAAAAAGGGACGTTTTAAAAATGCATTCTATCACTTCACAGCGAATACTGTAGAACAAATTAATTATAAGAAAAACAGATATGCTACTTTAGTTTCTGAAGAATATTTTAAGAAGAAAAAACGCGTTAATTTATTATTACTAATTTTTAAATACCCTTTGGCATTTATCAAAGAATATTTTGTTAGAGGTAACATTTTAAATGGTTATGAAGGATATGTATGGAGTACATATATTGCTGAATATAGCGTCTTAAAATACCTTAAGCTCAGAGAACGTAATAAACAATCTAAACTAGGAAAGTAAATACTCTTTTACTTTATTTTGTATAAGTTCGCTATTGAATTCATTTTCAATTTTCAATCTTCCTTGTGCTCCCATTTTACTGATAAGGTCTTTGTTTTTAGCAAAGATTTGAATTTTATCACAAAACGTTATCACATCCTCAAAAGGGACTAAAAACCCATTTTCTTTATCATCTACTATTTGAGAATTACTACTAATTTCAAAGGCTACACATGGTTTTTCACATAACATTGCTTCAGCTAAAACATATCCAAAACCTTCCCATCTAGATGGTAGTAAAAACACATCTATACTATTCATGAAGCTCTTTGGATTATCTATAAAACCAAGTAGCTTTATATTTTCTTCTAAATTATGCTGCTGAATTTTTTCTTTAATAACATTTTCAAGCTTACCATCTCCACCAATTAAGATTTTAAAATCTAAATTTCTCTTTTTAAGCTCTAAGGCAACATCTATTAAAAACTCTTGATTTTTCTGAAAAACCATTCTTCCTAAATTACCAAGAACGATTTCATTACCTTCTTTTTGATATAATGCTTTTGAATCTAATGCATCAAAACCATTTACATCTATAGCGTTAGGAATTACAGTAATATTATCTTTTGGAAATAAACCTGGATTTTTAGCATTTATAGTAGTTTTAGTAGCTTCAGAATTGGCTAAAACCTCATTTAAAACCTTTTTAAAGAAATATCTATTGATAAATGAATTCTTAATCGGTATTGCACTCCCTCTCCTGTAAATTACTCTCTCAACTCCTCCTCTTTTTGCAGAAATCCCTCCTAATTTCATATCTTCAGAAGAGTTCATGACCACAGTTCCTACATTGTGCTTTTCGTAGAAGTTCACTACTTTTTTAATCTTGGAAGAACTTAAATAACTAAAATTCGATACTTTGATTTCTTCTTTCGGAACTACTATTTTATTAAGTTTCTGACTTAGTTCGCTATTTGGAGAAACTATTACCAAAACTTTAAATCCTTGTGTATGCAAGTACGTAGCCATTTCGTAGTGCCACTTTTCTCCACCTCCCCAAGTTTTGGTTGAATTAAAAAAACAAATGGTTTTATTAGTTTTCATTTAAAACCGTTTTATATAGTTTCATAATAGCGTTGGCAATTACTTCATCATTAAATTTCTGAACAAATTTATGACCTTTTTCAATCATATCATTGCGCTTAGTTTCATCTTTTAATAAAAGATCAATAGCTTTTGTAAATTCATCGATATTATTAGGATCAACATAGCACGAATCAGGACCTCCAGCTTCAGGAAAAACGCCGTCTTTTGATGTAATTACAGGTGTTCTACTATATAAAGCCTCTATAATTGGAATACCAAAGCCTTCAAAAATACTAGGATAAACAAAAATCTCTGCACTTTGATATAATACTGACAATTCTTTTAAATCAACTCCCTCTAAAAAATGAACTCTATTCGTTAATTGATTTGTCTTAATATACTCCAAAACTCGATTATAGTATTTGGTTTTTCGTCCAACAACAACAAGATGAACATCTAAGTTCTTTATAGATTTAACAATACTTAGTAAATTCTTTCTTTCTTCTATTGTACCAACATTAAGTATGAATTTTTCGGGTAAATTGAATTTACTCTTAACTTTTTCAATCTCGCTACTTGTTGCAATCTCCTTAAAAACAGAGTGACAACCTTGGTAAATTACTTCAATTTTAGATGCATCAATAGCTAAGAATTCAACAATGTCATTTTTTGTTTGTTCACTTATTGCTATAACTTTATCAGCATTTTGAGCTGCATACTTAAACTTGTTAAAGTGAATTTTTCTATCAAAAAAAGAATACAGTTCTGGATATCTTTCAAAGATTAAATCATGAATAGTAACAACGGAAGGTATTCCTTCTTTTTTAATATTTCTTGGAATCTCACCAGATAACCCATGATATAAATCAATTTTATCTTGTTTTAATTGATTTACAATAGCTCCCTGTCTCCAAAAAGAAGAAAACTTTTTATTTAAAAAAGAGTGAGGTAATTTTTCTATTAAGTTCTTATAATCACTTAAACGATCTACTTTTTTAGGTTTTGGATTGTACAATACATAACTATTATCTGGATAAAAAGCAGCTAATATTTTTAATAGATCTCTACTATAATTTCCCAATCCCGTAGTATTATGATATGCCCTCTTGGCATCAAAACCTAATTTCATAATTTAACGTTTTTCCAAACCATTTAAACAAACAAAATTGTCTGATTTTAGTTTCTCTCTTAACAATACTCTATTCTTCTCTACACCTTCATTTGAATAGCTTCTTTCATGATGTAGATGATAAACAATTGCTTTGTTTTTCATTGATTTACTTCCAATACCGTTTCTCTTTAATCTCCACTCAATATCTGTATCTTCTCCAACAGCAGCTCTAATATAATCTTCATCAAAACCATTTACATCTATTAAATGTTTCTTTTGAATTCCCCAATTACAGCCCAGCAGACCTTTATCTTTCATGGTTAAAAGTAAACTCTTGTTTCCTAAATAAATTGCTTCTTTCTTTTTACCAGAATCAGAGAAAAATACAGATAATCCTTTTAGTGGTTCTATAGTTTTATTCTGTTGAATATTCTCCGTAATCTTTTCACCAAGCATTACTCTTCTTCCCTTTAGCATTACATTATCTTGAACATTTTCAATATATGCTTTAACAAAATGTTTATGTGGAATACAATCTCCATCAATAAAAACTAATGTTTCTGCGTTGGAAGCTTTTATCGATTTATTTAACATTTGATTTTTTCTAAAACCATCGTCAACCTCCTGATTTACATGTAAAATAGAAAAGTTATAATCTTTTCTATGTTCTTTAAGAAATTGAATTGTCTCGTCGTTATTATCATCTTCAGAAATAATTGCTTCAAAATCACGAGAACTTTGATGATTCAAGGCTTCTAGAATTAATTTTAAGTTATCTAATGCCTTGTAATATGATATGATTATTGAAATTTTAATCATTTATGGGTGCTTTTTAATACCGAAGAATCGTTTAATTCTATATTTTAAAACCTTAAAAGTATAGCTTCGTTGAGCCATAGAAACGAAGTAAAAATAAGGATTTCCTCTTCTTAAATCTCCTTTAATTATAGTTGGTTTGAACTTATTTTTCCAAGCAGCGTAATCGAAACTCAATTGATCTCTTTTACTCATAGTAGATACAATATTCCACCAATCTTCCATTACTTTAATAACTTCAGGATCGTTATGCTTTCTTACTAAAACCCCCGAAGAAATCAATCCATTGTTTTTAGGATATCCTTCTTTCTTTAGAAATTCAATCTGATTTTTCATTACCATTGGATCATCTTTATACCAGCCTCTATCCGCTCCTAACTTCAATAAAACATCATATTCATCATAAATACAATCTCTATTATCACTACATTGATTATGATCAAAAATTCCCATTTTAAAATTACCTAGACTCTCCAATAACTTATGAATATCACCTACAATTAGAAAATTAGAGTCTAAATAAATACTTATTTCATAATCGCTAAAATAAAGATGAGGAAGAATTTTTGGATGTCTATTTTTTCTACCTTCATCAATATGTTCACTTTTCAATTCAATAGATTTCCAAGGAGAATTTACTTTTTTCTTATCATCTGTAAAACAGAAAAAGTCTACTCCTTTTATTTTTTTTTGAGGAACCATTCCATAATTCTTGCCAAAGGCTCCTGTATATATTACTATTCTGTTCATAAAAAAATCAAGTACAATATAAATATTATACTTGATCTATATTAAAATTATTAAATCTTATTCTCTCTAAAATGACACGCTTGGAAGTCTACCACGCGTGTAAGGCACATTATTTTTCCAACTTACAGTATTATTTGATAAGATTTCTCCTACTCTGTAATACATTTGAGTCGAAAACCTTCCTCCATCAGCTCTATGCATCTCAATTATTTTATTTCCTTTAACTGACACTGTAGGCTCATTACCATCTGTATATCTAGATTTACTTAACCAAGTAATTGAGAAATCGGAATTAATTCTTCCAATCCATATGTACATTCCACTATCAAAGAAATCTGGATCTTGATGAACTTCCACTATTATATTACTGTTGTTTACACTTACGGAAGGTCTAATACCATCAGTATATCTTTGCTTAGTTTTCCAAGAAATAGAACCATTAGATGCTAATTCTCCAATCCAAATATACATATCATCATCACTTTCATCTTTATCTTCGTGAACTTCAACAACAATATTACTGTCATTTATAGAAACATCAGGATACTTCCCTGTCGTTAGAAATGAAATATTTTTCCAACTAAAGCTAGTTGGAGATGTAATAGTTCCTGTTCTGAAATATAAATCATTATCCGTCTTACCTCTGTGTACTTCGACTACATTATTGGAATTATTGATATCAACGGACGGCTGATTTCCCGCCGTCATAAATTGAATATTTGACCAGGAAATCTTCAAATCGTTACTTAATGTTCCGTATCTGTAATACAGTAGATCGTCATAAGTATCTTTATCTCTATGTACTTCAAAAATATTATGACCATTATACCCTATGCTAGGATGGTTACCTGCCGTGTAATACTCAATACTTTTCCACTCTATAGTATTACTTGCATCAAGTTCTCCTACTCTGTAATACAATCTATCATCATCTAGATCTTTATCTCTGTGAACTTCAATAATTAAATCTTGAGACAAGGATGATGTTGATCCATTTGGGTCTATTGATACTAAATCATCACTATTTGTAATAAAGCTACTACTATTACGTAACTGATCACGTTCATTTTTCTCATAATCTTTTTCTAGCAATTTACTTGTATTCTCTGTACAAGAAAATAACACGGTCGATATTGTAATCGCCGTTAAAATTTTTCTTTTCATTATTGTAATTTTTAATTAAGGCAAACTTAAAAAAAAATATGTAATTTTTATACAGCTACATCATATTCTCTAAGTGCATCGTTTAACGATGTTTTCTTATTTGTACTTTCTTTACGTTTTCCAATAATTAAAGCACATGGAACATTATACTCTCCAGCTGCAAATTTCTTCGTATAACTTCCTGGAATTACTACAGAACGAGCAGGGACTCTACCTTTCATTTCAACTGGCTCATCTCCTGTTACGTCAATAATTTTAGTAGATGCTGTTAATACAACGTTTGCCCCTAAAACAGCTTCTTTCTCTACTCTAACTCCTTCCACAACAATACAACGCGATCCAATAAAAGCATTATCTTCTATGATTACTGGAGCAGCTTGTAAAGGCTCTAAAACACCTCCAATACCGACACCTCCTGATAAGTGAACGTTTTTACCAATCTGAGCACAAGAACCTACAGTTGCCCAAGTATCCACCATTGTTCCTTCATCTACGTAAGCTCCAATATTCACATAACTTGGCATTAAAATAGTTCCGGCAGAAATATACGCTCCATGACGTGCAACTGCATTTGGTACTACTCTAATTCCTTTTTCTTTATAATTTCTTTTTAAAGGAATTTTATCATGATATTCAAAAATACCAGCCTCTAAAGTTTCCATTTTTTGAATTGGGAAATATAAAACAACTGCTTTTTTAACCCATTCGTTTACTTGCCATCCGTCTGCAGTTGGTTCCGCTACACGTAACTCTCCTAAATCTAATAAATCAACTACTTTTCTTATAGCGTTTACGGTTTCTTCTTCTTTTAAAAGCTCTCTATTATCCCAAGCTTTTTCTATAATTGAACGAATTTCTGTCATTGTAAAATATTTTATGCAAATATAAATCAGTATCTAAATTGAATAGCGAAAATACATTTTTTAAACAGAAATCGTTTCCTTGTTTAAAATGAGTATTTTTGCCAAAAATAAAATAATTTGGCGCGTATACTTGCTATAGATTTTGGATTAAAAAGAACAGGAATAGCTGTTACTGATGAGTTACAAATAATTGCATCAGGGTTAACTACGGTTCCAACGGAAGAATTAGTTCCTTTCCTTAAAGATTATACCTCTAAAGAAACTGTTGAACTTTTCTTAGTTGGTAAACCTAAACAAATGGACAATACCGATAGTGAAAGTGAACAACTTATAGTTCCATTTCTAGAAAAACTGAAGAAAAATATTCCTTCAATTCCTATTGTACGAGTTGATGAGCGTTTTACTTCGAAGATGGCTTTTCAAACAATGATCGATAGTGGTTTGAAAAAGAAACAACGAAGAAATAAGGCCTTAGTTGATGAAATTAGTGCTACTATAATTCTTCAATCATATTTATATAGCAAATAATTTAAAGTAAAAAACGTTATTTGTACTTTTGCGTGCATTTTAAAACTTAATTGTATATGATTTTACCGATTGTCGCATATGGTGATCCTGTTTTAAGAAAAGTTGGGAAAGAAATTGACAAAGATTATCCTAATCTTACAGAGTTAATTGCCAACATGAAAGAAACAATGTACAATGCCTCTGGTGTTGGTTTGGCTGCTCCACAAATTGGAAAAGATATTCGTTTATTCGTAATCGACGCTTCTCCTTTTGCAGCTGATGAAGATTTAAGCGATGAAGACCGCAAGGTTCTTGAAGGATTTAATCGTGTTTTTATCAATGCTAAAATTGTTGAAGAAGAAGGTGAAGAGTGGGTTTTTAATGAAGGATGTTTAAGTATTCCTGATGTACGAGAAGATGTTTGGAGAAAACCTACCGTTTCTATTGAATATCATGACGAGAACTTTGAAAAAAAGACAGAAGTTTTATCTGGACTTGCTGCAAGAGTTTTCCAACACGAATATGATCATATTGAAGGGGTTTTATTTACGGATAAATTGTCTTCATTAAAGAAAAGATTAATTAAGAAAAAACTAGAAAATATTTCAAAAGGAAAGATTAGATCTGATTATAGAATGCGCTTTCCTAAATTAAAAAGATAATTAAATACATGGAATTTAGTAAAATTATAGCTGTATCTGGAAAACCAGGTTTATTTGAAATTTTATCACAAACTAAAAGTGGTGTAATCGTTAAGTCATTATTAGATGAAAAACGTATGCCGATTACAGCAACTCATAATGTTAGTTTATTAGAGAACATCGCAATTTTTACTTATGCTGATGATATTCCATTAGCTGACGTTTTTAAGAATATAGCAGATAAAGAAGATGGTAAAGAAGCTATTTCTCATAAAGAAAGTGCAAACAAATTAACTGCATATTTTTCAGAAGTATTACCTGATTATGATGATGAAAGAGTATATACTTCAAACATTAAGAAAGTAATTCAGTGGTACAATATCTTAGCTAAAGCGAATTTTGATTTCTCGACATTAGCACAAGAAGAAGTTACTACAGACGAAGAAGAATAGACATATGTCAAATACTCGTGAACAACAATTAGAAGCCTTTAATCGTCTTTTAGACATTATGGATGAGCTTCGAGAAAAATGTCCTTGGGATAAAAAACAAACTCTAGAGAGTTTAAGACATTTAACTATTGAAGAAGTTTACGAATTAGGAGATGCTATTTTAGATAACGATCTAGAAGAGCTTAAAAAAGAATTAGGCGATGTGCTTTTGCACATCGTTTTTTATGCTAAAATTGGAAGTGAAAAAAAGGCTTTTGATATAGCTGATATTGCAAATTCTATTTCAGATAAATTAATAGAACGACATCCACACATTTATGGTGACGTTTCTGTTGAAAATGAAGAAGAGGTAAAACAAAACTGGGAAAAACTAAAACTTAAAGAAGGTAAAGAATCAGTTTTAGAAGGCGTACCTCGAAGCTTACCTGCTTTGGTAAAAGCCAATAGAATTCAGGACAAAGTTGCTGGAGTTGGATTTGATTGGGAAGAACCGCATCAAGTATGGGAAAAAGTTCAAGAAGAACTTAATGAGTTAAACGAAGAAATTGAAAATGGAAATCAACAAAATATTGAAAAAGAGTTTGGAGATGTTTTATTTTCTATGATTAACTACGCTCGATTCATCAAAGTAAATCCTGAAAATGCACTAGAACGAACTAATAAAAAGTTCATTAATCGCTTTCAATATTTAGAACAGAAAGCTAAAGAATTAGGAAAAGAGTTATCTGATATGAGTTTGGCTGAAATGGATGTTTTTTGGAATGAAGCCAAAACGTTTTATAAGTAATTAAGATGAATGTACTTTTTGTTTTAGGTGGAGGGAATTTAAACACTCAAATTGCACAAGTCGCCCTATTTTTAGGCCTTAAAAAAGAAGGTGTAAATGCCTATTTAATTGGGGCTATTAATGAAGAAGTAAGTGATTATATTAAATCTCAAGATGAAAGTGCTTTCTTTTTAAAACTTCACCCTGAAAAGAAAATAGATTCAGAATATCAAGACAAAATTGCTGATCTTATTACAACATACAATATTAATATTGTTCATTTTATTAGCGGAAAAGCAGCTAGAAGTGGTTTAATTACACTTCGCAAGTTTCCAAAAGTAAAAGCTGTTATTTATTTTGGTTCTGTTAGTTTACACTGGTATGATCCTAGTTCATATTTAACCTATTTAAATCCGAGAATCGACGCTATAATTGGCAATAGCAACTTTGTATATAATCACGTTAAAAAGCAACTTTTCGGAAAGCATAAAAAGAAAGCTGTTCGTATTTTTAAAGGATATAGTTCGGAATGGTTCTCAGATGTTACGCCTTTTGATTATACGACAATAGGAATTCCAAAAGAAGCTATTGTGGTTTGTTCAATTGGAAATCATAGAAAAGTAAAAGGAACAAAGTACTTCTTAGAATCATCCAATTTTCTAGATTCTAATGAGAAAATTCATTACGTATTAATTGGTGAAAATACAGATGTACCTCATTTAGATAAAATTAGAAATAACAGTAAAATCAAAGATAGAATACATGTTTTAGGTAAGAGAAACGACGTACCTAACTTACTTGCTGGAAGTGACATGTATGTTCAATCTTCATTAAGTGAAGGCTTTGGGCGAGCAATTAGTGAAGCCATGAGTATTGGTAAAGCTGTTATTATGACAGATGCCGGAGGATGCACTGAGCTTATCGAAGAAAACTCTGGAATTGTAGTTCCTTTAAAAGACTCAAAAGGATTAGGAAAAGCCATCTCAAAATTAGCAAATGATAGAGAACTATGCGCTAAAATGGGTGTCAATGCCAAAGAGCGCATACTTAATGTATACAGTATTCAAAGAACTGTAAACGAAACCTTATCTTTATATAAAAAACTATTACATGAGTAAAATCTTAATTATAACTGGCGGAAGTAAAGGAATTGGTAAAGCCCTTGCCAACCACTACTCCAATAACGGTTATGAGGTTTATTCTTTATCGAGAACTACAAATAATAGTGAAATTATAAATGAAATTAAAGTTGATCTTTCAAATCTAAACGACTCGGTTCTATTATTTGAAAATCTCATCCAAAAACTTAAATCTACACCTATTGAATCCATTACTTTAATCAATAATGCAGGTAGATTAGGTCAAATAGCAAACTTAGAACATATTTCTCCTGAAGACATTCATAAATCAATTGTTCTGAATACCACAATTCCGTTGTCCTTTTCAAGTATATTTATTAAAGAACTTTCGTCAATAAACTGTTTGAAGCAAATCATAACTATTTCTTCCGGTGCGGCTAAAAAAGCATACACTGGATGGAGTGTTTATTGTAGTTCAAAAGCTGCCATTGATATGATGACTGCAACTATAGCTCAAGAACAAGAGTATGTTGATAATCCTACCAAGGCTTTTGGAATTCGCCCTGGTGTTGTAGATACAAATATGCAATCTCAGATACGAACAACAAATAGTTCTGATTTTAGAAATGTGCAACGTTTTATTGATTTAAAGGAAAATAAAGAATTATATACTCCTGAATATGTTGCTTCTAAAATTTTTGAGCTGGATACAAAAGGTAGCTTGAAAAACGGTTTAACAGTAGATTTAAGAGATTTATAATCATTATACAAAGAACATGGCACTTACAGAATCAAATGAATTTAAAATAGGATCAGTAGCTCCAAACTTTAAGTTGTTAAATACAGTAGACGATAGCTTCGTTGAATTAGTAAATGTAAAAGGTGAAAAAGGCACAGCTATATTCTTTATTTGTAATCATTGTCCTTTTGTAATTCATATTAATGAAGAGCTAGTGAAAATGGCCAATGATTATGCAGAACAAGGAATTTCATTTATTGCGATTAGTAGTAATGATGCTGTAAACTATCCGCAAGATGGGCCGTTACTAATGAAGAAAACAGCAGAAAATCTAAATTATCCTTTCCCCTATTTATATGATGAATCTCAAGAAGTAGCAAAAGCATACGACGCAGCTTGTACTCCTGATTTGTATCTTTTTGATCATGACTTAAAATCGGTGTATCACGGACAACTAGATGATTCTCGTCCAGGTAATGATACATCAGTAACAGGTAAAGACTTCAGATATGCTATAGAACTATTGTTACAAAACGCATCACCTTTAGAAATTCAAAAACCAAGTATAGGCTGTAATATCAAGTGGAAGTAACTTAATAATTACCTAATTATAGGTAGATTTAAAAATGTAATACATATTAAAATTGTAAAATCTTAAATAATTTTAATCATGAAAAAAATTACTCTACTTATTATTTTTCTAATTTCATACTTTAATACTTTTAGTCAAATAGAAGTTACTCCTCAAGAATTATCTAAAAAGTTATCGCCACAAGAATTAAAACTGCTTTACCTTATTAAGACTGATAAACTTAACAGAGATGAGTTTACCAGAGATAAAAGTTTTAATAATTATATAGAAAACTCCAAACTAGAAGATATTTTTAAAGCTGCATTACTTAAAAATCTTTACTTCTACAACAAAACGTCTAGAGATATATATGGTATTGATATAAAATATAGTAAAGACAATAGAACGGAAGTACAATTTACAAATAACGATACAATACGAAAAAACTCTAATGGAATTGTACTAATCGTGAATAATTCTTTATTAAAAAAAAGTACTAATAATTCATTTAAGCTAGAAACAACTAATTTGGTTGATGACCCAATGATTAAATCTTGCGACTCTGAAAGGTTTGTAAAACAGCCATCTATTGCTTATAAACATACAACATGTACGGGATTTATTGTTGGCAAGAATGTATTAATTACTGCGGGACATTGTATATTATCAAATGCTGATCTTATGAATAAAGCCTTTATTTTAGACTATAGACTAAATAATGATGAATCTAAAAATATTGTAATCAAAAAATCTCAAATAATTACAGGTAAAAAGGTTCAAAGAGTTGGTAAAAATAAAAAAGGTTTAGATTATGCCATAATTAGAACGAATGAAGAAATGGATAAATCTAGAATTTTAAATTTAAATTGGAACTCGAAAATAGAGGTTAACCAAGCTTTATACACGATAGGTCATCCTCTGGGATTGCCACAAAAATTAGCCGATAAAGCTTGGGTAACAAAAAACAACAACCCATATATATTTAATGCTAATCTTGATACTTTCGCTGGAAATTCTGGAGGTCCAGTTTTCAATAGGAATACTCATGAAGTGGAAGGATTTTTACTATCTGGTGGTCAAGATTATAAATTTAAAGACAAAAGTCAAACTTGTAGAATAGTTAATACTTGTGGTACTACGGGTTGTATTACTGAATGTCCAAACAAAAATAATTGCTATGGAGAAACTATAGTAAGAAATTCAGTATTCTTAAAAGCATTAAAAGATGTAATGAATAATATTAAATAGTAAACAAGTCAGTAGTTTAATTAAAACAAATTAACATATGTTTATTTTTATAGTTAAAAAAATAGCATATTCACAAATTGTTGATAAATTAATTTGTTAGCATACAGAATTTTACATACTTTCGTGGGGTAAATCCCTTATTCCCCTAAATTATGTATAGAAATATTTTTATACTTCTAGTTATCATTTCATTCAATTTTTCTAACGCTCAACAGCAAAATTCTAACTCAGATCTTATTGAGAATGCTTTAGTAAAAGCTCAGAAAGAAAACAAACATGTATTTATTAATTATTTATCATCTTCTTGCAAAGTAAGTGAAAAGATGAAATCTTTAATGAATACAGACTCTTTTAAACAGGTTTTTGCTTCTAATTATGTTGTTGTGAACATTACTGTATCGAAAGAAGAAACATCAGATTTTGTGCACTGCTCAAATCCAGTTAAAGCTTTTGGAGAAAGTAATTGTGATTCTGTACAATTTCCATTTTGGTATGTACTAGATAAGTCTGGAAATTTTGTAGCTACCTCTTTTGTAGACGGTGAGCAAAACATAGGTTATCCTAACAAGGAAAATATGGATAGTTTTCTAGCCATTATTAAAAACACATCAAATTTTACTGAATCAAATTTGAAACTAATTAGTAATTCTTTTTTCAATAAGAATAACCAACAACTTTACACTAGTAAATAATTTTCCTTACAATTAACTATCAAAAATAGGCTTCCAATCGGAGGCCTTTTTTATTTACAACAACAAAACAACTACCTGTTTTACAACAAAATAAACTCAAAAAATAGCCTTTAAAAATGCTACGTTCTAAGGCAAGTTTCTTTCGATTAACCGTTATAAAGTATAGATGAGCTAACGTACTAAAAATCATATTTTTAGCTAAATTTAATACATACTAATCCTCAAAATTATATTACATATGTATAAATTAATTACTCTATTACTAGTTCTAATTATCACTCCACTAAATTCTTTATTTGCACAAAATAGTAAAGAACGAATTGAAAAAGCTATTGTAAAGGCTAAAGAAGAAAACAAATATGTATTTGTCAATTATACCTCGAAATCCTGTGAACTCAGCGATAAATTTAAAGAGCAAATCCAAAAAGATGTTTGTAAAGAACTATACGATAAAAGCTACGTAATTGTAAACGTTGAACTCTCTAAAGAGGAAGCTGAAAATTACTTAGAGACTAAAAGCATACGAAATAACAGTTTTCCTTTTTGGTATATTTTAGATGAGAATGGAAACTTTATTGATATCTCTATTGATATGAATGGAAATAATATAGGATATCCAACATCTAAAAAAATGGTAGATAAATATGTTAAGATTCTAGAGAAAACTTCTAAAATGTCCGATAAACAATTACATATGATTGCCAACTCTTTCCATAAAGCAAATAATGAATACTATTACTCTAGCAAATAATACAGCCTATGACATAACTTTACTCTACAAAAAAACTCCCATTCGGGAGTTTTTTTTATAACTTTTTAGCATTCTTTACTTTTTGCTTTGTAAGAGCAATATCAATAACATCACTCATTTCTGTTACATAATGGAATTTCAATCCTTTTAAGTAACTCTCCTTAATTTCATCAATATCTTTCTTATTATCTGCACAAAGAATTATCTCTTTAATATTTGCTCTTTTAGCAGCTAATATTTTTTCTTTAATTCCACCTACTGGTAACACTTTACCTCTTAACGTAATCTCTCCAGTCATCGCTATTTTATTCTTCACCTTACGCTGCGTGAATACAGAAACTAAAGAAGTTAACATGGTAACCCCCGCACTTGGTCCATCTTTAGGAGTTGCTCCTTCAGGAACATGAATATGAACATCATAATTGTCTAAAACCTCTGGTTTGATACCAAACTCTTCCGCATTTGATTTTATATACTTCATTGCAATTGTTGAAGATTCTTTCATTACAGTTCCTAAATTACCCGTAATAGAAAGATTCCCTTTTCCTTTAGATAAAATAGATTCTATAAATAAAATATCTCCACCAACACTTGTCCATG
Organism: Tenacibaculum sp. 190524A05c; assembly: GCF_964036595.1. Classification (NCBI taxonomy): domain Bacteria; kingdom Pseudomonadati; phylum Bacteroidota; class Flavobacteriia; order Flavobacteriales; family Flavobacteriaceae; genus Tenacibaculum; species Tenacibaculum platacis. The sequence goes on along the minus strand of NZ_OZ038523.1, from coordinate 444,451 downwards.
CTAAACCAGTAACAACACCTGCTGTATCGTTATTTTCATATTTATCACGTTCTAATCTTGCTGGGCCTAAAATTGTTTCAATATCTTCATTTGTCAATGCCACATTATACTCATCTTCCATTGCAATTGACTTGGCAGCATAACGTACTACTTTCGCAACTTGTTTCTCTAATCCACGAACTCCAGACTCTCTAGTATATCCTTCTACAATTTTCTCGATTTGAGATTTTCCTAACTTTAAATGCTCATCTTTTAATCCGTGTTCTTTTAATTGTTTAGGTAACAAGTATTTCTTGGCTATTTCTACCTTTTCTTCAATAGTATATCCAGTTACATTAATAATCTCCATACGATCTCTTAATGCCCAAGGAATTTGATTAATATTATTTGCTGTTGCTATAAATAATACCTTTGAAAGGTCATAACCAACTTCTAAATAATTATCGTAGAACTCAGTATTTTGCTCTGGATCTAAAACTTCTAACATTGCTGAAGACGGATCTCCTTGATGACTTTGTCCTAATTTATCAATTTCATCTAATACAAAAACAGGATTTGAAGTACCAGCCTTTTTTAAATTCTGAATTAAACGACCAGGCATCGCACCTATATATGTTTTTCTATGTCCTCTAATCTCTGCTTCATCTCTCAATCCACCTAAAGACATTCGTACATATTTTCTTCCTAATGCCTCTGCAACAGATTTACCTAAAGAAGTTTTACCCACACCTGGAGGTCCGTATAAACATATTATTGGAGATTTCATATCTCCACGTAGCTTTAATACAGCTAAGTGTTCTATGATACGTTCTTTTACCTTTTCTAAACCAAAATGGTCACGATCCAATATTTTCTGTGCCTTTTTTAAATCGAACTTATCTTCAGAATATTCTCCCCAAGGTAATTCTAGTAATAACTCTAAATAATTACGTTGTACACCATATTCAGCCATTTGAGGATTCATTCTTCGAAGTCTATTCACTTCTTTATCGAAGGTCTCTCCTACTTCTTTTGACCATTTTTTCTTTTTAGCCTGTGCTCTCATTTCCTCAAGTTCTTGATCATGAGAAACACCGCCTAACTCTTCTTGAATGGTTTTTAATTGCTGATGTAAATAATATTCTCTTTGTTGTTTGTCTAAGTCTGATCTAGTTTTAGATTGAATATCATTACGTAATTGTAACTTTTGTAATTCTTTATCAAGATTTTTTAATGTTAAAAGCGCTCTTTCTTTTAAACTATCTTTTTCAAGTAAAACTTGCTTTTGAGCAACACTTAAATCCATATTAGAGGAAATAAAGTTTACTAAAAACGAATTCGACTGAATATTCTTGATAGCGAAAGAAGCTTCTGATGGTAACATTGGATTTTCCTTAATTACATCTAAAGCTAATTCCTTGATGGATTCAATAATTGCATCAAACTCCTTCTGATCATCAATAGTTCTTTCTTCAATAGCTTCAGAAACTTTTGCTTTCATGTAAGGCTCTTGCTGAATCAACTCATTAATTTCAAAGCGTTTTTTACCCTGAATAATAACAGTTGTATTTCCATCAGGCATTTTTAACACTCTTAAAATCTGAGCAACAACTCCAGTGTGATAGATATCATCTAACGTTGGATCTTCTACTTCACTATTTCTTTGAGCAACTACACCTAATGTTTTATTCCCTTTGTTAGCGTCTTTTATTAATTGGATAGATTTATCTCTACCTGCAGTAATTGGAATTACTACTCCTGGAAATAAAACGGTATTTCTTAAAGGTAGTATTGGTAACTCACTTGGTACTTCTTCTTTATTGATAATCTCCTCGTCTTCTGGAGTTAATAAAGGAATTAACTCTGAATCTTCATTCAACATATCTTGTAAAGACAAGTTGTCCAAATGTATAATTTTTGATCTACTCATATCTTTTATATCTGTCAATATGACATTAAATATCTTACTTCAATTTTTATATATCAGAATAAAAAACCACAAAACACTTATATACAGTGAATTAATATTAAAACAGTTATCTATTCTACTATAGTAAGTCAATAGTTATGCCAACCAAATGAATTTAAGTCTTAAAGCTGTAACATCAAATAAAAAATTTCGTCTTATTTTTAATACTTAAATGAACTCTATGAAAGCTAAACTTTTTTTCTCACTTCTATGCGCAATTTTATTGATAAATTGTACCTCTAAAAAAAATGACCAAGACTTTATCAATAATGCTTCTGGTAGATACTTCTTTAATGCTGATGAAGTAATTGAAGTATTGTTTAAAGATCAAGAATTATACTTAAAATGGCGAAACTCTGATTTAAAGCCATTAAAAGTTAATGATAGTGTATTCTATGCCAAGGAATTAAATGAAAAACTCATTTTCAACACTAAGGAAAGTAAGATTGTTTTAGCTGAGAAAAGAGAACATGAAGGTGAAAAATTTACTTTTTTAAAGTTAAAAGACGGAGAAAAAACTCCTAGTGAATACCTTGAAGAAAACAATTATGAACTCGCATTAAAAGGATACAAACAAATTAAAGAAAGAGATAGTTTAAATCCTGTAATTAGAGAAAGAAATCTAAATCGAACAGGTTATAGTTATTTAAGAAATGACGATATGGAAAAAGCTATTTATATTTTTAAAATTAATACCGAATTATATCCTAGAAGTTCTAATACATTTGATAGTCTCGGAGATGCCTATAAGAAGCAAAAAGATACTGCAAAGGCTATAGAAAGTTATAAAAAAGCACTTAGTATAAATCCTGAAAATAGAAGTTCTAAAAGAAACCTAGAACGACTAACAAATAAGTAATAGCATGGAACATCTAAAATATCCAATTGGAAAGCCAGAAATACCCTCAGAAATACTTACAGAACATATTGAAAATTGGATTCAAGTAATTGAAGATTTTCCTGATAGACTTCAAAAATTAGTTTCCAATCTTAATCAAGATCAATTGGATACTCCTTATCGTGATGAAGGTTGGACTATTCGTCAAGTAGTACATCATTGTGCTGATAGTCATCATAATTCCTACACGCGTTTTAAGTGGACTTTAACCGAAGACAAACCTGTTATTAAGGCGTATTATGAAGAAAGGTGGGCAGAACTTCCAGATTCTAAAAATGGACCAATAGAGCTTTCATTAAACTCGCTAAAAACTTTACATGCCAAATGGGTTTACTTTCTAAAACTATTAAAACCAGAAGAATTAGAGCAATATTTTATTCATCCTGATGGAAATGAAAAAGTAACCTTAAAAGAAAATATCGGTATTTATGCTTGGCATTGTAACCATCATTTCGCTCATATAGAAAATTTAGTAAAACGAATGGAATGGTGATTTAATCTGGAATTAAAATAAAAATTGCAATTCCCACAAACACTATAATTTGTAACCACTTTAGGAATACACCCACATTTTGGTTTCTCTTAATGAACTCAGAAATAGAGCCTGCTAAAATGGCTATTAAAGAAAATACAATAAATGAAACCAAAATAAAAATCCCACCTAACACATAGAATTGTATAACAGTAGAGATTGTTTTTGAAAATAAAAACTGTGGAAAGAACGCTAAGAAAAATATAGTAACTTTTGGATTCAAAATATTCATCCAAAATCCAGTTTTAAACAATTCGAATGTCGATTTCTTCTCTACATTCTCTGTAGAAAAAGCAATTTTTGCATCACTTTTATAGACTTTATAAGACAAATACAGCAAATAAGCTGCTCCGAATAACTTTATAATAAAGAAAATATTCTCATTAGTTCGTATAATTTCTGAAACACCAAACGCTATTAAAGTAGTATGAATTATACAACCTGTCATAAGTCCTAAAACTGTTGCAATTCCAAACTTCCTTCCATTTACAATACTTTGAGTTAATACAAAAATATTGTCAGGACCAGGAGATATAGCTAAAGCACCAGTAGATAACGCGAAAGAGATTAATATTTCTAACATGTATTAAGCTCTTTTTAAAATAGCCTTATTTATACGTTTTATTAAAGCTGGTCCTTCGTATATAAATCCAGTATAAATTTGAACTAAATCCGCTCCTGCATCTATTTTTTCTAATGCATCTTTTTCAGAATGGATACCACCTACTCCAATAATTGGGAATGATTTATTTGAATTATCCGATAAATATTTAATAACCTTCGTGCTTTTATCTTTTATCGGTTGACCACTTAATCCTCCATTTCCAATTTCTTTTAATCTCTCATCAGAAGCTTTTAATCCTTTTCTATCTACTGAAGTATTAGACGCAATTACACCATCGATTTTAGTATCAGCAACTAGAGTAATAATCTCATCTAACTGATTTGTATTTAAATCTGGTGCAATTTTTAATAGAATTGGTTTTTGAACAGATTTTGTATTATTAATTTTTTGAACTTCCGTAATTAACTCTTTTAAATAATCAGCATCTTCCAATTTGGCATGACTCGAAACATTCGGACAGCTTACATTCAACACAAAATAATCTACATGTGGGTGTAATTCTTCAAAACATAAAGTATAATCCGCAGTGTAGTCTTCTGGTTTAGTGGCTGTATTCTTACCAATATTACCTCCAATAATTACCTTTCCTTTATTCTTTTTTAACTGTTGTATCGCAGCTTCTAATCCTTCATTATTAAATCCCATTCGATTGATAATTCCTTTATCATCTTTTAATCTAAATAAGCGTTGTTTAGGATTCCCAACTTGACCTTTTGGAGTTACCGTTCCGATTTCTATAAAACCAAAACCAAAATCAGCTAACTCATTATATAATACAGCATTTTTATCAAAACCCGCAGCTAATCCTACCGGATTCTTAAATGTTAACCCAAATAAATTACGTTCTAATTTTTTATCATTAACTTGATATAACCCTCTAAAAATTCCACTCACAAATGGAATCCGTGAAAGAAACTTAACTAATGAAAATGTAAAATGATGAATCTTTTCAGGATCGAAAAGAAAAAAAATAGGACGAATAATTAATTTATACATTACTTACTTTTATTTTATAAAAAAAGCTCCCAAAAGGAGCTTATACTATCTTAATTCTGCACCAACATTCTTTTCGAATGTTTGCTGTAATTTTTGCATTATTTTATCAATCTGCTTATCGTTAAGTGTTTTGTTTTCATCTTGTAACACAAAACTTACTGCATATGACTTTTTACCTTCTGGTAAATTCTTTCCTTCATAAACATCGAATAAATCTACTTCTTTCAATAATTTACGTTCTGATTGGAAAGCTAAATTATATAATTCTTTAAATTCTACCTTTTGATCTAACAATAAAGCTAAATCTCTCTTTACTGCTGGGAACTTAGGTAAATCTGCTACTTTAATTTTCTTTTTACCAACTAATGGTAGAATTACATCCCATTTAATATCTGCAAATAACACTTCTTGTTTAATTGAGAATTCCTTTAAAATAGAACGTTTAACAACTCCAAAATCTACCAACTTCGTTTTTCCTAAACTAAGGGTAAGTCCTTCCGAGAATACATCAGATTTACTTGGAGATGTTTTTAAGTTTGTTAGTCCAACTCTTTCGAATAAACTTGAGATTACTCCTTTTAAATAGAAGAAATCAGAAGCTGTATTCGCTACTTTCCAAGAATCTTTTACTCTGCTTCCCGTAACAAATAAAGTTAAATGCTTTTGTTCTTCATATCCACTTTCAAATTTGTGGTATGTTTTACCAAATTCAAAGAATTTTAAAGCATTATTCTTTCTGTTAATATTATATGCGATGCTCTCTAATCCGCTAAATAATAAAGACTGTCTCATTACCTTTAAATCACTACTTAAAGGATTCAACATTTCTACATTAAAGTTAGCATTTAAGTCTTCAGATAAAGAGATATAATCTTCTTTAGTTAAAGAATTTGACATAGTTTCATTGAAACCAATTGATACTAATTGGTTTGCAATGGTATTCTCAACTTTAACTTGTTTATCATCATCAAAAGAAATTGATGCATTCAATTTGTGTGAGAATTCAATGTTATTATATCCGTAAACTCTTAAGATTTCTTCAATAATATCAGCTTCTCTTTGAACATCAACTCTATAAGAAGGAATTACTAAACCTAAACCAGCTTCAGTAACACTATTAATTTTAATTTCTAAAGATGCTAAAATATTCTTTATTGTTTCTTTTGGAATTTCTTGACCGATTAATCTGTACACACTATCAAAAGATAAGAATACTTCAAAATCCTTCACTTTTTCAGGAAAGAAATCTAAAATATCAGAAGACAATTTTCCACCAGCGTATTCTTCAATCAATAAAGCTGCTCTTTTTAATGCATACTTTGTTTGATTGATATCAATTCCTCTTTCAAAACGGAAAGAAGCATCAGTATTTAATCCATGACGTTTAGCTGTTTTACGAATAGCAACCGGATTAAAATATGCACTTTCTAAGAAAACTGTTGTCGTATTTTCCGTAACTCCAGATTTTAATCCCCCAAAAACTCCACCAATACATAACGGGTTATCTTCAGCATCACAAATCATAATATCTTCAGCAGATAACTCTCTTTCAACTTCATCTAAAGTCACAAATTTAGTTCCCTCTTCTAAAGTTTTGACTACAACTTTATTTCCTCTAATTTTAGAAGCATCAAAAGCATGTAAAGGCTGACCAAGTTCATGTAATACGTAGTTCGTAATATCAACTACATTATTCTTTGGTGCAATTCCAATGGCTTTTAATCTATTTTTAATCCACTCTGGAGATTCTTTAACTTCAACATCTGTAATTGTAATTCCACAATATCTAGGAATTAGCTCTTTATTTTCAACTTCAATGTCGATCTTTAATCGTCTTTCATCAACATGAAAATCTGAAACAGAAGGAGAAATTAATTCAAGGTTTACATCTTTTTGCATTAAACCTGCTCTTAAATCACGAGCAACACCATAATGACTCATAGCATCGGCACGGTTTGGTGTTAATCCGATTTCAAAGACATGATCCGTTTCAATTTTAAACACATCAGCACATGGAGTTCCTGGTACCAAATCTTCCTTTAAAATCATAATACCATCATGACTATTTCCTAGACCAAGTTCATCCTCAGCACAAATCATTCCATGACTTTCCTCACCTCTAATTTTACCTTTCTTGATTTTGAAACCTTCTCCTTTCTCATCATATAACATTGTACCAATTGTCGCTACAGGTACTTTTTGTCCAGCATCAACATTTGGAGCTCCACAAACTATTTGTACAGGTTCACCTTGACCAAGATTTACAGTAGTTACTTTTAACTTATCCGCATTTGGGTGTTTTTTACATGTTAACACCTCTCCTACTACTACACCTTTTAAGCTACCTTTAATACTTTCTTTTAACTCAATACCCTCAACTTCTAACCCAAGATCAGTTAGTAATTCTCCTGTTTTTTCAGGAGACCAGTCTAATTGTAAAAATTGTTGTAGCCAGTTATATGATATCTTCATTTTGTTTTTTCCTCTTTTGGCTTGCAAATTTACACTTTTCTATAGAAATAACGTCTAATTTTCCTTACATATACTCTTATAAGTTGATTTTCATTGATTTGCTAATAACTTTGTTGATAACTTCTATATTCATAATGTTTTGTTAATATTTTGTTAACATAGGATCGGGAAATTTGCTCGGTTTTAATAAATAAATAAATGAAAAAATTACTACCCTTACTTTTATTGATAGTGTCTCTATCAATAGAAGCTCAAATTCCGTCGTACTACAACGATGTAAATTTGAACTTAAGCGGATCTGCTTTAAAAGACGAACTAGCTACAAAAATCATTTCAACACACACTAACTTTTTAAGTTATACTCCAGGTGTTTGGAATGCATTAAAACAAACAGATTTGGATCCAACAAACTCTTCTAGAGTACTATTAATTTATGGATGGAATGACACAGATTCTGACATCACAAATGATAGAACAAGAGGAAGAGACGATAATGGTGGAGGATCTGGTGTTTGGAACAGAGAACATGTGTATTCAAAATCTCTTGCAAGTCCAAATTTAGGAACTTCTGGCCCTGGTGCAGATGCTCATAACTTGAGACCATGCGATGCACAGAGAAACTCTTCTAGAAGCAATAGAAAATTTGCGGCTGGAAGTGGAACTCCTTCTTACATTACAGCACAAGGACATTGGTTTCCTGGTGACGAATGGAAAGGTGATGTTGCAAGAATGATGATGTATATGTATTTGAGATACGGAAATCAAACGTTACCAACTAATGTTGGAGTTGGAAATGCGGTTGTTACCGATCCAAATATGATCGATTTATTCTTACAATGGAATGCCGAAGATCCAGTTTCTGATTTAGAAAAACAAAGAAATCCTGTTTTAGAAACAGAGCAAGGAAATAGAAATCCTTTTATTGATAATCCAGCCTTAGCGACTCAAATTTGGGGAGGTCCACAAGCTGAAGATCTATTCGGAAGCACAGGTGGGAGTGATACTCAAGCTCCTTCTAACCCATCAGCTTTAATTGCATCTAATATTACATCAACTTCAGTTGATTTAGCTTGGTCTGCTTCAACAGATAATGTAGGTGTTACTGGATATACAATATACAATGGATCAACTCAAATAGGAACTTCAACATCTACTTCTTATAATGTTACAGGATTAACAGCAGGTACAACATATACATTTTATGTAAGAGCTTTTGATGCTGCAGCTAATACTTCAGGAAATAGTAATGGAGCAAATGTTACCACAACTACTGGAGGTGGAAGTGGTTCTGGAACTGCAACTGAATTAATTATTTCGGAATATGTTGAAGGATCATCTTATAATAAAGCGATTGAAATTGCAAACTTTACAGGATCAACAGTTGATTTATCTTCATACTCTTTAAGAAAGACTACGAATGGAAATAATTCATGGAGTAGTACTTTAAATCTTTCTGGACAATTAGCAAATGGACAAGTCTATGTTGTTGCTCATGGAAGTGCTAGTACAGCGATTACTGAAGCTGCTAACATCACAAATAATGGAGTTACAAATTTTAACGGAAACGATGCCGTAGCTCTATTCAAAAACAGCTCTTTAATTGACGTTGTCGGAACTCCTAGTAGTACTTCAAACTTTGGAAAAGATGTAACATTAAGAAGAAAATCTTCGGTTACTTCTCCAAACACAACTTATGCCACTTCTGAATGGGATACATTCGCAAGTAATACTTCATCTGGTTTAGGAACACATTCTATAGATGGCGGAACAGAACCAACTCCAGATACGCAAGCTCCAACAATTCCATCTAGTTTAGTTGCTTCAAATACAACTCAAACTACGGTAAATTTAGCTTGGAGTGCTTCTTCAGATAATACAGCAGTAACAGGATATGATGTTTACAGAGGATCTACTAAAATCGCAACAGTAACTTCAACAAGTTATAATGCAACTAGCTTATCTGCAAATACTACATACTCATTTACTGTTAGAGCTTTTGATGCTGCAGGAAATGTTTCAAATTCTAGTAATTCAGTAAATGTAACTACATTACCTACTCCTGATACACAAGCACCTTCTACTCCAACAGGATTAATTGCATCTAACACGACTCAAACATCTGTTAGTTTAGCTTGGAGTTCATCAACAGATAATACTGGAGTTACAGGATACGATGTTTATAGAGGATCGACTAAATTAGCTACGGTAACAACTACAAGTTATAATGTATCTGGTTTAACAGCGAATACAACATATTCATTTACAGTAAGAGCTTTAGATGCTGCTGGTAATGTATCTAATTCTAGTAATTCTGTAAGTGTAACCACTTTACCATCAAGTGTTTCTTATTGTGCTTCAATAGGAAACAACGTCAACTATGAATATATCGATAATGTTGCCATCGGTGGAATTTCTAACAGTACAAGTGCTAATGGAGGATACGGAAACTTTACAAGTCAAACTGGTAACTTATCTTACGGTAGCAATACAATTGTTGTAAGTGCAGGATTCACTGGATCATCTTATACAGAAAATTGGAAAGTTTGGATTGACTTTAATCAAAATGGTACTTTCGAAACTAGCGAAGAAGTTGTTTCTGGATCTTCTTCTAGTTCTGGTAATTTATCATACACATTTAATGTACCAACTTCTGCTAATGTAGGAGCAACAAGAATGAGAGTTTCTATGAAATGGAATGGAGCTCCAACAGCTTGTGAGACTTTCTCTTACGGTGAAGTTGAAGATTATACAGTAAATATTGGAAGTTCTGCTAGAATAGAATTCAATCCTTTAGCTGCTATTGAAATTGATGGTGAGCTTGGAAATGAAGAACCAATTTTTGACGCTACTGTTTATCCAAATCCAGCAGTAAATTTTGTGAACATTAATTTACGTGACGATAGAGATGCGACATATAGAATCGTAAACTATATCGGTCAAACGTTAGAAAGTGGTTCTGTTGAAAGAAGAATTGATCTTACTAATTTACAGACTGGTGTATATATTTTAGAAGTAAGCGATGGACAAAGATCATTTACAAAAAGAATTGTGAAAAAATAATCTATCACTATTTATAAAACTTAAAACTCGGAACAGCATTGTTTCGAGTTTTTTTTGTTTGTTCAATTACTCAAATGGTATTAAATCTGGATATACATATTTTCTTCTGGCCAGTTCTGAATTAATCAACTCTAGTGAATAATGTGCATAGATAAACTTTTTAAAATCAAATTTCAACAAAGGAAATTCTTCAATAAAATCGGTAAAACTATGGCTAGTTGATTTTTGAATAAAATGATTTATCACATTAAAAGAAGCAACAGTTAAAGTTGTATGAAACTTATCTTTAGCACCAACATGAATAACAAAATTTTTCAATTGGTTAAGTATATTAATCTGACCTTTTTCAGCACCATATTTCACAATATTTATCCATGCAAGTCTTAGATGTGCTTCATGAGTAAAATCTCCAGGATTTACTCTACAATTGATGAAATTTAATTCAAATTCATCATCTGAGGTGTCCAAATAATTTTTCATACTTAATATCTCTAGAGGATATAAGTATAATCATAAAATTTCAAATTATAAGAATTCTAGAAAAGAGAAGTAATAATTTCTTTAATTGTGATTCCTTCAGCTTCAGCTTTATAGTTCTTCACAACCCTGTGCGATAGAATAGGAACTGCAATTGCCTGCACATCTTCAATATCTGGAGAATACTTTCCATTCACAGCAGCATGGGCTTTGGCCGCTAAAATTAAATTTTGTGAAGCTCTAGGTCCAGCTCCCCAATCGATATAACTTTTTACTAAATCAGTAGCCAAATCTGAATTTGGTCTTGTTTTACCAACTAATGAAACCGCATATTCAATAACATTATCCGCAACTGGAATTTTACGAATTAGCTTTTGTATTTCAACAATTTCAGTTGCATTAAACAAAGCATTTACTTTCTGTTCGTTTAAAGATGTTGTACTTTTTACAACTTCTACTTCTTCCTCAAAAGATGGATAATCTAAATTGATAGAAAACATAAAACGATCTAATTGAGCTTCTGGTAAAGGGTAAGTTCCTTCTTGTTCAATTGGATTCTGAGTTGCTAAAACAAAAAACGGCAGGTCTAAATTGTATTGATTTCCAGCAATGGTTACAGATCTCTCTTGCATTGCTTCTAAAAGTGCAGCCTGTGTTTTAGGAGGAGTTCTGTTAATCTCATCCGCAAGAATAATATTAGAGAATATAGGTCCTTTAATGAAATTAAATTTTCTAGTTTCATCTAAAATCTCACTTCCTAAAATATCTGAAGGCATTAAATCTGGAGTAAACTGGATTCTATTAAATCCTAAACCTAAAGAGTTAGAGATCGTGTTGACTAATAAAGTTTTTGCCAAACCAGGAACACCAATTAAAAGCGAATGCCCTCCACAAAAAATGGATAATAAAGTGAAATTTACAGCTTCTTTTTGCCCTATAATTACCTTACCTATTTCTTGTTGTAACTGAGCGTACTTTTTAACAAGATTATCTACTGCTGCAACTTCAGACATACGTTTTTAGTTTTCTTTTTTCCAATTAGCTTTAAAAGTACACTTTTTATAGTCATCTCCAAGCTTAATATAAGTTTCTGATATTTTATCCTTAGACCATTTTTCAATAGTTTCCTCTTTCTTTTTCGTTAATGCTAACTGTTGAACTTTCACATAATCTTTTACTAAATCTGCAGTATGAGTGTTAGTTCTTGATTTCATCAAAATCAACATATACATCTTCTCTTGTGTTTTTGTTTCCTCATAGAAAACTTCAGAATATTCTCCTGTTTGCAATTCATTAACACGTCCATATAACGCAGGATCCATTCTAGTTAACTCCCATGTTGGTTCACCTGTATATGGGTTTAAATATAATCCTCCAAAATTCTTAGTTTCTTTATCTTCTGAATATTTTTTAACTGCTTCTTCAAACGTAATTTTCTTCTCTTCTAAATCTTTTCTGATTTTTTCTAATTCTTCTTTCGTTTCTTTCAACTTATTGTCAGACACTTCTGGTCTCATTAAAATATGAGAAACTTCTCTTCCTTTACCTTTAATCTTGTGTAATAAAACGATATGATATCCGAAATCTGTCTTAAAAGGTTCCGAAATCTGGCCTTCATCAAGAGTAAAAACAACTTCTTTAAATTCTTTGATAAAAGGAGTATCTTTTGTTACAGCGCCTAAGAAACCTCCGGTTTGCCCAACACTTGGCTCCTCTGAATTAATAATTGCCTTTAACTTAAAACTTGCTCCATCTTCAACTATTTGTCTTCTAATTTCAGTTAACTTATCTATAACTCTCTGCTCCTCTTCTTTTGTAGGTTCAGCTTTTAAAACAATTTGAGCCAATTGAACTTCAGCTGGAAACTCAGGTAATTCTCCTTTTGCTTCTAATCCATTAAAATACAATCGTACTTCTTCTGGAGTTACATCGACATCTTCTGTTACCTTTACTTGTTCTTTTTCAATTAAAGCATTTTCTTTTTGAACACGAGATAATTCCTTTTTTAAATCCTCTAAATCGTTAAATCCATAAGCTTTAACAACAGCATCAACATCACCATATTCCTGTGTAAAAAACTGAATACTTCTATCTACTCTAGAATCTATTTCTGATTTAGAAACTGTAACACTATCAACAACTGCATGATGCGCTAAAAGCTTTTGTTGCATTAATTCTTCTAACATTTCGCAGTCAGAAATTTTCACTTTTCCCTCACTTCGTAATTCAACTTCTTGCTTAAACTTAGCGATATCAGAATCTAAAACAATATTCTTTCCAACTACAACTGCTACACCATCTATTTTTACCTTTTGTGCAAAAACATTTAAACTTGCACACATTACAAAAAGTGAAAGACTAATACTCTTTAAATTCATTATTCTTAATTGCATCATTAATCAACGTTTTTTCTATATCTCTAACTAATTCTATCTTACGATTGTGTAAGATTAATTGTTTAATATTATTCTCAATATAACTTAGTGGAGCAATGTCGTTTCTCATTAGCACATTGTTCACAGCCACCAAATATACTCCTAAACTATCTTCCTTCTTAATGAATTTTGATATTTTTAACAATTTTTCTTTCGTTTCGTATCGAAATGGAGGAATTTTTTGAAGTAGTTTATCATATGTGATCCAAGTAGAATCTCTTAATTGATAATCTTTAAAGTTAATTGTTAAAGATTCAAGATCTTCTAAATCTTCTTCTTCTGTAGACTTAAACTTTTCAATAGCTTCGTCCTTATCTAAGAAATCATTACCAAAGTATACATACTTAATTTGAAGTAACTCTTCATTGAGCTTGAAATTGTCCTTATTTTTTTGGTAATAATCCTCTATTGAAGCTTCACTTATAATTGTGTCAAGTTGTTGTTTGATTAAAGTTTCCTTGTAACCATTTATATATAAACTTTGACGATAAGCTTTAATCAGTTCGTCAATTTTATTACTATTTACTTCAGATATATTTTCTTCAGCTCGTTGCAACAACAATTGCTGTTTAGCCCATGTATTGATATAACTTTTCGCTAAAACAATACTATCATTATCTGAAATGCCTTTTGGAATGACACTTTCTAACTCAGATAAATACAAATTTGTTTCCCCGACAGAAGCTACTACAGGCTCTTTCTTCTCCTCTTTTTTTGTGAATATATCAAACGACTTTATCTTGTCACAAGAACTCACAGAAAGGAGTACTGAAAAAAGTAGAACTAATTTTTTCACTTTAATTTATTGGTTGTAACGCTTTTTAAGCTTCTTTAAAACTTTCTTATTAATTTTAATTTTATTTTCCTTCTTTAAAGTAGCTAACCACTGCTCTTCAAGATACTTCTGGTAATCATTAATTACCTCCCCTTTTACTTTTGAAATATCTTCTGAGCTATAATTCTTTTTATTATTTTCAAAATAATTCGTTAATCCTTCATCGTCATTTTGAGAAGCGTCCCAAATTTTAGATTTCATTAAATCAAATAACAACAATCCATCCTTGTATTCTTGAAGTGTATTCTTGTATTCAGGATACAAATTAACTAAGTCTTCTTTGTAATAATTCAGAACTTTTTCATCCTCGAACTTACTCCAAAGGTTTTCTACACTTAAATACTTCTTATTCTTAATGTAATCCAAAAATTCTTTTAATGTAGCTCCTTGTTTTTCAACTGTTATAATAGCAGTATTTTCATCTGATTCTGGAAATTCAAAGTCTCTATCTTTAATTACACGATTCAATAAATCAGTGTTTTTAACGATTTTATACTTTAATTTTAAATCTGAAACTAATTTCTGAAGAGATAGTTTACCTCTGTTACTTGTTCTAATTCTAGCCTCTAATTCTGGTTTCAGTTCTTGAAAAGATTTTATTGGATAATTTTTAATCAACTTTACAATATGCCAACCATATCTAGTTTTAAAAGGCTTACTTACTTCTCCTTCCTTAGTTAAATTGAAAACCTCATTTTCAAAAGAAGGTACCATTCTTCCTGAAGAAAATCTTGGTAAAACACCTCCATTAGTTGCAGACCCTTTATCTTCTGAATATTTTTTAGCTATGTCTCCAAATGACTCTCCGTTTTGAATTTTCTTATACAAAGAATCAATTTTCACCTTTCCTATGATACTTTTATCTCTGGCTAAAATATGTGCTACTTCATAAGCTCCTTTTGAGTTTCTCTTATCTGTAACTTTTAATATGTGATATCCAAATCTTGTTTTAAATGGTTTAGAAACTTTACCCACTTCTGTAGCGTATGCAGCTTCTTCAAAAGGATATACCATTCTAAATGCAGAAAAATACCCCAAATCACCTCCATTCATTTGAGCAGAAGGATCATCAGAAAATTCTTTTGCCAACTCACCAAAGTCATCTCCTTTATCAATTCTTGTTCGAATTGAATCTAAGACATTTAAAATTTCAGTTGTGTCTCTTTTTGCTGTTTTTTTAGAATATGAAATAAGAATATGACTTGCTCTTACTTCTTCTTTTGTTCTATTGTAAGCTTGTTGAACAAGACTCTTCTTAAAATCTTCATCTTGAAGATAAGGAGTCATCAACTGATTTTTATAACTTCTATATTCGCTTTTGTAGTTTCTAGAAGTATCTAATTTAAGCTTGTAAGCCTCAATTAACTTAAGTTTGTAGTTAATAAAAAGATCTAAATTTTTATCGATACCTTTTTCACTATCGTTAATCTGATCTAGATTTTTTTCATAAACTCTTTTAAACTCAGAAACGTAAACTGGTTCTTCATTAATAGTAAGTAATACTTTGTCTTTTTGACCGTAACTAACTAGTACTAAAAACAAAGAAATAAATGTGATGATGCTGTTTTTCATAAAATTACAATGATATGATTCCTTCGATTTTCTCAGCCTCCTTATAATATGCTATAATTTCATCTGCACTTTTCATGTTTAAGTGAATAGAAACACTAACATATTTTCCTGTCCTCGATTTTTTTGTATTGATAACTGCTCCTCCCTTATCAAAAAGATCCTTTACTTGTTGTACTTGATCTCCATTAGAAGGAACGATAAATTTATATAAGTATTTTGTAGGAAACGTAGTTGTTTCCTCTAATTTGGTTTTTAATTTAATATAAAAAGCATCTCTGTCCGACATGTGATTCTTTTTGATTGTTAATTTAACTGTTTTTTTAGCTAAAAATATATCCTAAAAATTTACAGGAGAACAAAATTACACTATTTATTACATATAATTAACGAAACTTTTATTTTTGCCACATGCAAGAAAAAATTGTTTTTATTGGTGGACCAGGTACAGGGAAGTCTTCTGTGTTAAGGTTTTTAAAACGTCAGGGATTTAAATGTATGCCTGAAATTTCAAGGGAAGTGACTAAGAAAGCACAGGAAGAAGGAATAGAACAATTATTCTTAACAGACCCTATTTTATTTAGTACCAAGCTATTAGAAGGAAGGGAACAACAATTTATTGATGCTGAAAACTCTAATCAGAGAATAGTTTTTTTCGATCGAGGAATTCCAAGTATTCATGCCTATATGAGATATTTTGATACAGAATTTCCTTCTGTATTTTTAGAAAAAAGTGAAAAATATAAATACACAAAAGTTTTTCAATTTCTTCCTTGGAAAGAAATTTACAGGTCAGACAACGAACGCTACGAAACTTTTGAGCAATCTGAGACCATAAGTAAATTTTTAAATGAAGCATATTCAGAGCTCGGTTATGAAATTATAAATGTACCTTTTGATACTGTTAGGAACCGTTGTAATTTTATATTGAGCCACATGTAAATGTCAAATCCATTAGAAATATTAAAATCCTATTGGGGATTTTCTTCTTTTAGAGCTAAACAACAAGAAATTGTACATACAATTCTAGAAAAGAAAGATACCATTGCTTTATTACCTACTGGTGGAGGAAAATCAATTTCTTTTCAAGTACCAGCTATGCTTGTAGATGGTGTTTGTATCGTAATTTCTCCATTAATTGCTTTAATTGAAGATCAAGTCAATAATTTAAAAAATAAGGGAATAAAAGCTCTTAATATTCCCTCTGGATCTTCAGTTGATGAAATTGTAACCTTATTTGATAATATTAAATATGGTAGATATAAATTCCTATACCTTTCTCCTGAAAGATTACAATCAAAACTTATTCAAGAAAAACTTAAAGAATTAACAATTTCTTTTTTTGTTATAGATGAAGCACATTGTATTTCTGAATGGGGACATGATTTTAGGCCTTCCTACACCAAACTAAATGTTTTAAGAGAAATTGCTCCTGATACTAATGTTGCGGCTTTAACAGCTACCGCTACTAAAAAGGTACTAAAGGATATTGAAGATATTTTAGAATTAGATAATCCAAAAATTTTAAAACAATCTTTTAATCGCGATAATCTTTCTTACACCGTCATTAAAACTAATGACAAACTTTCAAAGCTTCAACAAATTTTCGGGAAATATAATAACCCGAGTATTATTTATGTTAACTCTAGAAAAAAGACGAAAGAACTTTCCAATTATTTAAATTACAACGGTTTTAAAAGCAGCTATTATCATGGTGGTTTATCTTTAACAGAAAAAAATGAAGCTTTTGAAAATTGGATGACAGAACAAACACCCATAATGGTGGCTACAAATGCCTTTGGAATGGGAATAGATAAAGGAAATGTAAAAACAGTTATACATTATAATATACCTTCTTCCGTAGAAAATTATGTTCAAGAAGCAGGAAGAGCTGGAAGAGATAAAGAAAAGGCTTTTGCTATATTATTAACTAATCCTTCAGATATAGAAAATGCCAAAAGTATTTTCGCACAATCTCAACCGTCAATATTAGAAATAAAAGAAATTCATAAAAAGCTATATCAGCATTTTCAAATTGCTTTAGGCGAAATAACAGATGAAAATTATAGCTTTAATATTTTACAATTTTGTAATAAATATGGTTTTTCACCAAGTAAAACTTTCAATGCATTACAATTATTGAACAATTATGGCATTCTAGATTTTCAACAAGGAAAACAAAAGACTTCCACCGTTCAATTTAAGGTTAGTTCTAATCAATTAATTAGTTATAAGGAAAATCAAAATCTAAAATCTAAATTATTAGATACTATTCTTCGAATGTATACAGGATTATTTGAAGCTGAAGTAAAGATTAATGAATTTTCAATAGCTAAAAAACTAGGGATTACTTCTTTTAAGGTAATAGAGTTATTAAAAAAGCTCGAGTCGGAAGAAATTCTTGATTATCATAAATCTGACTCCGATAGTGAAATAACATTTTTATTACCAAGAGAAGACAACAAAGCAATTAATAGGTATAGTAAAGAGATATCAAAGTTTTTAAAGTACAAATACAAGAAACTTGAAAACATTATAAACTATATTGAAAATGATACTATCTGTCGAAATATTCAGGTTTTAAATTACTTTGGACAAATATCAAATACCAATTGTGGAAAGTGTGATGTTTGTAAAAATCGAATTAGAACAAAGGATAATTTATCTCCATTGCTACTTAAAATTATTAGTAAAAAAGAGAATATATCTTTAAAAGAACTACAGCATGAACTTTCTTATCCTGAGCAGGATATTTTAATACATTTGCGAAAACTATTGGCTGAAGAAATAATAGGAATTACAAACTCAAATACTTACTTTATAAAATAGATGAAAGACTTACGAATTGTTTTTATGGGAACTCCAGATTTTGCAGTAACCATTTTAAAGAAACTTATTGAAGATAAATATAATGTTGTAGGTGTTATAACAGCTCCTGATAAACCAGCTGGAAGAGGAAGAAAGTTAAATCAATCTGCAGTTAAGAAATATGCGTTAACACAAGATTTACCAATACTACAACCGACGAACTTAAAAAGTGAAGATTTCTTGGCGGAATTGAAAGATTTGAATGTAGACTTGCAAATTGTTGTTGCGTTTAGAATGTTACCAACGGTTGTTTGGAAAATGCCAAAAGAAGGTACATTTAATTTACACGCCTCTCTCCTACCTGAGTATAGAGGAGCTGCGCCAATCAATTGGGCTATTATAAATGGTGAAACAAAAACCGGAGTAACTACTTTCTTTATTGATGATAAAATAGATACTGGAGAAATTATTTTAAAAAGTGAGATTGAAATTAAAGAAGATGAAATTGTAGGTGAATTACACGATCGATTAATGTATTTAGGTGCTGATTTAGTTACGAAAACAGTTGATCTTATTTCTTCAGGTGAAGTTAAAACAACAAAGCAACCAGAATTAGAGGAAAAAGCTGCACCAAAATTATTCCCGCATAATTGCAAAGTAGATTGGACTAAATCTGTTTCTGAAATATATAATCATATTAGAGGGTTAAATCCATATCCTGCCGCTTGGACGAATATAAAGAATGGTGAAAATGAAATTTCAGCAAAAATTTATGGTGTTGATAAAGAGCTTTCTGATCATAATTTAAAAGCAGGAACAATTGTTACCACCAAAAAGGAACTCAAAGTTGCTGTTAAGGATGGATATTTAATTATAAATGAGATTAAATTATCTGGTAAAAAAATGTTAGATATTCCTAGTTTATTAAATGGATATACCTTTGAGAAAGATGCCATCATGCTGTAGCCCACTATTCACGTGGGATAGGTGATTTCAACCTCTTTTTTATTGGGGTTATTAACAAATTGATACAACTTATTAACAAATCCTTGGTTTTTACCCCCCTAAACTTGCGCAATACCGCATTAAATCTATATTTGTTAAGCATTAATGCAAAAAACATTAATTAATTTTAAAAATCTATAAATTATGAACAAGTCTGATTTAATCGACGCGATGGCTGCTGACGCAGGAATTTCAAAAGCTGCTGCTAAAGCTGCTTTAGATTCTTTAACAAACAACGTAACTGGAGCTTTAAAGAAAGGTGATAAGGTTGCTTTAGTTGGATGGGGAACTTGGTCAGTTTCTAAAAGAGCTGCTAGAACAGGAAGAAACCCTCAAACTGGTAAAGAAATCCAAATCGCTGCTAAGAACGTTGTTAAGTTTAAAGCTGGTGCTGGGTTAAGCGATTCTGTAAACTAAGACTTAGTTTAAGAACATTATATAAAACGCTCGATTTTTATCGAGTGTTTTTTTTTTGTGTAACATTTCAAAAGTTGGTGTGTCTTTATAATAAAAACGAATTAAATTTAACATCATGAAATACATAACTACAATAGTAACCTTATTCTTTGCTACTGTACTTTTCTCTCAAAAAACAGTAGACGCTTCAGATATTTTAAATGATATAAAAAACGGAAAGGACGTAACAATTAGTAACGCAACAATAGAAGGTGTTTTAGACCTTACTTATATGGATGATGCTTTACCTTCTTTACCAAAAAGACGAAGATGGTGGAATAGCGGAGGATCAAATACCGTTGAAAAAGACATTTCCGGAAAAATTTCTTTTGTTAACTGTAAATTTAAAGATGATGTCTTAGCATACATTCCTCATGAAGACAGTGGATACACTTTTATTGCAAACTTTGAAAACGATGTTACTTTTAGAGATTGTACATTCGAAAGAAAAGCAATGTTTAAATACTCTGACTTTGATGAAAATGCAGACTTTAGTGGAACTAAATTCTTAGAAGATAGTACGTTTAAATATGCTGAATTTTCAAGAAACATCACTTTTGAGAACACTTTATTTGATGAACCTGCAACGTTTAAATATGCAGACTTCAGAAGATTCGTAAGCTTTGCTAATTCAGTATTCAAGGAAACGGCTATTTTCAAGTACACAAAATTTAAAAACGGAGTTTCTTTTAATAATGTAAAATTTGAAGAAGATTTAAATATCAAATACACTGAAGTTGATGGTAAATTTGATATAAAAAATATGGAAGTTGGTTATGATATTGATTCAAAATACACAAAAATCAACGGAAAAAGCTTTAATAAATATTTATTAAAAAGCAGATAAGCAAATAGATAGTTTGAATTAGAAAAAAAAGAAGTGCTTAATTAGGCACTTCTTTTTTTTGTTTTTTACTTCCTTCGTATAATTCGTATTTAACGAAACGACAATCTAAATCTGCGTTTTTGATTGGTATTCTTTTGGAAGTTCTTAATCCAACATGTTTTAACGCTGAAATATCAGATGTAATTAACCATGCTGTAGAATTTGGATATCCATGTTTCAATGTATCACCAATACTTCTGTAAAAATCTTCAACATTAATATTTAAACGCTCTCCATAAGGTGGATTAAACAATATTGTTGTTTTTCCAAATACTTCTTTTTTCGAATTAAAGAAATTTACGTGGTGCACACCTATAAACTCTTCTAAGTTGGCATTAATAATATTCTGTCTAGCCTTTTTAACTGCAGAAGGAGCTTTATCAAATCCCATTATTTTGAAATGAGAATTTCTAATTTTCTTAAGCAACGAATCCTGGATTACGAAATACAGATCTTCATCATAATCTTTCCAGTTTTCAAAAGCAAAATGCTTTCTATTAATATTTGCCGGAATATTATTGGCGATCATTGCTGCTTCTATCAATAAAGTTCCAGAACCACACATTGGGTCTATAAAGTTCTCCTCTCCTCTATATCCAGATAATAAAACTAAACCAGCAGCTAAAACTTCATTTATCGGTGCTATATTGGTTGCACTTCTATATCCTCTTTTATGTAAAGAATTTCCTGAACTATCTAATGAAATAGTAAGCCATTCTTTATGGATATGAATATGAATTTTAATATCAGGATCCTTTAAATCTACATTCGGACGCTTCTTATACTTAAACATAAAGTAATCCGCAATTGCATCTTTTGACTTTAAAGAGATATAATGTGAATTCGATGTAAAGTTTCTAGAATAAACTACAGCATCAACTGCAAAAGTTCCTTCAACATCTAAAATTCTGTCCCATTTTACGCGTTGAATTGCTTCATATAAATCCTCTTCATCAAAAACTTTACTTCTTTTAATAGGTTTTAAAATTCGAATAGCAGTTCTTAAAGCAATATTTGCTTTATACATAAAACCTTTATCTCCTCTAAAATATACACTTCGGATTGCTTCATTAACATCTCTTGCTCCTAATTTTTTAAGCTCTTCAGCTAAAACTCCTTCTAATCCGGAAATGGTAGTAGCTACCATTTTAAAATCTTTATCCATCTAGACTATTTAAGGCTACAAAAATACATTTAAAACTGTAAGTTTTCATTACTTTTGCGTCCAACTTATCCTTATGAAGACAAAAGATTGGTTTACTTCCTGGTTTGACACACCATACTATCATATACTTTACAAGCACAGAGATGATAATGATGCACAATTATTTATGCAAAATATCACAAATTATTTAGAACTTCCTAAAGACTCTCATATAGCTGATTTACCATGTGGTAAAGGAAGACATTCTATTTATTTAAATTCTTTAGGTTACAAAGTTACAGGTGGTGATTTAAGTAAAAACAGTATTGATTACGCTAAACAATTTGAAAATGAGAACTTACATTTTGAGGTTTGGGATATGCGTAAATCTTTAGAAAATAAGTATGATGCTGTTTTTAACTTATTTACAAGCTTTGGTTATTTTGATGATGATATAGAAGATTTAAAAGTTTTAGAAGGGATGAAAGCTGGACTTAAGAGTTCAGGAGTTTTAGTCCTAGACTTTTTAAATGTTCAGAAAATTAAAAATAACCTAGTTACTAGTGAAGTAAAGGAAATTGACGGTATAACCTTTACTATTAAGAGAGAAATTAAAGACGGATTCATTTTAAAGCATATTTCTTTTTTTGCTGATGAAAAGCAACATTCATACACAGAAAAAGTTAAATTTTTAGATTTAGACAAAATGAAATCCTATTTTCATAATGCAGGTTTAACAATTATAAATACTTTTGGAGATTATAATTTAAATGAATTTGACGAGGAAAATTCAAGTCGATTAATATTAATTGCTAAATGAGTTACTTACTCTTAATTGGAGCTGTTTTATTAGGTGGAGCATTTGTATTATACAAGAAACCTAATAAACTTTACACTAGGCTACTATTAGCCTTTAGTGGTGCATATTTATTATCTGTTACGGTTTTACATTTATTACCTGAAGTTTATGGCCATAGTCATGACGAACATGATTTACACACTTTAGGTATATTAATATTAGTAGGAATTTTATTTCAATCCATTTTAGAATCATTTTCTAAAGGTGCTGAACATGGTCATGTTCATTTGCATTCCAACTCAAATACATTTCCTTGGCTATTATTTACAAGTTTATCCTTACATGCTTTTTCTGAAGGGTTACCTATTCATAACGCTAATGATAATTTATTATGGGCAATTGTTGTACATAAAATACCAATTGCCATTATTTTAACCACATTCTTTCTACATTCAGGAATCTCTAAAATAAGGACCTTCTCTTTTCTTTTCTTATTTAGTTTAATGAGTCCTGCAGGGTACTTTTTAGGTGAAAATTTAGATTGGTTACAACATTATCATCAAGAAATTACAGCATTAATTATTGGAGTATTTCTACATATCTCCACTATTATACTTTTTGAAAGTTCCGAAAACCATAAATTCAATTTTCAAAAGTTTACGGCTATCCTTTTAGGTATACTTCTTACCATTTTTACTTTACATTAAATTTATCTCCCTATATTTAAGGAGATTAAATTACCTATTTATAGGTAGACATATTGGATAATTCAAGATATACCTTTAACCAAATTTAAAATTTATATTATGTCAAATTTAACTACTAGTATTAATTTAAAGGATAGCAGTAGGCATCAATTCTTAATTGCCAGTCAAAATTACGGTACTTTTTACTGTGTTTATGGAAAATTTCATTTGAAAGAAAACAGCAGTATATTGAGTTATGTTGAACTTGAATTACTTAACTATAAAGGGACTTGTAATTTAGGCTTTGTAAATCATAACAATCATAATCAGATTCGTGTTTCAACTACTACTGATAATTTGGGAAATAACATTTTATTTATTGAAATACCTCTGATTGGATTCGAAAAGAACACCAAAACTAATATTACCACAACAAACATAATTGAAAATGAAGAGATAAACGTTGACAACATTCATGGTGTAAGAGTATTTAGAGGTTTAGTTAAAAATCAAAATAAAATGGATAATATTTTTGATGAGGAATTTTCTTACAGAGATGGTAAGACGGAAGATGATAGATACAACGACGATAATCATATTCCTCCAATTGGTTTATACCTTTCAATGGACCACTGGATAAATGACCAAGTTGACTTTTCAAACAAAGCAACTGGAGATCATTGCTTTACCTCTAATTTAAGAGTTACTCGTGAAATATAGAATTTTACTGTTAATAATATTTATTCTTCAGAGTTTGCCGGTTAAAGCAAACTCTGAAGATTTTAGTTTATTCGATTCTTTTTTCAGAAATATTAACACCTTAAATTTTGAAAATAATCCCTCGAATAAAGGTTTATTGGAAGAATCAACATCTAGAATAAAGAATTTACTACTTTTAAATTATTTGGTATCTAATAATGGAGAAATAATAGTTACACGCCCTGAATTAGAACTAACAAGAAATAACTTTGACAATTCCATTATTAATTTAATTTTCGGATACCACGACTTGTTATATAATAGTGAACGTACTAACAGCTATCAGTATTTTCTTACCGCTTATACCGAAGCAAGAAAAACTGATTATCAGCTCTTGATTAATTTTTGTTTAAAATCTTTACTTACTTTTTATTCTCGTTCTTCACTACAAAACGATAATGATTATCTCGAATATTTAAATTTATATAAAAGTTATTGTAGAAATGTAAATGATTGGTTACACTATTATTCCTTCTCATTTAATTTATTGGGTCAAACAACATTATATAATGAGAAAAAAACAAAATTAAAATCAAAATATGATGTGATTTTTAAATCCTATGATTCCATATTTCAAAATGAACCAAGTTATAAGTTAAAGTCAATATATTTTATGGATAAGGGAAATTATTTCATAAGAGACAATCCTAATTATGCCAAGAAATTCTATAAGAATAGCTTAAAATATATTGACAACTCAAATTACTTCCTCGTGACCAAGTTTAAAGCTCTACTTAATTTAGCTAGAGTTGCATCTTTAAATGGAAATTATCAAAAAGGAGTTAATTATCTTCATCAATCTTCAAAATATATTAACATTAATGATTCGCTGAGATATTTATATAATCAGAAAGCATTTTTAGCTGATTTGCACGCTAAACTGAAACAATACGATTCTGCATATTATTACGCTAGAAAAGTTCGTTTTTTGGGTTATCAATATAAATTTCTTCAACATAACACAATAATATCCAAAACAAAAGTTCAAATAAAAACTTTAGAAAAAGAAAAAGAAAACCTTGAATTAAAACAACAAAATTTAGTAAGTGAACAAGAAAGAAAGGAAACCGAATTAGAAAAAAAACAAACTCAAAACTTTCTATACATTACACTGGTATTTCTTTTATTAGGTACTTTAATTGCTTATCTAAACATTAAAAACTCAAGAAAAAAACAACTGTTAGCCGAAAAACAAAAGGAATTAGAAAAGCAAAAGAATTTAACGCTTTTAAAGGAACAAGAAATAACCACGATTAATGCCATGGTTGAAGGTCAGGAAAAAGAACGAATTCGAATTGCAGAAGATTTACATGATAATATTGGTAGCGTTTTAGCTACCTTAAAGCTACATTTTGAAAACTTAAAACTGAATAGAGAAAAAAAACATTTTAATCAAGAAGATTTATATAATAAAACCGAAAAGTTAATTGATGAAACCTATTTAAAAGTTAGAAACATTGCTCATGCTAAAAATGCAGGAGTTATAGCTAATGAAGGATTATTAGTCGCGGTAAAACACATGACGGAAAAAGTATCTTCAGCAAACAAACTAAAGATTGAAATTGTAGATTTTGGTTTGGAAAAAAAACTAGATACTAATACTGAAATAATGGTTTTTAGAATAATTCAAGAATTGATAACTAATGTTATAAAACACGCAGAAGCATCTGAAGCAACTATCAATTTGTCTCTTTTTGATGAAAATTTAAATATTATTATAGAAGATAATGGTAAAGGGTTTAAAGAAAGTGAAATTGACTTTAAAAACGGAATGGGATTAGGTTCTATTAAAAAAAGAATAGAACATTGTAATGGTACATTTCAAATTGATTCTGCTCTGAATCGAGGCACTTCTATTATTCTGAACATTCCGATATAATACCTATCAATAAGTAGAAAACGTGAGCTGCAATTTTCTATTTTTGATAAAAAGACTACATAATTATGATAACAATAGCTATGGCTGAAGATCATCAAATGCTTATTGATGGTGTAAAATCTTTCTTCGAATATGATGAGAATGTAAATATTATTGGAACAGTTAATAATGGAGAGGATCTTGTAAAACTCGTATTACTAAAACAACCCAAATTGGTTATTACAGACATCCGCATGCCAAAAATGGATGGAATTGAAGCAACTAAACTTATCAAAACTAAACTTCCACACATTAGAGTATTAGCTTTAACTATGTTTGATCAACCTGATGCAATTAAACAAATGTTAGATGCAGGTGCATCGGGTTATTTATTAAAGAACTCTGGAATAAAAATGCTATCAAAAGCAATTGTTACAGTTGCAGAAGGAGACACTTTCTTCGATCCTAATGTTGCTTTCAATTTTATGAATGATTATATCGACAAAAAAGTCACCATCGGGAAATCTGATAAGGTTGTGTTATCTAACAGAGAAAAGGAAATATTAAGTTTAATCGCTAATGGAAAAACTTCAAAAGAGATAGCTGAAACTTTATTTATTGCCAAAACCACTGTAGATACTCATCGCAAAAACATGATTCGCAAATTGAATTTAAAAAATGGTAATGAGTTGGTTAAATATGCAATTGACATGAAATATCAATTCTAAAATATCTTCTTCTTCTCTACTCTATTTGTCTCCAATAAGAATTAAATCATCAATTATTAATTTTATACATTAGTACATTATTATTTTTATTGATGTCGAAAAGATTTTTCTTCGTAGTTTTTATTCTTCTTTGTTTAGCTTGTAATGATCAAGTAAAAGATAGTAGTCAAGCTAAATCTAATTTAATAGAACTCCAACAAAAATCAACTAAAAATCAAGACTCTACCTATTACTTTTTAAAGAAAGGAATTGAACTCATCAAGCTTTTCCCTGAATTGTCCGACTCTTTAAAAGCAGAAAATAATTATGCCTTAGGATCTTACTTTTATGCTAAAGGTGTTATGGATAGTGCCGCTCATTATTCTCATAAAGCTACTGATTTTAGTGCTGATTCTTTACAATACGATCGTGAGATAGATTATTTCTACCAAAGTTGGTATGTATATTATTCTCAAGGAAAATATGGCGACTGCATTTCCATAGTCGACAAATTAGAGAGCTTATTGGATGATAAAGATTATAATAATCAAGTGTTTGTTAACTATCTATATGAAAACACATATAAAGCCAATGAAGACTTCAAACAGGCTATTTTATACAATAAAAAACAAATAAACGCATATAGTAATATTCCTAATACAGTTCCTTCTATTAGAGAAGCTGTCATATTTCAATCAGAATATGAATATCAATTAAAAAATAAAAAGAGGGCTTACAAATTACTAGATAGTTTACTAAATATTGAGAGTCGTTTAAATGAAACTACGAAGTATAATTTGTACAACAGATATGGTATTCAAACTTTCGATGAAAAAAAATTCAAGAGTTCATTAGACTTCTTCATTAGAAGTTTATCTCATCTTAAAAAAGTTCCTAAAAATAGAACTTCAGCAGATCAAAAAGCTCGATTATACTATAATATATCTGAGGCTTACTTTGCTTTAAAAAAATATAATAAAGCCTACACGTATTTAGATTCTGCCTTTTATCTAAATTCTAAAAACGGTAATGAAACTGTATTAAGGAGCATCTTACAAAAACAATTAGAATTGGCAGTTGTAACAGATAAAGACCCAACAAAACTAAGTAATAGTCTGGATAGTATCTTTAATTACCAAAAAGATCAATACACAAAAAAATATAAAGAAGATTTAGTTGCTTTAGAGAAAGCTCTAAAAAAGGAAAATGAAATTTTAGCCGAAAAAAAAGATATTGAAATTAAAAGTATTACACGATTATTCACCTTAATTATAATTGTTTCAATTCTCATTATTTTAAGCATATTCTTTTACAGACAACGAATGTATAAAGTCAAAAAACAAAGTTTGCAAATGCAACAACGTTTGTTACGATCTCAAATGAATCCGCATTTTACATTTAACACGTTGTACACCATTCAAAATTTAATTAAAGACACTCCTTTAAAGGCTAAAAATTACCTGATTAAGTTTTCTAGATTATTGCGCTTAATTTTGGAGAATTCAACTCAAAACTATGTGTTATTTAAAGATGAATTGAAAGCTTTAAAAGAATATTATGCATTACAACAAGTACGTTTTCCTGATAAATTCGAATTTTATATTCAACTGAATAATTTAGAAGAAGATAGTTTTATTTTTATTCCTCCAATGCTAATTCAACCTATGATAGAAAACAGCATAGAACATGGTTTTAATGGCATTAATTATAAAGGGAAACTTGTATTAACTCTTACACAAAAGAAAAGTTTTCTTGAATGTAAAATTGAAGATAATGGTCGTGGTTTACAATCCGAAAGTTCAGATATTAAAAAATCGACTTCGTTGGAATTAATACATGATTATTTAAAAAAATCAACAGGAAAAGGAATACAAATTACAGATAAAGATTCGCTAGACATTAATGAAACAGGTGTAATAGTATCTTTTAAAATCCCATTTAAATTGACTAAGAATGATTAACGTTATTGTTATTGATGATGAAAAACTTGTAAGATCAGATGTAATTGATCGGTTAACCTCAAACTTTCCTCAGGAAATTAAAATCGTTTCTGAAGCCTCTAGTGTTGCGGAAGCTAAAGTTGAAATAGAAAAACATAATCCCGATTTATTATTATTAGACGTTGATTTAGGAGATGGAACAGGTTTCGATGTTTTGAAGCAAATTAGTAACAAAAATATTCAAGTAATTTTTATTACGGGATTTGATACTCATGCCATAAAAGCTATAAAAGTTGGGGCTTTAGATTATATTCTAAAACCTGTAGACGATGAAGAATTCAATACAGCAGTTCAAAAAGCTATTGACAATACGAGTTCTGACAATAACATCGAACAACTTATAAAAGTATCAAACGACTATTACAACGGCATCAACAAACGTATAATTCTTAGAACTTCAAATGCTGTATTCGCAATTAATGAAGATGATATTCTTTATTGTAAATCTGATGGAAACTACACCACTTTTTATACCAATGTATCTGAAAAGGTTGTGGTTTCAAAATCTATGATGAAAACAGAAGAATTACTATCAGAAAACACATTTGTGCGCTGTCACCAATCTTATATAGTGAATAAGAACAAAGTTGTTAAGTATCAAAAACAAGGGTTTTTAATACTAAAAACAGGAGAAAAAATTCCAGTAGCAGCAAGGAGAAAAGAATATACGCTTCAAAAAATTTTTTAAATTCATTTACAGAAATGAAAATTTCAATTACGAATATGAAATTTTAGGTTACACTAGCATTTTTCACTTCTGTTCTACGTTTATTTTCGTTCTACCAAATAGATAAAATGTCGTACAAATGAATCTTAAAAAACCTTTATTAATCCTCCTATTTATTGCCTTAAGTTGTAATAATGAAACCGAATTAATTGAACCTGAAAACAGCTTCAACTCCAAACAAGAATCAGTTACTCGTGGTTTAGTGCAACCTACATCACAAGTACATGATAATTTTGAAAAAACGCTTCAATGGGTTTCTTTTATTAGTACTCGAGTGATAATGAATAATCCAATGATGCGAATGGAAATGTATTCAATTCTTCAAGGAAGGAATGCTGTCTCTATACAAGAGTTATTAGGACCTGATGTTAGTTCTAACTTTAAAACAAAATTTATTCAAGAATTAGAAAACTATTCAGGATCTAGCAGTTCGAATCAAGCTGTAAACAATACTCTTCCTGGAATTCAAACTCCTCCTCGACCGATAAAAACTTGTGAAGACAATTCTCAAATTTGTTCTTCTCCATATCCAGGAGATCAAATTTTCAATACTTTCTGGAATGAAATATTGGTTGATCATTGTATAGAATTGTATTTCCCAAAAGGATTTAGTCCTTTAATTTCAACTGTTGATAATAATTCTATTACATCAACTGCCCATCCACTAAATACAAATAACTTTAATAATGGATTTAAACACAATACAATTATTACAGATGATACTGATATTGATGGTGTAACTGCAATTAGTACTATAAATGCATCGTATCTAAATACTCCGAGAGATTTTGTTATCGTTGCAAGACCATTACGTACTGGTAGTAATTGTACATATGCTGAATATAACGTGAATTTCTTGAGTTTTTTACCCTAAACTTAATCCAGAAAAACAATATTAAAAAGCTACCATTGGTAGCTTTTTTTGATGCTATCAGTTCATAAATGATGTCATAATAATTACCCTAAAAAATAACTCCAACGAATTTGAAAAAAAGAGATACGCTTTTACAATCACTATTGTAACTGGCTTTAATCTTCACAATCTTTACCGTAATTAACAAAATAAATTATTCTAAAATGAAAAAAAACATTTTAAACTTAGGAAAGACATTAAGTAAAGTTGCTCAACAAGAAATCGGCGGAGGAAGATTAACTCTAGTAGATCCAAGACAAGCTTGTATTAACTTTTGTAAAACAGCAATGAACGGAGAAACTTGTCAATACGATCACTGTGGAATTTTAGTTTGTGATGGTAGAGGAGGATATAACGAAGCTTAATATCTAAGTTCAAAAAAATCAACCAAATAATTAAAGGATTGTAAGAATTTCTTCTTGCAATCCTTTTTTATTTACCCATTATTAGGTACACTTTGTACTGAAAAATATTTTATTTTTAAGCATTACTAACTAATCTAATTTTCTATGAATTCAAGTAAACTTTTACTTTCATTTCTAATCTTTTTCTCAATAAGTACATTTAGTCAAACTTCAACAGATACTAGAAAAAAGAAACCAAAAAAAACAACAACTTATTATTATAAAGATTCTAATGGTATAGGCGAAATAGGTCGAATAAAACCAAAATCAACTTTAGTACTAGGATCTAAAATAAAATTAAAGGAGATAGATAGTGTTGGTATTGAAAGCATAGGAACTCAAGCAGCTATTATTATTATAAAGCAAGTAATTAATCATATTGGTTCTGTCATATATAAGCCTGAAAAATTTGCTAAAGAAAATAGTGCAGAACAAAAATTTATTTCTTTAAAAACAACTACTGACTTTAAAAAGTTGCATAATGAAAAACTCTACTATTTCAATTATAGCGAAAAACCAGATAGTAAGAAGGTAGTTATTGACTCTATGAATCAAACCTTTGAGTTTTCAATTTATAAGAACCCTATTAATGATAAATTCAAAATTTTAAAATTTGATGGTTATTTATATAAATACACTGGTGTTAAATTAAAAAAGAAACACCATAAAGTAAATTTACTTCTAAATTTTAAAGTTAACTATTTTGACGAAGATGGATTTCTACAAAGCATGGATTTAAAAACAATCGAATTAAATAAAATAACACCTGAAGGACCAAAAGCTAAATTTACTCCTACAAAAGATGATATTTACAGATTTATTCCAACAAAATATCAAATTGAATCAATACAATTAACCGTGAACGAAGTAAATGCTCGAAAGAAAACATGGGATAAGTGGTTAAAATTATATAATGACAATAAAGATAAAATCAAAGATGCCATTGTAGATAAAATACAAGGTGATGATGAAGAGGAATAAATTATTCCTCTTCTCTATGTACCAAATCTATAGAAAATGCGGGTAAGCAAATAGCTATATACTCGCATTCTTTTTTAAAAGGGTTGGAATATTGCACTCTTACATTTTTCTCAATCTTGATTGATTGTCCTGCTTCCAGAACAATGGTATCACCATCCACAATAAATTGCTTTTTACCTTTAATAATATAAGTATACTCTTCAAATTCTGGAGTTTGAAAAGGTTCACTCCATCCTGGGGGAGCAACCATATGTGCAATACTTATTTTAGGTTCTTTCGTAGTAGCATTTCCAAAATGCTCTTCTATTAATTTCCCATCTGTTGTTGGAACTACAAATGGTGACTTTTGAATAGTATATTTTTTCATAAATAAAGAAAATAGATGTAACAAAAATAGAAAATGGAACACCAATTGAGCTATATAGGTGAAATAAATTAATTCTAACGAAACAACTAAAAAACGGTGTAGTTTTGCTACATTTGTCGCGTTTTTCTCAGGCAATTATTTTGAGGAATGACAAGTTGACATTTAAAATTTATCAATGGAAGAAAAAAAATTTGACTTCAACTCTTTTATAGGAATGTTATTATTAGGTGGAATCCTACTTTGGTGGATGAACTCTAATAAGCCTGAGATTGAAGAAAATCAATCTAACACAACCAAAACTGAGCAAACAACTCAAAAAGAAAACACAACTCCAGCCCTTACTGATAATACTATCGTAAACGATTCGCTAAAGCAAATTGCTTTACAAAATCAATTAGGTGCTTTCGCTTATGGTGCTACTGCATCAAAAGAAGGTGATACTGTTATAGAAAATGAATTAGTAAAATTAACTGTTAGTAATAAAGGTGGACAAATTAAAGAAGCTTTAATTAAGAATTATAAGACTTATGATTCTCTACCATTACATATTGTAAAAGATCAAAACGCATCTTTTAATATTAATTTCGGAACTACAGACAATAGAATTTTAAATACTAAAGAATTACTATTTAATCCTGAATTATCTAAAAATGGAGAAAACACAGTACTTTCTATGAAACTGAAAGTATCTGAAACTCAATTTTTAGAATATCGTTATGAAATTAAACCTGACGATTACAGAGTTGGATTCGCTGTTCGATCACAAGGATTAAGCAATGTTATTAATAGCGCACAACAAATCAATTTAACTTGGGATTTAAAAGCCTTACGTAAAGAAAAAAGTATGCGTACAGAAAACATGTACTCATACTACTACTATAAAGAAGATGGAGATGTAGAGTATTTACAAATGAAGGATGATGAAGTTGCAAATGATGTAGATTGGGTTGCTTATAAACAACACTTTTTCTCTGCTGTTTTATCTACAGATACACCTTTTAATGATGCTAAATTAAAATCAGTTGATTATTTAGGAGCAGATAAAGATTCTGTATTCACTAAAACGTATAGTTTAAATACTCCTTTAGCATTACAAAATGGAGAACTTAATTATAACATGGAGTGGTTCTACGGACCAACTGAGTATAATTTACTAAAAACTTACGAAGGAACTGACTTAAAAGAAATTTCAGATTTAGGTTGGGGAATTTTCGGGTTCTTAAACAGAACTGTTTTTTATCCAGTATTTAATTTATTAAAAGGTTTCATTGGAAATTATGGTTTAATCATAATTTTAATGACGATTGTTACCCGAATTATCTTATCTCCAGTGCTATATAAGTCTTACTTATCAAGTGCTAAAATGAAGGTAATTCGTCCAGAAATGGAGGAAATCAACAAGAAATATCCAGGAAATGAAAATGCAATGAAACGCCAACAAGAAATTATGGCGGTTCAACGAAAAGCTGGAGTAAGTATGATGTCTGGTTGTATACCAGCATTATTACAAATGCCAGTATTCTTTGCATTATTCAAGTTTTTCCCAACAAATATTGATTTCAGACAAAAAGCATTTTTATGGGCTGATGATTTATCTTCTTATGATATCGTAGCGAAGTTACCATTTGAGATTCCTTTCTATGGAGATCACATAAGTTTATTCCCAATTTTAGCTTCTGTTGCTATTTTCTTCTACATGAAGATGAACCAAAGTCAACAATCAGCTATGCAGGCTCCACCTCAAGAAGGTATGCCAGATATGAGCAAAATGATGAAGTATATGATTTACTTCTCTCCTATCATGATGTTATTCTTCTTTAACAACTATGCAAGTGGATTAAGTTTATACTATTTCATTTCGAATTTACTTACAATTACAATTATGTTCGTAATTAAGAACTACGTAATTGATGAGGCTAAGATTCATGCTCAAATTGAAGAGAACAAAAAGAAGCCTGTTAAGAAAAGTAAGTTTAGAGAGCGTTTAGATGCTGCAATGAAACAAGCTCAAGAACAACAAGAAGCTCAAAAGAGAGCTGCACAGAAAAAAAAGAAGTAAAAAGTTAATATTTACAACTAAAAAGCTGCATCTGTTATGTTTAACGATGCAGCTTTTTTGTTTAACAGTCTTTTAACATTATGTGATTAAACCATTATAGAACTTCGCTGTCTAAATGTAGTTAATCAATTATCATTACCAAAATGAAAAAAATCACTACCCTATTCTTACTGTTAACTTGCGCCTTATACGCCCAAAAAGGACCTAAAGTAAGTGTTAGCGGAAAAATCATTGAAGCTTCTTCAAAACAACCTTTAGAATACGCCACATTAATTCTAACCAATGTAAAAACGAAAAAAGTTACTGGTGGAGTAACTGATTTACAAGGTAATTTTCTTGTTACTATCCCTAAAGGACTTTACGATATGAAAGTTGAGTTCATTGGGTTTAAAACCAAACAACTTGCTCAAAAACAAGTATCAGAAAATATTAATTTAGGAACTATAACACTTTCTGAGGATGCCGAAGCTCTGGATGAAGTTGAAATTATAGCTGAAAAATCTACAGTTGAAATACGTTTAGATAAAAAGATTTACAATGTTGGTAAAGACATGACACTTAAAGGAGGTAATGCTTCAGATGTGTTGGATAATGTACCATCTGTAAATGTTGATGCAGAAGGAGCTGTAAGTCTGCGAGGAAATGAAAACGTCAGAATTTTAATTGATGGTAAACCTTCTGCTTTAGTTGGTTTAAATGGAACAGACGCTTTGAGAAATTTACCTGCCGATGCCATTGAAAAAGTAGAAGTAATCACTTCTCCATCTGCTAGATATGATGCTGAAGGAACAGCTGGTATTTTGAATATTATTCTACGAAAAGGAAAAGTTACTGGTTTTAACGGATCTGTAAACACAACTATTGGAAACCCTGATTTATTTCAATTAGGCGGAAATGTAAACTATAGAACAAAGAAGTTCAATATATTTTCAAATTTAGGATACAGACATCGAAGAGGCCCAGGAAACTCTTTCACAAAGTTTTCTTACATCAATGATACTACACGTGAAATTGACAGTACTCAAATTGAAGATCGAACTTTTGATAGAAAAAGTAATAATTTTAATTCATCTGTTGGTTTAGAGTATTATTTAAGTAAAAATAGCTCTATTACAGGTACTTTCTTTTACAGAAAATCATTAGGTGATGATATTGCTACCAATGATACAGATCGTTTTTTAAATACAGATCCAACTCAAATTTTACTTCAAGAAGATCGTGTTGAAAATGAGGAAGAAGATGGAACAGACAAACAGTACGCGATAAACTACACGAATAACTTTGATGGTAATGGTCAAAAATTAAATATTGATTTACAATATAGCGAGAACAATGAAGTTGAAGACTCTCCAATTACTGTGAATGGAGCTTTATCTGAACAAAACTCTCAAATCACTAGTTCAGTGGATAAATTAATTCAAATAGATTACGTTCTACCAATTGGAGAAAATAGTCAATTTGAAGCTGGACACAAATCTACATTTCAAGATTTAGACTCAGACTTTAGAGTACAAATTCTAGATCCTAACAACACTTTTGATCCGTCGAATGCTATCAACTTTAAGCAGAATATTTATGCGTTTTACGCTCAATTTGGAAGTAAAATAGATAAGTTCTCATACTTACTTGGTCTGCGTTCTGAAAGTACTGATATTGATTTAACTGTATTTACTACTGATCAATTTTCAGACATCAACTTTACAGAGTTATTTCCAACAATTAATTTAGGATATGAGTTAAACGACAACGATAATTTGACTTTAGGGTATAGCAGACGTTTACAAAGACCTCGTTTTTGGTTTTTAAATCCATTTGAAACGCGTAGTTCTGCCACGAATATATTCAGAGGAAATCCTGCCTTAACACCGACATTTACTAGTTCATTTGATTTAGGATACAACACAAAAATCAGAAAATTTACATTAGGAGCTTCATTATATTATCAAATTTCTACTGATATCATTCGACCTGTTGCAATCAATGAAATTAGAGGGACTACAAACGTTTTTGTTAGGCAACCTGTAAATCAAAATGATGAAAAACGTTATGGTTTTGAGTTTACTAGTAATTACAATGTTTCCAAAAAAATAAAACTTTCTGGATCTTTTAATATTTTTAAATTTCAAACTGATCCATTTGAATTTACTTACACGTATTTAGATGAAAATTCAAACTTACAATCAAGAACGGAAAAATTGGATGAGGTAAATGAAAGTACTTGGTTTGCAAGATTAAATGCTAGAATCACATTACCAGCTAATATTCAGTGGCAAACAAGATTAAGATATCGTGGACCACAATCAAATGCTCAAAGTGATAGAGAAGGAATTTTCGTAGCAAACTTAGCTTTTAGTAAAGATCTATTTAATGATAAAGCTACTTTAGTTTTTAACGTAAGTGACTTATTCAACTCTAGAAGAAGAGAAAATACTACTTTCTTTGGAGGAAGAGAAAATCCTTCTACAATTTCAGAAGGAGATTTCCAATGGAGAGAACGTCAAATATCGTTAAATTTTACATATAGATTTAATCAAAAGAAAAAAAGAGAACGTCCACAAAGAGAATACGATGGCGGTGGTGAAGGATTTGGTGGATAATATATAGATTTTTAAAAATAAAAAGGCTCACAAATTGTGAGCCTTTTTATTTATTCTAATATTTTTCTTATCCTTGAAATATACTCTTTAGCATTTGTATTGGTAGAATCTAAAGCAAAAGATTTTTCATAATTTTCTAATGCTTTTTTATAGTTTTCATTCTTAAAATACCCTTCGCCTAGACTATCATATACATAAGGATTATCAGAAAATTCAGATGTCATTAACTCAAATACTTTAATAGCATCTTCTACTCTATTTTCGCGTATTAATTGATAACCGATAACATTCAAATCTCTTGCTTTCGCATAATACGTTGAACTATTCATAATTTCACTTTTATAGGTCGCTATTGCTTTATCAGTTTTTTCAATAAAATCATTTTTCAAAGTAGAAACTAAATTCATTCTAGGGAATTTTATCAAATCGGACTCTATTCTGTCATATAAAGTTGCCCAATCATAAAAAGCTTTTTCCGAAGTATTATTAACGATTAAAATCAATCCGTAATTTGCATCAGGACAAATAAGTATAACACTTTGAACTCCATCTGAAGTTCCAGTTTTCTTATAATAAAAGCCTTCCTCTTCTGCTGAATCAACATCCCATAAATAACCTGTTTTATCTCCTTCTCTATCTAAATACAACTCTTTTGTTGATTCTTTGATTAATGGATCTTCACTTTCTAATTGAAATTTCATAAACTTAACTAAGTCAGGTAATGTCGAAATCATTGCCCCTCCTGCACCTAAAAGTATGTTTCTAGTTTTTGGAGCTTGTATTCCTTTTTCATTATAACCTGTTATTAAAAACTTGCTTTCTTCTCGGCAACCTTCTAAATATGTATCATTCATATCTAAACTTTTCAAAAAAGATTCCAATATGTTCTCAAAAGAATCATTATAAACCTGTTCTAAAATGTATGCTAATAACTCAGAACCTACAGAATTATAGGTATAAAACGTTCCTGGCTTCTTGTCAAGTTCTACTGTTTTTAATTCTTCAAGAAATTCATCTACAGAATACTCAATTGAATTATTTTCGTATTTACCTTCAGATATATCCTTCCAAATCTTATCTAGTTTTGGAGGTCTCCTTTCCTTAAAGCCGAGAGTATGAGTTAATAAGTTTTTTATCGTAATTGGTGTTCCTTCAAATTCTAGATTCGGATAATCTCCTTTTAAAAAGTTTCTAATATCATCATCTAATTGAATCTTCCTCTCAATAACCGCTTTTGCAACAAGAGATCCTGCAAATACTTTTGAAATTGAAGCTATTTCAAAATGGGTATTATCGTTAGGTTTTCCTAGATTTTCTTTGATCTTACCATAATAGTTATGATAAGTTTCTCCATTCTTATACACTGCGAGAGAAATGGAATTTACATTTCCTTTCTTCAGCGTTTCATTTGCATAATTATCAATAAATCGTTCTTGCTTAGTGAAATCGGATTGACTGTTTATATTTTCTTTCTTTTCTGACTTTGGAGTTTGGCAACTTATAATTATGAAACTAATTAAGCATAGCAATATATTTTTCATAGTAAAATCTTGATTTTAATTTCTTAAAAATAAAAAAAGCCCGCAAAATTGCGGGCTTTTGAAAAATATATCTTTAAAACTACTTTCCTTCAGCAGCTTTTTTAGCTTCTCTCTTTAATTTTAAGTTTTCCCAAATAGTTCCACCAATCCAGTAAGGAACCACAAAAGTTAATAAAAAAATTAACAACCAAAAACCAGTTGTAAATATGAACATAAATAATACTAATCCTGAAAACTCTGAAAAATTTAACATCTTATTCTTTGATAAATAATTACTGATTGCAAAAATAGGATATATTTTCTTTATTTTCTATCATTTCATAAAATATTTCAACAATTATTTAAAGTAACAATTCTAGTAGTTTTCTTAACTTTGGGAACTCTTTTAAAATTAATAATATAATAATGGAATATAGAATTGAAAAAGACACAATGGGTGAGGTAAAAGTACCTGCCGATAAATATTGGGGAGCACAAACTGAGCGCTCTAGAAACAACTTTAAAATTGGTCCTGCTGGAACAATGCCTTTAGAAGTTGTTTACGGATTTGCTTACTTGAAAAAAGCTGCTGCTTATACCAATTGTGAATTAGGTGTTTTAGCTCAAGAAAAACGTGATTTAATTGCACAAGTATGTGATGAGATTTTAGCTGGTAAACACGATGATCAATTCCCATTAGTTATTTGGCAAACGGGTTCTGGTACTCAAAGTAACATGAATGTAAACGAAGTTGTTGCAAACAGAGCTCATGAAATTGCTGGAAAGAAAATTGGTGAAGGTGAAAAAACGATTCAACCAAACGATGATGTAAACAAATCACAATCATCTAACGATACTTTCCCAACTGGAATGCACATTGCTGCTTACAAGAAAATAGTTGAAGTTACTATTCCTGGTGTAGAGCAATTAAGAGATACTTTACAAAAGAAATCTGAAGATTTTGCTAATGTTGTAAAAATAGGACGTACGCACTTAATGGATGCTACTCCACTTACTTTGGGTCAAGAATTTTCTGGATATGTAGCTCAATTAAACTTTGGTTTAAAAGCATTAAAAAATTCATTAGCGCATTTAAGTCAATTAGCATTAGGAGGAACTGCAGTAGGAACTGGATTAAATACTCCTGCTGGATATGATGTTTTAGTTGCGAAATATATTGCTGACTTTACTGGTTTACCATTTATTACTGCTGAAAATAAATTTGAAGCTTTAGCTGCTCACGATGCTTTAGTTGAAACTCATGCTGCATTAAAACAATTAGCTGTTTCTTTAAATAAAATCGCAAACGACATTCGTTTAATGGCTTCTGGACCACGTTCAGGAATTGGAGAATTAATTATTCCTGCAAATGAGCCAGGATCTTCTATTATGCCTGGAAAAGTAAACCCAACTCAAGCAGAAGCAATGACAATGGTTTGTGCACAAGTAATGGGTAATGATGTAGCAGTAACTGTTGGAGGAACTCAAGGTCACTACGAATTAAACGTATTTAAACCTATGATGGCTGCTAATGTTTTACAGTCTGCGCAATTAATTGGAGATGCTTGTGTTTCTTTCGATGTAAATTGTGCTGCTGGAATTGAGCCTAACCACGGAAGAATTACAGAATTGGTAAACAATTCATTAATGTTAGTTACAGCTTTAAATACTAAAATTGGATATTATAAAGCTGCAGAAATTGCAAATACGGCTCATGCAAACGGAACTACATTAAAAGAAGAGGCGATTAATTTAGGTTACGTTACTGCCGAAGAATATGACGAATGGGTAAAACCAGAAGACATGACAGGAAGTTTAAAATAAAAACATCCTTAAAAGTTAAATATATTGATAAAGCCACAACATTTTGTTGTGGTTTTTTTTACCTTATAAAAACAACTGATTATAAAACACTTACACTAAGAAAAGATCTTTCGATTTTATGATTTTAAATTATTGGCATGCTGTTTGAAAATAGTATAACCATAACTTAAAAATAAAACTTATGAAACTAAGAATACTATTATTATCGGCTTTATGCCTCGTTGTTTCTTCTTTCGGACAAAAGAAGACGAAGTACGAATCTTTTAAAAATGAGCTTTCACAAAAGAAATATTCATCAGAAGTAGTCTTAGATAAAGCTTTAAATTATTCTTCTCATAACGATATTTACGTTTCAGAACTTATTGATGCTTGTCGTTTTTTCTCTAGTGATAGAAGAAAATATAGAATTTGCGTAAATGCGTATCCTAGAGTAATTGATAAAAGAAACTTCTTTCAAGTTTATGATCTATTCAATAGTTTTTCTTTTGCCATGAAGTTATATCATAATACACAGGCAAATCAAAGTGCTATTTCTCAAATAAATTATCCTAATGCGGATTATTATCACGGATTAACAACAAATGCTTGTAATAGACCAATGGCTAATTTTCAGTTTAGAAACATGTATAATGAGGTGCATAATAGAAGAAATTATAGCATCCGTTCAATAAAGCAATTTATCTCAAATAACTGTTTAAGTACAAGGCAAATTATGAAGTTAACGGAAACATTACAATCTGATAGAGATAGATTTGAATTATTACAATTTGCTTTTCCTTATTCATATGATTTAGAGAACTTTTACTATACTGAACAATTAATAAATGATAACTTTTTAAAGCAAAGATTAATTAGATTTATAGATCGTGAAATCGCTCAAATGAATAATAATTCTGGATTTAACGATTGTAGACCATTATCTCAAAGTGAATACGACTATGTATTAAAATCTATTCAAGATGAGAGATTTTCTAAAGAAAGATTAAAATTAGCTAAACAACACATTGAACGTAATTGTTTTTCAGTTAAAAGAATTAGAGCAATTGTGAAAGAATTTAGCTTTGATAAGGATAAATTAGAACTTTTAAAGTTGAGTTATCAAAACTGTCCAAATAAGGAACAATTTTATAAACTAAAAGAAACACTAAGTTTCTCAAGACATAAAAGAGAATTTGATCAATTTTTATTGAATCGCTAATATTCCAAAGTTTTACTTTTTAAATAAAGAAACCACAGCAAAATGCTGTGGTTTTCTTTTTATGTAAATAATATATCTATCAAAGCAATATTATTTTTTCGAACCAAATGTAGTTTCATTTCAGGAACCCCTACCCTATGTAAACCAATGATTTAAAAGAATCAAAATTAATATCAAACTTTAAACTTCTTCATAGAAATTTAAAAATATGAGATAAAATCAATTCTAAAGGTTGGGTAATTCTATAGTCTATACGTAATACAAGAAATTACAGATAAAAACTAACAGATTAATTTACCTAAGTACATGAAAAAATTTCTTATCCCTCTTTTAATTTATTCGGTTGCATTTGCATCTTGCTCGAACGATGACGAGAATGACTATATTGATATTACTACTGATAATCCAACAGAGGATATCATTATTGATACTAATCTTTTAAACCTACCTGCAACACCTTTCAACTATGCAAATATTGAATTACCAAATTCTTTTCTAGATAATGATGTAGAAAATGAAGATAATACACCTAATAACAATCCTATTACAGATCATGGTGCCACTTTAGGTAGAGTTTTATTTTATGACACGAATCTCTCTAAAAATAATACGATTTCTTGTGCCTCATGTCATATACAGTCAAACGGATTCTCAGATCCAAACCAATTTAGTACTGGATTTGAAGGTGGCCTAACTGCTAGAAATTCAATGGGATTAGCAAATGCTCGATTTTATGATAATGGTCGTTTTTTCTGGGATGAAAGAGCTGAAAGTTTAGAAGACCAAACCTTAATGCCTGTACAAGATTTAGTAGAAATGGGTTTAACACTTACAGAACTTGAAGATAAAATATCACAAGAAGATCATTATACATCACTATTCATCAATGCTTTTGGTGATGCGACAATATCTAGTGAAAGGGTTGCTTTAGCATTATCTCAATTTATACGTTCAATGGTTTCTTATGAATCTAAATTTGATGAAGGTTTAGCGCAGGTAAATAATATCGAAAACAATTTTCCAAATTTTACGGAATCAGAAAATAGAGGAAAAGCACTTTTTATAAGCAACCGAACACGTTGTTTTGAATGTCATAACACTAATGTATTTGTTGGAGATGCTCCAAGAAACATTGGTCTGGATGCAACCATTACAGATGAAGGTGCTGGTGGAGGAAGATTTAAAGTTCCTTCGCTTAGAAATATTGAATTAACGGCACCATATATGCATGATGGTCGATTCGCCAACTTAGGACAAGTAATTGAACATTATAACAGTGGTGTGCAAAATAGTCCTAACCTAGATAATAGATTAAGACAAGGAAACAACGTTCGTCGTTTAAACTTGACGGAGGCAGAAAAACAATCTCTAGTAGATTTTCTATTAACACTTACGGATAACAATTTTATTACCGACGAGAAATATGGCGATCCTTTTAATCAATAAAATTATACGATTTCTATCTAGAAGGATTATTACTTCCAGTAGAATCAAAAGATATTCTAAAAATTAATTGTCCTTAATTTGAAATCCATAGATTACTTCACTTTATCAATAATTAAAAGAATAAAGTGGAGTTTTCTTGTTTTAAGCCTAAGTATAGTTTTTAAAGACTGAATATTTCCTTATGAATTTGTCTGATTCAAAAACAGCAATCTTTAAAATTATTCTATATTTACTTTAATTAATTAGGACACAATGGAAGGCAATTTCTCTGTTTGCGAGGAACATGTTTATGATCAGTTATATAATACTCATGCTGAAAGTTTGAGAAACCATTTATATTTTAAGTTTGGAGATTTAAATCAAGCTGAAGATATTGTACAAGAAGCTTTTATTAAACTTTGGCAAAAATGTAGCAGTATTATTTATGAAAAAGCAGCAGCTTTTTTATATACCGTTTCTAAAAACTTATTTATTGATGTGATACGATCTAAAAAAGTAGCCTTAAAATTCGAAAAGAATAGCATGCCTTCACATGATATTGAAGATCCTTATTTTCATTTAAGAACTAAAGAATTTCAGCAAAAATTAGAAACTGTAATTTCTGAATTACCTGAAAAACAAAGAGAAGCATTTTTATTAAATAGAATTGAAAAACTGACTTATAAAGAAATAGCTGAACGACTTGAAATTAGTCAAACTGCTGTTGAAAAACGTATTTCCAAAGCATTAATTAAACTTAAAGAAATAACTGAATTACAAAAACGTTCCATATAAGGTTGGGTAATACAACTAGTAAAACGTTAAGTAACTGAATAGTAAAATGTTTAAGCGTGAATAAAAAATTACTTAAAGATAATTTAATTGCTAAATGGCTCGATAATAGTTTAAGCGATGAGCAAAAAAAGGAACTAGAAAACTCTGGCGAATTAGATGAGCTTAAGGTTGTTTTGGATGAAATTGATACTTGGAAAGTTAAAAAATTCGATACTGAAAACGGTTTAGCGGAACTTAAGAAAAGAAGAAAACTAGTCATTGCTCCTACTCCACCATCAAAGAAAACTAGCAATAGTAATCGTTGGTTACAAATTGCTGCAAGCATCCTAATTTTAGTTAGTGCGGGATATTTTTCATGGAAT
Organism: Tenacibaculum sp. 190524A05c; assembly: GCF_964036595.1. NCBI lineage: Bacteria > Pseudomonadati > Bacteroidota > Flavobacteriia > Flavobacteriales > Flavobacteriaceae > Tenacibaculum > Tenacibaculum platacis. The sequence continues at coordinate 400,324 of NZ_OZ038523.1, read as the reverse complement.
CTGTTGTTTAATCAAACCATTACAATAAATACACAAATTGCAGAGAATAAAACTATTGAATTACCTAGTGGTTCCACAATAAAACTAGACGCCGCCTCTGAAATTTCTTACAAAGAAAAAAATTGGAATAACGATCGAACAATACATTTAAAAGGACAAGCATTTTTCGATGTTACTAAAGGATCTTCTTTCAAGGTAATTACAGATAGAGGAAATATTAATGTATTGGGTACACAGTTCAATGTAAATACTTCTAATACTGTTTTTGAAGTAATCTGCTATGAAGGTAAAGTTAAAGTTGCTTATCAAAATGATGAGTTAATCTTAACCAAAGGAAAATCTGCAATAGTTCAGCAAAACGAACTACAAGAAACAACACATATTAACACTGCTCCAAACTGGACGAATGGTTATAGTAAATACAATAAAACTAGCTTACCTGAAGTTATTTCAGATTTAAAAAAATACTATACTATTAAAATTCAATTACCTAAAAAGTACGAACATTTAGAATTCTCAGGAACTTTAACTCATAAAAACTTAGATACGGCATTACAAACTTTATTTGTTACTATGGAAATAAAGTATGTTATTGGTGAAGATAATACCGTAATTTTTGAATAAATGAATTTGAGATTTTTCTCTTATCAATTACTTTTTTTTATTTGTTTGTTAACTACTCCTCTATCTGCTCAGAAGAGTAATCGCATTTCGCTTTCAGATAAACTGAATCAAATTGAAAAAAAATTCAATATAAACCTTTCTTATAACCATACCTTCTTTAATACTATTCTTTTAGAGAATGATTTTAACTGTGCAAGTATTTCAGAATGTATTACTATAATTGAAGAGAAAATTCCCGTAAAATTTAAGAAAAAAGGCACTAATTATTTAGTCCTTCCTCTACGTAAAGATTTTAGTTTTGCAATCATTGAAGATGAAACAAATGAACCTATAACTTCTTTAGTCTATCAAATCCAGGACAAACCAAAACAAAATTTAGACCTTTCTAATGGAGTTTTTACACTTAAAAATGTATTTCCTTTAGATTCGATTCATTTAGAATCCTACTTTCATGTAACTATTCATTTACAAGCGAAAGATTTAGAAAGAAGTACTCCTTTGAAGTTTTACACTAAACAGTTTCGTTTAAATGAAATTGTTTTAACGAACTACTTAACCAAAGGAATTGACTCAAAAATTGGTGACCATAGCATTCAAATTCAAACCAAAAGGTTGGGATTGTTAGCGGGAGAAACAGATGGTGATATTTTTAATGTCATTAGTAATATTCCTGGTATACATTCACCGAGTGGAAAATCAGGAAATTTGAATTTTAGAGGTAATACTTATGATCAAAATTTAGTTCAAATAGATGATATTCCAATTTACCATTCAGGTCATTTTTTAGGTGCCATTTCTCCTTATAGTGCTGCCGTTATAGACAATATTGAAGTTCAAAGAAATATGCTTCCTACCAAATTCGGTGGTCGTGTTGGTGGTTTAATCAATATGAAAACTAAGAATAGAATTCCTAATAAAAATAGTTATGAAATTATAGGGAATACTTTATTTGCAGGTCTTGCGGTGAATGCAAAACTAATAGAAAATAAACTTTCTCTTTTAGCGGCATACAGAAGAAGTTATCCAGGATTTAATTCTCCTAAGTTAGAAACCATTTCAACATTAATATTTCAAGGTAGTCGAATTGAAAATGTAGTAGGTTCTACAAATCTTGATATTGGTTTTTCAGATATGAACATTGCACTGAATTATAAGATCAATGAGCGACATTCTGCAACGGTAAGTTTTATAAATATTGAAAATGATTTATTTGCTGAAGTTCGAGAAATGCAAAATCCTGATCAAACTGATTTTATAGATTTAGACTTAGACAACTGGGGAATCACTGGTAAATGGAAAGCACAGTTCTCTGATAAATTCAATACCGAATTACGATTTAGTAAATCGAATATGCGCATTAACAATGTTAGTGAAGGATTTAATAGAGATCAACGTAATAGTTTTCTTAAATACGAAAACATAATCGCAGATACACGTTTTATTGCTGAAGCTAGCTATCAGTTTAATCCGAATACAAAACTAGATGCAGGTTATAATGTGATTAACCATGAATTGACTAGTAATGAATTGGAGCAAGAAAATAACTTGGATGCAAGAAGAGATCAAAAAGCAACAATTCATTCAACTTACCTATCATTACACAAAAACTGGAGCGACAAACTAGATATTAATTTAGGAATTCACAATAATTACTATGCTCCCACTGGTGAATTCTTTATGAATCCAAGACTTACAGCTAGTTATGCCGTAAATAACAAATTATATATTAAATCTTCTTTTGGAACTTCAAATCAGTTTATACAAAAGAAATTCGTAAATGATTTTGATGATTTTAATATTACCAATCAATTTTGGTTTTTACCTAATAGAGAAATTGCTCCGTTAAAAGGAACACAGTTTATGGTTGGAGCTGTGTTGAATCAAAAAGAATGGTTAATTGATTTAGAATTTTTCAAGAAAAGATCGAACGATATAACATTGAAAATAGAAGATATTCGCGGGAATATTTCAAGTATAGGCGCGGATTTATTTGTAAAAAAGAAATGGAATAATATTGAAGCTTGGGCAAGTTATTCTTTAAGTAAAACAGAAACGACTTTTCGAAACATTACTTCAGATGCCTTTTTTGACCAACGCCATATTTTAAACTTAACAAACTTGATAAATGTTGACCGATGGAAATTCGCACTTTCTTGGCGCTATTTCTCAGGAATGCCTGTGATTTATCCTGATGATCCTACTATTGATACTTCTAACTTATCACTTTCAGATCGTTTTGACGGATCACACCAACTTGATTTTTCTTCTTCTTATACTTTTTATAGCACTTCTAAAAGCTTTAAAACCGTAATTGGTTTATCTATCTTAAATGTTTATGATCAAGATAATACTGTAAATATTTTTCAAAATCCTACAGCAAATACATTTCGAAAAACGAGCGGCTTTGCTCCTAACCTTCAAGTTAATCTATCATTTTAACGAAGTTGACACTTCATCTTACCCGAAATAAATTACAATCAGACTCTTTTTTTTAAAAAACCATACAATCCTATACAACTGATAAACAATGACTTAAACTCAATAAATTGAGGTGTAAGTAAATAATCTGCTTTTTTCCATAGAAAGAGGTTGGGTAAAAAACAATTCAAACGTACTATAAGCAAATGGATACAATTTAGTTTTTATTAAAACCTAGGTTCGATCAATTAGCTACTAATAAAAATAATATTCCTTGACAAACTAGGGGATTGGTATTTATGGGAATTTGTCTTTCTAGTACAATCGAACTTAGGTTAATAAAAAGTATTAAAAACAAAAATTAAAATTATTGACGATACAACTACACTTTTCAAAATTGTTTACGGCCTAAAAAACGAGAGAAGAATACATTTTTACGAATTATAAACTTGAATTAAACGAATTTAAGTTTTTAAAAAACGCTAAAATTATGAAAGTAAAATCTTTAAAATGGATAGTATTAATATCCCTAAGCATTACAATATTTCAGTCTTGTAATACTGATACAGATACCGATATTATAGATACAGATACGGCTATCTCGGTGTCTGACGATACAACTACATTAATTACAGAATGGAATAATTTCTGGGTTTCTATAGATCAACACACAGAGAATATGAGACCTAATAGTGTTACTAGAGCTCTCGCTTATATTCATTTAACTGGTTACGAAACCGCTGTTCCGTTTATGAATGACTATTCTTCAAATTCAGAGCGTTATTCTAATTTTAATATCAATTCCTCTAATTTAGAAGACAACGTAAATCTGAACTTGGCTTTAAACACAGCTTATGCAGAAGTTATAGATCATTTTATGATTAATCTTGAATCTGGTGTAAGACAACGTATTTCAGAGTTTGAAAACACAAAGACATCTTCATTATCGGATGGACTGTCTTCATCTCAAATAGAAAACTCTGAAAACTGGGGAAAATATGTAGCACAACGTGTAATTGATTTTAGTAAAAGTGATAGAGATGCGGAATGGCAAATAGATAATCCTACTCCACAAAGTTATATTGCTCCGGTTGGTGTAGGTTTATGGGAAGCTAAAGAAAGTGAAGATGCTTGGTTTCCATATTGGAGAGAAGTAAGAACTTTTGCTATTACTCCACAAGAATCTACTAGTGTTGCACTTGATGATGTTCTTCAATATAGCACCTCTACATCCAGTGATTATTATCAGCAAATGAATAATGTATATCAAACAACCATTACAGCTAATTCTGAAAACAATGAAGATTTATGGATTGCAGAATTTTGGGCTGATGATGTAGAAGGACTGATGATTAGTCCTCCAGGAAGACAATTTTCCATTGCAAATCAATTAATTAAAAATTATGATTTAAGTTTTGATAAGGCACTTGAGCTTTTATTAAGGTTAGGTTTTTCAATAAACGATGCTGCTGTTTCAGCTTGGGATGACAAATACACCTACAATATTGAACGTCCAAGTAATTATATAACAGAATACATTGACGAAAGTTTTACAACTAATTTATCAAGATTTATACAGGAAGAAAATCCAGCTTTTCCAAGCTATCCGTCAGGCCATGCAACATTTGCAGCTGCCGCAGCGGGAGTTTTCATCAACTTTTTTGGTACAGATAATATCAGTTTTACTGACAATACATACACCAACGCTGTAAACATATCATTTAATGGTTCACCAAGAAGTTTCACTTCTTTTACAGAAATGGCAAGAGAAAATGCATACTCTCGTGTACCATTAGGTGTACATATAGAACAAGATGCAATTGAAGGGTTGCGATTGGGATATGAAATTGCTGAAGCCGTAAATAACATTGATTTACAGTAACGTGATTGATATTCAAATAAAGTAAATTTCTCTGAGACATAGCTTTAAATGTTTATAGGTTTAAAAGTGGTTTTTGGTTTCATGGTTATAAAGCTAGTCTCGGAGTATTTACATCTATGCATTAATGAATAATTATTAACTAAAAAATCTCTCTAAAAGAATCATAAATGATTTCTCTAGAGAGATTTTTAAATTATGTAATCTTAGTTCTTAAAAATTATATTGAATGGAGGCTTTTAAGAAAAACGGTGTTCCTGGCGTAAAGTGAATCTCTTCTACTGGATTTACTTCATTCTGTAATCTTGATTCGGTTGCGAATTGAGTTTCATTCCAATCTACATCAAATAGATTCTGAACTTGAACTCCAAAACTAACATCTTTCCAACGGTAACCCACATTTAAATCTGCAACAGTATAACCTTCAGCTACAATAGAATTATCTTCATTTGCTGGACGATTATCAATATGACGAACATTTATTCCTCCGTAAAACCCATCTTTAAAGTTTATGTTTAATCCACTAACTAAAGTAAAATCTGGAGCTAATGGAATAAAATTTTGTCCATCAGGATCATTAATTGATCTTGCATGTGTATAATTCGCATCAACGCTCCAATATAGCCACGATAATGGCTGATAACGATAACTTATATCAATTCCTTGACGTCTTGTTTCTCCACTTGGTTCTACAATTCCCGCATCCCCAACGTAAACAAATTCTTGTTCTACATATAAGTACCAGTAAGCTAAATTGAAAAACATTTTCGATGTTGGTTTCCACACTAAACCAGTATCAAAACCATAAGTTGCTGGTAAAATCTCTCTACCTTCTTCAGCTACTACTACCCTAGTATCATTTGAATGAAATCCTTTACCAGTTTTTACATAAAATTGTAAATTATCTGAATAATCATAAATAACATTAAACTTAGGACTAACGATTGCTTTTGATTCTTTCTGAGTTTCATATTGTGTTTGCAAGGTATCGTTATATTGGAAATTAAAATAGTCTAATCGAACAGATGGATTAAATGTCCATTTACCAAATTCTATAGTTGAACCAATAAAACCACCTAAGTTTGTTTCGTTAATATCTCCAAATTGTATTCTCTGAAGTGTTTGACGACGATTCAATGTTCTAGATAATTCGTTACTGAAACTTCTGTCATTTCTTAAACTAATTCCCGCATTCCAATGTCCATTAAATTTATCTCCCGAAAACACTTTTTTATATTCACTCGAAACTCCAAAAATTGTTCGATCCTCCTTTTGTTTTATTTGATCTCCATTTACAGGATCTTCAAGGAAAAAGGTGAAATTAGAGAATAACTCAAAATCATACTTACTGATGTATCCAAAACTCTTCAACGTTTCAGAATCGCTTATCATTTTATCGTAATTAATTAAGATATTACTTCTTGATGTATTTCCTCCTTCAGTATCATCAATTGCTCCAAAACGGGTAATTAATCCACTGTCAACTGCTCTTTGCGGAATCTGTCCAGAAGCATCCCATTTACTAGTAAAGTGAGAAAGTGTAACTCCTAATTCATCTGTTGGATTTAAATACCCTGTATACTTCCCGAAAACATTTATTCTACTAAAATTCTGAGGACTTTCAAACGCTCCATCTGTAGCTAAATATTCTGTAGAAATATATGCGTTATGCTTAGCCTCATTTAGCACATTAAACATGCCTAACAAACGAAAAGTATCAAATTGCCCTCCTTCTAGTTTAATAGAGCTTTTGTCTAATCTTTCTTTGGTTTGAAATTGTACATAACCTGCTGTTGCAAAATTTCCTTTGTCTTCATAATATGATCCTTTTCCAAAATCAATTTTATCCACAGTTTCGGGAATTACAAAATGTAAATCAGAATAACCTTGTCCATGCGCATGAGAAACCATATTTACAGGTAAACCATCTACTGAAAGATTAATATCCGTACCATGGTCTATATCAAAACCACGTAAAAAAATCTGTTCAGCTTTACCTCCACCTGCATGTTGACCAATAAATAACCCTGGAACTTTATTTAAAATATCCTGAGAAGAATTGACAGGATTTGTTTGAATATCTATATCTGTAATTAAATTTAAAATATCTACTCTTGGTGCTAATACTACTTCTTCAAGAGCAATTGATTTCAACTTTAATTTAATTACTAATTCTTCCGTCAAGCTTTTTACAACATATGATCTGCTTTCAAATCCTATATGAGAAAAATACAACGTATCACCTATGGAAACGTTTTCAAGCATAAAATTCCCAAATTCATCAGAATGTGTATGCTTATCTGTTTTTTTATTTAAAATGTTTACTTCTTGAAGAGGTTGATTTTGATTATTTACAACCTTTCCTTTAATAGTTTGAGCTATGAGTGTAAGTGAGAAAAAACACGATACAATCGTGAATACTATTGTTTTCATTTTCAGATAATAATTGGTTAGTAATAACTAGAGAAAACATCCCTTAAAAATCATGATTACTATAGGACACTCACTTACTATTTTATCATAATCTTATGGACAATTAACTCTTTGTCGTTAACCAGCGAATCTACAAAACAACCTAAATCAAAATCTTATAAAACTGTTAAAAAAGAGTATTAAAAAGGCACCTAAATGTTAAATAACATAAGCTTTACTAATCACGATTTACATTAAATCCTAAAAAGGAGACACCCATTACTAAAATGGATACGTTTGGGGATAATTCCTTATAAAAATCACCTTTTAAATTTACTTTTAAGACTAATTAATCTCAAAACTTTAAACTCCAAAATCAATGGAAAATTCTAAAAATGATAAATCATCATCATGCTGGAACTGTGATGGTGATATTGAAATTGTAACACAACGTCTAAAAGAGATGTTTGTTGAAATGGGACAAAAAACACGAATTGAACGAGGACAAAAACCTGCAGAAAGAGCTGTTTTTAGAAAACAACATGGAATTGCTTATGGTAATTTTGTTGTTAATAAAGATATTGAAGAACGCTTCAAACTAGGAATATTTGCTGGAGATTCTTACGAATGTGCTGTTCGATTTTCAAGTGACACTACTCCTACTTCACCAGATTTACATTCTACTTTGGGTGTTGGACTTAAACTTTTTGGAGTGGATGGTGAAAATATTTTAGATGGTGGAACAAATGCGGATTTCATCATGCAAAATATTGATCGCTTTTTTGCAAGAGACGCCCAACAAATGTGTAGTTTCACAACGGCCGGTGTAATTGATAGAGATTATGATTCTTATATCGAAAAACATCCTGAGCTTGCTGCAATTCTTCAAGCAATGACTAAAGAAGAAGCAAGTGTTTTAAGTGCAAGTTATTGGGCGATACTTCCTTTTAAATTAGGAGATAACCAAATTGTAAAATATCGTTTGGTTCCCGAAAACACATATAAAGGAACTCCGTTTAATGAAAATGATTACTTAAAAATCGATCTTGAAAAACGTTTACTACAAGGCGATGCTACATTCAGATTTGAAATTCAGTTAAGAACAAATCCTGAAACAATGCCTATTGATGATGCTCAAGTAGTTTGGAGTACTGAAGAAAGTCCATACATCTGTATAGCTAAACTTCATTTACCTCAACAAAATGTTGCTGCAATCGGTCAGGCAGAATTCGGTAGTAATTTAGCCTTTAATATTTGGAGAACTTTATCTCAACATAAGCCATTAGGATCAATCGCTGAAGTTAGAAAATTAGTTTATGCAGCAAGCGCAGAAGCTCGTCATCAAGCGAATGGAGAACTTTTAGAAGAACCAAAAGAGCGAAATCCGGAGTTTCAAGGAAATACGGATGAGGATGATGATTGCATTGTAACTGCTGGTATTTATCCACCAATAGGAATAATGAGAGTTGGAAATAGTCAAAACGAATATTTCCTAGGACCATTAACTGACGAACCTATCGCACAAGAAGATCCTTATGCGTATAGAGATGAATTAGGGGCTTTAAAAAGACAAGCAGCACAATTTAGAATCTATGGTTTTAATGCTGCTGGAAAAGCTATAAAAGAATTAACTGCTGAAAATGCAAATATCACATGGCATTCACATTTAGCGAATCAAAAAGCTTCTTGGTATCAATTTCAATTGGCATTAGATATACCTGAAGCTGCTGATGCTCCGCCTTCATTTTTAAGAAATATAAATGTTCCAAATCGTGAAACCTTATTAATTGATGGTGGTGCGCAATCTATTTCTGGAACAAATATTCAAGATGGACCAATTTTCGAAGGTGAGTTTTTATCTAAGAAAGTGTATTTAGGTGAAATGAGAACTGACGAAAAAGGAAGACTAATCATGTTGGGAGGTCATGGAAAATCTGAAAACATAGACGGTGATATCGCAATTACTTTTGCCAATAATGAAGGTTGGTATGATGATACTTCGGATGGACCAATTACTGCCGAAGTTGAATATAATGGAACAAAATTAAAGGTTGATCCTGCTTGGGTTGTTTGTGCTCCACCAGATTATGCTCCAATGCAAAAATCGGTGAGAACAATGTGGGATTTAATGAGAAGTGTTGCTGTAAAATCTGGAATGTTAACAAGACCACAACGTCCTTCTTTTACAAAAGACATATTACCAATATTTCAACGTATGACAGATTTACAATGGGTAAATGCTGGATTCGCTGGAGCTTTTGGTTGGGGAGGACAATTCAATTACACTTCTAAACAATGGATCAAGAAACTAGGTAATCCTTCTCCGGCTTTTTTAGAAATGAGAAGAACTATTTCTAATAATTTTAGAAGAATTGATGTTACTGGTGCTGAAGCTCCTCAATTATGGCCTTGGTTATATGGAGATGCAATTAGTATTCCTTCAACAGGATCTGTGCGCCAACATGCTACTTTATCAGAATTACAATTAGAGTTTCTAGATCAATGGGTAACTGGAGATTTTGATGCTGATTATATGGATACAGAAGGTTGTCCGTTTCATGAACAACAAAAAACCATTGATGATTTACCTATTCATGAACAGCCTGATATGCTAACTAAAGCTGCAATGGATTTTTGTTTAGCTGATGCATTCCATCCAGGATGTGAAATGACTTGGCCTATGCGTTCTTCTGGAATGTACATGGCTCCTTTTAGAGTAAAACACGCAAAAGCTACTCCTCCAGTAAATAATGTTTATTACGGACCAACAATGAATAGTGATACGTTAACCTTAGCTAAAGGTCCAATATTAGGCGGACAAGTTGCTGGTGGAATCACACGTTGGATGGCAATTCCATGGCAAACGGATACAGCAAGTTGTAGAGATGGATATACCACAACTTATGATCCGTATTTACCTACGTTTTGGCCTGCAAGAGTTCCTAATAATATTTTAAATGAAAAACGATACGATCAAACTGTAGATAAAAGCTTAGCGGAAGAAACTCGTATGGAAGCTTTTGCTGATAGAGCCGACTGGCTAAGTGATCTTCCATTGGATGGTGCTGCTCCAAACTACACGAATCAAATTAACAGCATGGTTAAGTATTTTGATAAACTAGCTGTTGTCCAAAAGCGACCTGGAGTTTTAAATGATCCTAATTTCCCAAAAGAAATGCAAGTTGGAATTACGCCTACTCCAGAACAAGAACAAGCTTTACTTAGAGCTACTTTAGATGATTTAGCCGTAACTTTAGATGTTGATGCTTTAAATACTGAAACCAAAGGTTTATTATTATCGGCAGTTGAAAAATTATCTCATAAAGATTTATTAAACGAAGAACTTTTACTGGAAGGAGCTAAAGGAGAATTATTAACTTTAGTTGAGGATGAATTAACTAAAGATTATGCACCTACTCCAAATGTGATTCATACAGTAAATTTATTAGCTTCGAAATTACATGGAATTAATAAAACCAAGAATAAGTCTCATCAAGATGTACCTCTTAAGAAAACAGAAGTTGGTATTCCTGAGAAAATGACTCGTTTCTCTAGGTTTATTCCAAAATAATGAGCTATTGTACTATGAATACAAATCATAATACAGAAATATTAATTATAGGTGGCGGCATTGCAGGTTGCATTGCTGCCATTTCTTTATCTGAAACCTATAATGTAACCTTAATAGATAAACTAGAAGAACCCGTAGATAAAGTTGGAGAATCATTGGCTCCAGCTACAAAACGTGTTTTTAACGCTCTTGGATTATCTTTAAATGATGATCAATATGAAAACTTATTTCTAAATAATTTAGGAATGCAATCCTACTGGGGAAGTGATCAATTACAAATACTTGATCATTTGAGAAACCCAGATGGATTATCAAAAAGTGTTAATCGAAAAAAATTAGGTTTATTTCTAAGAGAAAAAGCCTTAGAAAAAGGTGTAAAAGGATTTTGGGGATATCGATTATTCAACAGTGATTATTCGAGTGGAAAATGGAAGACTATTAGTAAAAAGGATAATCCTAAAAACAGAACATCAATTACTATTGATACTGACTTTGTTATTGATGCTACAGGCAGAAATTCTCATTTTGCTAGAAGTTTAGGTATAAAAAGAACACATTTTGATTCTTTAATATCTTGTTGGTTAACGGTACCAAATACATCTAAAAACACCATGAGTTCTATTATAAGTGATGAATTTGGCTGGTGGTATTCTGCGGTTTTACCAGAAAACAAACGGGTAATTTCTTATCAAACAGATTCAGATATATTTGACAAAAAAGTGTTCAAAAACTTTACCTCATTCTCACAGCTATTACATAAGAACAGTACTATAAATAAACTAGTAGAGCATCATACTGACGAAGTGGACTTTCATGGTGTGGTTAGTGCTAATTCTACAAAACTAAATACGGCAGTTGGTCAACAATGGTTAGCATTAGGTGATGCTGCTTTAAGTTTTGATCCCTTATCTTCTCAAGGAATTTTTAATGCCATGGCTAATGCCATGCAAGTTTCTGAATTACTGAAAACATCTCAACTTTCGGATTTAACGGATCCTGAAAAAATGAATCAATTTTCAAAACAATATACTTCACAAATAGAATCCGTTTGGGCGCATTATGTAAAGCATAAGAACCTTTTTTATGGAGCCGAAACTCGTTGGAATAAATCTATTTTTTGGAAAAGAAGGCTTGAAAATGCTTTCGTATTATAAAATCTACTATTTTTGTTGCCCTTTTTTCTTTAAAATAAAAACATGAATACACACGAAGAATATATGAGCGAAGCAGTAAAAGCTGCTTTAAGAGGAATGCAAAACAATGAAGGTGGTCCGTTTGGATGTATTATTGTTAAAGACGGAGAAATTGTTGGTCGTGGAAATAATAAAGTTACCTCAACAAATGATCCTACAGCACATGCAGAAGTTACTGCCATTAGAGATGCTTGTAAAAATTTAGGAACTTTTCAATTGGATGGTTGTATTGTATATACTTCTTGTGAACCATGTCCGATGTGTTTAGGGGCAATTTATTGGGCAAGACCAGATAAAGTTTATTACGGAAGCAATCAAGTGGATGCTGCAAATATTGGGTTTGATGATGAATTCATTTATAAAGAGATTCCTTTGCCTTATGAAAAAAGAAGTATTCCTTTTGAACAAGTAGGAAGAGATATCGCATTAGAGCCATTTCAAAAGTGGTCAGAAAAAGACGATAAAATCGAATATTAAAATTTATAATCCTTACCTTGTTGGTAAGGATTTTTTATTTCAAAGAAAAAGAAATGATTGTACTAGAAAACGATAAAATCAAGGCGAATATCGCCTTATTTGGGGCAGAATTAACTAAACTCTATTCAAAAGAAACTCAATTAGATTATCTATGGAATGGGGATCCTAAGTTTTGGAAACGCCACGCTCCTATTCTATTTCCTATTGTTGGAAAATTAAAAGATCATACTTATTATGTTGCAGATAAAGAATATAATTTACCGCAACATGGATTTGCTCGCGATAACGAATTTGTAATTATTTCTCAGTCTGAGAATAAGGTTTTATTCGAATTAGCTTCTTCTGAAAAAACCTTAGAAATATATCCTTATAAATTTAAGCTGCAAATTACCTATGAATTGAAGGCGAATATTTTGGAAATAACCTATCAAGTTATAAATGTTGATAATCAGTCTATATTCTTTTCAATCGGAGCGCATCCTGCGTTTAAATGTCCTTTAGTAAATAACACTTCATTTGCTGATTATTATATAGCATTTCAACATCAAGAAAAACCTCTTCAATATTCATTAAACAAAGAAAATGGACTACGAATAGAAAAGCCATCAACAGTCGAATTACCTACCAAGCTTTCTCTTGATTACACTTTATTTGAAGATGATGCTTTAATCTATAAGAATATCAAATCGAATATCATTTCATTACAATCTTCGAAACATAATCATGGAATTAACTTTCATTCCTTAAACTGGGAATACTTTGCTTTTTGGACAAAAAAAGATGCGCCGTTTATTTGTTTTGAGCCTTGGATGGGAGCAGCTGATTTAGAAACTACAAATCAAGATTTCACCACTAAAGACGGAATTATTGAATTACCTGTAAATAATGAATTTAAGCAGCATTATGCTGTTGAAATTTATTAAAATGAAATGTTTTAAAAGTAATATTTCCACAGAAATTACTATGGTAATTTGATTCGAGAAGTTAAGTTTCTAAACCATTGCGATATCTTATCCATATAGTGTCTGTGTTTTATTTCTATATCTAATTCTTCAAAAATACTTTTTAATTCCTCCAATTGATTTTTATCAAGTTCAACTGTTAACTCAGATTTCTGGATTTTCAAATAATAGAATTTCCCATATTCTTTACCGAATATTACTTCGTTAATTGATTTTAATTCGATTACTTTTTTTGAGTCCTTTAACTCAAAAACTAATTCTTCATTTGTAACAGATACTTCTCCAATTCTTAAAAATAACCAACCATTCATAAGGCCTAAAATCATTGCTGAAAACGCAAAGAATTTTGAAAATATACTTATGTAAAACTCATATTTTTTTATAATCTCTGCTCCATCAAACATTGTCAATCCAATCAATAAAGCTCCATAAAGCAACAATAGTTCTTTCCAAATTCTAAAAAACCTATGATTGTAAACATAATTTGTATCGATTAAATCCGTTGTCATAAATCCCTTAATTATAAATAACGCTCTTTTACAACGTTTAAATGGTGTTGTTGATGACCAGCCATAACCATTCCTAAAGCTCTTACAGAAATCTTATTTCCAGAACCAGTTCCTATTTTTAATAAATCCTCAGGAGTAAAACTTTTGAATAATTGAATAGTTCCTTTTCTCAAAACAACCATTTCATCTAACAATTCGTTATAATCTCTTTGCTGTGCAACAGAATTCACAACAAATAAGTCTTGATCAAAACCTGGTAAATCTTGTTGATCATTCCTTGCAAAACTTAGTGCACGATAACAAAAAACACGTTCGGTATCTATAATATGCTGAATGAGTTCTTTTATAGTCCATTTTCCCTCAGCATAAGAAAAGTTCTCTTTTTCTTTTGAAATGTTTCTAAGTGTGTTTTCAAAATCAGTTTGTGCTGCTTCTAAATTCTCTATAATTGAATTTTCTTCTGGTAATAATGAAATAAATGGTGTGTAGTACGGTACGTATTCTGTAGTTGGTATCATTTAAAAATATTTGTTCCAACTAAATTAATCAATTTCCCAAGATTACAATTAAAATTCCAGCTATTCCTAGAAATACGCATAAAGGCGAAAAGTACTTTGAATCATTCTTTGCGAATTGTGTTCCTTTTATTTTTTTAAAGAAACCCACATATTTAAAATCACCTATTGCTCTAATGATAAAAATTGAAGCAAAAATAAGTACACCAAATTCTTGTAAAAACTTTGGGAGAAAAGTAATACCATAAACCTCAGCGGCATTTAAATACACCATAGCCACTAACAAAAGAAATAGAGCTACTAAAAAAGTTAAGAAAGGTGGTGCTTTGAAAACTCTACTCTCATTTGATTTTGTTGGAATTACGCCGCCTAAAGCATAAACTCCTCCAAAAGCCCAATATATGTGTAAAAGTGAAAGTGCTAAAAATATTAATCCGCTTGTAATCCCTAGAAAAAATAACATAATAATTGGTTTTTTAATGTATGTTTGTTTTACTCAAAGTTAAAAAGCTTTTATGGTAACAATATTGATAAATATCAAGGAATTAATACAAGTACGAGAAAGAAACATTAAAAAAGTATCTGGTAAGGATATGGCAATTCTACCAACGCTTAAAAATGCTTTTTTAGCCATTGAAAATGAAAGAATTATCGATTATGGCACAATGGACAAAATTCCTTCTTATCAAAGTGCAATGCTAATTGATTGTAAAGGAAAAATGGTTTTCCCTTCTTGGTGTGATAGTCATACACATATTGTTTATGCTGGTAATAGAGAACAGGAGTTTGTAGATAGAATTAATGGTTTGACTTATGAAGAAATTGCCAATCGTGGTGGTGGAATTTTAAATTCAGCAAAAAAATTACAACAAACCTCAGAGGAAGAATTGTATGAGCAATCAAGTAAAAGATTAAAAGAAATCATAAGTTTAGGAACTGGTGCAGTTGAAATTAAATCTGGTTATGGTTTAACTGTTGAAGCTGAACTAAAAATGCTTCGTGTAATTAGAAAGTTAAAAGAAACTTTTTCTATACCAATTAAAGCAACGTTTTTAGGAGCACACGCTTTTCCTTCAGAATATAAAGAAAATAAAGAAGCCTATATTGATGTAATCATCAACGAAATGCTTCCACAAATCGGTAAAGAACATTTAGCCGATTTTATTGATGCATTTTGCGAAACTGGTTATTTTTCTGTTGAACAAACAGAAAGAGTAATTGATGCAGGTAAAAAATATGGATTAGTTCCAAAAATTCATGTGAATCAGTTTACCTCTATTGGAGGATTACAAGCAAGTGTTGCTAAAGGAGCTTTATCTGTGGATCATTTAGAAATAATGACTGAAAGTGATATTGATGCCTTAAAAGGAAGTGATACAATGCCCGTAGCGTTGCCTTCTTGTTCTTACTTTCTTAGTATTCCTTATACTCCTGCTAGAGATATAATTAATGCTGATTTACCATTGGCTTTAGCAACAGATTATAATCCTGGTTCAACTCCTTCTGGAAATATGAATTTTGTAGTTTCTACGGCTTGTATAAAAATGAAAATGACTCCAGAAGAAGCAATTAATGCAGCAACTATAAACGGAGCTTATGCAATGGATTTATCTGACGAAGTTGGTTCTATTACTAAGGGTAAAAAAGCAAATTTCTTTATCACGAAAGAAATTCCTTCATATGGATATTTACCGTACAGCTTCGGTTCTAATGTAATTGAATCTGTATATCTTAACGGAAAACGTATCTAATCATGTTACAAACATTTTCTCAAGAAAATATTAATGAGTTTGTTTCCACTAGAAATGGTGAAACAAAATTGGGTGAATGTGTTCAATGTATTTCTGATCATAAGAACATTGAAGATGAATTGAACAGCTCAAATGCTAAGTTCGTTATTATTGGTGTTCCTGAAGATATCGGTGTACAAATGAATTATGGAAATCCTGGTGCTCATACAGCGTTTATTCCTGCTTTAAAAGCTTTATTAAACACGCAACAAAATCAGTTTATAAATGGAACTGAGATCTTGGTTCTAGGGTATTTAGATTTCTTGGATGAAGTTGTGAATTTCAATCCTTCTGATCGAGAAAAAGGGAATGAACTTGTTGAAGCCATAGATATTGAACTTTCGAAATGGATTAGAATAATTTCTTCAAGCGGAAAAACACCAATTATTATAGGAGGTGGACATAACAATGCTTATGGTAATTTAAAAGGTTTATCTGAAGCAAAAAAAGATGCCATCAATGTGGTGAATCTTGACGCACATACTGATTTAAGAAAGTTAGAAGAACGACATAGTGGAAATGGGTTTTCGTATGCTTTAAAAAATCAATTTCTAGATAAGTATTTCATGTTTGGTTTACATGAAAATTATACTCCACAATATATATTCGAATACATACATGATCATATTAATATAGAATATAACATGTATGAAGAAATGGAAGTATATCAAACTACATCTTTCAACAGTGAATTGCAACGAGCTTTGAATTTTGTTTCTGAAAAATCATTTGGTATTGAAATAGATTTAGATTGTATCCAATACTTTCCAAGTAGCGCAATGACTCCAAGTGGTTTTACTCCACAACAAACAAGACAGTTTGTAAATTACTTTGCAAAACATGAAAACGCATCTTATTTACATATTTGTGAAGGAGCTCCAACTGTTTCTAATGAAAATACAGCCACAACTCAAGTTGGGAAATTTATAAGTTACTTAATTACAGATTTTATTAAAGCAACAAACTTTAAACAAAATAAATAGTTTACTGAATGTCAAAATTTTAAAAAGTTCTTCTTTTGAAGTTAATTTTGATTATCAATAATAATTTTGTCACTATTAAATCAAAAAAACTATAATACTTAAGCATAATTAAAAAAAAGCTTACTATATTTAAAGTGGTAAGTTTTTTCCCTAAAATTCAACCTTTGCATAGGAAAGTCTTTTTTTTAATTATAATAGTTACTGCTCAGTTTCTATGTACCTCATTATGGTTTGCAGGTAATGGAGTGATGAGTTATTTAATAGATGAATTTCATTTATCAGAAAACTCTTTAGCAAATTTAACTTCAGCAGTACAACTTGGGTTTATTTCAGGAACCTTGATTTTTGCATTACTAAATATTGCAGATCGTTTTTCTCCTTCTAAAGTATTTTTCTTTTGTGCATTAATTGGCGCCCTATTTAATTTAGGTATTATGGTTAATTCTAATACAATTGTTAGCTTAATCGTATTGCGCTTTTTTACGGGGTTCTTTTTAGCCGGAATTTATCCAATTGGGATGAAAATTGCAGCAGATCATTTTAAGAAACATCTAGGAAAATCTTTAGGGTATTTAGTTGGAGCATTAGTATTAGGAACCGCTTTTCCTCATTTATTATCTGTTTTAAAAACCTCTTTCCCTTGGGAATCTGTAATTGCAAGTACTTCAATTCTTGCCGTTTTAGGAGGTGGTGCTATTTTAGCTTTTGTTCCTGATGGACCACATCGAAAGAAAAGTTCAAAGTTAAAATTAAGCGCAATTATTGATGTTTTTAAAAACAAACCTTTTAGATCTGCAGCTTTTGGTTATTTCGGTCATATGTGGGAGTTATATACCTTCTGGACTTTTGTTCCTGTAATTCTTAAGATGTATAATGATTCACATGCCAATGATTCAATTAATACTTCCTTGTGGGCATTTATAATCATTTCAATTGGTAGTATTGCTTGTGTTAGTGCAGGATATTTGTCTTTAAAATGGAAAGAAAAAAGAATTGCAATGATAGCCTTAAGCATATCAGGAATTTGCTGTTTGCTATCTCCTACTCTTTTTCATCTTAATAAGGAATTATTACTATTATTCTTACTGATTTGGGGTTACACTGTTATTATGGATTCTCCTTTATTCTCAACTTTGGTTGCAAAAAACGCCGATCCTGAAATTAAAGGAACTGCCTTAACTATTGTAAACTGTATTGGTTTTTCATTAACTATAATTAGCTTACAAACCATTAATTTGGCAAGCACTTACATAAATAAAGAACACCTCTTTACTATTTTGGCTTTAGGTCCGATTTTTGGCCTATTAGCTTTACAACAAAGAAAACATAGTTAATCAATCCAATTTTTAAAGTCCTTTACTCTTTCTCTACTTACAATAATTTCTTGCTCATCATATGAATGTAAAACAAGTTTTAATCTTGAATTACTGTAAGCAACAATATCTTTGATAGCATTGATATGGACTATGTAAGTTCTGTTTACTCTAAAGAATAACTCAGGATTTAATTGATCATGCCAATGTTCTAAAGAATGATCTATTAAATAGTTTCTATTTTCATTAGTGTGAATGTAAGTAGACTTATTTTCTGAGTATAAACATTCGATATTATCGGTATGAATGATTTTAATATGCTGACCAATTTTAATGGTAAATCGTTTCTTATACTTTCTATCAATTGGGTTTATTAATAGCTTACGAATTTCGTCAATGTTTACTTGTAAACTACTTTCAGCAGGCTGTTGCTGCTTATACTTATCAACGGCAACTTTTAACTCATCATCATCAATCGGCTTTAATAAATAGTCAATTGAATTTAATTTAAATGCTTTTAAGGCATACTCATCATAAGCTGTAGTAAAAATAATGGCTGATTTAACCGGAATCTCCTCAAAAATCTCGAAAGACAATCCGTCAGATAATTGAATATCAAGAAAAATTAAATCAGGATGTGTATTTGATTGAAACCAATTTAGTGCTTCTTCAACAGAATGTAGCATTGTATTTACTTGAATATCTAATGCATTCAACATTCTATTTAATCTTCTTGCAGCTGGTTTTTCATCTTCTATGATAAGTACATTCATTAGTAGCTAAACTTTATTTTATTACTTAAATATTATTGATTTTGGTTTTATCTTCTTTCATATATTCTTCAATCTTTTTTTCTTCCCACCTACTTCCAAACACTATTGGAATACCGAATGTAGTCACAGCATTTATAACTAATACTACTCCCCATATCAGCCATAATGGATAGATTTTATACGAATCAAAATTCGCCCATTGATTGCTAATTTTAAATCCATTATAGATATGAATATTTATTTCTGAGAAATTCGCTGAAAATGCAAAAATCAAATTGACAACTGTATACAGAATTAAGTGATTATAAAAAGATCTAATTCTCCCTACTTTCTCTTGAACTCGAGCTAATTTACTTTCTTTTACTTTAAAACTCATATTGCTAAATGATTTAGTTGAATTATCTGAATTTATCAGATTTTAAATTATCTCTATCTATATATTTTCTAATTTGTTTTTCTTCCCAATCTCTACCAAACATAACGTTCAATCCAAATAATTTAAACGCTTGTATTACGATAGCAATTCCCCAAAAAATCCAAATAGCAAATGTTCCAAAATCAAATATTGCTTCCTCTAAAGTTTCTCCATTTCCTAAGTTTCTACGAACCTTCATAACTGAAATAAATAAATTAATAACTATATAAACAGTTAGATGCTTGTAAAACTTCTTTAATTCTTCTACTCTTTTCTTTGCGGCTATATATTGAGCCTCATCTTTTCTATCATCTATAAACATAACTCAATCTATTTATTAATCATTCTACGATCTCTTTTATCTTCTTTTTCCATAAGCTCCTTGATTTTTCTTTCTTCCCATTCTTTAGAAACTACGTTTCCAAAACCAAAAACTCCTAACCAGTGAAAAAATATTCCAATTCCCCAGAATAACCAGGTTGAATAAGCGCCAAAATGTGTAATTGAATTAATAAAGCTACGTCCATCGTTCATCATTCCGAAAACAATAATAGCTGTTAAAAAAATGTTTACGCCAACATATGCCGTCAAATGGCCGTAAAATCCTTTAATATCTTTTACTCTCTTCTTTGCTTTTAAATAGCGTTCCTCTTCTAAATATCTTTTTTCCATTTCTAATCTTCTTTACTCATTAATTCCTTAATCTTTCGCTCCTCCCAATCCTTTCCTAAAAGATTTTCATTAAAAGCTAGAAATCCATGGATTCCAACAGCAGCACCCCATCCTAACACTGAAAACCAAAACCATTGAAATTGAGGTGATGTAAGTAAATTAACCGCAATAATTATAGGAGTGTTTAAAAGAAACAATGTTAAGTGAATATAGAATCCTTTAATTTCTTTTACCTTCTTTTTTGCCTTTAAATATTTATGTTCTTGTTTATAATCGTTTTGCATTTTATTTTTCTTTCATGAATTCTTTAATCTTCCTTTCTTCCCAATCTTTACCTAAAAAGATTTTGTATCCTTCAAATGCTTGAAGTGCATGTAAGCCTAAGCCTATTCCCCATCCTACCATCGAAAACCAAAACCATTGGTAATCTGGTGTAAATTTTAAGTTTATAAATATCAGTATCGGTATAATAATTACGTAGACCAATAAGTGACTGTAAAACTCTTTTATTTGTTGAACTTTCTTCTTTGCTTTTATATATTTTAATTGATCCTCTTCAGTTCTCATAGCTTAAAATTTTTCTTTATCCATTAACTCTCTAATCTTTCGATCTTCCCAATCTTTACCTAAGAAAAGACTGTAGTTATAAGCTTCTAAACCATGGAATAAAACTCCAATTCCCCATCCAATTATTGGAAAATAAAACCAGTGAAACTGTGGTGAAAAACGCAGGTTAATAAATATGAATATTGGAACAAAAATCAAGTATGTAATTAAATTCTGATAGAATTCCTTAATTTTTTCAACTTTCTCTACTGCCTTTATATATCTATTATTTTCAAAATCGTCTATCCTTTTCATCGTGTTGTTTGTTTTTATTAACAGTGGTAAACTCACTGTAAATGTTTTGTTATCATTTTCTATATGCACCTCTTCTTCAGATATTAATCCGTATCTATCAGCAATGTTTTGTAATCCAACTTTGGTGCTTTTTTTACCGATAGCTTCTTTAGGGTTAATATTATTTTGAATCTTTAAATATCCTCCATCTTCAAATATTGAAATTCTCAATGGTTTGGAACTTGATACCACATTATGCTTTACAGCATTTTCTAATAACAGTTGTAAAGACAATGGAACTATTTTCAAATCACTATTGCTCACAGAACTTGGAACCTCAAATTCCAGAGCATCTTCAAATCTCATTTGTAATAATTCCATATAAGTTTTCGCAAATTTTAATTCTTCTGTGATTGGTATTAGCTCCTTATTTCTTTGTTCTAGAACATAGCGATAAACTTTAGAAAGTTTTGTTGTAAATCTTTCTGCTTGCAATGGGTTTTCACCTATTAATGAAGTCAATACATTTAAGCTATTGAAAAGAAAATGTGGATCTATTTGACTTTTTAATGTTTCAAATTTTGCCGTTTCCGTCTTAGCTACAATTTGTTGTTGTTTAGACTCATGTGTTGCAGCTCTTTTCCAATTAAACATGAAATCACGAGCATGAAGAAAAGCTGATACTCCGAAAGAAAACTGAATCCAAAACAGGTGTGTCCAAATCATCCCTCTTTTAAAAAAATCCTCAGAAGGCATTCCTTGAATCTTCACAAAGAGTATATAATTGATGGCTAGAATAACAGGAATTGTATATAAAACTGTGAATAAAATTCCTGACCAAATTCTTTGATTT
Source organism: Tenacibaculum sp. 190524A05c (assembly GCF_964036595.1). NCBI lineage: Bacteria > Pseudomonadati > Bacteroidota > Flavobacteriia > Flavobacteriales > Flavobacteriaceae > Tenacibaculum > Tenacibaculum platacis. The sequence continues at coordinate 378,125 of NZ_OZ038523.1, read as the reverse complement.
GTTTGTTTAATCCAATCCCATTTACTACTCAAATAATCATTTACAACTCCTTGGGTAAGTGCGAGTACAAATGAATACATAGCTGAAATCCCGATGGAAATTAATAATAGTCTTACCGTATAATCTCCACCAACTAGCCAAAAGAAGAAACCAAAACCAAAGGTTAATTTTAAAGTATGTCCTATTTCTTTTTTAAAATAATTGATTGAAAAAAGTTCTTCTTTTGATTTCATATTACGAGTTGTAATTCTTAATTAATTTCCTCAGATTATCCACCTGATTGGCGTAATTTATAACTTAATATCTAAAGATACATCTTTATCAGTAATTGTAAATTTTGCATCGTCATATTGTGGTGGTCCAAAGTTCATAACATTGTTTGAAGCTCCGTAATCTTCTAATGGCATTCCATTCGATTGAAAATCCATTTTACCGTTACTATTCTTATCATGGAAACAAGTTATGGCATACTCACCTGCTGGTACATTTTCAAAAACTATTTTACACTTTCCATCTTCTATTTTACTTTCTGCAACTTGAATTGGATTTTTCCTCATGAATGTATCTTTATTATGTAATCCAAATTTAATTGTTCCTGTATTCGAAGTAGCATTAGATACTGTTACTGTGATAGTTTGAGCATCTTGAGCATAGGCACTTAAGAATGTAGTTAATGAGACTATTAAAACTGCTAAAATTTTCATAATGTGTTGTTTTTAAGATTAATTACACTACAAAGGTGCATACACATTGTTTATTTTAAAACTAAACATTACCGAGTTGTAATTTTTTCATGACGAACTGTATTTTTTTCAAAATAAAGTTTTGTGTATCCAATTTTTTTATACATTTGACCCATGCATTCAAACAATAAGACAAATCAAATTTACATTCGCCGACGCCGCCCCGCGCGACGTAGCTAGTCATTCTTGCTCAAGAATCAAGTAATATTTGAACCATCTTATTAATCCTATTATGCATTTTACAACAACATCTTACATTTTACCTTTAGAAGTTATCACAACAGATAACCGCATTGTTGTACGACGCTTTTTCCCGCGCCCGTAAGGGCAATTCTACTCTTAGAACTTAGGTGAGTCCGGTTCTCTTTCAAATACACAATTAAGACAAACAAAATAATAAAACATCAAAATAATGGAAATCATTATTGCCGATATTTCACATAGTGTTTATGCACAGGAAATCTGCGAAACTATTGAAAATGCCGCTAAAATTAGAGGAACCGGTATTGCCAAAAGAAAACCAGAGTATGTTATTTCGAAAATGAAAGAAGGAAATGCTGTCATCGCTTTAGATGATAAAACCTTTGCCGGATTTTGTTATATCGAATCTTGGAGTCATGGAAAATTTGTAGCCAATTCAGGATTAATTGTTCATCCGAATTACAGAGGTTACGGTTTATCTAAGAAAATCAAACAAAAGATTTTTGATCATTCTAGGATGAAATTCCCTGAAGCTAAAATATTTAGTATCACAACAGGATTAGCTGTGATGAAACTGAATAGCAATTTAGGTTACAAACCTGTTACCTTCTCAGAACTTACAACAGATGAAACCTTTTGGAATGGATGCAAAACTTGTGTGAATTACGATGTTTTACAAAGAACGAATCAAAAAATGTGTTTATGTACTGGAATGTTATATGATCCAGCTACAGAAAATAATAGTCAGCCTAAAAGGAGAATTAAAGAAAAAACATTCACCAGGTTGAAAAGCATCAAACAACATTTATTCTTAAAAAAAGAGAAAAAATGAAAAAATTAGTATTAGCATATAGTGGAGGATTAGATACCTCATATTGCGCTGTTCATTTATCAAAAGATAAAAACTTTGAAGTGCATGCGGTTAGTGTAAATACAGGAGGATTTACTCAAAACGAAATACAAAACATAGAAAATAAAGCTTATGAATTAGGTGTGAAAACCTATAAAAACATAAATGCTATTGATAATTACTACGAGAAAGTAATTAAATATTTAATCTTTGGTAATGTTCTAAAAAATAACACCTACCCTTTATCTGTAAGTGCAGAAAGAATTATTCAAGCCATTGAAATCATCAATTATGCAAAAAGTATTGGAGCTGAATATATTGCTCATGGAAGTACAGGTGCAGGAAATGATCAAGTTAGATTCGATTTAATTTTCAACACACTAGCTCCAGTAATTGAAATCATTACACCAATTAGAGATCAAAAATTAAGTAGACAAGCAGAAATTGAATACTTAAAAGGTCATGGTGTTGACATGAAATGGGAAAAAGCAAAATATTCTATTAATAAAGGTTTATGGGGAACTAGTGTTGGCGGAGATGAAACCTTAACCTCTCACCTACCGTTACCAAACGAAGCTTTTCCATCTCAACTAGAAACTAGAACTGAACAATCCATTTCAATTAGATTTAAAAATGGAGAACCAACTGCTTTAAATGATAAAGAAGGAAATCCATCAATAATTATTGAAGAACTAAATAAACTCGCTTCTAAATTCGCAATTGGTAGAGATATTCATGTTGGAGATACTATTCTTGGAATAAAAGGTAGAGTTGGTTTTGAAGCTCCTGGAGCGTTAGTACTTATAAAAGCACATCATTTATTAGAAAAACACGTACTAACAAAATGGCAATTGCAGCATAAAGATTATATCGCGAATTGGTATGGAACTCATCTTCATGAAGGATTATATTTAGATCCTGTTATGAGAGATTTAGAAGCCTTATTAAGTAGTAGTCAGAAACATGTTACAGGTGAAGTATTTATTACCTTAAAACCATATCATTTTTCTCTGGATGGAATTACGTCTCAAAACGATTTATTACAATCAAAATTCGGAAGTTATGGTGAAATTAATAATGCTTGGACTGCTGAAGATGCTAAAGGATTCATAAACATCTATGGAAATCAAACTAAAATCTTTCAAAACACTGTAAATCATGATTAAAGTTGGAATTATAGGTGGTGCTGGCTATACAGCTGGAGAATTAATAAGATTATTAATACATCACAAAGAAGTGGAAATAGATTTTGTTTTTAGTACTTCCAATGCCGGAAATAAAATTAGCCACATACATCAAGATTTAGTGGGAACTACAGATCAAAAGTTCACAGATTCAGTAAATACAAAAGTAGATGTTGTTTTCCTATGTTTAGGACATGGAAATTCAGGAAAATTCTTAGCACAATATGAATTTTCGAACAACACTAAAATCATTGATTTGAGTAATGAGTTCAGATTGGAAAACGATTCGGTATTTCAAGGAAATTCATATATCTATGGTTTACCAGAAATTCATAAAACTGCAATTCAACAAGCAAAGTATATTGCGAATCCTGGTTGTTTCGCTACTGCAATTCAACTGGCTATTATTCCATTAGCTCATCACAAGTTAATCAAAACTGACGTTCATGTAAATGCGGTTACAGGAGCAACGGGCGCTGGAACAAGTTTATCTAAAACAACACATTATACTTGGAGAGATAATAATTTTTCATATTACAAACCTTTTACACATCAACATTTAGGTGAGATTTATCAAACTATTGAACATCTAAATGGAAACAGTAACAACAAGGTCCATTTCTTACCAAATAGAGGAAACTTTTCAAGAGGAATATTTGCTACAGTTTACACCAAATTTGATGATTCTTTAGATACAGCAATTGAACTCTACAAAGACTTTTATAAAGATGCCGCTTTTACTTTTATTAGTGATGATTTTCTTCATCTCAAACAGGTTGTAAATACCAATAAATGCTTAATTCATTTACACAAACATGAAGATCAATTATTAATTACAAGTTGTATTGATAATTTATTAAAAGGTGCCTCTGGACAGGCGATTCAAAACATGAATTTGATGTTTGGGTTTGAGGAATCAGAAGGATTACAACTAAAAGCTAACTTTTTCTAAACTATTTAATTATGAAAATAGCAATCATAGGAACAGGGAACTTAGGAAAATCAATAGCGAAAGGTTTAATTATTAATAATGCTATTACAACCCTATATCTAACAAAAAGGAATCTTCAAGAAATAGAGGAATTCAATGGATATGGAAATGTAACGGTAACAACTGATAATCTGGAAGCAGTTCAAAATTCAGATATTTTAATCTTTGCCGTTCAGCCAAAACACTTTGAAAGTATTTTAAATAGCATCAAAGATTCGCTAACGGATAAACATGTTATTATTTCTACAATTACTGGATTTTCAATTGAAAAGATTGAAGCTGTTGTAGGACAAGATCATCATATCATTAGAGCAATGCCAAATACTGCTATTGCAGTTGGAAAGTCAATGACTTGTTTATGTGCAAATATAAAAGGAAATGATCGTATTGAATTGGCAAAAGCTATTTTTAATAGACTCGGGAATTCCATGGCAATCTCAGAAAACTTAATGCAATCGGCAACTGTGGTTTGTGCGAGTGGAATAGCTTTCTGGATGCGTTTAATAAGAGCCACAACACAAGCCGCAATCCAACTAGGTTTTGACGCGAAAGAAGCTCAAGAATTGGCCATGTTTACGAGTGAAGGTGCAGCTAATTTACTTATAGAATCTGGAAATCATCCAGAACAGGAAATAGATAGAGTTACAACTCCTAAAGGATGTACTATTGAAGGACTAAATGAAATGGAACACAAAGGTTTAAGTTCCTCATTAATTCAAGGAATGGTAGCCTCATACAACAAAATTAACACGATTAAAAAAGAACAAATATGAGTTTATTTAATGTTTACCCATTATTCGATATTACACCTGTAAAAGCTAATGATGTTTACGTGTACGATGAAAACGGAACACAGTATTTAGACTTATATGGTGGACATGCAGTAATTTCAATTGGTCATTCACATCCTACTTATGTTGAAAAGCTAACCAAACAACTTTCCAATATTGGTTTCTATAGTAATTCAATTCAAAACCCTTTACAACAGGAACTAGCTAATAAGTTAACTACACTTTCTAATTGTGAATCGTACGAATTATTCTTGTGTAATTCAGGTGCCGAAGCAAACGAAAATGCGATTAAACTAGCTTCTTTTCATACAGGAAAACACAAAATAGTTGCTTTTAAAAATGCGTTTCATGGTAGAACTTCTGCTGCAGTTGCCGCAACTGATAATGCTAAAATTGTAGCACCAGTAAATGCGCAACAAGCCGTCGAATTTATTGAATATGGAGATGTCGCTTCTCTACATGATGTATTGGCTAAAGGAGATGTTTGTGCTGTAATTACCGAAATCATTCAAGGTGTTGGTGGATTAGATGAGGCAACTACTGAATTCTATAAGACAGTAACAACTTTATGTAATACATACGGAAGTTTATTCATTGCAGATGAAGTTCAATCTGGATTCGGAAGAACTGGAGATTTCTTCGCTTTTCAAAAGCACGGAATTGAACCAGACATTATTTCTATGGCTAAAGGAATGGGGAACGGATTTCCTGTTGGAGGAATACTTATTCATCCAAAAATTAAAGCCTCTTTTGGTTTGTTAGGAACAACTTTCGGTGGAAACCATTTAGCATGTACTGCTGCTTTAAGCGTTTTAGAAACCATAGAAAAAGAAAACTTATTAGATAATGTAAAAGAAGTTTCATCTTATTTCATAAATAAGGCTCAACAAATATCAGAAATCAGAAACATAAAAGGTCGGGGATTAATGCTTGGATTGGAGTTTGACTTTCCAATAGCGGAACTACGGAAAGATTTGATTTTTAATCATCATATCTTCACTGGAAGCTCAAAAAACCCGAACCTACTACGTATTCTTCCTTCATTAACAGTTAAGAAAGAACATGTAGATGTATTTATCAATGCATTAATAAAAGCATTAGAGTTACAGAAAGTATAGAATTAATGTCGTCATGCTGAATTTATTTCAGCATCTCATTAATGATAATTCAAATTCTCTTGAGATCCTGAAACTCCCGAAACATCGGGACAGGATGACATTATACTAAAACTCAAAACCGTGAAAAAATATACTGATATAAATGATATAACCAACATATCTCAAACTATAAACGAAGCAATTCAAATTAAAAAAACTCCTTTTAAACATAAAGGTTTAGGAGTTAATAAAACACTAGTAATGTTATTTTTCAATGCCAGTTTAAGAACTAGACTGAGCACAGAAAAAGCAGCTAAAAATCTTGGAATGGATGTAATGTGTTTGCAAATAAATAATTCTTGGAATTTAGAATTTGAAGACGGAACTATTATGAATCTTACGACTTCTGAACATATTAAAGAAGCTGCAAAAGTTATTGCTCAATACGCAGACATTATTGCTGTAAGAGCTTTTCCTACCTTAAAAAATAAAGATCAAGACTACGCAGAAACCATCATTACAAGTTTTACGAAGTATTCTGAGATTCCTGTAGTGAATTTAGAAAGCGCAACAGCTCATCCTTTACAAGCCTTGGCAGATGCAATTACTATTAACGAATTTGCTAAAGACAAGAAACCTAAAGTAGTTCTTTCTTGGGCACCACATCCGAAAGCATTGCCTCAATCAGTTGCGAATTCGTTTGTAAATATGATGCAACAATTGCCTGTTGATTTTTCCATAACACACCCTGAAGGTTACGAACTACATTCAGATATTACTAAGAATACAACGGTAAATTACAATCAAGAAGAAGCTTTAAAAGATGCCGATTTTGTGTATGTAAAAAACTGGAGTGCTTATGGCGATTATGGTAAAATACTTACTCAAGATAATAATTGGATGATTACCAAAAAAAAACTGAATGATGCTAAGTTTATGCATTGTTTGCCTGTAAGAAGAAATGTAGTTGTTGAGGATGCTGTTTTAGATTCAGAAAACTCAATTGTTATTGATCAAGCGAATAATAGAACTTACGCAGCACAAGTAGTTTTGAAAAACATTCTTGAAAACTTATAATATGAAGTCTCTAAAAATTATAAAAATTGGTGGAAATATCATCAACAATAAAATTCTCTTGAATGAATTTTTGGATGACTTTGCGAGACTCGATTCTCCAAAATTATTGGTTCATGGAGGAGGAAAATCAGCCTCAGAACTTTCCATTAGAATGGGAATTGAACCTAAAATGAAAAATGGTAGGCGGATTACTGATGACGAAACATTGGACATAATCACAATGGTTTATGGTGGAAAAATCAATAAAAACATCGTTGCTCAATTACAAGCAAGAAATTCAAATTCAGTTGGTTTTTCAGGTGCTGATGGAAACAGTATAGTTGCGATTAAACGTCCAATTAAAGATATTGACTATGGTTTTGCAGGTGATGTTACTCATGTAAATACGCAAACAATAAATGTTTTATTACAAAACGATATTTCACCTATTTTTTGTGCAATTACTCATAATCAAAACGGACAATTATTAAATACGAATGCAGACACTATTGCATCGGAATTGGCTATTGCTCTATCCAAAGACTATAAAGTTTCACTTTATTACTGCTTTGAGAAAAATGGAGTTTTAAAAAATATTGAAGATGATGATTCGGTTATCAAACACATTAACAGTCAAAAATTTGAACAACTAAAAAAAGAAGGTATTATACATGACGGAATGTTACCAAAAATACACAATTGCTTACAATCCATACAAAAAGGTGTGGCAACTGTACACATTGGAAACAATAAAATGCCTTTTGAACAGGATATAAAATGTACAACATTTCAACAATAATGACACAGAAAGAACTTACCTATAGTGCTATTGATTTACTGAAGAAACTCATAGAGATTCCTTCATTTTCTTCGGAAGAAGATAAAACAGGTGATTTATTAGCCTATTGGTGTACTATTCATAATATTGAATATAACAGAACTAAGAATAATGTTTGGGCAGTAAATAAATACTTTGATGAAAGTAAACCCACAATTCTTTTAAACTCGCATCATGACACAGTGTATCCAAATAATGGATATACTAAAGACCCTTTTAAAGCCATTGTTGAAGATGGAAAATTATATGGATTAGGAAGTAATGATGCTGGAGGATGTTTAGTTGCTCTTTTGGCAACGTTTAGTTATTTCTATCATCAAGAAAATTTAAAATACAATTTAGTGTTTGTTGGTTCTGCTGAAGAAGAAAGTAGCGGGCCTGATGGTTTAAATAGTATGTTATCAATTATTCCTAAAATTGATGTTGCAATAGTTGGTGAGCCAACGCAAATGCAACTCGCTATTGCAGAAAAAGGATTAATCGTTTTTGATGGAAAAGTTAAGGGAACTCCTAGTCATGCTGCTCATCCAAATTCTGATAATCCAATTTACAATGCTATTGAAGTTTTAGAATGGTTCAAAAATTATCAGTTTGATAAAACTTCAGAAGTTTTAGGTGATGTTAAAATGACAGTTACTCAAATTAATGCTGGAAAACAGCACAATGCAGTTCCTTCTGCTGTTGATTTAGTTATAGATGTTCGAGTAAATGATAAATATTCGAATAAAGAAATCGCCGACATTCTAGAAAAGGAAGCACCTTGTGAAATGAAGCCTAGGAGTCTACGATTAAATTCATCATCAATAGACAAGAATCATCCATTAATTGAAGCTGGAATGGCAATTGGTAGAACAACTTATGGTTCTCCTACTCTTTCGGATCAATCGGTATTAAGTTGTCAATCTGTAAAATTAGGTCCAGGAGATAGCACACGTTCACATACTGCTGATGAATTCATTTATGTAGATGAAATTAAAGAAGGAATTGATATTTATATCAAAATTTTAGAACAAGTAATTACCTAAAAAAATAAAGATGAAACTTTGGAAAAAAGAATTTTCTTTGGACAAAGCCATTGAAAATTTTACTGTTGGAAACGATAGAGAAATCGATATCCATATTGCAAAATACGATGTAATAGCTTCAAAAGCTCATGCAATGATGTTAGCATCCGTAGGTATTATTTCATCGGAAGAATCAGAAGCTCTAATTAAAGAACTTGATTTGATTTTACAACAGATTGAAAACAATGAATTTATCATAGAACAAGATTTTGAAGATGTTCATTCTAAAATTGAATTTGAACTCACTAAAAAACTTGGAGAAACCGGTAAAAAAATTCATACGGCAAGATCAAGAAATGATCAAGTTTTAGTGGCTTTACAATTATATTATAAAAATGAATTATTGACTATTATTGAACAAGTCAAAACACTTTTCAATACACTTATTTCATTAGCAGAACAATATAAAGATAAGTTACTTCCTGGTTATACTCATTTACAAGTAGCAATGCCGTCTTCTTTTGGATTATGGTTTTCAGGATATGCAGAAACGCTGTTAGATGACATAGAGTTACTTTCATCTTCACTTAAAATTGTCGATCAAAATCCGTTAGGTTCAGCTGCTGGTTATGGTAGTTCTTTTCCTATTGATAGACTAATGACGACAGAAGAACTTGAATTTGCAACGTTAAAATATAACGTAATTGCCGCTCAAATGGCAAGAGGAAAAAACGAAAGAATTATTGCTAGTTCTTTAGGAAATTTAGGGAATACGTTGAGTAAATTTTCTATGGATATTTGTTTGTATATGAGTCAGAATTTTGGCTTTATTACATTCCCTGATGAGTTAACTACTGGTAGTAGTATTATGCCTCACAAGAAAAATCCTGATGTATTTGAATTGGTAAGAGGTAAATGTAATCAAATTCAAGCTTTACAAACAGAAATGCTGTTACTTACTAATAGTTTACCAAGTGGTTATCACAGAGATTATCAATTGTTAAAGGAAAATATGATTAAGGCTTTTGAAAATTTGAAGACTATTTTAAAGATTTTCAATTATAGTATTAATCAAGTAATTGTGAAAGATGTTGATATGAATGATGAGAAATACAAATATCTTTACACCGTAGATAATATCAATACATTAGTTACAAATGGCATGTCTTTTAGAGATGCTTATTTAAAAATAAGCAGTGAAGTAGAAAATGGAACTTATGTGTCAGATGCTTCAAAAGATCACAGCCATGTAGGTAGTATTCATAATTTATCTTTAGATAAAATAAAGGAAAAGTTAGCTGCTAAATTTTAGTTAAAGTTATTTATCTGAATATTTAGTAAACATATTTAAATGTACTTTGGGAAAAATCAACAATCATGAAATCGATAATCTCAGGGTACATTTTTTTATTCTCATTCATATGCTTTTCTCAAACAGAAAAGGTTCTTCCTATAGACGAGTCTTTTAAGCAATTTATAAGCTGTAGAGATTTTACACTTTCATCAAATGGTAATGAAGCCTACTTCACAGTTCAAAATTTAAATGAAAGCAAAGGAGCGATTGTAAAAGCTAAAAAAATAAATAATACTTGGACCAATTTTGAAATTGTTTCTTTCTCTGGAACTTATAGAGATATTGAACCATTTCTTTCTCCAGATAACCTAAGATTATATTTTTCTTCGAATCGTCCTCATGGAAAAGATAATGAAGCTACCGATTATGATATTTGGTATGTCGAACGAACATCGATTCACTCAAAATGGTCTCAACCCAAGAATATTGGAGCTCCAGTAAATACGAAACACAACGAGTTCTATCCATCATTAAGTAAGAATAACAATCTATACTACACTTCAGATCAATTTACAGCTACAACAAAAGACGATATTCTTTTTGCAAAGTGGAATATCTCAAACTACGTAGAGCCATTAAAACTAAATGAAAATGTTAATGGAAAAGGATATGAATTCAATGCCTTTATTTCTCCTAATGAAGATTTCTTGATTTATACAGTTTATAAAGCTGAAGACGGCTTCGGCAGTGGTGATTTATATGTAAGCTTCAAGGATAAAAACGGAGATTTTACTAAAAGACAAAACCTTGGTAAATCCATCAATTCTTCTCGAATGGATTATTCTCCTTTTTATGATACATCTTCAGGAATACTCTACTTTACCAGTAAAAGAGATAATACGAAGGATATTAAAACTTCTGATTTCAAAAGCTTTCAAGAAATGGCAGAAAGTTATATGAATGGACAAAGTAGAATTTATAAAGTGAAAATGAAGCTATCTAGCCTGAAATAATACAATTTTAGAAGACGGCATAATTTAGTCTATAGAATTCTTTGTACACTCTGTAAAGTATTCTATTACAATCATTCTTCAAAACTGAATCGAACAAAAATTCATCCTTTTCATTTATTTTCAAACAAACAAAGGTTAAAGTATCTATTTCTATTAACTCTTGAACTTTTTTCTTTAATTTACGAATACACCCTTTTTTATCAGAAACCGTTTTAAGTCCATTTATTACGATTATACTTTTCTCTATTATTTTAATTTTATCATAATCTTCCTTAAAAGCATTAGGTTGTTCTATACTTTTATTTTCAAAATATGTTCTTAATTGACTTATTTCCTTTTCATAAAACTTATTAGATAAGTTGTTTGACTCTAATAATATTTTATTTTTTTCATTATCATTTTTACAAGACATGCTCATAAAACATATTAATAAAAACCATGTTATTCTTTTAACCATAAATCTAATTTAATAATTCTAAAGCTTTTTGTTTAACTTTTAAAAAAAATACATAATGCAACAGACATTAAATTCTCTAAGACAAACCTAAAACTACTTAAACGTTTACGTTAAAATTCATTTCTATCGATTTAGTACTAAAATCAAGGGTTCAGGTTAATCTTAAAAAATTACATTATTCGTAATTTATTAACTTAATTTAAAGACATACATAATTTTAATCATGTGTTAATGTTAATTTCACATCAAATATTAACCTATAAATTTTTTAAATTATGTTTAAGTCCCCCCTTCTTTTAACATTATTAATGTTATCATTAATAATACAAACACCTATTTTTTCACAGCAGTACGATCCTGGACAAGGAAAAACTTTAATGCTGATCGGGCAAACGTTTCAAAATGAATATGACGGATACAAGTCTGGAACTGGATTAACGCCTGCTGGATCTTCTCATTATGCTACTTTATACTTAGGCAGAATTGAACAAGGAGATGATGATCCAAATGCGCTATTCTTAGATCATGTTAGAAATACTCAAGAAAATCCTTATGCATTAGTGGCTTTAAGTTTTAAAGATAATACTGCTGCTGGAGGATATGGTCAAATGACGGACGACAGTAAACCACTAAATACCAACGCCGTGTGGGATGCTTTATCTGATGTAAATTCTGGAAAATGGGATGAACAAATTGATAATTTCTCTCAAACGATGAAGAGTCGTCCTGATACTAAGTTTTATTTAAGAATTGGATATGAGGTAAGTTTGCTTTTATTCGCTTATAACAACAATCAACAATATGTTGTAGACTGGCTAACTGAACAAGCAGATAATGGTGTAAATGTATTTGATAATCCAGATTCAATTTCAGAATTAGATAGACAAGAATATATAAACGCCTATAATTACATTGCTAGTAGAATTAGAAATGTTAATGGAGTAACTAATGTTGACTTTGTTTATCATCCTGTAAGAGGTTTAAACGATACAAAATGGCTATATCCTGGAAGTCAATATGTAGATTGGGTAGCTTTTTCTGTTTTTAATAATGATGTTTGTATTGAAGTTAACGGAACAACAAATTGTGAAGGCTCTACTATTGATCCAAGTTTACAGTCAAGTATTGATTTTGCAAAAGAAAATGGCCATCCAATAATGATTGCTGAAGCTGCAGCTCAAGCTCCAGCTACAGGTTCTTCATCAGATTTTAATAACTATCTAAATTTACTGGATAAAGTAGTTAAAGACAATGATGTTCGTGTTTTAGCTTATATAAATTCAAACTGGCCTATTCATGGTTGGGGACCAGAATGGGGGGATTCTCGAGTTGAAGTAAATACCTCTGTGCGTAATCATTGGATCTCTAAATTTGGAGATAATACAAGGTATATTCACGCTTCATCAACTTCGATAAATCCAACTCCTGCAACTTGTGATGATGGAATTCAAAACGGTAATGAAACTGGAATAGATTGTGGCGGGAATTGCGAACCATGCGATACAACTCCTCCTCCAACTGGAGACTGCTCTGGTAATTGTCCGGATGGATATAACTATTACGCTTGTGGGCAATGCTGGACAGATCAGCAACAAGCGCAATCTGATGGATGTACCGAAACATGTAGTTCAGATAACAATCCTCCTAGTGCAACTTGTAATGATGGAGTTCAAAATGGTAATGAAACTGGAATAGACTGTGGTGGAGATTGTCAACCATGTGATACAACTCCTCCTCCAACTGGAGAGTGTTCAGGTGATTGTCCGGATGGATATAATTTTTATGCTTGTCGACAATGTTGGGTAGATGAACAACAAGCACAATCTGGAGGTTGTACTGAAACCTGTAGTACAACTAATCCTGATACACCAACCTATGACGACGGAATTCAAAATGGTGACGAAACTGGTATTGACTGTGGTGGATCATGCACTAATAATTGTGACACAAGTAATACTCCAACATGTAATGATGGAATACAAAACGAAAGTGAAACAGGCATTGATTGTGGTGGTTCTTGTTCCAATTCTTGTGATACAAATCCTCCATCTGGTTTAGTAGCAAAACTATTACCACCTAATGAACAAATCCTATTGACAGTAGGACAAGATTTAAAAACAGTAGCAGAATATAAAGACTCTGGTTTATATCCAACAATGGGAGGTGTTACACAATATGTGGCTTTTTACAGTTTGCTAAATTCTAGTAATCCTCAATATGGTGCTTTAGGAGAAGATCCAAATGGAACACCAACTAACATCGATATTAACTGGGGAGCTGGTCCTTTAAATAGTCATAGTGGTGCAGTAGGGTTTCCTAATTCTAGTTTATCTATTGGAATGAGTATTGCAGAAGGGAATGAATCAGAAACTTGGTGTGCCGGTTGTTTAAATGAACTAGGAAATGGTGGCTGGGATGCAAATATTAAGCGTTTCGCAAAGTTTGCTAAAGATCATAGTGATATTGCTATATATTTAAGATTAGGATTTGAATTCGATGGTGCTTGGAATAGATATAATAGTGACCAATTTAAAAGAGCTTGGAGACGATTTGTTGATGTAATGCGAGCTGAAGGAGTAACAAATGTAGCTTACGTTTGGCAAGCTTGTGCTTCTCCTGTAGATGATTTGATTGATAGAAGAAGAGAAAATATAGAGGATTTTTGGCCTGGAGATGACTATGTGGATTGGTTAGGATACTCTTGGTTTTTAGTACCAGATCGAGTATATGAAAGAAATGGCTATCAAGCTGCAACACAAAGACAATTAGCTGATGAGATAGTGAATTTAGCTAGAAGAAAAAATAAACCTGTAAAACTATCGGAAACGTCTCCTCAAGGATATGACGTAAGCTCAGGAACAAATTGTAATATCGGATTTATTGATGGTACAGCAAACACTGGTTGTCAGAATAAATCACATAATCAAATATGGAATGAATGGTATACACCGATGTTCGAATATGTTTATGCAAATAAAGATGTTATTAGAGCTGTAGACTATATAAATGTGAATTGGGATGAAGATACCTCTAAATTTGGTCCTGGGAGCGGATATGCAGAAGGATATTGGGGAGATGCAAGAGTTCAATCTAACTCTGGAATATCTTCTAGATGGAATTCTGAAATATCGAAACCAATTTGGTTGCATGGTAGCTCCTCATTAAACATGGTATTATTAAATAATGGTACTGCTAGAAGAGTTAGTAACACTTTCGATACAAATGAAACCATAGGAAGTAATAATAACAACTTTGTAATCTACCCTAACCCTTCTGATAAGATTATAAATATTAGAGGAGTTGAACTAGGCACAACAATTACAATATATGATATAAATGGGAGAAAAATTAAAGAGACTAAAGAATTATCAATTCCAATAAGTAATTTACAATCAGGGTTCTATTTTGTGAAAAGACCTAAAGGTGTTAAACAATTTATCAAGAAAAATTAACTCAATTGCCCGTTATTAAAACCAATATCGGAGTTTTGTAAAAGCCTTTCAATCTTGGAAGGCTTTTTTTATTATTCCTTTTTCTTAAATTTTTCGATTAAAAATACATTCCCAAATAGCATTGTAAATGCATATCCAATATCTTCAACAGGAATAGTTAACAAACGAATTCCTAAATTCTCATCATTATTGTACCAAACAACAGGCTCTTCCAATCCAGTTCCAGTTAAGATTCCATTTACTATGAAAAACGGAATTAATATGATTAAGAATGCAATATAGAATCGTCTTAAATGTTCAATTCCATAAAAGAAGCTTACTACTAATAAAGCAATAAGAAACAAATAATTCACCGTAGTATATGCTTTTCCAAAGTTGTAGATCAAAATTGGAATAAGTATTACGACTATTGTTATTGTAATTGCTCTTGTAATTGATTGTGGAATTAAAAGATTTGGTTTGAAATATTCTAATGAATAATGGATGAATATACTAGCGTATGGAATACAAAAAAAGAACATCCACTCCTCTATTGGCATTCCGAAAAGTAAAAAAGGTAAATGATAATCAGGATTAAATCCCCAAACTCCATTTTGGGTGAAAATAGCGTCCCAAATTAAAAAAATTGTAGCTACAATGGTAAGTGATAATAAAACGGCTTTCCAATGTTTTATAAATCTCATATTCTTTTCAAAAGAATACAGTAAAGGAATACTCAATGATCCTAAATTCAGAAGTAAATATAAGTATATCACTATTTTAAATATTCTCTGAAATACTTAAATGGTACGAAAAGCATTCCGAAACATTCACCTTCCTGCTTACCCATTTTTTTATGATGAATTTTATGCGCCTTACGTAACGCTTTAAAATACCAGTTATCTGTTTTATCAAACCACTTAAATCTACGATGAATCAATACATCGTGAATTAAAAAGTAAGCAATACCATAACATAAAATACCTAAACCAATAAAAAACAAGAAGTTCAGCTCTGGTCTAATTCCAAAGAAAAATAACATCATACTCGGAATAGCAAAAACTACGAAAAAAGCATCATTTTTCTCAAAAACATGTGGATAACCAGGTTGGTGATGATCTTCGTGTAAATACCACCCAAAACCGTGCATCACATATTTATGTGTGCACCAAGTAATACCTTCCATCAATAAAAATGTACCTAAAGTAACTAACGCAAATATCATTAAATAAGGTTTAGTTTATATTTCACATAACTTCTTGCCAACAAATTTATCTTCATTGGATTAGAAATCCTAATTCTGGTATCCATAATCTTAGCGGATGGAGTTGCTTTTAACTTTTTCAACAACTTTCTATAATATCTATAAGCCATATATACCCCAAATTTTGCCTCAACAGGTAATTGAAGAATACCATTAGAAAAAGCAAATTCAAAATCTGCTTCTATTTCTTTGATAATCTCTTCTTTAGACTTATTATCTAATTGTTTTAAATTGACGTTTGGAAAATACGAACGATTTAATAGCTCTACATCATCCTTTAAATCTCTCAAGAAATTTACTTTCTGAAAAGCTGAACCAAGTCGCATAGCTGGTTCTTTTAATTTGTTATATTTTTCTTCGTCTCCCTTTACAAATACTCTTAAACACATTAACCCAACAACATCTGCCGAACCATAAATGTATTCGTTATATTCTTCTTCGGTTTTATATTCTGTCTTCGATAAATCAGCTCGCATACTTTTAAGGAAAGCTTGAACCAAATCATCTGTAATATTATTATTTTTAACGGTATGAATAAATGCATTCAAAATCGGATTCAAACTAATTCCTTGGTGCATTGAAAGATAATAGTCCTTTTCAAACCTATTTAACAATCCTTCTTTATCATAATCATGAAAGGTGTCAACGATTTCATCTGCGAATCGAACGAAACCATATATGTTATAAACATGTTCTCGTATTGAAGGAGATAACATTCTTGTTGCCAATGAAAAAGAAGTACTATAACTATTAGTTACTAATTTGCTACACTTGTAGGAAACATTGTCAAAAATACTTTTCATGAAAGGGAAGTTTTTAGAATTAAGTCTGAAGCTATTTTACCCGAAATTAATGACGGGGGTACACCCGGTCCGGGAACCGTTAATTGTCCTGTGAAATATAAATTTTTAACCTTTTTACTTTTAATCTTTGGTCTTAAAAAGGCTGTCTGTGTCAGAATATTAGCTAATCCGTAAGCATTTCCTTTAAAGGAATTATAATCCTTAATAAAATCATTTACGCAATAACTCTCTTTAAAGATAATATTTTCTTTTACATCTTGTCCAGTTAATTGCTCTAATCTTTCCATGATGATATTAAAATACTTTTCTCTTAATTTAGGAGTATCTTCTAAACCCGGAGCCAACGGAATTAAAAATGTTGCTGCTTCTTTTCCTTCAGGAGCTAAAGCGCCATCAGTTATACTTGGAAAACTAGCATAAAACAATGGCTTTTCAGGCCAAGTTATCGTGTCATAAATAGATTCAGCATGAACATCAAAGTCAGTATCAAAAAATAAAGTATGATGTTCTACATTTTTTAATTTTTTATCGAATCCTACATAAAATAATAATGAAGAAGGAGCAAAAACTCTTTTGTTCCAATAATTTGTGGAATATTGTCTTACAGCTTTAGGTAAAAGTGTTTCTGTATGTGCATAGTCTGCTCCACTTAAAACTAAATTTGTTTCTAATCTTTTACCGTTAATAATAATGGCTTCTACTTTATTATTAGAATCTAGAACGATTTCTTCAACATTTGCATTACTTACAAAACTTACTCCAAGTTGTTCTGCTAGAGTAACCATTCCTTCTACAACCTTATACATTCCGCCTTTTGGATGCCATGTTCCTAAGCCGAAATCAGCATAGTTCATAAAATTATAAAAAGCAGGAGTATTACTAGGTTTAGCACCTAAAAATAAAACGGGGAATTCTAATATTTGAATTAGTTTTTGACTTTTGATATTCTTTCGAACTTCTTTCCTAATGGTTGAAAAGAATTGTCCAACTCTTACCGCTGTTTTTGGAGTTACTAGTTCTAAGGGGGAAACACCGGGTCTGTAAACAATGTCTTTTACGGCAATGTCATAATTATCTTTTGCCGCTTTTATAAACTTTCTTAAATGTTTAGAACTCCCCTTTTCTTCTTGTTCAAAAATCTGGCAGATTTCTTCAAAGTTTCCTGGAATGGTAATACTATCGTTTTCTCCGAAGTATACTTGATAAGCTGGGTCTAATCTTTCGAGTTGGTAGTAATCTGAAGGTTTTTTACCAAAATCTGCAAAGAACTTTTCAAATACATCTGGCATCCAGTACCATGTTGGTCCCATATCGAACGTGAAACCTTGAGTTAAATACTGACTTGCTCTTCCTCCGAAGGTATTGTTCTTTTCAAAAACAGTAACCTCATATCCAGCTTTTGCCATGTAACTGGCAGCCGCTAAGGACGAAAAACCTGAACCAATTATTGAAATTTTTTTATTCAAGAGGATAAATTTTGTTTGTATAAAAGTATAAAAAAAAATTAAATGTTTAATCTTTTTAAGAAATATTTAAACAAAAAAATTAAAATTCCTCAAGCATCTCTATAACAGAAGGATATAATGAAATATTAGAATTGAAATCAAGAGTTTTTACCTGTTCAGCCTTTTTACCTACAGCAATAAGTCTATGATCTGTTCCTTTTAAGATATCATCTATTTCTTTAAAGTAATCATGTAACTTATCGTCATATGGTTTAACAGTCATTGAAGTAATAAAACAAACCTTTAACTCGCCTTCAAAAAAGTAATTTAAATTGTCTAACGGTAAACTCTGACCTAAGTAAATAGTTTGACACCCTCTTAAAACCAATTCGTAATTTAAGTACATTAAACCAATTTCATGAATCTCTCCGTCTGGCAAGAATAAAACATAAGTGTAATCTTCATTAGTAGCGGCATATTCTAATTTCTCCGTATTCAATTGTATTTTTTGAATAATTAAATTAGAAATGAAATGTTCATGCGCTGGCATTAACGTATTTGTTTGCCATAACAATCCAATATGGTTTAAAAAAGGTAGAAAAACCTCTTTAAATATTTGTCTAAATGTCTTTTTGTGTAATAATTTATTGTAAGTGTTATTGAATAGCACCTTATCAAACTGGAACATCGACATTTTAAAAGCATTAATTGCTTCATCATTCACTGCATACTTAAAAGCTAATTCTCTAGCATTTGTTACAATTTGCTCTTCTGACATTTCAGCGATTTTCGAAATCTTGAAATTATGCTTATTCAAAAGCGCAACATTTAACAATTTCAGCAAGCTTTCAGTAGAATAATAACGAATGTTAGTATCCGTTCTATTTGGCTCCAATAAATTATATCGTTTTTCCCATATACGTATCGTATGGGCCTTGATTCCTGAGATATTTTCAAGGTCTTTGATGGTAAAAACTGTCTTTATATTGTTCAACTTTACAAGGCTTTTATTAAACAAAGATAAGAAATTTCTAGCTTTATCATAAATTTTAATTGTTAATGTGTAACATTTTATATATTCGGCCTACTTATTGTTTAAACTAACCTGAGAAAATAGTGTCAGAAAGTCTTGAAGACAAATTTTTAAACGATTTCGAATCGAATCAAAATATAGTTCATAAGATATGTAGAATTTATACTACAAATTCAAATGATCATAATGATTTGTTTCAGGAAATTACAATTCAAGTTTGGAAAAATTATTCCAAATTTAGAGGGGATGCAAAATTTAGTACTTGGATGTACAGAGTAGCTTTAAATACTGCTATTTCATTATATCGTAAGTCTACAAAATCCGTTAAAACACAGGATATTTCTGATATTGCGTTTAAGATTAAATCTGTTGATTATGATGATACAGAAGAACGACAATTAAAATCCTTGTACAAAGCCATTCAAAATTTAAATGATATCGACAAGGCGTTAGTTTTTCTGTATTTAGAAGACAAATCTTACAGAGATATATCAGAAACTCTAGGTATTAGTGAAGTTAATGCTCGTGTTAAAATGAACAGAGCAAAAGATAAATTAAAAAAAATACTAAACCCATAACCATATGGATGTATTAGATAAATATAAACAAGCTTGGGATAATCAACCTGAGGATGACAAAAAAGTATCAAAAGTTGATATTTATAGAATGACCAAATTACGATCATCATCAATCGTAAAATGGATATTTATTATTGGATTATTAGAATTTGTTTTTCTGGCAATTCTTAATATTCTTGTTTCAAAAACAAAATATATTGATGTTTACAGTGAATTGAATATGTTGACGTTATTGAATTATTCATATTATGTGAATATTCTTGTTGTAATTGTTTTCCTTTATCTTTTCTATAAAAACTACATATCCATTAACACTACGGATAACACCAAAAGTCTAATGACCAAAATCATTAAAACGCGTAAAACGGTAAAATACTACGTTGCTTATAACATTATTGGTGGAATTTTATTAATGGTTATTTTCAATATTATCATCTTTAATACGCCAAACGGAATTGAAATGTTGATGCCAGAAGAAGCAGTTAACATAACAGATCGTTCTAAATTAATTACAATGTTTATCGTTTCTCAAACTATTGTAATTACAATAACTCTTGCATTCTTAGCACTTTTTTATTACCTTCTTTACGGAATTTTACTACGTAAATTAAAGAAGAATTATAAAGATTTAGCTAAACTAGATGCCTAATGAAAAAACTTTTTTTACTCGCTATACTTTCTTTTAGTATCATCGGTTTTTCTCAAGAAAATGACGAAAGTAGCTTTTGGGAGAATGTACGATTTGGTGGTGCTGTTGGATTAAACTTCGGAAATAATACTACTAACATAGCTGTATTACCCACAGCAATATACCAATTCAACGAGTCTGTAGCATTAGGTGTAAATCTTGGATATCAATACTCAAAACGAAATGATGTAAAATCAAACGTGTATAGTGCAGGAATATTAAGTTTCTTCAACCCAATTTATGAAATACAGCTTTCTGCTGAATTCGAACAATTATTTGTCAACAGTACTTTTGGTGATATTAAAGATAGTTACAACTATCCTTCTCTTTATTTAGGAGGAGCATACCAAATAAGCAACAATTTTGCAATTGGTATGCGTTATGATGTTTTATATGATAACAATAAGAGTATTTACGGTTCTGCCTTCTCTCCTATTGTTCGAGTGTTCTTTTAAAAGTTTCTTAACTCTTTTAGAAGTTTATCGTGCATTGTATCAGTGTAATCTAAATGGGTAACAATTCTAATTTTTCCTTCACCCATTGGAGTTAATAAAATCCCTTTACTTTTCATTGAATCAATAAATTGTATTGGATCTAAGTTATCTTTTACATAGAAGATTACGATATTCGTTTCAACAGGCTCTACTTTCTTTACATAATGAAGTTCACTTAATGTAGTTTCTATTTCTTTTGCCTTTTTATGATCCTCTGCTAAACGTTCTACATGGTTGTCTAAAGCATAATTTGCAGCCTCTGCTAAATATCCTACCTGACGCATCGCACCTCCGAATAATTTTCTAATTCTTAGCGCTTTTGAAATATGATCTTTGCTTCCAACTAATATTGAACCTATTGGAGCTCCAAGTCCTTTTGATAAACAAATTGAAATGGTATCGAATAA
Organism: Tenacibaculum sp. 190524A05c; assembly: GCF_964036595.1. NCBI lineage: Bacteria > Pseudomonadati > Bacteroidota > Flavobacteriia > Flavobacteriales > Flavobacteriaceae > Tenacibaculum > Tenacibaculum platacis. The sequence continues at coordinate 356,463 of NZ_OZ038523.1, read as the reverse complement.
TTCGCCATACTGTTTTGGAGTTTCATCCTTTGCAACTAAAGCATTAAATAATCTTGCTCCATCTAAATGATAAGCTAAATCAAATTCTCTTGAAACCTGTTCAACTTTTTTTAATTCTTCAAAATCCCAACAAGCTCCTCCTCCTTTATTCGTAGTATTCTCAATACAAACTAACCTTGAATATGGTACATGAATATCTGATCTACCTTCTGCTGCATAACGTAATTGATCTGCTGTAAACATTCCTCTATCACCATCAATCAATTTACATGAAACTCCAGCATTGAAAGCTGCTCCTCCTCCTTCATAATTATATACATGAGCCCATTTATCGCAAAACAACTTATCTCCTGGCTGGGTATGTAACTTAATAGCGGTTTGATTTGCCATTGTTCCTGATGGAAAAAATAAAGCATCTTCCATCCCAAACATATCTGCAACTTTTTCCTGTAATAAATTTACTGTTGGATCTCCTTTAAAAACATCATCTCCCACCTTCGCGTTCATCATTGCTTTTAGCATTCCTTCAGTTGGCTTTGTTACAGTATCGCTTATTAAGTTTATTTCCATTCGTAGAGTATATTTTAGTTTATAGAAAATTATTTTGATCCAATTGGAGAACCATCAGGCATTTTTAATGCCTCAGGTTTCTTTTTATATTTTGAAGGATTTTTATTGAAATCATTAATCAATACTATAAATTGATTGTTTATTGTATTTCTATTTTTCTCTAAATACAATTTTATGTCATTAATTTTTTCATTGACAATTGCCTTTCCTTCGAAATAAACTGAACTATTCTGCAAATAAAATAAATTTAAAATAATTTCTTTCAATACAATTGTATTCAATGATTGATAATAAGAATCTTTATAATTTTTCTTTAAAGAAACGTCAATTAAACTGTTAAGTATTTCACTAAGACTTAACTGAGTATTATCAATACTATAATGTTGAATAACACGATTTACACGTTCAGGATGCAACAGATAACTTAATGTAAATGCTACGTTAGTTTGAACCGCACCATAAGGATCAAATGCGACTCCTGTTTTACTTTTAAAACTTTCTCTTGTTCTTCCATATCCATATGCTCTTGGCGGAAAAAGTTTTAATAAACGTTTTGGAATTGCTATTTCTTTTACATCAATGGTTTTTAAAAGTGCTTGTAATGCTCTTCTTTCGGTCTTTCCTTCTATTCTCTCAACTACAGTTTCTTTTTGGCCTTTAACAGCATAAGAATAATCTAAACCTCCTATTAACTTTGAAGCTGCATCCGTTTGATATCTGTGGAAAAAATATAGCGGTACAAAAACATCTTCTAATACAGAATAAGGTTGCTTTGTTTTAATATTATCTATTGAAAAGTTTTTAATCGCCACTCTTCTAATATTAAGCACATTTATTAACTCTTCAGAAGCGTCTTTTCCATTATCCCATAAATGAGCATAAGCATGTGCGCTTCCCTTTGGTCTTGCATCTGCATCAGAAATAAATCGTAATCCTTTTTTTGAAGCATCATTTAGAATATTAGTTAATCCTTCCTCTTCATTATTTGGAAAATCTTGATACGCATAAGCAACAGTAACTTTATCCCAAGTTCCAATTTTGATGTCATAAGCATTAGAAAAATCAATTTTCCCATCTTTAATTTTAAGTTGTGGATGAGGATAATCCATAACTGAAGATCTGTTATTTGTGCTAGCGGCAAAATTATGAGCAAAACCTAAAGTATGACCAATTTCATGTGCAGACAATTGGCGAATTCTAGCTAAAGCCATTTCAAGAGCAAATTTATCATCAGAATTACCATTTTTATAAGGTGTTTGCAATGCCTGAGCAATTAAAAAATCTTGACGAATTCGTAAAGAACCTAAACTTACATGACCTTTTAAAATTTCACCAGTTCTAGGATCTGAAATACTCCCTCCATAACTCCAACCCCTTGTAGAACGATGTACCCATTGAATTACATTATATCGCACATCTAAAGGATCAGCATCTTTAGGCAACATCTTCAGCTGAAAAGCATCTTTATAACCAATAGCGGTAAAAGCTTGATTCCACCATCTACCGCCTTCTAACAAAGCAGAACGAATAGGTTCAGGAGTTCCTCTATCCAAATAATAAATGATTGGCTCAACTGCTTCACTAACTTGGGCATTAGGATTTTTCTTTTCCAATCTGTGTCTATAAATAAAGCGTTTTCTTATCGATTGATCTACTGGAGTTGCATAATCTAAATATGTCATCTGCCATGAACCACAACGAGGGTCATAAACACGTGGTTTATAATTATTATCGGGTAATTCAACAAAAGAATGGTGTTGATGAACTGTAACCAGAGAAGGATTTGGTGTAACGCTTCTAATATTATATCCTTTTGCATTTCCAGAAAAGGTTAGCATAACGTCGAATTCTACGTTCTTTGGAAAAGCTTTAGTTCTTTCCAAATGAAATGCGCTTTTACTCTTATCTAAACGATATTTACCCTGATTATTTGAAGCTAATCTCGCTGCTACTTTATGTGCATCTCTTACTAGAAAATTAGTAGCATTTATTAAATATTTATTATTCTTTTCTTTTAGTATTTTAAAACCATGCAATACCGATTTTGCGAAAGCTTCTTTTACAGATTTTTTTTCTTCTACATTATTAGTTACTGCTCTAAAATCTTGATTAGGTTGTATTAACAACAACTTATTTCCTGCTTTTTTAAATTTTACGACTACTCCACTACCCAGTTGACCTCTATCTAAACCAATATCATTAGACCCAACACCTTCTGATAACGCATTTACATATAAAATTTCGGTATCTAATTTATCTATTTCTAAAAAGATTTCGTCTGTTTTTTCATTGTAGTAAAATGGGATAAATCCATTACTTTTCTTCACTTCCTTTTTCCCTTGAAAAAATTGAGCATATGAAGTAAATGAAAAAAAACAACATAAAATGTATAGTGAAAATCTCATATAATTTTTTGGTTTAGATTTAAAGAAAGATAAAAATAGTAAATCTTTTTTTTACCTTATTTTTGCTCTCATGATTACATTCGACCAATTAAAAAACATTAAAAATCGAGTAGAAAAGCTTAGAGATTATTTAGACATTGATCAAAAACTTATAGAGATTTCGAATGAGGAAGAAAAAACTGCTAATCCTGATTTTTGGAATAACCCGAAGGAGGCTGAAACGCTTATGAAATCATTACGATTAAAGAAAAAGTGGGTTAATGATTATAATGAAATAGTTACGCTTAGCGAAGATTTAAATGTGCTTTATGACTTCTACAAAGAAGGTGATGTAGATGAGAAAGAAATTGCTGAACAGTTTGAAAAAACAAGTACAATTTTAGAAGACATTGAATTTAAAAACATGCTTTCTGAAGAAGGTGATAGTTTAAGTGCTGTTATTCAAATTACTGCTGGAGCCGGAGGAACTGAAAGTTGTGATTGGACTGAAATGCTAATGCGTATGTACACGATGTGGGCAGAAAAACATGGATTTAAATTAAAAACCCTAAACTATCAAAGTGGTGATACGGCTGGTATAAAAACAGTGACTATTGAAGTGGATGGAGACTATGCTTTCGGATGGCTAAAAGGGGAAAATGGAGTACATAGATTGGTTAGAATTTCTCCTTTCGATAGTAATGCAAAACGTCACACTTCTTTTTCTTCTGTATATGTTTATCCTGTTGCAGATGATTCTATCGAAATTGAAATTAACCCAGCAGATATAGAAATTACAACTGCAAGATCTAGCGGTGCTGGTGGACAAAATGTAAATAAAGTAGAAACTAAAGTTCAATTACACCATAAACCTACTGGAATTCAAATTCAGTGTTCTAATTCTAGATCTCAACATGATAATAGAGCTACAGCATTACAAATGTTGAAATCTCAATTATATGAAATAGAACTACAAAAACGACAAGCAGCTCGTGCCGATATTGAAGCAAACAAAATGAAGAATGAGTGGGGAAGCCAAATTAGAAATTATGTAATGCATCCTTATAAATTAGTAAAGGATGTGCGAACTGCTCACGAAACTGGAAATGTTGATGCTGTTATGGATGGAAATATAAATCCGTTTTTAAAAGCATATTTAATGATGATGGGACAAAAAGAAAATTAGACTAAAACTATATTATGATAAAAATATACCATAATCCTAGATGCTCTAAATCTAGACAAGGATTAGCCATTTTGGAAGAAAGCGGTAAAGATTTTACCGTAGTTAAATATTTAGACGACCAGTTAACAAAAGAAGAATTAACTGAAATAATTCAATTGCTTTCTATTTCTCCATTGGAACTTGTTCGTAAAAACGAGAAAATTTGGAAGGAAAATTATAAAGGGAAAGACTTAAGTGATTCAGAAATTATTACCGCTATGATAGAAAATCCAAAACTTATCGAAAGACCTATAGTAGTCAATAAATCAAAGGCTATCGTAGGAAGACCTCCAGAAAACATCACTTCAATTTTATAAAATTGTTGAACCATTAACACTTATTAACATTGAAAGTTATTTGTTAAATAACTTTCAATGTATATTCGCCATTGTTAAAACTTTTAATTTACTATGAAAAATATCCTAAAATTATTAACTATCGCGCTATTCGTATCTCAAGTTACGATAGCACAAAAAACCAAAAACATTCCAAATGACCCTTCCGTTAAAACAGGAGTACTTTCGAATGGTTTAACCTACTTTATCAAGCAAAATCCTAAACCAGCGGATAAAGTTGAATTACGTTTAGCAATTAAAGCGGGATCTGTTCTTGAAGATGAAGATCAATTAGGTTTAGCTCACTTTATGGAGCACATGAACTTTAATGGAACCAAAAACTTTAAGAAAAACGAATTAGTTGACTATTTACAATCAATTGGTGTAAAATTTGGTGCACATTTAAATGCTTATACTGGTTTTGATCAAACAGTATACATTTTACCAATTCCGAGTGACGATGAAGCAAAACTAGAGAAAGGTTTTCAAATTATTGAAGACTGGGCACATGCTGCTTCATTATTAGACAAGGATATTGACGAAGAACGTGGAGTTGTTCTTGAAGAATTCCGTTCTCGTAGAGATGCAAACTCTCGAATGTTAGAAAACTATTTAGACAAAGTTGCTTACGGTTCTAAATATGCAAAAAGACTTCCAATTGGAACAAAAGAAAGCATTGAAAACTTTAAATATGAAAGTATTCGTCGTTTTCATAAAGATTGGTATCGTCCAGATTTAATGGCAGTAATTGCTGTTGGAGATGTTGATGTTGCCACTCTTGAAAAGAAGATTAAAGATCATTTTGGAAAAATTCCTGCGGCTACAAACCCTAGAAAAGTTCCAAAATACACTTTAAAAAATCACAAAGAAACTTTTATCGCTATTGAAGCTGATAAAGAAGCTGCATTTTCTAGAGTACAATTAATGTACAAAGATTATGAAGATAAAAAACCTCGTACTACTGTTGCTGACTTCAGAAATTCATTAATCAATAATTTATTTGATCAAATGATTAATAACAGATTTGAAGAACTAGCAAATGATGAAAATCCCCCTTTTGTTTACGGTTACAGCTATTATGGTGGAACATGGGCTAAAGATAGAATGGCTTTTCAATCTGTAGCTAGTACAAGTGCAGATGGACAATTGAAAGGATTAGAAGCTTTATTAACAGAAAATGAAAGAGTAAAGAGATATGGTTTCCAACCTGGAGAGTTCGAAAGAGCTAAAAAGAATATTATTTCTCGTATTGAAAAATCATTTAAAGATAAAGACAAAAGAGAATCAGCAAGAATCACAAGAGGAATGGTATCAGGATTTTTAAATAACCGTCCTGTTCCAAGTGTAGAATGGAATTATAAAGCTACTTTAGGTTTATTACCTTCAATTAAAATTGATGAAGTAAATGGTTTAATTAAAAACTTTTTACATGATGACAACCGCGTTGTAGTAATTACTGGACCAAAAAAGATAGTAACAGAAGCACAAGTAACTAAGGCGTTAAACGACGTTAAAACGATGGATTTAAAACCATATGAAGACAAAGTTGTTGCTGCTTCTATGATTACTAAAATGCCAACTCCTGGAAAAGTAGTAAAGGTTACAACTAATGAAAAGCTAGGAACAAAAACTCTTGAGTTAAGCAATGGTGCTAAAGTAACTTTCAAAAAGACTGACTTTAAAAATGATGAAATTTTATTTACATCATTCAGTTATGGAGGTACTTCTTTATATACAGATGCAGAATTACAAGCAACATCTTTTGCGAATAGAGGATTATCAGAGGCTGGTGTTAATGGTTTTGGATTAAATGATATGAACAAAATGATGTCTGGTAAAATTGCCCGAGTTAATCCATATATCGGTGGATTAAGCGAAGGATTTTCAGGATCTGCAGCTCCTAAATATCTAGAAGAATTATTCCAATTAGTCCACTTATACTTTACAGCGTTAAATAAAGATGAGAAGGCATTTAATTCTTATGTAAATAAGCAAAAAAGTTTCTTAGGAAATTTATTAGCAAATCCTAATTTCTTCTTCCAAAAAGAAATGAGTGATTTCACTAATGCTGGAAATCCTCGTTATACTGGATTCCCTTCTCCTGAAAAATATGAGAAAGCGGATTACAACTTAGCTTATAAGAAATATCAAGAGCGTTTTGCAGATGCTGGAGATTTCAACTTCTACTTTGTTGGAAATATTGACGAAGCACAATTAACCAAGTTTGCTACTACTTATATTGCAAGTTTACCGGGTAAAAACTCTAATGAATCATATAAAGTAAGTTCTTTCCGTCCATTAACCGGAATGCACAAGAAAGTTGTTGAAAAAGGAAAAGATCCTAAAAGTATGGTAAGAATTATGTACCAAGGAGAAGCTGATTACAATGATAAAGATGCTTTAACTTTTGATTTTATTGGAGAAGTAGTAAGTATTAAGTTAATTGAAAAATTACGCGAAAAAGAAGGTGGAGTATATTCTGCTGGAGCCAGAAGTAATATGAGAAAATTACCATATGGAAGATATAGCATGTCTATTTCATTCCCATGTGCTCCAGAAAATGTAGAAAAATTAAAGAATATTTCAATTGCTGAAGTGGAGTCGTTAATTAAAAACGGTCCATCTGCGGAAGATGTATCGAAAGCTAAAAAAGCTATGATTAATGATCATAAAGAAGATATGAAGAAAAACAGATTCTGGTTAAATACATTACAAGGAATTGATTTTTCTAAAAACAATCCAGATGACATCTTTACTTTTGAAGAAAGAGTAAATGCTGTAACAGCTAAAGACATTCAAAAATTAGCTAAGAAGTATCTATCTAGTGGATATATCTTAGGAATTATGAATCCAGAGAAATAAGATTAAATCTCTATATAAAAAGAAAAGCTCGCAAATTTGCGAGCTTTTTTTATATATTCTTATTTAAGTGACTTAGTTCGACCAAAATACCAAATATATGCGTAACATAAAAGCGTAAGTATAAATGCTGTTTTGAATCCGAAATTATCAATTAGTCCTCCAAATACAAAAGGCACAATAGCACCTCCTACAATGGCCATACATAATAATCCTGAAGCTTGAGCTTTTAAATCGCCTAAACCTTCTAAACTCAATGTGAAAATTGTTGGGAACATTATAGAGTTAAATAATCCGACTGCTAATATAGACCACATTGAAATTAAACCAGTTGTAGCAATAGAAATCACGATCATAACTACAGCTAAAATTGCAAAGATGGCAAGTACTTTTCCTGGTGAAATAATTTTTGTTAAATAGGCTCCTATAAATCGTCCTATCATTGCTCCACCCCAATAAAATATTACAAATATTCCTAACAAAGACTTAGGATCTGAATTTGAAAAGGTTTTATTAAAAACACTAGCAATTGTGTTTGCAATATTCATCATTGTTTCGTTTTGAGAAATGATTACTGCCAAATCCATATCCTGAAAATAGTTTACTAAAAAACTACCAATAGAAACCTCTGCTCCAACATAAACAAAAATTCCTAACGCTCCTAGAAGCATTACCTTATTCTTTAATAATGAAAGATATCCTCCTTTTGGACTTTCTTCCATTACTTTTGGCAACTTAATAAATGAAAAAACTAAAGCTAAGACTCCAATAAAACCAGCTATAAAAAGAAACGGTGTTTGCACTGTAGCTGCCTCAGCTGCATAATAGTCTAATTTCGCTGCTTCAGATAATTGCTCTATTTCTTCAGATGTTTTAACTGTATCACTTAACAAAAATAATGCACCTACAATTGGAGCAATAGTTGTACCTAATGAGTTAAAGGCTTGTGATAAATTTAAACGGCTAGAAGCTCCATCTTCACTTCCTAATAAAGCCACATATGGATTAGCCGCAACTTGCAAAACTGTAATTCCTCCAGCCAAGGTAAAATATCCTGTTAAAAACACTAAGAAACTTCTGTAAGATGAAGCCGGATAAAATAATAAACAACCAATTGCCATAATTGTTAATCCTAAAACTATTCCTTTCTTATAGCCTATTCTACTTAACAATTTTCCTGCTGGAACAGATACTATAAAAAATGCCGTAAAGAAGGCAAATTGAACTAGAACTGTTTTTGCATAAGACATTTCAAAAACATCTTTCAAACGAGGTACTAAACTATCAACTAAAACAGTGATAAACCCCCAAAGGAAAAATAATGTTGTTAAAAAAATAAAAGCTGTTTTGTAAGATTTATTGGTTGTAGACATATATTATTAATTATGGTTTCAGATAAAAATCTGACTTTACGTTTTTACTTTCTCCGTTTGTATAAATGTTATAACTAAACCATTCATGAATTGCATAACTTCCTACTTCTCCTTTTTTATTCATGGCGATATAACATACTTGGAAATCTTTATAATTACTATTCGGTTTATTTACAATTCTTTTAATGGCTTCCTCACATGCTTCTTGTGGGGATTTCCCTTGTCGCATTAGCTCTACAATTAAAAAACTTCCAACGGTTTTTAATACCTCTTCCCCTAATCCTGTTGCTACTGCTGCTCCTACTTCATTATCCACAAATAATCCTGCTCCAACAACTGGAGAATCTCCGATTCGGCCTGCCATTTTATAAGCCAATCCACTTGTGGTACAAGCTCCCGAAATATTTCCTTCAGCATCCATTGCTAGCATTCCAATCGTATCGTGATTTTCTATATTAATAATCGGTTTATATTCCGATTTTATCTTCCACTCTTCCCAAGCTTTTTTAGAAGACTCCGTTAATAATTCTTCCTGTTCAAAACCTATAGATTCAGCAAATTGCTCTGCACCTCTACCAGATAACAATGCATGTGGTGTATCTTCCATAACTTTTCTGGCTAAAGAAACTACATGCTTTATATTTTGAACTCCAACCACGGCTCCGTAATCTCCTTTTTCATTCATCACACAAGCATCAAGAGTTACATTTCCATCTCTATCAGGTAATCCTCCAATTCCAACGGTTTGATTCTCTGCATTTGCCTCCTCCGCTCTACATCCTTGTTCAACGGCATCTAATGCAGATCCACCATTTTTAAGAACTTGACTTGCTGCTTCAATAGCTTTTGGAAAATTCCAAGTTCCGATAACAACTGGTGTTATTTTCTCTGTGTTTAGAATCTCATTTACTACTTCTTTATTTGAAACAGTATTCGAATTACAACTCTGTAAGAATGTAATAGCAAACAAACCTACTGTAAAAATCATCGTATTTTTTATTCTATTTTTTCCTTTCATCCTATTATTTTATCATTATTTCGTCTATAAAAATCCATGATCGTCCATCATGAGGATATCCCAAGTGCCATTCTGGTAACTTTCCAAGTTTCTTTGCAACTACCTTAATATATTTTGCTTTAATTTTTTGAGAAGCAATAACACTTGATATTTCCACATCATCCGTATTAAAAGATTTTGGTGCTTTCCAATCTTTAATTTTTCGAAATCTTTTTCCATCTACAGAATGATGGATTTCAACATTGGTTGGTAAGAAAATCCAAGAACGTTGGTCTCTCAAAAAGTTGACTTGCACATTTGAAATTGTTTTAATTTTACCAAGATCTACTATGGCCTCAACATTTTCATTCCAGTATCCTTGCCATGTTCCTGTTCTAAAATCTTCTGTTCCTAAAATTCCATCAATTAAAGCGTTATCTCCTCCTGCATTATATTGATTCGCATATTTAGTTTTTAATTCGATTTTAATATTTGGATCAATTTTATAGAAATCTGTAGTAATGACGGAGCTTTTAATTTCTCCTTTTTGAGAATAAACTTGTAATGTCGACTTTTCTTCAATGGTAAAAGGACTCTTATATTCCTGAAATGTATTTCCGTTTAATGAATAATAAGTACTTACATCTTTTTCAACATTTGACAATACAACTTCGGTACTTCCTTTAAAGGCTACATCTCCTTTTTCTATGAAAGGTGCAGGAACTATTACATGTTCGTCAATCTTAGTTATAGGTAGTTCTTCTTCTTTTGTTCCCCAATCTGAAGGAGTATTTGTCATTTCAAAAACTAAAGTTCCTCCATTCATAATTTCTTCATGAGTGATATACGTTCTATTCAACGATGCTCCATTTAAGAATGCTTCTTTTATGTAACTATTATTATCATTGAGATTGTTGGCTTGAATGGTGAATACTTTACCATTTTCTAAATTGATGGAAGCTTTATCAAATAAAGGTTTTCCTATGATATACTGATTCGATCCTGGTGTTACAGGATAAAATCCTAAAGAGCTAAAAATATACCAAGCACTCATTTGCCCACAATCTTCATTTCCTGAAATTCCATCTGGTGAATTTGTGTACTGTTCAGTTAAAATTTGCTGAATCTTTTCTTGAGTTTTATGAGGTTTACCAACAAAATTGTACAAATATGCCATGTGGTGACTTGGTTCATTTCCATGTGCATACTGACCAATTAATCCTGTAATATCAACTTGATGACGACCAGAAGTTTCTGCTTCCGCTTTAAATAGTGTATCCAGATTCTTCTCTAAAACTGACTTACCTCCTAGCAACTTCATATATCCTGAAATATCTTGAGGAACATAATTACTATACTGCCAAGCATTAGCCTCTGTATAATTAAAGTTTACTTCATAAGGATCAAATGGAGCAAACCAAGTATTTCTAAAACGACCTCTCATAAATTGAGATTTCGGATCGAAAATATTCTTATAATTTTGAGCTCTTTCTGTGTAAGTTTTATAATCATCAGACTTATTCATGACTTTAGCCATTTGAGCAATCGTCCAATCATCATAAGCATATTCTAAGGTTTTAGAAACGGATTCACTTTCTTTTTCCACAGGAATATATCCAAGACTTTTATACGATGCTAATCCCAATTTGTCTCTAGTTGCTGAGTGTTTCATAGCTTGTAAAGCTTTCTCTGCATCATATCCTTGAATTTCTTTCAAATAAGCATCAGCAATTACAGGAACAGCATGATAACCAATCATACAACCTGTATAATTTGCAGATAAATCCCAAATTGGCATAATTCCTCCTTCGTCATACTTCGCTAAAAAAGTATTAATAAAATCATTCGTGCGTTCTTGTTCAATAATAGTGTACAAAGGATGTGTAGCTCTGTACGTATCCCAAAGAGAAAATACTGTATAATAATCAAAGGCTTTAGTTTCATGAACTTTTAAATCCATTCCTCTATATCTTCCATCTACATCTTGATATATATTTGGAGCAACCATTGCATGATACATGCTCGTATAGAAATTAGTTTTATAATCTTCATTATCACCTTCTACTACAATTTTCTCTAATTGTTTTGTCCAAGCTTGTTGTGCATCATTCCTAACTTCTTCAAAAGACTTGTTACCGATTTCTTGATCTAAATTCTTTTTCGCTCCTTCAATATCTACAGCAGAGATTCCAATTTTAACATAAACTGGTTCGTTCTTTGGGTTTTCAAAAACAAAACCAGCAATTTGTTCTCTATTCTTTGGAACTAAGTGATCTAGTTTACCTTCAATTGAATGCGAAAATTTAATATAGAAGAATAATTTCTGATCGGTAGCCCATGCTTTTGAAAATCGATATCCAGATATTTCTTTATCAGAAACCATATTAATAACTCCATCTAATAATTCATCACGATGAATTAAATCGAGAATTACCACTTGGTTTTCACTAGAAGGAAACTGATATTTATGCATACCACTTCGTTCTGAAACTGTTAATTCAACATCAATATTTGTATCATCTAAATGAACTTTATAATAACCAGCCTCTGCAACTTCTTTTTTATGAGAGAACTTAGATCGATACCCTTTTTTACTATCCGAACCATTATTAAAAAGAATATCATTTGTTGGCATTAATAAAACATCACCATAATCTGAAACACCCGTACCACTTAAATGTGTATGAGAAAATCCATAAATATATTCATCGGAATAATGATAACCAGAACATCCATCCCATCCATCTAATCGAGTATCAGGACTTAATTGCATCATTCCAAATGGCATTGTTGCTCCAGGATATGTATGTCCGTGACCACCCGTTCCAATAAACGGATTCACATAAGAAATTAAAGGTTTGGTAATTTTAGCGGGAGTAATTGGTTTGTTTTTACAATTCGTTACTAATAATCCTATCAAGAAAAGGAGAATTGTTTTAGGTTTCATTTGGTTTAGATTCTTATTTTTAGGATTCTAATATACTAAAATGAAAATTTTAAAGTACTTCATTCTTCTTCTATTAACATTTACACAGTGCGCAAAAAAGATTGAGAAACCAATTCAACCAAGTATAATTCCTTTGCCTAATTTTCAAAACATAACTGAAGGAGTTTTTTTACTTTCTAATAACACACATATTACTGGTGATCAAGAATTATCTTTAGTGATCGATTACTTTCAATCATATTTAAAAACAAATCTTCGAATTTCTCCAAACTCACTTCAAAAGAAAACTCAAGTACTTTTTTCAATTGACGAAAAAATTAATAATGACGAAGAATATCATTTATCAATAACTGAAAAAGATATTCAAATAAAGTCCAAAACCGCTAAAGGAGCTTTTTATGCGGTACAATCGTTAATACAATTATTACCAACAAATAATGATACAAAAGAAATTGCAATACAATGTTTAGAAATTAAAGATAAACCTGAATTTGCTTATAGAGGAATGCATTTAGACGTTGCGAGACATATGTTTTCTATATCATTCATTAAAAAATACATTGACGTTATTGCATCATTGAAATACAATACTTTTCATTGGCATTTAACGGAAGATCAAGGTTGGAGAATTGAAATAAAGAAATATCCTAAGCTACAAGAAATAGCCGCATTTAGAGATGAAACTTTAATTGGGCACTATAATGATCAACCACAAGAATATGATGGAATAAGATATGGCGGTTATTATACGCAAAAAGAGATAAAGGAGATTGTACAATATGCATCTGAACGCTTTGTAGAAATTATTCCCGAAATAGAAATGCCTGGACATTCCCAAGCTGCAATTGCCGCTTATCCAGAATTAGGATGTACTGGAGAAAAAGTTGAAGTAGCCACAAAATGGGGAGTTTTTGATGAAGTATATTGTCCTTCGGAAACAACCTTTAAGTTTCTTGAAGATGTAATTGACGAAGTTATTGAACTATTTCCTGGCAAATACATTCATATTGGCGGAGATGAAACTCCCAAAACAAAATGGAAAAACTCTACTTTCTGTCAAGAATTAATCAAAGAGAAAAACCTAAAAGATGAAAATGGTTTACAAAGCTATTTTATCTCTAGAATGGAAAAATATATCAACTCCAAGGGGAAACAAATTATTGGTTGGGATGAAATTTTAGAAGGAGGCTTAGCTCCTAATGCAACAGTAATGTCTTGGCGTGGAAATGAAGGTGCAATTAAAGGAGCAAAAGAACATCATAATGTGATATTAACTCCATTGTCTCATTGTTATTTTGATTATTATCAATCAGAAAATGAAAATGAACCTTTAGCTATTGGTGGTTTTTTACCACTTGAAAAAGTTTATAGTTTTAATCCTATTCCAGAAGAATTGACTAAAGAAGAATCTAAATATGTTTTAGGTGCTCAAGGAAACGTTTGGACAGAGTATATGAAAACTCCTGAAAAAGTTGAATATATGGCTTTTCCGAGAGCAATTGCACTAGCAGAAGTGCTATGGTCTAAACCTGACCATAAAAATTTTGAAGATTTTAAAAATAGGTTAATTCAATTTCAAGATAGACTAACATCTAAAAAAGTAAATTTCGCTAATCATTTATATGAAGTATCTGGAAATCTTGGAAGAAATGAAGATAACAAGCTTATGTATTCTCTTTCATCTGCTACCAAAGACGCACAAATTAGATATACTTTAAATGGTAACAATCCAACAGAAAACTCCAATGTATATACAAAGCCAATAGATATCAATGAAACAACTACAATAAAAGCTGCTAGTTTTAAGGGAGCCAATAAAATAAGTAATATCCATCAAAACAGAATTAACTTACACAAAGCCGTTGGAAAAAACATTACACTAAGTGTAGAACCAAACGAATCTTATAACGCGGGAGGAAAACAAGCTTTAATTAATGGAATTTCTGGAAGTAATAAACGCTACGGGGATAAAGAATGGTTAGGTTTCTTTGGTGATGATATAACTATAACTATAGATTTAGATAGTATAACGACAATCAACTCAATTAAAACAAGATTTTATAATGGTAATGGTCAGTGGATTTATGCACCTCAAAAGCTGTCAATAAAATTTGACAATACCGAAAAACAAACATTCAATATCAATAATGAAGGATTATTAGTGGATTTCCAAGCAAAGTTAAAAAATGCAAAAGCCAAAACGATTAAAATTGAGATTCCTAATTTTGGTGTTATCCCTAAAGGAAGACAAGGTGGTGGTTACCGAGCTTGGACCTTTATTGATGAAATACTTATTGAATAATGAAATTAGAGATTTGTGCAAATTCATATCAATCGGCATTAAATGCAGAACAAGCTGGAGCTCATCGAATAGAGTTGTGTTCTGAATTGAATTCTGGTGGAATTACGCCTTCTTATGGATTGATTCAAAAGGTAATTTCGGAATTATCCATAGAAACCTTTGTTCTTATTCGACCAAGAAGCGGGAATTTTGTGTACTCCGAAGCCGAATTCGACATTATGAAACAAGACATTATAAAATGTAAATCATTAGGTGCAAATGGGATTGTTTCAGGTGTTTTAATGAAAGATAATACTATTGACTTAGAAAGAACTAAAGAATTAATTTCATTAGCTTATCCTCTTCCTTTTACATTTCATAGAGCTTTTGATTTGGTTACGAATCCTATCGAAGGAATACAGCAATTAATTGATTTAAAAGTAAATCGAGTTTTAACTTCTGGTCAAAAAAACAAAGCTTTAGAAGGAATAATGTTATTAAAAGATCTAAAGGAGAAATTTAGTAATCAGATTATCATTCTACCTGGATCTGGACTCAACTCGAAAAACGTTGCTGAATTCAAAAATGCGGGTTTTACCGAGGTTCATGCTTCTGCTTCAATTACAATTGAAGAAAGTCCTGCCTTGAATTTTGATGAAATACCTCAAACAGTCTCTGACTCAGAAGAAATAAAAAGAATTTTAAATATTATAACTTCTTCATAAAATTCCTATTAATAAAATGTCATTGCTGCAAAGATATTTTATCGTCATTGCGAATGAAGTACAAGGAAATGAAGCAATCTATCAATCAAAAGTGAGATTACTTCGTCGTTAGTTCCTCGTAATGACGTATTGTAATGATTTGAAAATTCTTTAAAAATTATTCAGAACTCTTAAATAGAAAAGATTTTAAGAATCCTAAACCGTAACCATAAAATTGAGTAAGTGTGGTTATAATACTCAAATAAGCAACTTTAATACTTTTATTTTGTAGTAAAGAATCTAAAAACAAAACTACAAAATACAAAACGTAACATATTAAAAATTGCCAGTATCCGAATATGGCTAAGATTAAAAATAGATCTAATCCTAAAATAAAAACACTTGGAAACCAGAAGGTAATTTTCTTTGTACTTGGAAATCTCCTGTTTAATTCTGGACGCGCTGTTCCAAAAGAAAAGGTTTGCTTGAAAAATTGTTTGATACTTGTTCTTCGCTTATGATACACATAAGCATCAGAAATTAATTGCGTTTCGTAACCTTCTCCCCATAATCGAAAAGATAAGTCAATATCCTCTCCTACTTTGTAATGATTAAATCCTTTTGTTGTATCGAAAGCTTCCTTGGAAATCCCCATATTAAAGCTTCTAGGTTGGAATTTACCAACACTTTTCTTTTTTCCTCTAATTCCTCCTGTAGTAAAAACAGAAGTCATAGAATAATTGATTGCCTTTTGTAAAGGAGTAAAACTCTCATGAGCTTTATCCGGTCCGCCAAAAGCATCCGTAAAGTTCTGTATCAAAGCCTTCTTCACACTACTCAAATAAGTATTTGGTAAAATAACATCAGAATCTAAAATAATGAAGTAGTTTCCTGTTGCTCTTTCCATACCGAAATTTCGCGACATTCCAGCTCCTGAATTCTCTTTGTAATAATATTTGATATTCAGATTTGAAGTATACTTATCTACTATTTCTTCTGAAGAATTATCAGAACCATCTTCCACAATTATAATTTCATAAGCATCACTAAAATCTTGTTTAATAAAGCTTTCAAGTAATTCATCGATTTCATTTGGACGATTATATACCGGAATAATTATGGAGAAATTCAATTTCATTTAAGCTAATACTGAAGCGTTTATTTCTTTTACTATACCATCCCAAAGCTGAATTCTCTTTCTAAGCGCTTCTTTGGCATAAAACAACACATCATCCCATTTTTGTTGGTCATCACCACATAATTCTTCTATCATTTCTAATGATAAAGGTCCGTGTTCATCTCCATCTAGTTCAATGTGTCTATTTAAGTAATATGTTAACTTACTATAATTGGTATTTTTCTCTTCTTCTGTATTCTTAACAATTTCAATAAACATATCAGGAATTACATCTTCTCTACCAAATGTAAATACAGATCCAATTAAATGTGGTTCTCTGGTATTTATAACATCAAAAGTGAATTTTACAAATTCTAAAACCTCTTTAGATACTTCACTCTTCCCTAAAGCGTTTTCAATACTCGTTCCGTCATATACTTCAGAAATAAAATTGGCTATGGTTGAAGTACTCGCTCCAGCTTGCTTCATTGCATCTACATACATTTCGAAATGACTTCTAGGCTCTCCCAATTCATTTACATCTGTTTCCTCTCCCAAAACAATTTCGTTTATAAAACGAGCTGTTTTTGTATTTACTTTAGGAAACCAAGGTAATGTTGTACACGTTAACTCTTGTTGTAATGCCTTTAGCAACGACATAAAATCCCAAACTGCAAATACATGAGATTCCATAAAAGTTTTTACATCATCTATATTTTTAAGAGATGTATATAACTCGTGTTGATTTAATTCTTTTCTAAGTCCTTCTAATTCTTTTTCTATGAACGAAATGTTACTCATAAACTATAAACAATAAAAAATGCAAATCTAAAGATTTGCATTCTTGTATTTCAATTCTTGTAATAAGAAAAATCTATTCTTCAGTAAATCGTTCCATTACTGCATCACTCACACCCATGTTAGAGAATCCTCCATCATGGAATAAGTTTTGTAATGTAACTTTCTTTGTTAAATCAGAGAACAATGAGATTGTATAATCAGCACACTCTAATGCAGTAGCATTTCCTAATGGAGACATTTTTTCTGCATATGCTAAGAATCCATCGAATCCTTTTACTCCACTACCAGCAGTTGTTACTGTTGGCGATTGTGAAATTGTATTTACACGAACTTTGTGATCTCTTCCGAAGAAGTATCCGAAACTACGTGCAATAGATTCTAAATACGCTTTATTATCAGCCATATCATTATAATCTGGGAATACTCTTTGAGCTGCCATGTAAGTTAAAGCAACAATACTTCCCCATTCATTCATAGCTTGCTTGTTATATAAAACGTTCATTGTTTTATGAAAAGATACAGCAGATACATCCCAACCTTTAGTTGTGAAATCATACTTAGGATCTGTATAATGCTTTCCTTTACGAACGTTAACTGACATCCCGATTGAATGTAAAACAAAGTCTAATTTACCACCTAAAATTTCCATAGATTTTTCAACTAAGTTCGTTAAATCCTCCATAGAAGTCGCATCAGCAGGAATAACTTGCGATCCAGTTTTCTCAGCTAATTCATTTAATTGCCCCATTCTAAGAGCAATTGGTGCATTAGTTAATACAAACTCAGCTCCTTCTTCGTGAGCTCTTTCTGCAACTTTCCAAGCAATAGAGTTCTCATCTAAAGCTCCGAAAATAATTCCTTTCTTACCTTTTAATAAGTTATACATGTTTTAGTGTTTATTTTCCTATTGGTTAATTAATTTTAAGCGTTGCATAAGGCTCATTTTTCTTTTTACCCTTGTTACAGACGCATATATTGAGTCTAAAGTTTTGTTGTTTAATGTTTCTCCGATAGCTAATTTATAATATTTATGCGCATTCATTAAATCCTTTTTTAATTCAAATGCTTGTCCCATTTTATTATAAATTGTAGACTTATCAACAACAGAATTTGTAATGACCTTGTTGCCAAAAGTAATCATTTCATCATTAAGATTCATATCTATTAACAAATATGAATAATTACTATAAGCCGCATGGTAATCTGGTGCAAACTTAATTGCTAATTCCAAATGTTTTTTCGCTTTTGGATAGTTATTAAACTTTAAGTTATACAACCAACCTAAATGATTGTGAGCTCTTCCATAATCAGGAAACTCTTCTAATAAATCATATAATCTTTCTTTAGCTTCAACTATTTGATTCTCTTCGATCATTTGATCCGCTTCGAAAAATAAATCCTCTGCTCTATTATCACTCATACTCCTTAATTTAATAGTTCTTTCGCATGTGTTAATGCACTTTCTGAAATATCTTTTCCGCTTAACATCTCTGCAATTTCAACAACTCTCTCATCATTAGAAAGTAATTTTAAATTCGATGCTGTTTTACCGTTTTTATCTTCTTTAAACACTTTGTAATGTGCTTGACCTTTTGAGGCAATTTGTGGTAAGTGAGTTATTGCAATTACTTGCATGTACTTACTCATTTCCTGCATTATGTATGCTATTTTATTAGAAACTTCACCAGAAACTCCAGTATCAATTTCATCAAAAATTATAGTTGGTAATTTCGTGTTTTCAGAAAGAATTTTCTTGATAGAAAGCATTATTCTAGATAATTCTCCTCCTGAAGCAACCTTCTTTAATTCACCAAAGTTTCCTCCTTTATTTGCCGAGAATAAAAATGCTAACTCGTCTTTACCATTAGATAAGTAATTCTCTGATGGTTTTATTTCTATCGAAAAACGAGCATTTGGCATACCTAATTCTGAAAGTAAAAACTCTAATTCTTTCTTTAGTTTTGGAATTGCTTTATTACGTTGATTTGAAATTAGTAAAGCAACTTCATCTAACTTTTTAGCTACATCATTTACTTCCTGTTGCTTCTTATCTATAATTTCTGAAGCATTCTCAACTCCACCTACCTTTTCAGCTAATTGTTGATGAATTACAGCCAACTCTTCTAACGAACCAACTTGATGTTTCTTTTGCAATGAATACATTAACTGTAAACGCTCATTAACGATTTCAAGTTCATTCGGATTAAACTCAATCGATTCATTTGAACGTTCTAACTCTGCAGCAACATCATCTAATTCAATTTTTATACTTGCAACTCGATTATGCAAGTCTTCATATTCTTTCGAAAACGCACTTATTTTCTGTAAAGCATTCTCTAAAGAATATAGTAGGTTCTGCGCACCAACCTCTTCGCTTGTTGTTATTTGTAGAGCCTCAGAAAGACTTGTTTTTATATCTTCTACGTTGTTTAAAACATCAAGCTTAGCTTCTAAGTCTTGTTGTTCGTTCTCTTGAAAATCTGCCTCCTCCAACTCTTTGAATAGATGTAAATTGTATTCATATTGCTGATTTTCATTTTCCTGATTTTCTTGTAACGCTCGAAGTTCTTTTGCAAGTAAATTATACTTTCTTAATCCTCTTTTATAAGAAGCAATACGTTTATCATTCTTGGCTAAAGCATCAATTACAGAAAACTGAAATAAACTATCAGATAATTGTAAAGTCTGATGTTGAGAATGAATATCTACAAGTTTAGACTTTAACTCTCCTAAGACACTTAAAATAACAGGAGTATCATTTACAAAAGCACGAGATTTCCCTGAAGGTAAAATTTCCCTTCTGATTATGGTTTTGTCTTCATAGTCTAGATCGCTCTTCTCAAAAAATACTTGCAATGCATAAGCTGTAAGATCGAATTCAGCTTCAATAATACATTTTGATTCGTTATTCTTTAAAGAACTTAAATCAGCTCTATTTCCAAGAACTAATCCAAGTGCCCCTAAGAGTATTGATTTTCCAGACCCTGTTTCTCCTGTGATAATAGACAAACCATCAGAAAAATTGATGGATAACTCATCTATTAACGCGTAATTTTGTATTGATAAATGATGTAACAAAAGCTAACTTTTATAGCCGATAAAAATAAGGAATTTTAAAACAACAACATAACAATTTAACCTTGCTTCTAAATGAGTAATTCGTTCACTAATTATTACACAATTCTATGTAAACCTCCATCATCAAATCCAGTTGTTATTGCAACAGCATTTTTAAAAATAGAATTCGAAAACTCTTTAGATTGAGTGTAATTATAAAGGAAATCGGATGAGATTTTCAAAATATCCTGCCAGTTTTTATCTTTGGTAAGATCTCCGGGTAAAGCAAAATACTTCTCTTCAGGTTCAAAATCATCATTACAAGCCCAGTCGTCATTATCTAAAGAATATTCTTTTGAACCTGTTAAATATAAAAAATAACCATTTTCTCCTTCAATAATACCAAAATGAAATGCTTGGATTTCTTTATTGAATCCTTCCTTTTGATCAATTTCAGAAATCCATTTGTAGAATTGTTCCATTCAATGAAGAAATATAGAATTAAAGCTTAATTTCTTGCCATTTACTGTTTTGCGTAGGAGAAATTCTTTCTAATGTTTCTTTAAGCTTCAACTCTTTTCCAGTTGCTTTTCCAGTTGAAAACACATTAACTATTTCATCTGATTTAGCATCTATAAAAATTCGAATCATATAATTTCCTACAGTGATATTGAATAATTTTTCTAGATCCATAATACTTTCAGCTATTGCATTTTTGGCCTCAAGTTCTTTCTCTATAAAAAGATCAAATCCTTTTCTGTGGTACTCGTAATAAATAGTTCTTAATACACTGAATTTAGACGATAACAAATTATCAATAAGTGTAAACCTATTTTGCTCTCCAACTTCGTTTTGCCAAGCAGCATCACCACTTTGTTGAGCCTGTAGCATAACATTTTGAGCTTGCTTTAAGTAATTATCTCCTCCCTTTAATGCAAATGTATCAGCATCAACTCCTAAAATAGTATACACATAAAATACAATTACAGAAACTAAATTAGATTCGAAACTATTTGGATTATAGATTAACGGTTCAAATTCATTATACTGAAAATTGAAACTAGTATCATTAATATTCAATAAAGTAGTTTCATAAGAAGCATTGTAAACTGGACGCGCAGATTGCACTTGAATACTCGCAGTAAAGTTATTTCCGTTTTGCTCGTTAATTATAATTGTAAAAGCACAATTGATTCTTTCTTGTGGAAGTACTTTCTTGTTTGTCCATCTTGTTTGATTGATAAACTCTGTTACCGATTGTTCCAAAGTTGAAAACACTTGTTTGTTACTACTCTGAATTTTATCAGAGTTCACAACTACAATTGCATTTAATTCTTCCTGAGCAAGAATGGGTTGAACAATCCCGATAGACAATAGAATAAGAAAGACAATTTTACGCATTAATTCTTGTAATAATTTCGTTAATAATATCAACAGCCACTTCACTCTTCGATTTTAAATCATACTCTGTTTGATTAAAATCAGAATCAATAATAGTAATTTTATTTGTATCACCAGCAAAACCTGCTCCTTTATCTCGTAAAGAATTTAACACTATTAAGTTTAGGTTTTTACTTTCAATTTTCTTTTTTGCATTTGAAACTTCATCATTCGTTTCCAAGGCAAAACCAACTAAAAATTGATTCTTTTTTGCCGCACCAAGAGATTTTAAAATATCCTGAGTTGGTTCTAGCTCTATTACTAACGAAGCATCTTTCTTTTTTATTTTTTTGTCTACCACATTTTTTGGACGATAATCTGCAACTGCAGCAGAAAGAATAGCTATATCCACATCCATATAATGGTTATGGCAAGCATCATACATTTGCTGAGCTGATGTAACATCTATCCTATGAATCAAAGAGTGGTTCACTTTTTGATGTGACGGACCTGAAACTAAAAACACCTCTGCTCCTAAATTAGCAGCAGCTTTAGCTATTTCAAATCCCATTTTACCTGAAGAATGATTTCCTATAAAACGAACCGGGTCAATTGCTTCATAAGTTGGACCCGCAGTTAATAATAACTTTTTCCCTTTTAAAGGCAATTTATCCATGATATCCTGTTCAATGAACTTTACAATATCTTCTGGTTCTGCCATTCTTCCTTCTCCAACCAAACCACTTGCTAACTCACCTGAAGTAGCTGGAATCATGATATTACCAAAACTCTGTAAACTTTCTAAGCTATTTTTAGTAGACTGATGCTTATACATGTCTAAATCCATAGCTGGTGCGAAATAAACAGGGCATTTTGCAGATAAATAGGTTGCCAGTAATAAATTATCACAAACGCCATTGGTCATTTTTGATAATGTATTAGCCGTAGCAGGAGCTATAATCATTAAATCGGCCCAAAGTCCTAATTCAACATGGTTATTCCATAATTCATTCTCATCTTCTTGATCGTAAAAAGTGGAGTGAACTGGATTTTTAGAAAGTGTAGAAAGAGTTAGAGGTGTTATAAAATCTTTAGACGCAGGAGTCATAATAACTTTGACTTCTGCGCCTGATTTTATAAACAAACGTACTAGACCTGCAGTTTTATATGCTGCAATACCAGCCGTTATTCCTAGTAGTACTTTTTTACCTTGAAGTACAGACATTATTTAGCGTCTGGAGATCTATGGTAAACTCTGTCGTTTAACCACTCCTCTACTGCAATTGCAGTTGGTTTTGGTAAACGCTCATAAAATTTAGAAACTTCTATTTGCTCTTTATTTTCGAAAACTTCTTCTAAGCTATCGTTATATGTAGCAAACTCGTCAAGCTTATCAACTAATTCCTTTTTTAAATCAGAATTAATTTGCGTTGCTCTCTTTGCTATAATAGAAATCGCTTCGTAAATGTTATCTGTTTGAGCCTCTACTGCTTCTCTGTCATACGTTACTGTACTAACAGCCGCTTTCGTTTCTTTATAATTCATATTTAACTTTTACTATTAACTATTAATTGCTCTATTCTTTGTTGTTCTTTTATTAATTCATCATACAATTCATTCAACTCTTTGTCAAATTTAGATTCAGCAAAATTGCGTTTAAACTTTTCGTATGATTTAATTGCGTTTTTTATACGTCTTGGTTTGCTTTTGATTTTACTCTTCATTGCTAAATCGCGAGACGATCTAAATCTTAAATATAGAGCCTCTTCTTTGTATCGTGTTCCTAAATAATCAGAAATCAGATTATCAAAGGCTGTAATTGCTGCTCTGTAATTTCTAGAATCAGTTTCAGCTGTCATGTAATATCCTTTTGCTATTTCAAAGGCTTTTGTTTCTAACTTGAAACGTAACTCGTTGTAATATTTATTTGCCTCGTCTAAGCGTAAAGAATTTGGATACTTATCGATAAACGATTGGAAAGACTCTAAAGCTTTATTTGTATCTGTAGGATCTTTACTGTAAACAGGAGCTGCATTGTAATAACTTAGTGCTGATAAAAAGTCAGCATCTTCTCTTTTCGAACTTTTTGGATAGTTCTGAGAGAAACGGTTGAAATAATATCCGGCAATACTAAAATTCTCTTCATTAAAATTAGAGTTAGCAACCATATATTGAATTCTCTCCATTTGAGGTTTATTTCTATATGCTGGGGTTACCTTCTCAAATAAACGTAAAGCCCTACTGTATTTTTTAGCTTCATACATTTTCACAGCCATTTTATACTGCTCTTCAATTGTACCTCTATTTAATACTTTTTGATACTCTCCACAAGAAACGAGTAATAATAACGTGAAAACGAAAAATATCTTCCTGTTCATTTTTTGCATTTGGCAAAATTAATAATTAAAAATCTAATAAACTATTAAAATAAAAGTTCACCTAAAAAAGGTGAACTTTTTAACATTTTTTTGGCCTATCCTGGAGAACATTCTTTCCAATAACAATTTCCGCTTCCAACACTTCTGCAATAGCTACGACCAACTCTACAATCCGAATCTGATTTACAATTTGATTCAGGACATGAACCTCCGTTACCTGCATGAGTGAAAGAAACTCCACCTGAAAGGTCTTTCTGTGCATTTTTTGTTAACACTTCAACTCCCTTGAGTTTTAAAATCTTTTCTAACATATTTTTATATTAATAATTTGGTCCAATATATAAAACATATTAAAACCTGTATATAAAATTTTATTAAAAAATTTTATTCAGGAGTATTTTCCTGCCCTACTAATTGTTTAACATCATTGTCAAATAAGTATAAACCTCCTTTATCGTCTCCAATAAGATTTATCTTATCTAAAATTGTTCTTGCCAAAGCTTCTTCTTCTATTTGCTCTGCAACATACCACTGTAAAAAGTTATGTGTAGCGTAATCTCTTTCTTCTAAAGTAATATGAACTAAATCGTTTATTGATTGTGAAACCATAACTTCATGATCAAATAATGTTTGAAACATATCTTTAAATGAACCAAACTTTGGAGACGGAGCTTCTAAAGCAGGAACCATTGCATGTCCTCCTCTTTCGTTAATAAACTTTACTAACTTTAACATGTGCATACGCTCTTCATCTGAATGCGCATACATAAATTGCGATACTCCTTCAAAACCTTGAACTTCCGCCCAAGACGCCATTGCTAAATATACTTGAGAAGACTGTGCTTCTATCTGTACTTGTCTGTTTAATGCTGATTCTATTTTCTTTGATAACATAATTTCTCTGTTTATATAACAAAGATGCAAAAAAGCCCATAATTCTAGACCATGGACTTAGTTTATTTTCTTATTAAAGTATAACCGTTATTGATATTGAACAGTATATATTTTCTAATTAATTCTGACTTGAAGATGAACAACTTGTTGGATATAAAGGCTGCTTTTTACACGGGCGATACCATAGTACTCGATCGTTAGCCAATTCTGATATAATTGAATTAACCACATCTTGTCCTCCTTTAAATGGTTTGTAAATTCCAACTACTCTTGGTGTGATTACAATATCCTTATTTTCATTTGTATCATTTCCTGAACCCGCTTCAATAGGATTGGAGTATAATTGTGCTTTAATTGTGCCAATTGCAAGGATTGCATTTTGAATTGTAGTTTCATTTATTTCACTTGGTAATGGTAAAGAAGAAGCAACAGTTTTCCCTGTAATCCCTAATGTTTGAACACTTAAACTACCTTTTAATCTACCTGCTTTTGCTTCGCTTGCAATCACTCCTAAACCTGAAAGATTAACACCTGATTCTAAAGTTGTTACTCTTGCAACAACACGTAACCCAACACCTATATAAACAGGCACAACTTTTTCCTCCCAGTTACCACCATTAACTTCTAATTGGTTTTTAATGCTGTCTCTCTGCTTTTTTATTTTAGTATTTAAAGAGTACATAACTCCTTCACTATTTCCATAATGTTCTTGTGGAAAACGAACGTTCGGTGCAACTTCATAAATAGTTTTTTTAATATCTTTTGATTTTCCATCAGAACTATCACCTGATGATGGCCTATTTACTTGTTTTTTTCTGTAAAAAAATGGAATTCGTGTGACATCAACATTAATATAATCTAATGTAACCTCATACGTTTCTCCTGAAGCATTCGCCTTTACAGCACTTCCGTAGCTTACAGATCCGTCGGCTTCAATCTTAGCAATTGATAAACGTACCGTTTGGTCTGGAAAGGAATTCAATAATGATTTAAATGGAATTGATTTTCCTGGATCACAAGGTTTGCAACTATTCCCCATTACTGTAGAAATTGGTAATGGATCTAAAGGAATGTATGAAAAAGATGAGTTTTCTTCTCCTAAAGTCTCTGCTTTAGGCAAATCTGTAGACTTACAACTGTATAAATAGATAGAAAATACAAGTAAGATTAAAGTTTTAGTTAGTTTCATGATCGTTAGTATATTTAATGTTCCCGAGATTAAATATCCTCAATATCATAGATAACCAACCTTTTTATGGCACAAAACCATAAACTTTAGGTACAAGCGTATGGTTTTGTTTCATAAAATTTTATGTAGAAGTAGATTTATACGTGATCGATAAAATCTGAAATTCGTGTTTGCAAACTCTCAGATGCTTTAACTAAAGGTAATCTTACTGCATCTTCGCTCACTCCAAGTTTTTGAAGCATGGCTTTAATTCCTGCTGGATTTCCTTCTTCAAAAATTAAATCAATACTATCCGCTACTTTATATTGTAATTCATAAGCTTCTTGAGGTTTTCCATCTAATCCTAATTGGATTAAATCTGAAAACATCTTAGGCAAACCTTGACCAATTACACTAATAACTCCTGCTCCACCAGCTAAAACCATTGGCAATGCAATCATGTCATCTCCAGAAATCACTAAGAAATCTTTAGGAGCATGTTGTATAATTCGCATGGCTTGCACCATGTCTCCTTTAGCCTCTTTTACAGCTATAACGTTATCGAAGTCATTCGCTAAACGAACTACTACTTCTGAAGACATATTAGAAGAAGTCCTTCCTGGTACATTATAAAGTATGATCGGTTTATCCGTAGACTCTGCAACTGCTTTAAAATGCTGATAAATTCCTTCTTGAGTAGGCTTATTATAATAAGGTGATACAGAAAGAATAGCATCAAAACTTGTTAAATCCGTATTTTTAATCTCATCAACTACAGCGGCTGTATTATTTCCTCCGATACCTAAAACTAAAGGTAATCTACCATTATTAACCTCTATAATTTTTGACTTAACCGCTTCCTTCTCTTCCGAAGATAAAGTAGCAGGTTCTCCTGTTGTCCCTAATACAACTAAATAATTTATACCATTATCGATTTGAAAATTCACTAATCTTTCTAATCCATCAAAATCAACAGAACCATCTTCAAAAAAAGGAGTAACTAATGCGACTCCCGTTCCTATAAATTTTTGCATTACTCTTTTTAAATTTGAGTATAAAATTACTGCTTTATTTCATACCAAAAAGGGTTTGTATGCAGAATATACAAATTTTCTTAATGGTGTTAAATTTTAAAGTTTTCACGCTTTTGTCTAAAAATAATATTAACATTTTTTAGTCTTTTAAATCGTACTTTAGCCCAGTTAAGTTTCAATTAATCTGTTTATATAAATGAAAAGACTATTGCTTTTATGTTCTTTAGTTTTACTATTCAACTGTAAAGAAGAACAAAAATCTTTGGTGAAAATCACCGCTAAAACCATTAAAGTTGATTCTACCTTATCTGGAAATCAAAACATTGAAGAAGTTATAGCTCCTTTTAGAGAAAAAATGGTAGCTTCTATAAATACTGTTATTTCCTATACTCCGAAAGATTTGGTTAGAACAGATGGAGAACTTGAAAGTAGTCTGGGTAATTTAATGGCTGATTTATCATTTGAGAGAGCGAATCCGTTATTCCATAAACTAACTGAAAAGAATATTGATTTCGCCATGTTTAATTATGGTGGAATTAGAGCTGGAATTCCGGCCGGAGAAATTACAAATAAGCACGCATTTGAATTAATGCCTTTTGAAAATAGTTTAGTTGTAGTAGAACTTACTGCAGACAAAATTAAAGAGTTAGTTACTTATTTAGTTGAAAATAACAAAGCTCATCCATTATCGAAACAAGTTAAGTTAACCGTTAAGAATGAGTCATCGAATTTATTAGTGAATGATAAACCGATTGATAATTCAAAAACGTACTTTGTATTAACATCTGATTATTTGCAAAGTGGTGGTGACAAAATGAACTTCTTTAAAAATCCAGTGAACTTGTATAAACTAGATTATAAAGTAAGAGATGCTATTATCGATTATTTTAAAAGTAAAGATACATTAGTGAGTAATTTAGATGGACGCTTTAAAAAACTGTAAAAATGGATAGAAGAAAATTTATAAAACAAACCTCAGCTGCTTCTGCCTTTACAGCTTTAGGCGGATTAACATTACCTAGTTTCACAACTAAAAAAGAAACTAAAATCACCATTTTACATACAAATGACACTCACAGTCATATTGATCCTTTTGAAGCAACTCATTATAAGTATGCCAATCAAGGAGGTGTTGCAAGAAGAGCATCTGTAGTAACTGAAATAAGAAAAGAAAATCCGAATACATTGTTATTGGATGCTGGAGATATCTTTCAAGGAACTCCTTATTTCAATTATTTTGGTGGCGAATTAGAATTCAAGCTAATGAGTATGCTAAAATATGATGCAGCGACAATTGGTAATCATGACTTTGATAATAGTATTGATGGTTTATACAAGCAATTACCACATGCCAAATTCAGTTTTGTCTCTGCCAACTATGACTTTAAAAACACAGTTTTAGATACTCATGTAAAACCTTATACAACTTTTGTAAAAGATGGAATTAAAATTGGTATTTTCGGACTTGGTATTGAACTAACTGGATTGGTTGATCCAAAAATGTTTAAAGAAACAAAGTATTTAGATCCTGTTGAAATTGCTCAAGACACTACAAGAATTCTAAAAGAAGAGGAATATTGTGATTTAATTATTTGTCTTTCTCATTTGGGATATTATTACAAAAGAAATCCTAATAAAATTTCTGATTTAAACTTAGCAAAAGCGACCAAAGACATCGATTTAATTATTGGTGGACATACGCATACTTTTTTACCTAAACCTACTTTAGTAAAGAATTTAAATGATGAAAATGTTTTGGTAAATCAAGTTGGAGCTTACGGAGTTAATTTAGGTAGAGTTGACTTTTATTTTGATGCTGATAAAAACAAATCGGCAAATGGAAAAGTTATTATCGTGTAAGTTAAACAAGTTTCGCCGTCTAAATGGTTAAACTATAACAACATGAAAAAATATTTACCATTAGTACTTAAGTTAGTCGCGGCTGTAATTATGCTTCAAACATTATTTTTTAAATTTTCTGGTGCTCAAGAGAGTATTGATTTATTTACCAAAGTAGCCGGAGAAAATGAACAATTAATGAGAATTGGAACTGGAGTTCTTGAATTGATAGCATCTATTTTACTCTTTTTACCAAAACGAGTTTGGCTTGGAGCTGGATTAACTGTAGGATTAATGGGAGGAGCAATATTTTCTCATTTGACTAAAATAGGAATCGAACATAACAACGATGGAGGAACATTATTTATAATGGCCATAATTACTTTAATTTCAGGAGGTATTTTATTATTCCTGAATAAAAAAGATATTCCTTTTTTAAATTTATAAATACTATTATTGGATAGACTTTGCAATCATTGCTTTGCAAATAAAATATTGCGCTACTATATAGGTTATCATGATTAAACTTCCTAACAAAGCATTTTCCATATAAAACTTATTAATCGCGATAATACTATCGGACAGAATAAAGATTAAAGCACCAACAAGCAACCATAAATTTTCGGTTGCTTTGTTTTTTATATAATTTACTGTAGCAAAAGTTCCGAAGGTTGAAATGACTAATCCATAAACTAAAACTGGAATTAAAAGCTCATTTAAGTTTTCAAATATTAAATAAATGATCCCTCCAAAATAAGCTACGAAGAAAATAGCTGATTTTAGAAATAATTTCGAATCTACATTAGAAATAAAACCTCTTATAATTTTAATAAAAATGAGATGAGTTAATAGAAAAGAAACTAATCCTAATACAAAATACTTCTCAGGAAAAAGTAACAATACATCTCCCCAAAATGAAAAGAACAAGGCTGAAATAAATAAAAAACTTGGCTTTTTAACTGAAACGATATAGAGTAAAGCCAATGAAACCGTAATTAACGGTTTAAAAATAAACTCAAGTAACTTGCTATTCTGAATTGTACCATATATCTCAAATACTGAGATAACTATAAATAATAAAGAAATTACTAATGCCTTTTTGTTTTGATTATTCATTTAAAGATTGATTAAAATTGAAATATTTCTCTCTTAATATAAAAGATTTATAAAAGAGAAAACAGGATATTACCCATATCGAAAGAGAAACTAAATCGTAATACACATTTGAAATATTAAAAATAACAACTGCATAAATACAATCAGAAATTACCCTTACTCCTATTGTAAAAAATAATAATCCATTTGCGAAGATCATTTTATACTTATAATTCAGCAAGGCAATCGTAAATAATAAGGATACAGTTAGCCCATAAAACAAGATTGAAAAATAACAATCTCCTTTGTCTTGAATTACAAATACAAAAACAATTAAA
This sequence comes from Tenacibaculum sp. 190524A05c, assembly GCF_964036595.1. Classification (NCBI taxonomy): domain Bacteria; kingdom Pseudomonadati; phylum Bacteroidota; class Flavobacteriia; order Flavobacteriales; family Flavobacteriaceae; genus Tenacibaculum; species Tenacibaculum platacis. Next base: position 325,687 of record NZ_OZ038523.1, on the reverse strand, counting down.
AATAGAATTACTGATACACCAAAATAAACGGGTATTTCTTTTTTCCCTTTATTAGACAATGTTTCATACATCATTTTCACCAACATCATATTGGCAACGCCGTATATTACAATAGCGAGCCAAAACATATCTAATGCAGAGCTCACAATATCAGCAATCATAATCAACAAAAACATTGAAATAATAAAAGGATCTATTTTTTTGCTTTCGAAGCTGTAAAGTAGTAATAGAAAAATAACAGGAAGTGGTTTCGTTGAATTTCTTAGGACATCATTACTAGGATCCACCGTACCAATCATGTATAAATACAATGCACTAGATCCAATAAAACCTAGAAGTAATACTATTTTAGTAATTAAATTCAATATGTAAGAAATTCTTTATTGTCTATCAATTCTACTAAAAAAATCCGAAACCTGCTGTTCGTTAAACAAAAACCCCTTGTAAAACAAGAAATTTGAAACTAACAATGTACTCAATGAAAAGATATCGAAATACATATCTGTTTCACTAAAAAGAACAATAGCATAAATGGAATCAGAAATAATTCTAAATCCAATTGCAACTAACAGAATAAAGTTTCCATGCTCCATACTCTCTATATAGTTCATTAAAATGAAAGATGTTACTAAACAAATACAAACACCATAAAAAAGAATGGGCAACATCGAGTTCCCTGGATCATTCAATACAAACACATATATTACCGTGAACAGAAACCCAAATAGTAACAAGTAAATAATCAGTAATTTATAGGTTTCTTTACTCAAATATTTCCGAAGGAAATTCACCAAAACTAAATATGATAGTCCGTATGAAATTATTCCTGGGTTAAATCCATATGGAATTGAGGTTAGGACATCTCCTACTAAACTTAATAACAAGTAGGCGATAAAAGTTTTAGTATACTTTTTTGTTTCAATTAAAAACAAGGTTACTAAAACTAAAGTTGGAAAAGGTTTAATTTCAAACTTATACTTATGGTTTACAACAATTAAATACACGCTAATAGCACATATAATTGCGTAAACCACAAATAGTGAGAACTTTATTTTTTTTAGTTTCGACAAATATCTTAATTAATCATATTTATAAAATCCTGTTCTGTAATTATTGATACTCCAAGATCTTGAGCTTTCGTTAATTTACTCGGTCCCATATTATCTCCTGCAACAATAAACGAAGTTTTTTTAGAAATAGAACTACTTACTTTACCTCCATTATCCTCAATAGCTTTCTTCAGTTCATTTCTACTCATTTGATGGAACACTCCTGAAACAACAATTATTTTTCCTTCTAACTTAGTAGATTGATTTTCCAATTCTTCTTGAGAGATCTCTAGCTGAACTCCATAACTTTTCAATCTAGAAATAGTAGCTAAGTTTTTCTCGTCTTTAGAGAAATTAATTACACTTTCGGCTATTTTCTCTCCGATTTCATCTACATTAATTAACGTATCAAAATCAGCACTAATTAGATTGTCTATTGATTTAAAATGCTTTGCTAACTTCTTTGCAACAGTTTCCCCAACAAATCGAATTCCCAATGCGAATAATACTTTTTCAAAAGCTATTTCCTTAGATTTCGCAATTCCTTCAACCATATTTTGAGCGGACTTTTCTGCCATTCGCTCTAACGGAATAATTTGATCTATAGTTAACTCATACAAATCAGCATAATTTTCAATTAACCCTTCTTTATACAATAAATCTACAGTCTCAGCACCTAAGCCATCAATATCCATTGCTTTTCTACTAATGTAATGCTGGATTCTCCCAGTAATTTGCGGAGCGCAACCAAACTCATTCGGACAATAATGTTTAGCATCTCCATCTGTACGAACTAATTCAGTTCCACACTCTGGACAATGAGTTGCATATCGAGTCGGCTCAGAATCTGAAGGCCTCATTGACAAATCAACTCCGATTATTTTTGGAATAATTTCTCCTCCTTTTTCTACATAAACCGTATCACCAACCCTAACATCTAGTTTTTCAATCTGATCTGAATTATGAAGTGATGCTCTTTTTACAATTGTTCCAGCCAAATATACAGGCTCTAAATTAGCTACTGGTGTTATTGCTCCGGTTCTTCCTACTTGATATGTTATTTCATTTAAAACCGTAGAAACTTGTTCTGCTTTAAACTTATATGCAATTGCCCATCTTGGAGATTTTGATGTGTAGCCTAGTTCATCTTGTTGTTCTAATGAATTTACTTTAATTACTACACCATCCGTTTCATAAGGTAAATCATGACGCTTTTCATCCCAACTATTTACAAACTCTAAAACTTCTTCAATAGATTTAGCTAATTCAATCGTATGCGGAACTTTAAAGCCAGCTTTTCTAGCAGCTTCTAAACTCTCAAAATGAGTTTTATACTTTCTTTCATTCGTTACTACTTGATACAGCAAACAATCTAACGGACGTTTTGCAACCTCTCCGCTGTCTTGTAGTTTCAAACTACCACTAGCAGTATTCCTTGGATTTCTATATGGTTCTTCTCCATTAGCTACTCTTTCTTCGTTCATTAAATTGAATCCTTCAAGAGGTAAAATAATCTCTCCTCTCATTTCAAAATCTGAAACAAAATCCTCTGATAAAACTAATGGAATTGATTTAATAGTTCTAATATTTGCAGTTACTTCATCACCTTGAACACCATCTCCTCTTGTTACAGCTCTTACGAACTTTCCGTTTTCAAAAGTTAAATTAATTGAAGCTCCATCGTACTTCAATTCACATGTATATTCAATTTCTGTAGTTCCTAACATTTTTTGAATACGCTTTTCCCAATCTAATAAATCTTCCTTAGAATAAGAATTATCCAAAGAATACATTCTGTTTTTATGCGTAATCGTATTAAAGTTTTTAGTGATTTGCCCACCTACTCTTTGTGTAGGTGAATTCTCATCAAAAAACTCTGGATGCTGCTCTTCTAATTTTTCAAGTTCTTTTAATTTTATATCAAACTCGTAATCAGAAACTGTAGCATTATCAAGCACATAATAATTATAGTTGTGCTTGTTCAACTCTTCTCTTAAAGATTCTATTTTCTCTTTAATCGTCATTATTTTCTTACTTTACCTGTAAATACACTAACTCCTTTTGGAAATGGATTTCCTGACGAACGTCTAAATGAAACAATTTGTCCACAATGCCATAAAGCATCAGCAATTGGGCCATTTATAGCATTCCAAAACGGATACTTCTTATCACCAAAAATAATTTTGAACTCAGATAAATCTGATTTATCCTTTAAAATATCACTAGCTTTTTTCAAGTTATTTAAAATCTTTGCTCTTTTTTCTTTGAAAGACATTTCTGGCTGTTTACCATCATTTGGTTTATTCTCTGCAGCATTTAATATCACTTGAGACAATCCTAAAATATGATCAATTGTTTCTCCTGATGTTCTCGATTCTGGAGTTGGTTTAAACTCTAAATCTTTTTGTGTTAATCCTTCTGAAGCCCAATAAAACCTGAATCCTAAGCCGTCAATCATTCTGCTTGCAACTGCCCCTGCGGTATAGCTTTCTGAATTTTCAGGTATTTCATAATATGGTAATTCTTGAGAATTAACTTGATGTATCATAGTAAATAGTAGCATAAGTGAAATAATAGACTTCATTCGTAATGGTTTATAAAATTGGTTTTGCAATTTACTATTTTTAAACAAAAAAAATCCGAAGTAATTACCTCGGATTTTTAAAGTTGAAATAGTAGTTGTCTACTAATAATAAGTATATCGACGAACTTTTGCTATGTGCTTAGCCAAACGCATTACTTGGTGAGAATAACCATATTCGTTATCATACCAAACGTAAATTACAATTGTATCTCCATCTGCAATTGTAGCTTTACTATCAAAAATTGAAGGAGCTGTAGTTCCAACGATATCAGTAGATACTAATTCGTTACTTAATGAGTACTTAATTTGCTCAACTAAATCTCCTTCTAAAGCATATTGCTTCATAATTGCATTAACTGCTTCAACAGTAGTTTCTGAATTTAATTGTAAATTCAAAACAGCTAATGATCCATTAGGTACAGGTACTCTAATTGCATTTGAAGTTAATTTTCCTTCTAATGCCGGTAATGCCTTAGAAACTGCTTTTCCAGCTCCTGTTTCAGTAATTACCATGTTTAAAGCTGCAGCTCTACCTCTACGGTATTTTTTATGCATATTATCTACCAAGTTTTGATCGTTAGTATATGCATGAATAGTTTCTAAATGTCCTTTTTTAATTCCGAAGTTATCCTCTAACACCTTTAATACTGGTGTAATTGCATTTGTAGTACAAGATGCAGCAGAGAAAATATCGATTGAATCTGGATTGTTTTCTAAATGGTTTACACCATGAACAATATTTGGAATTCCTTTTCCTGGTGCTGTTAATAATACTTTGCTTGCTCCTTTAGCTTGTAAATGACGACTTAAAGCTTCTTTATCTCTGAAAGCTCCTGTATTATCAATTACTAAAGCATCATTAATTCCATATGCCGTATAATCAATCTCTTCTGGTCCAGAAGCAGAAATCATATTTACCGTAGTTCCGTTGATGATTAATGCATTGTTTTCTGCATCAATTTGAACAGTTCCTAAGAAATCTCCGTGCACAGAATCAATACTTAAAAGAGAAGCTCTTTTTTCTAATACTGATTGATCAATTTTACCTCGAGTAACGATAGCTCTCAAACGTAATTGAGAACCTTTACCCATTTTAGAACTTAATTCTCTTGCTAATAAACGACCGATACGTCCAAATCCATAAAGAACAACATCTTTAGGTTGGATAGCATTTGCATCAGTAGCGTCTTTTAATTGATTTTTTACGAAATCAACAGTATCAGCACTAGCATCATCAACTAAGTGATACTCATAAGCTAATTTACCTATATCTAATTTAGAAGCTGGTAATTCTATACTTTGAATTGCTTTAGCAATAGCTAATGCATCTTGAATAGAAATTGGCTTAGTAACGAATTCCTTCGCATAGTTAATTAAGTTTAAAACCTCACTAGCTCTTTTATCTACTAAAGGGTTTCTAAACAATACTAATTCAATTGATTTATCATACCATAAATCGTTTACAATATTGATAAATTCAGTAGTAGCTCTTCTAACTTGAGCCTGATTTACCACTTCTTTTTCGTAATTTGTTATTGTTGACATAGTTGTGTTAACTAAATTTTTAAAAATTTGGTGCAAAAGTAGTTATTTCAAACGATTTCGTAACCGAAAAAAACAAAAAACTCGATATTAAAAATATCGAGTTTTAATTTACTTAAAATATTTTTTACAGACCGTATCTTTCAACTTGTCCATCTGGACTTACCATTTCAAGAATTAGTCTTCTACTGCTTCTTGGAGAATAGCTATCTAATAAAGTTGCTGCTTCAGAAGCTGAGTATACTTTTTTCCCGTTGATCTTCGTAATTACATAGTCTTTTCCAACATTAAATTCTACAAATGCAGGATTAGTTGTTCTTACAATTTTAGCTCCATTTTCTAAGTTTCTATCCTTTTTGTCCTTTTCAGATAAATCTTTAAGTTGTATTTGAAAACTTCTTGATTCAAAAACAGTTCTTTTAGTAAGTGTAACAGTTTTTACTAAATCAGATCCGTTTCTATCAATAGTTACATTAACAGATTGTCCTGGTCTTTTTGCATTTAACTGTCCTTTTAAATCTGAAATCTTACTGATTTTTACGTCATTAATTTTAGTAATAACATCACCTGCCTGAAGTCCCGCAAGAGCTGCTCCTTCACCAGGAGTTACTGAAACAATCTCTACTCCTTCTACTTCATCTCTATCAGGTCTAAAACTAAATCCTATAACTGCTTCTTGAACATTCCCAAACTCCAACAAATCGTCTATTATTTTCTTTGTAATATTAGATGGAACAGCAAAAGAATATCCTATAAACGAACCTGTTCTTGAACTTATTGCTGTGTTAATACCTATTAATTCTCCTCTTGTATTTACTAATGCTCCTCCACTATTTCCTGGATTTACAGCTGCATCTGTTTGGATAAACGCATCAATATTAGTATTTCCTTGTAAATCTCTTCCTTTAGCACTTACAATACCAGCAGTAACCGTAGAATTTAAATTATATGGGTTACCAACTGCAAGTACCCATTCTCCGATTTTTGCATTATCTGAATTACCGAAAGTGATGTATGGTAAATCAATATCTGAGTTTATCTTTAACAAAGCGATATCATTTTTTGTATCTGCTCCAATTAACTCAGCTTTATATTTTTTCTTATTATTTAAAGTAACTTCTAATTCTGTAGCTCCTTCAATAACATGATTATTCGTTACGATATAACCATCAGAAGAAATAATTACTCCACTACCTGTTCCTACTCTTTCTTGTTTCCTTTTTCCGTTTCCAGAACCAAAGAATTCTTCAAATGGGTTATACACCTCTTTTACTGCGGTATTTTTAACGTGCACCACTGTATTCACGGTTTTTTCAGCTGCTTCTGTAAAATCAGATGGTACTGAAGATGTATTTAATACAGCTGGTGTGTAACTAGCATTCATAGTTGATAATGCTGGTTCAACTGTTTTCTCTACTATAATTTGTGGTTTTTCTACAAATAGTTTATAAACTCCTATTGAAGAAACTCCTCCCAAAAATGCAATAGTCAATATTCCTAAAACTCTTTTCATGTTTATTAAATTTTTAAGCTACTCAAATATACAATTTTAACATTTTAACACAATCTGTTTAACTTCTCTTTAACGGACTTTAACCGCTATTTAACAACCTTATTTTACTCAGTAAATATGTATATTTGTCCTAATGAATTTAGAGTTTTACAAATACCAAGGAACAGGAAACGATTTTGTTTTAATTGATAATCGAACATCTTTTTTTCCAAAAGAAAATCGTGAGATAATTAATACTTTATGTGATCGTAATTTTGGAGTCGGAGCAGATGGTTTAATCTTACTAGAAAATGATGAAACTACCGATTTTAAAATGGTGTATTTTAATGCAGATGGAAACGAAAGTACAATGTGCGGTAATGGTGGTCGTTGTATTGTTGCTTTTGCACACCAATTAAATGTTATAGAACATAAAACTACGTTTAATGCAATAGATGGCCTTCACCATGCAACTATAAATGATGGTATTGTTTCATTACAAATGATTGATGTTAATGAAGTACAACAAAAAAATGGGTATGTGTTTACAGATACTGGATCTCCACATCATGTAGAATTGGTAGAAAACATAGAATCTTTTGATGTTTATAATAAAGGAAAGCAAATCAGAAATGACGTATATGGTACTGAAGGAAGCAATGTCAATTTTGTTGAACAGTTAAATTCTAATTCATTTAGAATAAGAACATACGAACGAGGAGTTGAAAATGAAACTTTGGCTTGTGGTACTGGTGCAACAGCTGCTGCAATTGCAATGCATACCATTGATAAAACTGAAGATAAGGATATCAATATTGAAGTTGAAGGAGGAAAACTATCTATTTCATTTGATGTTGAAGGAGAATCTTATAGAAATATCTTTTTAACTGGACCGGCTCAATTTGTATTTAAAGGACAAATTGAAATTTAATGGAAACACTAGTTGGCAAACATATTCGACTTAGAGCAATTGAACCAGAAGATTTAGAATTTCTTTTTAACATAGAAAATAATGAGCTCTTTTGGGAAGTAAGTCATACGCAAACACCTTTCTCAAAATACTTATTGAAACAATATGTTGAGAATTGTCATTTAGATATTTATGAAGCCAAACAGTTAAGACTGGTAATTGAGGAAATAGAAACTCAAAAGGAAATTGGATTGATTGATTTGTTCGACTTTAACCCACAACATAGAAGAGCAGGAATTGGCATTCTTATTGACCAAAACCATCAACAAAATGGTTTCGCTTCAGAAGCACTGGAATTACTCATAAATTATAGCTTCTCAATTCTTAATTTACACCAATTATTTGCTAATATTGCTTCAGACAATCACAAAAGCATTTCATTATTTACAAAACATCATTTTCAAGAGATTGGCATTAAAAAAGACTGGTTACTCTCAAAAGGAAGTTTTAAAGATGAAATTTTATTTCAATTAATAAATGAAAAATAAAATCTTAATAACAATAAGTATTCTACTTGTAGCTGTTGGTGCAGTAGGATTCTATTTTTACAATAAAATCTTTTCACCTGTTGTAACTGCAAACACCACTATTTATGTTTCCTCTAATAGTGAAATGGATACTTTTAAGAACTCATTAAACGATGTTATTCCTAGTTATGAAGATTTTCTTTGGGTTGCCGATAAAAAGAAGTTCAAAACTCCTAAAGGTGGAATGTATGTTGTAAAAAAAGGAATGAACTTAAATGACTTGGTAAATTTATTTCGTTCTGGAAATCAAACAGCAGTTAAAGTAACCTTTAACAATCAAGATACTTTAGAAAAATTAGCTGGAAGAGTTGCACAGCAACTTGAAACGGACAGTATATCTTTATTAAATGCCTTTAAAGATCCTAAATTTCTTCAAGAGAATGATTTTACAGAGAAATCAGTTTTAGGAATGTATATTCCTAACCAGTATGAATTTTACTGGAACACATCGGCTGAAAGGTTTAGAGACAAAATGTTGAAGCAGTACAATCAATTTTGGAACAAAAGCCGATTAGACAAAGCAAGTAAACTTGGATTAAATGAAGATCAAGTAATTACATTAGCTTCTATTGTTCAAAAAGAAACTGCTCAAATATCGGAACGACCAAAAGTAGCTGGATTATACTTAAATAGATATAAGAATAAATGGCCTTTAGAAGCAGATCCAACAATTATTTATGCTTTAAGAGAAGTTAATGGTCAAGATTTTATCGTTAAACGTGTTTTATTCAGAGATATTGAGAACACTAAAAACTCTCCCTATAACACGTATAAAAATGCAGGCTTACCTCCTTCTTTAATAGCAATGCCTGATATTTCATCAATTGATGCAGTTTTAAATCCTGCGAAGCACGACTACTTTTTTATGTGTGCTAGTATAGACAATATTGGTTTTCATGAGTTTGCTAAAACACTGTCTCAACACAACAGAAATGCAGCAAAATATCAGCGATGGATTAGTAATCAAGGAATTAAGAGATAATTTTAACAAAAAATTATTCATAATTCGTTACCCCCTTTTTAGATAATTTAACAATTAATCAAAAGGGTGAATTATTAATTTATAAAAAATACATCCAGAAAAATAAATTTTTGATAAAACAGCAAAATATACAAAATCTGAAGTTTTGTTTTGAAGTATAATTTTGTCATATATTTGCGCCCGCTAAACAGAAAGTATATTAATTATCAGAAAATTAGGGGCAATTTTAATTGTTATTATGCTATTTAGTTTTACAAATAAAAAGGGGATTTTATTAAACGAAACTAAGCCAATTAACTACACTACTACAGAGGACTTATTAATCCTAGAGAAAAACTTTATAGGATTTAAAGAAGCTTTAGCTTTTAAAGAATCTCAAGGTAAATACACCGTTGTAAATACATTAGGATATTTAGGAAAGTATCAATTTGGAAAAGGGACATTACGTCGTTTTAAAATTTATGATACACAAAAATTCCTGAAAAACCCTGAATTACAAGAGAGGGCTTTCACTGCCTTATGTAAGGTGAATAAATGGATTTTAAGAAGGGATATTTCCCGTTTTGTAGGAAAACGTATTAACGGTATTGTTATTACGGAGTCTGGAATTTTAGCTGCAGCCCATTTAGCTGGAGCAGGTAACGTAAAAAAGTTTTTACGTTCTTACGGTAACTTTAAATTTAAAGATTCTTATGGAACGTCTATTGAATCGTATTTAAAGAAGTTTGCTGGATATGATGTTTCTCACATTATAGCAGATAAAAAAGCTACTGTGTAATTTAAAAAACACTTTTATAAATTAATAACTATTAGGCCTGTATAATGAAAATTGCAGGCCTTTTGTGTAAATCAGGGTTTTCTGATTTCCATTTACCTACTGTAAACGTTTTTATATACTCTGTAGGTAAAGAAATATCACATGCAACACATAATCTAGTATTTTGATGTAATGTTGCTCTTATGTCATCTAACATTTTACCATTTCTGTATGGAGTTTCTATAAAAATCTGAGATTGGTTCTTATCTCTTGAAAGTCTTTCTAATTCCTTTAAAGCTTTTCTTTTATCCGATTTATCAATCGGTAAATATCCATTAAAAGCAAAGTTTTGTCCATTCATTCCGGAAGCCATCATTGCTAACAATATTGATGAAGGACCTACCAATGGAATCACTTGAATTCCCTTTTCATGAGCTTGTTTTACAATTGTTGCTCCAGGATCTGCAACACCAGGAACTCCAGCCTCAGACAATACTCCAACAGAAATTCCCTGCTGACAAACATCCAAGTAATTTCTAGTTTCCAATTCATGAGAAAACTTATCTATTTTCATGAAATGAAGTTCTGATTGAACTTTAGCAGGTGTTATTCTCTTAATAAATCTTCTTGCTGTTTTTTCATTTTCAACAATAAAATAATCTAGAGTTTCAATTACTTTCTTAACAGAAATAGGCATTACCTCTAAAGGCTCTGTATCTCCTAAAGTTGTAGGAATTAAATATAACTTACCTAACATAAAAATACTATTGGATTTTTGAAGCAATTACATCACATGCTTCATCTAACATATTGTATACATTTTCAAATCCTTGATCTCCTCCATAATAAGGATCCGGAACATTTAAGTTCTGATTAGGATTTGATTCGTTTAAAATCATTTTAACTTTAGATTCATCTTCACTGTTTCTTGCTAAATCTAAAATATTATTGAAATTACTTTGATCCATTGCATAAATCAAATCAAAATTATCAAAATCTTCAACAACAAATTTTCTCGACCTTTGATCCGTAATATCAATTCCTTTAACTTTTGCTATTGCAATAGATCTTGGATCTGGTAATTCACCTTGATGAAATCCTGAAGTTCCAGCCGAATCAACTAAAATAGAGTCTGAAAACACTTTAGATCTAAGAATACCTTCAGCCAATGGCGAACGACATATATTCCCCAAACAAACCATAAGTACCCTCATATAAAAAGTGGTTTTAGAATGTTAGTTTTTTAGTCAAGTCTTCAACGTACTTTCTAAATTGCTTATCTGTTTCTGTTAAGTTATCAACAGTTTTACAAGCATGAAGAACAGTTGCATGGTCTCTTTGTCCGATTTGACTTCCGATACTAGCTAAAGAAGACTTCGTCATACGTTTTGCAAAATACATCGCTAACTGACGTGCTTGAACAACATGTCTTTTTCTAGTTTTAGATTGTAATGTAGCAACATCCATATCGAAATATTTCGAAACTACCTTTTGAATGTAATCTATAGAAACTTCCTTCTTCGTATTCTTAACAAACTTATCTACAATTTGTCTTGCTAATTCTAAAGTAAATTCTTTTCTGTTAAAAGAAGCTTGGGCAATCATAGAAATAATTACGCCTTCTAATTCTCTAACGTTAGATTTCACATTCTTAGCAATATATTCAACTATATCTTCTGGCATTTCCACACCATCTCTAAATAGTTTTCTTTGAAGAATAGAAATTCTTGTTTCGTAATCAGGATTTTGCAATTCAGCAGATAATCCCCATTTGAAACGAGACAATAATCGCTGTTCAATATCTTGCATATCAACAGGCGCTTTATCAGAAGTTAAAATAACCTGTTTTCCATTTTGATGTAAATGATTGAAAATATGGAAGAAAACATCCTGTGTACCTGCTTTTCCCGATAAAAACTGAACATCATCAATAATCAACACATCGATCATCTGATAAAAATGAATAAAATCATTTCTAGTATTAGACTTAACAGAATCAATGAACTGTTGAGTAAATTTTTCTGATGAAATATATAAAACTGTCTTATCTGGATATTTATCTTTTATATCAACACCAATAGCATGAGCTAAATGTGTTTTTCCTAATCCTACTCCACCATAAATTAACAACGGATTGAAAGATGTTCCTCCAGGTTTATTAGCCACAGCGATACCTGCCGAACGAGCTAACCTGTTTGAATCTCCTTCAACGAAGTTTTCGAAGTTATAATTAGGATTAAGTTGAGATTCTATTTTTACCTTTTGTAAACCAGGAATAATAAAAGGGTTTTTAAGTTCTCTTTTAGATTCTAACGGAACTGTAACCTTTTGTGGTTTTAAAGGGTTTCTATTTGCGCTTGGGATTTTAACAGTTTGAGGACTGTTACTACTATACGTATTTTCCATACGTACGTCATATATTAACTTTGCATGCTCACCTAACTCTTTAATAAGTGCAACACGTAATAATTTAATATAATGCTCCTCTAACCATTCGTAAAAAAACTTACTGGGAACTTGTACAGTTAATGCCTCTCCAGACAACTTAACAGGTTTTATCGGTTCGAACCATGTCTTGTATGCCTGAGGCTTAATATTGTCTTTTATGAAAGACAAGCAATTTAACCAAACTAATTCAGCAGATTTATTCATTTAAGTTTTTCAGAAAAAAAATTACGCTCGCAATTAAAAAATTGCGAAAAAAAATATGTTTAATTACCCTCCCTACGGGCGAACAAAAGTGTGAATAAATTTCAGTAAAAAAAAATCAAATTGGTATTGATTATTATTTTTTTTTTACGTAAGATTCGAAATAAAAAAACCTAATGATTATTAATCACAGTTCAATTGTAAGAGTACGATACGGCGAAACTGATCAGATGGGGGTAGTTTATCATGGAAATTACGCTCAATATTTTGAGATTGGTCGAACAGAATGGCTTCGTTCCCTTGGGATTACGTACAAATATATGGAAAAAACAGGAATAATTCTCCCAGTTATTTCCCTTAATTGTAACTTTAAAAAATCGGCCTATTACGATGATGAATTAACTATTCATACCATACTTAAAAAGGCTCCAAGTGTTAAAATAGAATTTGACTATGAAATCAAAAATCAGCATCAGGAATTGATATGTACAGGAAGTACAACATTAGCATTTATTGATAGTAAATCTATGCGTCCAATTCGTTGTCCGGAATACATTTTAGAAAAATTAAAAGTTTCCTGATTTAACATTAATAAAAGATAGATTTTTAATATCTTCATTCAAATTATTGCACAAACCAAATAAATGAAAATATATACTAAAACTGGAGATAAAGGAACTACTGCTCTATTTGGAGGAACTCGAGTTCCAAAATATCATCTACGAATTGAAAGTTATGGTACTGTAGATGAATTAAACTCATATATTGGTCTTATTAGAGATCAAGATATTGATGATATCTCCAAGAATGCCCTAATTAAAATACAAGATGAATTATTCACTCTTGGGGCAATGTTAGCTACTCCTCTGGAAAAAGAGGTTTTAAAAAACGGAAAAGAAAGATTAAATATACCTAAAATTAATAATGAATCAATCGAGTTTCTTGAGCAGGAAATGGATACTATGAATGAACATCTTCCTCAAATGACGCATTTTGTTTTACCAGGCGGACACCAAACCGTGTCATTCTGTCACATAGCACGCTGTGTATGTAGAAGAGCCGAGCGTTTAAGCGTTGCTTTGAATGAGGAAGAACCAATAGATAATAGTATTTTAATGTATCTAAACCGACTTTCTGACTACCTTTTTGTGTTGGCACGAAAGTTGACTTTCCTATTGAAAGCTGAAGAGGTAAAATGGGTACCTAAAAAGCTTTAAATAAGTTCTTTTTATACTATTTTTTACATTTTCAAAAAAAAACTTGACTTTTTCAGTTTAAATTTTATTTTTGCAAAACACTAAAAACAGATTTAGAAATGTATTGGACACTAGAATTAGCATCTTATTTAGCAGATGCACCTTGGCCGGCTACCAAAGACGAATTAATTGATTACGCTATTCGTACTGGTGCTCCTTTGGAAGTGGTAGAAAATCTACAGGATATCGAAGATGAAGGTGAGATTTATGATTCTATCATTGAAATTTGGCCAGATTATCCTACAGAGGAGGATTATCTTTGGAACGAAGATGAATATTAAAACATAAATACAAAGAGTCTCTTTTAGAGGCTTTTTTTTTGCTTACTTTTAAGCACCAAATAACTAATTTATACTCTGAATTTAATTCAGAATAAAACTCACACAAAATGAGCATTTTAAACTCGATTATAAAAATTTTTGTAGGAGATAAACAACAAAAAGATCTAAAGTCTTTACAACCTATTGTTGATAAAGTAAAATCTTTTGAAACTGTTATTGCTAACCTTACAAACGATCAACTAAGAGAAAAAACTATTGAATTTAAGTCTAAAATCAAAGAAGCAACAAAGCAATTTGATGACGCAATTTCAACATTAGAAAATGAAGTAAAAACAGCTGATATTGATCGTCAGGAAGAAATTTATGCTGAAATAGATAAACTAAAGGATGAAGCTTATACTGCTTCAGAAGGTGTTTTAGCTGAGATTATGCCAGAAGCTTTTGCTTTAGTAAAAGAAACAGCTAAGCGTTTTGCAAACAACGAAGAAATTGAGGTAACTGCAACTCCTTTTGATCGTGAGTTATCTGGATCAAGACCACATATTACTTTAGAAAACGATAAGGCGTACTGGGCAAATTCATGGGATGCTTCTGGAAAAGAAGTGACTTGGGATATGATTCATTATGATGTTCAGTTAATTGGTGGTTCTGTTTTACATCAAGGTAAAATTGCTGAAATGATGACTGGTGAAGGAAAAACATTAGTTTCTACATTACCAGTATACTTAAATGCTCTAAGTGGAAAAGGTGTTCACGTAGTAACAGTAAATGATTACTTAGCAAAACGTGACCGCGCTTGGATGGCTCCTATTTTTGAATTCCATGGATTATCAACAGACTGTATTGATTTTCACCAACCAAATTCAGAAGAAAGAAGAAAAGCTTATAACGCCGATATTACATACGGAACGAATAACGAATTCGGTTTTGACTACTTAAGAGATAACATGGCTTCTTCAAAAGAAGATTTAGTTCAACGTGAACCAAATTATGCTATTATTGATGAGGTAGATTCTGTTTTAATTGATGATGCTCGTACTCCATTAATTATTTCTGGTCCTGTACCTCAAGGAGATCTTCATGAGTTTAATGAATTAAAACCATTAGTTGCTGATTTAGTTTCTCTACAAAACAAATATTTAGTAGGTGTTTTAGCTGAAGCTAAGAAATTATTAAAAGAAGGAAATACCAAAGACGGTGGATTCTTATTATTAAGAGTGTACAGAGGTCTTCCGAAAAATAAAGCTTTAATTAAATTCTTATCTCAAGAAGGTATTAAACAAGTTCTTCAAAAAACTGAAAACTTCTACATGCAAGATAACAACAAGTTGATGCCTGAAGTAGATGCAGAATTATGGTTTACTATTGAAGAAAAAAATAATCAGATCAACTTAACTGATAAAGGTGTTGCTCACCTTTCTGAGAAAACACAAAATGATACGTTCTTCGTATTACCAGATATTAGTATTAAGGTTGCTGAAATTGAAAATGCAGATAGCACACCAGAGCAAAAAGCTGAATTAAAAGAAGAATTATATCGAGACTTTAGCGTAAAGAGCGAAAGAATTCACACAATGAATCAGCTTTTAAAAGCATACTCTTTATTTGAAAAGGATGTTGAGTACGTTGTAGTTGAAAATAAAGTAATGATTGTTGATGAGCAAACTGGTCGTATTATGGACGGTCGTCGTTACTCTGATGGTTTACACCAAGCAATCGAGGCAAAAGAAAATGTAAAAATTGAGGATGCTACGCAAACTTTTGCAACTGTAACATTACAGAATTATTTCAGAATGTATCGTAAACTTTCAGGAATGACGGGTACAGCTGTAACTGAAGCTGGTGAATTCTGGGAAATCTACAAATTAGATGTAATTGAAATTCCTACGAATAAACCAATTGCAAGAGATGACAGAGAGGATTTATTATACAAAACTACCAGAGAAAAGTATAATGCTGTAATTGATGAGATTGTTAAGCTAGTTGGTGAAAATAGACCTGTTTTAGTAGGTACAACCTCTGTTGAAATTTCAGAATTACTAGGAAGAATGTTAGCAATGCGCAAAATTCCTCATAACATCTTAAATGCGAAATTACACAAGAAAGAAGCTGATGTTGTTGCTGAAGCAGGAAAACCAGGACAGGTAACTATTGCAACAAACATGGCAGGTCGTGGTACCGATATTAAATTATCTGATGAAGTTAAAGCGGCTGGTGGTTTAGCAATCATTGGTACAGAACGTCATGATTCTCGTCGTGTTGACCGTCAGTTACGTGGACGTGCTGGTCGTCAAGGAGATGTTGGTTCTTCTCAATTCTTCGTAGCCTTAGATGATAACTTAATGCGTTTATTTGGTTCTGATAGAATTGCGAAGATGATGGATAGATTAGGATTAAAAGAAGGAGAAGTAATTCAGGATCGTTTAATTACAAAGTCTATTGAAAGAGCACAAAAGAAAGTTGAGGAAAACAACTTCGGAATTCGTAAACGTTTATTAGAATATGATGATGTAATGAACTCTCAACGTGAGTTTGTATACAAACGTCGTCGTCATGCTTTAGATGGTAAGAAATTACAATTAGATATCGCAAATATGATTTATGATACTTGTGATGCAGTTGTACGTCAAAATAAATTGAATAAGGATTTCCAAAATTTTGAATTTGAATTGATTCGTTTTTCATCAATGACTTCTCCTTTTTCAGAAGAAGAATTCAATACTAAAGCAGAACAAGACTTAGTAGATGAACTATACAAAATCGTTTCAGAAAACTACAAAAATGACGCAGGAAGAAATGCTACTCAAGCATTCCCAGTTATCAAGAATGTATTTGAAAACGAAGGAGATCGTTATGAAAGAATTGTAGTGCCTTTTACTGATGGTACAAAAACAATTCGCGTAGTTACAAACTTAAAAGAAGCTTATGAAAGTGAAGCAAAATCATTAGTAAATGACTTTGAAAAGAACATCACTTTAGCAATTATTGATGAGAACTGGAAAGACCATTTACGTAGAATGGATGAGTTAAAACAAACAGTTCAAAATGCAACATATGAGCAGAAAGATCCTTTATTAGTTTATAAGTTTGAAGCTTTCGAACTTTTCCAAGAAACTATTGATAAGATCAATAAAGAAGTACTTTCTTTCTTATTTAAAGGAAAACTACCTACAGAAGATGAGTCTCAAATTTCTGAAGCACGTGAGCAACAAAGAGAAAAGTTAGACTTACGTAAAGATGAAGTTCAAAACTCAACTCAACAAGCATTTAGTAATGCGCGTAACCAACAAACTCAAGAGCAACAAATTGTTGAGACTGTTGTAAGAGAACAACCAAAAATTGGTCGTAATGAGCGCGTAACTATCAAGAATGTTATGTCAGGTGAGGAAAAAGAAGTTAAATACAAACAAGCAATTCCTTTAATAGAACAAGGAACATGGGTTTTATATAACAAATAAACCCTATTCTAAATAATAATAAAAAAGCTCGAGTTAAAACTCGAGCTTTTTTATTTACACAAAGTTTACAATTATTACTTTCTCTTCAAGTTTTTATAACAATCTATTAATTAAGTTTTTACCATATCAAAACAGTTAAAACATAACTTGGTACAAATTAATTACGAAACCCTCAATTCATTCTCAATCAAACTTAATTCAGAATGAAACCTATCAAACTTAAGAATGAAAAAAAGTAAGAAACGTAAACTGGATATTGTTGTAATATCAGATGTACATTTAGGAACTTTTGGTTGTAGAGCTGCTGAACTTCATAACTATCTTAAAACCATAAATCCTAAAACACTTATTTTGAATGGAGATATAATCGATATCTGGCAATTCAATAAACGTTATTTTCCAAAAGCACACATGAAAGTTATAAAGCAATTGATGACTTTTATTACTTCTGGAACTAAAGTCTATTATATCACTGGAAACCATGATGAAATGCTTAGAAAATTTAAAGGTTTTCGCTTAGGTAGTTTTGAAATCGTAAACAAAGTGGTTTTAGACATTGATGGTAAAAAGGGATGGTTTTTCCATGGTGATGTTTTTGATGTTACTATGCAACACTCAAAATGGTTAGCAAAATTAGGTGGCATTGGTTATGACTTTCTAATTATGCTGAATACAGCCGTAAATTGCATTAGTGAAGCTTTAGGCTACAATAGATTATCATTCAGTAAAAAGATAAAAAACAGCGTTAAAAGTGCCGTTAAATTTATTAATAACTTCGAAACAACTGCTTCTGAAATCGCAATTGATAATAATTATGAATATGTAGTATGTGGACATATTCATCAACCTGAAATGAAGGTGATTCAAAATGAAAAAGGAGAAACTATGTATTTAAACTCTGGAGATTGGATAGAAAATCTTACAGCTCTTGAGTATGTGAATAAAGAATGGAAATTATATGAATACGAAAAAGATGATATCGCACAAAAAGTCCCTGAAACCATTGAAGTATCTGATGTAGAACTTGTAAAAGCAGAACAATCCAACAGTCAGCTTTTTGAAGATTTATTGTTAGAGTTCAATATTAAAAAATCAACCAAATAATATGAAAATACTTTACGCAATCCAAGGAACTGGAAACGGTCATGCTAGTAGAGCATTAGAAGTTGTACCTTACTTACAAAAAAGAGCTGAAGTAGATATTTTAGTAAGTGGTTATCAATGTGAATTAAAATTTCCTTTTGAGGTAAAATACAAACTATATGGTTTAAGCTTCATTTTTGGTAAAAAAGGAGGAATTGACTTATGGGAAACTTTGAAAAAAACCAAATTTGGTAAACTTTGGAAAGAGATAAAAAATCTACCTGTTCGAGATTACGATTTAATCATCAATGATTTTGAACCTGTGTCTGCTTGGGCATGTAAATTAAGAAATGTACCGATCATCTCATTAAGTCATCAAAATGCAGTTGCAGATGACAAAGCTCCGAAATATGGAAGTTTCAAGTTTGAAAGATTGATCTTAAAATATTATGCACCTGCCAAAAACAAGTTTGGTTTTCATTTTAAAACCTACTCCTCTGCTACATTCTTACCAATTATCAGAAAAGAAATTCGGTATAAAAATGTGACAAAAAAAAGTCATTACACGGTGTATTTACCAGCTTATGGAGATAAAAAACTAATCAAGATTTTATCTCAGTTTAAAAAGGTAAAATGGGAAGTGTTTTCAAAACACACCAATCAATTTCAATTACATAATAATGTAGTTATTCGTCCAATTGACGGAAAGGAATTCATAAAAAGCATTGCTTCCTCAAAAGGCGTTTTATGTGGTGCAGGATTTGAAACTCCGGCAGAAGCTTTATTTCTAGGTAAGAAACTAATGGTAGTTCCTATGAAAAACCAATATGAACAACAATGTAACGCTTTAGCTTTAAAAGAAATGGGAGTTCCAGTTTTAAAGAAGTTTAATAAGAAACAATTACCTAAAATTAAAAAGTGGTTAAGCTCTGATAAAATTGTTGAAGTAAATTATCCAGATGTAACCGAAGATATTTTAGATGCAATTACGCTACCTTACTATAACGAAACTATTTTACCTCGAATAGCAATGGAATAATATTCAAAACTAAATTTTCTTATAACCAAAATAACATTTCTTATACCCAAAAAACACACTCTCGTAGTTTTTAAAACTAACTTTTTTCTTGAAATCAATAAGTTTGATTGAATTAAAAAGTTATTCAAGATGAAATCAACTACTCAAATTATTAAGGTATTAGCGCTTTTCTTTTTGATCAGTTTTAAAGGACAATCACAAAATAATTACGATGTTAAAAATACTGGATATATAAGTTTCAGTATTGCTAATAGTACATTACCTCATAAAAGCAAACAACAAATTTCATTATATGGTTGTAATACAAGTATTATCATCGATAGTGGTAAAGTTGTAAGTCCGAAATATAGTAATGGATCATATTCTGTAAAAAGACCTAATGGTTTTAGCTGGAATACAGCAAATCAAGAGGTTTCAGGAATTCCTTTTGGTCATCAAAAAAATAAAACGAACAATAAAAAGTTTAAAAACTTTTATGTTTCTAAATACTATATTGCTTCACCTCCAGTTGTACAAAAATCAAAGAATGGTAACAAAGATGACAATTTGTATGACATTGGTTTAATTACTCCTGATAATTTTGTTTTTGACGGTGTAAAACCAAATCAACTTGTTTATCTTGATTATTCGATTCTCAAAGAAACTTATATCGATTACATTCCTGTACACTACGACAAGTCTTTTGATAAATTAAACGTCTATTTAATTCCGTTTAAAGTCGAATCTCCAGATTTCCCTTGGAAAGACACAAAAGTTATTAAAAACGCCAAAGGAGCTTCAGGTATTGGTGCATTGAACAAAAGAGATAGCATTAATAAATTATTCTTACCGTATAATTACATCAATAAAGAAAAGAGGCATTTACAATTCAAAGTATCTATTTTGAATGACATTCTTTTAGATCATAAAATCTTCTTTATGATTGATGGTAAAAAAAGAGAAACTATCTACTTGAATGAATACTACAAAAAGTATGGTAAAAAGAAGATTGTTCTAAAAGTTGTAAAACGAAAAAAACCACCATGTGGATGTTTACCACCAAAAGCTAAAAAACACTAATTCTTTACCAATTTATAACCGATAAATTTTTGCGAGTCAAGAACTCATTGGTTTGTGAAAAATGTTTATTTCCAAACCAGTATCCTCGATTTGCACTTAAAGGCGAAGGATGACCTGAAGTTAACACATGGTGTTTTTTCTTGTCAATCTTCGCTCCTTTTTTCTTTGCATATCCTCCCCAAAGTAAAAACACAACATCTTCTTTTTGTTGAGAAATAGAAGCGATTACAGCATCTGTAAATTGCTCCCAACCTTTCTTTTGATGACTTCCAGCCTCATGAGCTCTTACAGTTAAAGTTGCATTAAGTAACAAAACTCCTTGTTTTGCCCAACGTGATAAATCTCCTGATTCTGGATATGTAATTCCAAGATCTGTTTCAATTTCTTTGAAAATATTTATTAAAGAAGGTGGATGAGAAATTCCATCATGAACCGAAAAACATAAACCGTTTGCCTGACCAACTCCATGATATGGATCTTGTCCAATTATAACAACTTTTACATCATCAAAAGCACAATAATCAAATGCGGCAAAAATGTCTGAGCCTTTAGGGTAGCAAGTAAACTCATTGTACTCTTCTTTAACAAATTGAACTAAGTTTTTAAAATAATCTTGTTCAAATTCAGGTTGTAAAATATGTTTCCAACTTTCAGCTATATTTACTTGCATTCTTGTTATTTTTGTTGTTCTCAAAAATAGGAAATTGAAAAAAAATATATCAGAAAAAACATTACAAGATTTAGAGTTCGCAACGGTTTTAGAACAAGTAAGTGAGTTTTGTATTTCAGAATTAGGTAGAAATGCTGTTTCTAACATTCAACCTATTGGTGATACTGAAGAATTATTTTTTGAGTTACATCTGGTCAATGAATATTTAGCTTCTTTTGAGAACGAAAATAGAATTCCTAATCACGGTTTTGATAACATAACAGAATCTATAAAAAGATTAACAATTGAAAATAGTTATCTAGAACCGGATGCTTTTTTGAAAATCGCCTCAGTTACAGAAACTGTAAATGAACAAAAGAAGTTTTTAAAGAAATTTAAAGACTACTACCCTACACTATTTAAACTTAGCGAAGAATTAGAGTTTACAACTTATGTTTCTGATGCAATTCAGAAAATTGTTACTTCATATGGAGAAATTGCGGATAATGCTTCTCCAACACTTAAGCAAATTAGAAAAGATATTAATTCTGTTAGGGGAAAGATTTCTGGAAGTTTTTCTAAAGCTTTAAGTAGCAGTTTAGCTAGTGGATACTTAGATGACATTAAAGAAACTATTGTTGACAACCAACGTGTTTTAGCGGTTTTAGCAATGCACAGACGTAAAGTTAAAGGAAGTCTTCTTGGTTCTTCTAAATCAGGGAATATCGTTTATATCGCTCCACAAGCAACACTTTCATTTAGCAGAGAATTACAAAATTTACTGTACGAAGAAAAACAGGAAGTTGTAAAAATTCTGAGAGCTTTAGCAGAGGAAATCAGACCGTACACTCCGTTATTAGAACAATATATTTCCTTTTTAACACATTTAGATCTTACGGCTGCAAAAGCTAAATACGCGAGAGCTATAAATGGTTTATTGCCAAAAATTTCTAAAGAGAAGAAAATCTATTTTAGAGATGCTATTCATCCAATACTTTGGAGGAAAAATGCTGAACAAGGAATTGAGACTATTTCTCAGACCTTATCTCTAAATGAGAAGCAACAAATCATTGTTATTTCTGGTCCGAATGCAGGAGGAAAAAGTATTACATTAAAAACCATTGGGTTGTTGCAAGTAATGCTACAAAGTGGATTGTTAATCCCAGTGCATGAGCGAAGTGAAACAGCTATTTTCAATACAATTCTTACAGATATTGGAGATAATCAATCTATAGAAAATCAATTAAGTACATACAGCTATCGATTGAAAAACATGCGTTACTTCTTGAGAAAATGTAACGATAGAACATTATTTTTAATTGATGAGTTCGGAACAGGTTCTGATCCAGAATTGGGTGGAGCTTTAGCTGAAATATTTTTAGAAGAATTCTACAAGCAAAAGTCTTTCGGAATTATAACTACGCATTATGCGAATTTAAAAGTATTAGCTAACGAATTAGAGAATGTTACTAATGCGAATATGCAATTTAATGAACGTACATTAGAACCAATGTATAAGCTATTTATTGGTCAGGCTGGTAGTTCATTTACTTTTGAAGTAGCGCAAAAGAATGGAATTCCGTATAGCTTAATTAATAGAGCTAAAAAACGAGTAGAAAGCGAAAAGGTTCGTTTAGACAAGACCATTTCCAAGCTTCAAAAAGAGCGAAATAGATTACAAAAGACTTCTGATACTCTTGAGAAACAAAAATCAAAAGAACAAGAACATTTAGAAAGTTTACAAGAGAAAGAATTAAAGATTAGAGAAAAACTCGAAGGTTTCCAGGAATTGTATGATAATAACCAACGAATGTTATCTTTGGGAAGAAGACTAAATGAGTTATTAAATAAATATTTCCAAACTAATAATAAGAAAGAGTTATCCGCAAACTTCTTTAAATGGGTGGCTTCTGAAAAAACAAAATACACAAAGCGTAATCCGCCTAAAAAGAAGACAAAGACAGAAAAAGTAAAAGAAAAAGAAATCGCTGAAAAACAAAAAGAAGCGATTAAAAAAGTGGAACAAGAAGTTTTACAAAAAGTAGTTAAGGTTAGAAAAGAGAAAAAAGAAGAAGAGAAAAAGATTGCTAAAGCAAAAGCTGAATATATTTTTAAAACTGGTGATCGTGTTCGATTAGTTGATGGTAATGCTGTAGGAACTATTGATAAAATTGAAAAGAAGAATGCCTTTATTAACTACGGATTGTTTACAACAAAAACTTCTATTGAAAAATTAGAGCTAGTTCAAAGAGCAAAATAACTTTACTATAAAGCATAAAAAAAAGCTGCCCTTTTTGGGCAGCTACTTAGGCCTGATTTTCATTAATTCAAATAAATAAACCAATATTTTTAGTTTATAAGTTATAAACAAACCTAAATGTTATAAATCGGGGTTGGATGAATGTTTCAGAATTAAATACTGAAATGTTGTTCGCACTGTTTCGCACTTGAGAATCAATATCTAATAAGTTGGTCGCTTTGATTTCATATTCCCATTTCGCGTCTCTATCTTTTCTGTACGATATGGTTGCATCCCAATTTTGGAATGACTGAGAATTTCCATCTCCTAAATCTTGATTTGTATAGGTATAATTGGTTCTAAACGTAACCGCTTTCCATAAATACGCATCAAATTCTATAGATGGAGCATTTGTTGTAAATGTTGTTTTTCTACTTCCCTGGTTATTAGTTGTTACGCTATATCTATAACGTAAACTAACATTTGGAGCTTCTAAATAGTTTGTTCTAACACCAGGTGTATAGGTTTGTGTAAATCCTTCATTCAACGATTGAATTCCCTGAATAAACTGGTTGATTTTACTGTAATTTAAATTAACATTCAAACTCGTTCTAAACTTTCCAAATGTTCGTTGAACTCTACCAAATAAATTCACATTCTCATCTGCGAAGTTTGAATTGAAAAATGTACTCGTTCTAATTACATTTTCGAATGTAGTTAAGCTTCGAATTTGATCTATATTACTCGAATAAGATGCTCTAGCAAATACGTTTGTATAGTTGAATAAATTAAAACTACTATAAAATAAGCTCAAATTATGTGATAAAGCATTTTGTAATTCTGGCTCTCCAAACTGAATATTATTGAAGTTATTAAATACTAAAGCCTCTGCTAAACGAGTCACATCAGTAAATTGGTTTCTCATTTCATATCTGAACGTTAACGCTTCGCTTTTCTTAAATTGAATTCTTGTTTCAAAATCTGGAAGTATTCTAAAGAAATCTTCTCCAAATTCTTGACCGAATTGAGTATTAGTATTTCCGTATGCATGTAACGAAAATCCTGGTGTTAATGTGAATTTACCAGCTTTTACTCGATAATGAACTCCTAAATAAATATCGCTGAAATTATATTCAACATCATTAACAATTTTAGAATCATTGATAGTCGGAGTTGGATTAAAAGTGGTTCCATCATTCAAAAACTGAAATATATTCGAATTGAACTTTTGACTACTAATAATGGTTCCGAATGTTAAGTTGATATTACTCTTTGTATTAATCAAATTATAGTAATCTAACTTCGCATCCAATTGGTTTGACTTTATCCTTCTATTTTGATTAATGTTATAATTATCCTGTGTTGTATCCAATCCTAAAGCATCGGCTGTAGAATCGAAAGGATCTGTATTCCCTGCTGTATTAGTTAACACAGCGTTATAAAAAGGATCTTCGTTTTTGAACAAATGTTGCGCTTCAAAAGCGAATATATTAGTATCGTCTAAAGTGTAGTAATAGTTCAAATTCTGATTAACACTATATGGAGTAACTTCATCAAACTGGTTGGTATTTCCAATTACAGAAGAAAATAAATCCTGATCTTGTGTGTCTTTTGAAATTCTGGCAATTACGTCATAATCCACTTGATTATTTACGTTTGGTTTATAAGAGGCACTTAATTTTAATAATCCTTGATCTGAACGTTCTGTACTCGATTGTTCCGTTGCTTCATCTGGAATACCTAATTCTTCATTCGTATATTGAACAAAACTCGTTTCTTTAGATAAAATTCTGCTTTTATTATAGATAAGAAATCCACTTAAATCAAGAGTTGATTTTGGAGAATAACTAAAATTTGCTGTTGCTAGGTTATTCTCAATCTTTAAAGCATTGTTTTGGTTTGTTAAGAAATTAAGGCTGTTATCACCTAAATTTATGCTTGTTCCGCTACTTCTACTCGGAGCTCTAAATCCACCACCGAATCCTCGAATATCACGTCTGTTTAAAGCTACTTCCCCAATATTATTTACATCTCCAATAAAATTAATACTGTATTTCGGACTGTAATAGAAAAGTTTAGGTTGTACCAAGTATAGGCCTTCATCGGGTGAAGAACCTCCACCAACGGTAACATTACCAAACCAGAAGTTCTCTTTTCCTTTTTTCAACTTGATATTTAAGGCAACATTGTCCTGATTATTTCTTACGCTACTTAATTGTCCAACTTCAGCATAATTTCGAAGTACTTGAATTTTATCTACTGCGTTTGAAGGAATATTTTTTGTTGCCAACTTCGTATCACCATCAAAAAAGTCTTTTCCGTTGACCATTAGTTTATTTACAACCTTCCCTTCTACCTCAACTTGTCCGTCTTCATTAATTTCAACTCCAGGTAGTTTTTCAAGAACATCTTCAAGCTTTCTTTCCGTTCCGTTTTTAAAAGAATCTGCATTGTAAATTAATGTATCGCCTTTTATTGTTACAGGCATTTCATAGGTAATTTCAACCTCGTCTAATGAATTATCAGGTTGTAATATAAAGTCCTTAGTAACATTAGCTTCTTTTACCGAAATAACTTCTTCAAAAGTTTTCATTCCGATATAGCTTATTTGAATTTTATACGATTTATTCTTTTTTAATTTGAGTGAATAAGCACCTTTAGCATCTGTGATACCATAAGATTCTAAAACATTAGTTTCTTGATTTATTGCAATAATATTAGCTAAATCTAAAGGTGATTTTAAAGTATCTCTAACTACACCTTTCATTGTGATTTGACTAAAAACACTGGTAAGGGCAAATAAGAAAAATAGAAAAGTAATTTTCTTCATGATGAATAGTTTGATCGAAATTTATGTGAATGAAGAATTAGCGTCTTCTTCTTCCTCGGTTATTTCTCATCTCTATCATCTTTCCTTTAATAACTTCTTGGTAAGCTAATTTTGTTATTTCCTTTCCTTTTTCAGGAGCTTCAATCTCAATTTTATCTTTTGGGTTAATTACTACTTTAGAACACAACATTACTCTATTTCCTGTAGTAACTTCTAAAATTAATCCTGGTAACCCCCAGTATTCTCCAGGTCCGTGACTTACTGGAATTTGTGGAGTATACCAAGCTTCTACTTTAGTCATTTCAATTTGTGGCTCAATATCATTTCCTAAAGAATCCTTCTTTTTCTCAGCCTTCCTTAAATCACTCCAAGCGAAATCATACCATGTTAATTCTTTAGAAGGTATAGTAGCTGTTGCTTTAAAACATAAATAGTTTCCGATTTTCTTCGATTCTTTCTCAATCTTCCAATCGATTTTTTGAAGTTTATCTTTAACTAAGAAACGTTTCCCATAAAATTCTTGACTCTGCACCAATTCATTGTCTTGTACATTCTTGTATTGGTTACCTTGAGAAAAGTTTTTACCCCAAGAATCTGTAGCTCCTGAAATAGCATCTATCTTCTCCTCTTCCATGAAATACGACTCTTTCTTATTGAAGTTTAAGACATATTCTTTCTCTAATCTATTCTTTAAACGAGCTTTGATTTGTTTTTTCTGAGCTTCACTCATTCTTGCTCCCCATCTTCCTAATTCCATTTTAGATTTAGAAAAATAAATTGCTTTTCCTTGAAATTGTTGAACTTCTTCTGGCTTAGTAAATGCCATTATTATTATGATTCCTAGAAATTTTAGAATAGTTGATCTCATATTTTGTTAGTTTTGTTTAACAAATATACAAATTAACTAAACAGAATTGTTTTTTGCTTCTTAAAATATTCTTAAAACACGAGTTATGTATTTCTAATAGAGCTTAAAACGTCTTGAGTGTAAAACCTAATGTTAAAAATTGATCTTCTTCTTTTTGATCAGCTACAACAATACTTTCAAAAGTATGTAGGTAGTTCCCCTTTATACTTAAAAACTTCCAAATTGGAAATTCTAAACCAAAATCAGCCTGCCATCGATAATTGTCTCCTCTTATTAGAGATGGTTGAAAATAACTCTCATGTGTAAGAATCATCTTATTTTGAACCAGCTCATACCTTCCATTTAACCAAATAGTTCCTCTTAAGGTATTAATAGACTTTTCACCATTATAACGAGTTGTATTAAAACTTGTTTCTTTAAAATTGGTTCGTTCATACTCACTAGATAAAGACATTTTTAACCAATTCTTCTTTTTATTCAATAATTGAAACGTAACTCCACCTCCAAACAAATACCTTAGGTTAATCTCTCTTCTGAAATTTGTACTGACAAAACCAAGTAATAGAGGATAAATCTTTCTTTTAGGATTAAAATACAAAAAGTTAAGACTTAAAATATCTTCATCGGCCTTCTCCTTTCCAAACTCTTGATATACATATGAGTTTTGAGTTTTAAACACAGTATTTCCCCATGGTTTAAAGCTTAAATCCGATTTTGCTCTGAAAATTAAAGTTTCAACATTACCTCCTTGCCAGAAACCTGTTAATGCAAGCTTAGCCTTAAAATTTAACGTATCGCTCTCATTAATTTGAGCCAAGAGCACTAATGGGAATATCAAAGTACAAAACAGTAGTTTTCTCATCTCGATATAGTATAACATAATGCAGCGCAAGATACAGCAAATATGAAACTTATCTCATTCTAAAATTTTATATTCGCAGAAAATACTACAGAAATGGAAGCTAACGAAACGAAAAAAGACTCTTCTAAACATTGGCTACAACGTCTAAAAGATGAAAGCTGGGAAGCCGAACTATTGGTCTCTGCTGTTGCCATATTTGGTACATTCAAACTATTTGATATTGTGGGTTGGGTTACGAATACTTTTATTAATATTTTAAATCCTGATTTGTACAGACCTTCTTATATAATTATTTATTTAGGTTTATTGGCAGTAAGCCTTTTAGTTTCTCTTTTTTTAATCCATTTTGCGCTGAGAGCATATTGGATTGGTTTAGTGGGATTAAATTCTGTTTATCCTGATTATAGTATTAAGGATAGTCTTTTTTCTAAGATTTATGCCAAGAGATTAGTATCGATACTACCAACTATAAAAGATTCTATAGAAAAGGTTGATAAACTTTGTAGTGTTATTTTCTCAGTAGCCTTTGTTTTCCTTTTAATATATGCTAATGCCGCAATTATATTTAGTATTTACTTGTTATTTTATAATGGTTTTTTAGATATAATACCACATTTCATTTTGGTTTTACCAATTTGGGTTTTTGGTTTCCTCTTAATTCTACAGATGATTAGTGGATTCTTGGCTAACCTTAAAATGAACCATGAAAAATATAAACTCCAAATATTTGCATTTAAAGTAAATAAATTAGTTTCTACAATAATGTTTGGTCCTTTATATAAATCAATATTACAAGTTAATATGGTATTGACTTCAAGGGTAAAAAGAACAAAAAGAGTACTTCAATTTATGTTTATTTTACTAATTGGTGGTGGATTTGTTGTATTCTATCATTATAAGAATACCAACATTATCTTCTTGAGTAATCCTAAGAAATATATGTCAAAAAGTATTGCAAGTGCGGGATACTATAAAATAAATAATGAAGAGAACACCTTTCTAATAAATCCAGAAATAGAATCTGATATTATTAATAAACAGATAATGAAAGTCTTTATACCGCTTTTTCTTCACGAAAGAAATAAAGCAAAAGAGCTTTGTAATTATAAATCAAAAGGATTAAAAGAAGAAGAAAAAAGTAAGCTTTTAGATCAATGTTATAAAAATTACATTTCTATAAAAGTTAACGATACTATTATTAACCCAGAAATCGTGAGGAGAAACCATGAAAAAACCAGGCAACAAGGAGTAATCGCATACATTAATACTTCTAATTTAAAACCTGGTAAAAACAATATTTCTGTTAAGAAAGGTAATCTCTTTAATTGGAGTTTTCCGTTTTTTTTAGAAAAATAGACAGAGTTGTCTATTTTTATTATATCTTTGTATTGTGAAACGGGATGTACGACAACATATTATTATAACAGCTTCTACTCTATTTTATAGAAATGGATATAATTCAACAGGTATTAATGAAATTATTTCTGAATCAGGAATAGCTAAGGCTACTTTGTATAATCATTTCAAATCTAAAGAAGATATCTGTCTTGCTTACTTAAGGTATAAACATGCAAAGTTCACATATGATATTAAAGAATTTTGTTTATCAAAAACTAAAGGTCAAGATCAAGTATTGGCAGTATTTGATTTTTTAGGTTTATTCTTTAAAGAAAAGGATTTTAACGGATGTTGGTGTATTAAAACAGTTTCTGAAATTCCTAAAGAGAATGAAAGAATAAGAACTGAGATTCAAACTCAAAAAAATCAGCTTATTGATTTTATTGCTGACTTAATTGCTGATAATCTAGACCTTTCTAAAATTGAAACAGAAACATTAGCTAAACAAATCTATTTATTATACGAAAGTGCTGTGGCAGAAAGTCATTTACACCAAGATCAATGGCCTATAGACCAAGCTAAAGGAATTTGCGAAAAAATAATTTAAAAAATTTTACAACAAAAAATACAGACTTGTCTGTTCATTTAATAATTAAATACAAACACATGAATAATTTTAAAAATAAAGTAGCCATCGTTGTGGGTGGTACAAGCGGAATTGGTTATGCAACTACTCAACAATTACTTAATGACGGCGCTACGGTACATATTGTAGGAAGAAGTATTGATAAAGTGGAAGATCAAAATAACTTAGTAAAACATAAAGTTGATATTACGAATAGAACAGAGGTTTCTCAACTAGTAACGAAAATTAATGAACTTGATAATGTTGACTTTCTAGTTAACGCTTCAGGAATTTTTGGGCCTAAACCTTTCTTAGATCACACCGTAAAGGACTATGATTCTTATTTAGATTTGAACAGAGGTTTCTTTTTTATTACGCAAGCCGCGTCTAAAAAAATGAAAGAAACAAATGGAGGTGCAATTGTAAATGTTGGTTCTATGTGGGCAAAACAAGCTGTTAAGGCAACTCCTTCTTCTGCCTATTCTATGCAAAAAGCAGGTTTACATTCATTAACTCAACATTTAGCTATGGAATTGGCAGACTACAATATTCGTGTAAACGCTGTATCTCCTGCTGTTGTTCAAACACCAGTATATCATGGAGTATTCGGAAGTAAAAGTGCAGCTGATGAAGCCTTAGAAGGATTTAATGCTTTCCATCCAATAGGAAGGAACGGATTAGCTGATGATGTTGCCAATAGTATTACATTCTTATTATCTGATAAGTCTTCTTGGGTAACAGGAGCTATCTGGGATGTTGATGGTGGTGTAATTGCAGGAAGAAACTAAAAATAGTAAGTCAATGCATTTAACAATTAAAGAGCTTTTTTCAAAGTTAGGTAACCTTGGTAAAAAAGCCCCGAAACCAATGGAGGCTTTTCAGCAGTTCGATAAAATAGCTATGGAAGACGGAGCGATTCCAGCAAAATATAAAGAACTTATAGCTTTGGGTGTTGCATTAAGCACACAATGTGTTTATTGTTTAGAGATTCATAAACAAAAAGCATTAAAAGCTGGAGCAACACAAGAGGAAATAGCTGAAGCTACCTTTGTAGCAGCTGCACTAAGAGCAGGAGCTGCGGTTACTCATGGAACTCATACTATAGATTAATACAATTTTAGGTAAAGTCAATATTTGTACTATTGACTTTACTTTTTTTAAACATATGAAAAAAGAGATTCTAATAATTGGCGGAGGATTATCTGGATTAGTTACTGGCTATCTATTAAAAAAGAAAGGAAACTATTCAATTAAAATTCTTGAAGCCAACTCAAGACTTGGTGGAAGAATATATACTAAAAAAATTGGGTCTGCTCCTATTGAGCTAGGTGCAACATGGTTATGGAAATATAATACATTCCTTCTCAATTTATGTAAAGAATTAAATGCAAACCTATTTGAGCAGCAAATGGAGGGTGATGCATTATTTGAAGCCATGAGTGCCAATCCACCACAAAGATTCAAATTACCACCAAATCAGGAAATTAGTTATAGAATTGATGGAGGTACTTCTGCTCTACTCGATAAACTTTCGAATGAATTACAAAGATGCATTCTTTTAAATGAGAAGGTCTCAGACATTAATAGCTCAGGTGATAAAATTCTAGTTAAAACAACAAATTCAACTTATTACTGCGATACCGTAATTTCAACCTTGCCTCCAAAATTATTGGTGAATTCTATTCAATTCTCTCCTGAATTACCTAGTGATGTAATTCAAATTGCCAATAAAACGCATACTTGGATGAGAGATTCGATTAAGTTTTCTGTTGTTTATGACACACCTTTTTGGAGAAAAAATGGTCTTTCTGGAGTTGCGTTTAGTAATGTTGGTCCCTTTACTGAACTATACGATCATAGCAATGCTTCGGATAATGGTTTTGCTTTAATGGGATTCCTAAATGGAGCTCTAGCTCCTTTAAGCCTAGAACAAAGAAAACAAAAAGTAATAGATCAGTTGATAAAATTCTTTGGTGAAGAAGCAACTCAACATATCTCTTATGAAGAAAAGGTTTGGAGAAATGAAGAATTATCAACTTTTCCTGATAATCAATTTATAATGCCACATCAACATAATGGACATAGCATATATCAAAAATCATTTTTAAATGGACAATTACTTATTTCCGGAAGTGAAACATCAAAAGAGTTTGGAGGATATATGGAAGGAGCTGTAAGAAGAGCTTTCAATATTGTGGAAAATCTATAAACATATTATATGCATTTAACTTCATTGGGGGAAGACGTTAAATTGCAAAAAAAAGGTTCGATTAACTACAATCGAACCTTTATATTTTATTCTAATCCTTCCATTTCAGAATCATAGAATTCTCCTGCTTGTTCTATTAGACTTTCCAATTCATTTGCAAGTTCTTGTTCATTCTCCCCTTCTAAATCCTCAAACCATTCTACTTCATCATCTTTCAAATTGATTAAAAAACGAGGATATTCAGTATGTAATACGAAAATATCTTCTGGGTGATTACTATTATCCGCTAATAAAAATTTAGGTAAGTTCATTATGTTTTGTTTTAATCAATTTTTGTGTTAAGTAATTGAATCGCAAAAATAGTAATATTGATGCAGAAGTTAAACCTGCTAAAAGGCCTAACCAAATTCCAAAGCTTCCATAAGCTTCTTCCTTTCCTAGAAAATAACTTACCGGGAAACCAATTAACCAATAGGCTATAAAAGTTATTAATGTTGGAATAGCTACATCTTGCAATCCTCTTAAAGCTCCTAGAACCATTACTTGAATACTATCGCTTATTTGGAAAAACGCTGCAGCAATTAATAATGTAGAAGCTATCTTAATTACTTCCATATTATCCGCATAGTTCTTCGCATCGTTTAAATCCACATAAATGTTTGGTAAACTTTTGTGGAATAGAAAGAAGATAATTGCAAATCCGATTGCCAATAGGACTCCCAATAAAAATATTGAAAAAGCAATTCTTCGTAACTCTATATAATTTTTTAATCCTTTCTGATTTCCTACTCTAACCATAGCTGCAACACTTAATCCCATGGCAACCATAAATGTCATTGATGATAAATTCAATGCAATTTGATTTGCCGCTTGTGGATTTTTCCCTAACAAACCACTTAACCAGATCGCTGCTGTGAAAATCGCAACTTCAAAAAACATTTGCATTGCACTCGGAGCTCCTAATCCTATAATTTTCTTCAACATTACACTATCTAAAACAAATAATTTAATATTTGTTACTAGCTTTTTAGTTCTGTCTTTTTGAGTTAATAACCACCATAAATAGATTACCATTATAAATCGTGAAAGTAAAGTTCCGTAAGCAGCTCCAATTATACCCATCTTAGGAAAACCAAACTTTCCAAAAATTAATAAATAGTTTAACAGAACATTCGCCACGTTTGCAACAATTGTAGCATACATGGGATATCTAGTCATAGACATTCCATCACTAAATTGTTTAAAAGCCTGGAATACAATCAACGGAATTAAGGAAAAAGCAACTAAATCTAAATATGGAATAGCCAATTCTACCACCTCAACGGGTTGCTTCATGAAATACAATAATGGTTTAGAAAAGAAAACCATTAAAAACATTAGAATTCCTAAAGTTGTACATAAAAACAAACCATGCTTAAATGTAGATTTCGCTTTATTGAAATTTTCGGCAGCATCTGCCTCTGCAATTAACGGAGTAATAGCTGTTGAAAACCCAATACCAAGTGACATTGCAATGAACATAAAACTATTACCCAATGAAACTGCTGCTAATTCCGCTGTTCCTAATTGTCCTACCATAATGTTATCGACAAAACTCACAAAAGTATGTCCTAACATTCCTAGCATAACGGGAGCTGCTAACTTCCAATTGTACTTAAATTCAGATGTGTAATTTGATAATTTCACTGAATAAATCTTTCCTTTTAATAAGTAAGCGAAGATAGTTTAAAGTTGGTAGATTTTAGTTATTTTTGATTGGAATAAAAAAACGAAAACATGGCTACAGTAACTTTAAAAGGAGGCGAAATAAACACAAATGGAACTTTACCAAATGTAAATTCTCAGGCACCAGATTTTAAATTAGTTGCAACTGATTTATCGGTAAAATCATTAAGCGATTATAAAGGAAAAAAATTAATTCTAAATATTTTCCCAAGTGTAGACACTGGAACATGTGCTACATCGGTTCGTAATTTTAATAAAGAAGCGGCTCAATTAGAAAACACTAAAGTATTATGTATTTCAAGAGACTTACCATTTGCACAAGGTCGTTTTTGCGGTGCAGAAGGTATTGAAAATGTTGAAATGTTATCTGACTTTGTATCTGGAGATTTCGGAAAAGATTACGGTTTAGAATTCGTTGATGGCCCATTAAATGGATTACATTCTCGTTGTATTGTTGTAATTAATGAAAATGGAGAAATTACCTATACGGAACAAGTTCCTGAAATAGTTGACGAACCAAATTATAATGAAGCTTTAAAGGCTTTATAAATGAAAAAAAACAAAGATGGTTTTATTAAAAGAAGACTAAAAGGAGTTCGTTATGCTCTAAAAGGTATTCTTATTCTTGCAACCACTGAAGATAGTATAAAGGCCCAATTTTTTATTGGGCTTTTTGCCGTTATCTTGGGTTTTACCTTTAATATATCTGCAACAGAATGGATGATTCAACTTGCGGTAACTGGACTTGTGCTTGTGGCAGAAGCTTTAAATACAGCAGTAGAAAAAATTGCTGATTTCATTCATCCTGAGTATCATAATAAAATCGGAACCATTAAAGATGTGGCTGCAGGAGCTGCAGGATTTGCGGCAATAATTTCTTTAATTGTGGGTTCTATAATATACGTTCCAAAAATAATCGAGTTATTTTTGTAATATTTCTATATTTACCAGTCTAATTTTTTTCAATTAAATGGCTAAAAAAAGCGTTTCTAAAAAGACAAAAAAAGTAAGTAAACCTTCTGTTTTTAAGCAAATTTCAGATTTCTTTAAAAACAGACAAACACAAACCATTCTAGGAGCATTTTTCGTTTTATTTGCTGCTTTCTTGTGTATTGCTTTTATTTCTTTTTTCTTTTCATGGGAAGATGATCAGAGTATTCTAACAGAATTTTCAAATAAACAGATTCAAGCAAAGAACCTTTTAGGTAAAATTGGTTCTAAACTGAGTCATATTTTTATTTATAACGGTTTTGGTTTAGCTGCCTTTGTACTTCCTTTTTTAATTTTTCTGACAGGAATGAGCTTTTTATTACAAAAAGGAATAAAAAGTATGGTTTCTAAATGGAATTGGGGACTTTTCAATATGCTTTGGATCTCAATTGCCATTGGTTTTGTTGAGAAAAAATATGCGCTTTTATCTGGAGTTGTTGGTTTTGAATTAAATGAATATATCAGAACCTTTATTGGAAGAACTGGTTTGGCAATTGTTTTAGCTTTTTTCTTAATATCTTATTTGGTAGTTCGATTTAAATTAACTCCTGAACGAATTGGAGAAAAATTAAAACGTGCAGATAAACCAGAAAATGTTACTGATAATCCTATTGAGAATTCAGAAGTAATTAAAGAAGAACCTTCAGTTGTTACTCCTGAACCTGTAAAAGATGATAAATCTGAGTTTGAATTATCTGTAGAAAACCTTCAGCCTACAATTAGTAATCATTCAAGTATTCCTAGTGAAGAAGAATCTAAGGAAGAAGAAGCGTTGTTAGATATTAAAAAAACAGTAAAACCTCAAGAAGAAGAAAATGAAGTTGAAATTGCTATTGAGAAAGTAGCTGAAGAAAAGAGTGTTACTGAAAACTTATCTGATAAACTTGTTAAAGACTTTGGAGAGTTTGATCCTACTTTAGAGTTAGGTCAATTTAGATTTCCAACGTTTAACTTATTAAAACAATACAACGATAGTATTTCAATTGATCCTGAAGAATTAGAGGCTAATAAAAATCAGATTGTTGAAACACTAAAAAACTATAAAATTGGTATTGCCCAAATTAAAGCAACTGTTGGACCAACAATTACTTTATATGAAATCGTACCTGAGGCTGGTGTAAGAATTTCTAAGATTAAAAACTTAGAAGATGATATTGCGCTTTCATTATCCGCTTTAGGTATTCGTATTATTGCTCCAATTCCTGGAAAAGGAACCATTGGTATTGAAGTTCCAAATAAAAAGGCAACTATTGTATCTATGTATTCGGCAATTACTTCTAAGAAATTCCAAGAAAGTCAGATGCAATTACCTTTAGCTTTAGGTAAAACCATTTCGAATGAAACATTTGTTGTTGATTTAGCGAAAATGCCTCACTTACTAATGGCCGGTGCAACTGGACAAGGAAAATCGGTTGGATTAAATGCTATTTTAACTTCATTATTATATAGAAAACATCCTGCGGAAGTAAAATTCGTTCTTGTTGATCCTAAAAAAGTAGAACTTACTTTATTCAATAAAATAGAACGTCATTACTTAGCAAAGCTTCCAGATAGCGAAGAAGCTATTATCACAGATACTTCAAAAGTAGTAAATACGTTAAATTCACTTTGTATTGAAATGGATAACCGTTATGATTTATTGAAATCAGCAATGGTTAGAAACATAAAAGAATATAATGCGAAGTTTAAAGCTAGAAAACTGAATCCAGAAAACGGTCACCAATTTTTACCGTACATTGTACTTGTTATTGATGAATTTGCGGATTTAATTATGACGGCTGGTAAAGAAGTAGAAACGCCTATTGCTCGTTTAGCTCAGTTAGCCAGAGCGATTGGTATTCACTTAATTGTTGCAACTCAACGTCCGTCTGTTAATGTGATTACAGGTATTATTAAAGCGAACTTCCCTGCAAGAATAGCATTTAGAGTTACTTCTAAAATTGATAGTAGAACAATTTTGGATGCTCCTGGTGCCGATCAATTAATTGGTCGTGGAGATATGCTATATTCTGGAGGT
Organism: Tenacibaculum sp. 190524A05c; assembly: GCF_964036595.1. Taxonomy (NCBI): domain Bacteria; kingdom Pseudomonadati; phylum Bacteroidota; class Flavobacteriia; order Flavobacteriales; family Flavobacteriaceae; genus Tenacibaculum; species Tenacibaculum platacis. Next base: position 288,607 of record NZ_OZ038523.1, on the reverse strand, counting down.
AATGATATTACACGTATTCAATGTGCTTTCGTTGACACACCAGAAGTTGAAAAAATTACCGATTTTATCGGTTCTCAAAGAGCTTATCCTGAAGCTCATATGTTACCTGAATACGTTGGTGAAGACGGTGGCACAAATCTTGATATAGATATCGCAGACAGAGATAAATTGTTTAAAGAAGCTGCCGAAATCATTGTAACAGCACAACAAGGATCAGCATCTTTATTACAAAGAAAATTAAAACTTGGGTACAACAGAGCTGGTAGAATAATTGATCAATTAGAAGCTGCGGGTATTGTTGGACCTTTTGAAGGTAGTAAAGCTAGACAGGTTCTTGTTCCTGATTTTATAGCTCTTGAACAATTATTAGAAAACGAGAAAAGTAATTAGACCATTTTAAAGAAAGAACAAATCGTATGAGAAAATTAGGATTATTATTAATAGCATTATTAATTGGTACAAGTGTTACGGCACAAGATTCTTCTACTCAGGCTAAAAGCTTGTTAGATGAAGTATCTTCTAAAATGGGTGCATATAAAAATATGACCATTGGTTTTACCTCTACCCTAGTTAATGAAGAGGCTGGTATTACAAACGATCCGCCAATTAGAGGTAACATTACAATTGCTGGAGAAAAATACAATCTAAACTATTTAGGAAACAATTTTGTTTTCAATGGTAAAAAATTGGTTGTTATCAATACAGAAGAAAAAGAAGTTACTATTACTGACGGTGATTTAGAAGAAGAAGACGGATTTATTTATCCTTCGAAGTTATTGACTTTCTACAAAGAAGGATATAACTATGCAATGGGAACCGTTAAAAATAATAAAGGACGTAAAGTTCAATATGTAGATTTAACTCCAATCGATAGTAACTCTGATATTATCAAGGTACAATTAGGTATTGATGCAAAGACAAAGCATATCTATAAATTAGTACAAATTGGATCTAATGGAGCCGTGACAACATTTACTATAAATAAGTTCAAAAGTGATCAACCTATTTCGGAAAATTTATTTTCGTTTGACAAAGCGAAATACGAAAAACAAGGTTATTTGATCGATTAAATCTAACATATATACTTTAACAAAGTTTTGTTGATAGCTTGTTTGGCAATTAACAAAACTTTTGTGTTTATTATAATTAAGCTCATTACCTTTGTATTCGTGAAAAAACTAGATAAGTATATATTAAAAAGTTTTTTAATCCCGTTTCTGGCAACCTTCTTTATCATTCTATTTGTTTTGGTAATGCAGGCTTTATGGCTGGCTTTTGATGATTTAGCTGGTAAAGGAATTAGTATCGGAATTATCTTCAAATTTTTATGGTACACCACTCTTATTGTTGCTCCACAAGCGCTGCCAATTGGTGTATTACTTTCTTCCATAATGACCTTAGGAAGTTTATCGGAGAACTATGAATTCGCAGCCGCAAAATCCGCTGGTGTTTCTTTACAAAGAATGGTACGTCCATTAGTGTTTTTTGCCATATTAATGAGTGGATTGAACTTTGTGTTTTTGAATTATGTGTATCCATACGCCATTCTTAAGCAAATCAACCTAAAAATTAATATTCGAAAAAAGCAACCAGCACTTGCTTTAGTTCCTGGAAGTTTTAATTCTGATATTCCCAATTATCAAATTAAGTTTGATGAGAAATATGGTAAGGAAGATAATCTTCTGAAAAATGTTTTGATCTATGACTTATCTGCTAAAAAAGGAAATAATAAAATTATATCTGCCAAAGATGGAGAGTTAATATCTGAAGAAGGAAGTCGTTACATGACATTAAAATTGAATAATGGACACTTCTATGAACATCATGTAGATACTAAAACTTCATATAGAGATCGATTTAGGATGAAAGCTTCCTATGCCGATTTTGACGAGTATATTCTAAATATTGATATTTCCTCCTTCTCTGATGATGACTTAGATCAGATTAAGCATACTAAAAACTTTAATATGCTTAGTTTAAAACAGCTTAAAGATACCTTGCCAGACTTAAAAGTTGGATATGACGATTATGTAGTGTCAAGAGCTAAAAGTTTGTTTAGAAATAGTCAGGCAGAAGATTTATACCAACTTCCTGATTCATTAGTGAATAAAGAATTATCGAGTTCAATTTTAGAAAACTTTGAAATTGAAAAGCAAAGAGATATTATTAATTCGGCAATTTCAAAAGTAGATCGTACTATTAATAATTTTACCGCTAATAAAAACTCGTTCAAATATCGAAGAAAAGTACTGAACCTTTATGATATTGAATTCTATAATCGTGTAGCATTCTCTTTATCCTGTTTAATACTCTTCTTTATTGGTGCTCCTTTAGGTTCAATTATCCGTAAAGGAGGAATGGGATTACCTATGATTCTTGCAATTGCCATCTACGTTTTATATTTCTTTACCAATACATTTGGAAGAAATATGGCAGAAGAAAGTACGCTTTCTGCTGTTGCAGGTTCTTGGCTAGCTGTAAGTATTATGTTACCTTTGGCTATTATTTTAACAGTTCGTGCAACCCAAGATAAAGGCTTGTTTGATATCAACGGATTATTTGCTCGAATTAAAAACTTTTTCATAAAAATATTCTCTTTTAAGAAGAAAACATCATAACACAACATGGCAACACAAACTACTCATAAAATTCAATTAAACACCATTGAAGAAGCCATTAACGATATAAGAGCCGGAAAGGTAATTATTGTAGTTGATGACGAGGATCGAGAAAATGAGGGAGACTTTTTAGCAGCTGCTGAGAAAGTAACTCCTGAGATGATCAACTTTATGGCTACGCACGGTAGAGGATTAATTTGTACTCCGTTAACTGAAAATAGGTGTAAAGAATTAGAGTTAGGAATGATGGTAAATAACAATACCGATCCTATGGAAACTGCATTTACTGTTTCTGTTGATTTAAGAGGTAATGGAGTTACTACAGGAATTTCAGCTTCAGATAGATCAAAAACTATTGAAGCATTAATTAATAAAGACACTAAACCATTTGATTTAGCTAGACCAGGACATATTTTTCCTTTAAAAGCAAAAGAAGGTGGTGTTTTAAGAAGAACAGGACATACTGAGGCTGCGATTGATTTTGCACGTCTAGCTGGCTTACAACCTGCTGGGGTAATTGTGGAAATCATGAATGAAGATGGAACAATGGCACGTTTACCACAGTTAATAGAAGTTGCTAAAAAGTTTGATTTGAAAATTGTTTCGATTGAAGATTTAGTTGCCTATAGAATGGAGCATGATTCTTTAATTGAAAAGAAAGAAGACTTCACAGTTCAAACTCGTTTTGGAGAATTTAGACTTAGAGCTTATCAACAAACAACGAATAACCAAATCCATATTGCATTAACTAAAGGAACTTGGAGTAAAAACGAGCCTATTTTAACTCGTGTAAACTCAAACCTTGTGAATAATGACATTTTAGGAACATTAACTAATGATGCAGATAAAAAGTTAGATAGAATGTTTAATGTAGTTAATGAAGATGGACGTGGAGCTATTTTATTCATTAATCAACAAAATCAATCTTTAAACTTATTAAATCGTTTAAAGGGATTAAAAGAAAACCAAGAGCAAGGTGAAATGAAAGCTCCTGGAATTGCTTTTGACAATAAAGATTTTGGGATTGGAGCTCAAATATTACATGACTTAAATATTCATAAACTTCGATTAGTATCGAATACCAAACAAGAGAAACGTGTTGGTATGATCGGTTACGGATTGGAGATTGTAGATTACGTAAACTTTTAAATAGAAATTTCTATAATGAATCAAGATATCTTTGACTATTTCGCGAATAAAGAATATTTTGATGATCATGATGATTGGATTTCTGAGCATTTGGATAAATACTTTCAAAGTGAAGAAATTTCCGTTTTTCACGAATTTATAGCATTCGATTTTAAAGTACATATTTACTTTATACAGCCTAAAAAGTATTCCTTTAATATCTTATTAAGTTCAGGTATGAGTTCATTAAAAATGAACGTTCCTGATGAAGTTGAAAATAAAAAGGAACTCGAGTTTAGCGAACTAATGATGTTAATTCCAAAAGACATTACATTTTCTGAAGTCTATACAGGTGAAAGCAAAAACGATTACTTAATTTCAATGTTAAAGCATTCTGCGAAATTCCCACACTTTAATGAAACTTGGATGGGCATTGGACATACTATTTGTGCTGACGAAAACTACGGTCCATATAGTAATGAAACGAATTTTGTTGGCGGTGTACTTTTACCTTCTGTAACTTTTGATGAAGATTTCACAAAGATAAAAAGAGAAGGTACTATTATTAATTTATATACTTTTTTTCCTCTTTTTAAAAATGAGATTAAGTACAAAATTAAAAATGGATACTCAGCATTATTTGATTTGTTAATTAAGTCAAATATGAAAGAGACATTTGATAATAATCGAAATAATTTAATTCCCAAAAAGTCATTCTGGAATAGATTAAAATTATAAAAAAGAGCTTCATAAAGAAGCTCTTTTTTATAGATTATTTTTTACTTGCGTGTATTCCGCTATAATTTCATCTAACACTTGTTTCGCTGGTTTTATTTCATGAATTAATCCAGCTACTTGTCCAATCTCTAATTCTCCTTCTTCTAAATCTCCTTCAAACATTCCTCGTTTTGCTCTAGCTCTACCTAGTAACGTTTTCAACTCTTCTACTGTAGGTCCTTTTTGATACAATTCCTGTACATCGTTAAAAAATTTATTACGTACTAAACGTACGGGAGCCAATTCTTTTAAAGTTAAGTATGTATCTCCATCTTTAACGTTAACAATAGTATCCTTAAAATGATTATGCGCTGATGATTCTTTTGTGGCTGCAAACCTACTTCCAATTTGCACACCATCTGCACCTAAAACCATTGCTGCTAACATTCCTCTACCCGATCCTATTCCACCAGCCGCAATAACTGGAATTTTTACTTGTTCTTTTACCATAGGTATTAAAGTAAACGTCGTAGTTTCTTCTCTACCGTTATGTCCTCCAGCTTCAAATCCTTCGCAAACTACAGCGTCTACTCCCGCGGCTTCAGATTTTAAAGCAAACTTTACAGAACTTACTACATGAACTACAGTAATTCCTTTTTCCTTTAAGAAACTCGTCCAAGTTTTAGGATTACCCGCAGAAGTGAAAACTATTTTTACTCCTTCTTCTACAATTATATCCATGATTTGTTCAATATCTGGATACAGCATTGGAACATTTACTCCAAATGGTTTATCGGTAGCTTTCTTACATTTTTGAATATGTTCTCTTAAAACATCAGGATACATCGATCCCGCACCAATTAAACCTAATCCTCCTGCATTTGAAACTGCTGAAGCTAATTTCCAGCCAGATACCCAAATCATTCCACCTTGAATAACAGGATATTGTATATTAAAAAGTTGTGTGATTTTATTTGTCAAAATTGATCTTTTAGTGAATTAAATATAAGAAGAGAAACAATAACACAAAGGAAAAAAGAGCAAAAATGATTATAGGAAATCTTGCAACCTTGAATGTAAAATTCACAAATTTCTCTAAACCTTCTGATACTTTGGTAATTGTAAAAATATAGGAACTTAAAATTTTACTATCGCCTTGAGTTGTTTCTTCTGCAAAATCGTCAATATTATCTTCTTCAAACTCTAACTTATCGGATATCGCCACTAATACTCTCTTAATAATTCCTCCAGCAAGATTCCCTAAAACAGGAACTTTTTTCGCAACAGACTGGGAAAGCATAGGAATGGTAACAATATGAATGATTCCTTTAAATAAAAGGGAGAGTACATCCTTTTTATTCTCTTCAGTAATTTGATTATTCACACTTGATAAATCTTCCACTGAAAGCTTTAAAATATCCAAAGAGTAATCTGCAATACTCCAAATATCCTTTTTCATCTTAAACATTAATAACAGAAAACCAAAAGCTACACCTGATAACATAAAAAACAAGAACCCAAGTAACGCATATAACAGATATTCTACATGAACTAAATTCAATGTATAAAATCCAATGACATAAAGAATAAATGAAAAGATAATTGGTCTTATTACCCATGATACCATATATGAAGGTAACATTAGTAATTCTGCAAAATTCTCTGCAACATCTTCGTTTTTATATTCGCTTACATCTATTCCTAATTCAGTTTTAATTTTTTCGTCTAATTTCTGAACATCTTTTTTAGTTCTTATTTTCATTTCAATGCTTATTTCATCAATTAATCTTGATTCCAACTTCAACTAGCTTTTGTGTTAAACAAAGCCATTAATAATGTAATGAAGTATCTTAGTAATTGGTCTTCTAATTCCGAAGCGTAAACCTTAGAAATTCTATTTCTTTATTAGTTTGATAACTTTACTTTTATTACCATTACTTAAATTCAAAAAGTAAATTCCAGTTTTTAAATTTGATAAGTTTATGCTATTCGAAGTCAATTCCTGTTTATGAAGAATCTGCTTCCCTAAGACACTATATATTTTTAGCGAATATTCCTTTAAATCTCCATCAATTCCATTTAGAGTAACTAAATCGTCTATAGGATTAGGAAATACTTTAAAATTATCAAAAGAATCTTCGTCAACCGATAAAGTTAAATTATATGCAGCATTAAAATCTGGAACTCCGTACCCATGATGATCCGTAGGATTTCTAAATTTATCGGCAGACTCTCTTATTAATGTCATGATTTCAAAATTAGTTTTATCAGGCAAAGCTTGCCAAAAACAAGCCAAAACCCCAGCAATTACTGGAGAAGAAAATGATGTACCATTTGAAGTAGCATTATTACCAGTGAAATAATTTACAATATAAACGTTCTGACCTTGTGCTAAAACGTCTGGCTTTACTCTTCCATCTGAAGTAGGACCATAAGAACTAAAGTTTGCAATAACTTCTAATTGGTTAACTGCACCAATTGTAAATACTGAATTTGCATCCGCTGGGGCGCTAATATATTTCCATGGACTATTACCAGAATTACCGGCCGAAGTAACCATTAGCATTCCTCTAGAAGCTCCAATTTCAGCACCACGAGTTATGAAAGTGGTTTGCCCATCCATATCGCTATAGCTATAATTATAATTCGAATTGTCAAATGTAGAATATCCTAAAGATGTATTGACAATATCAACTCCCAAACTATCTGCTCTTTCTGCAGCTTCAACCCATAACGATTCTTCTAAAGGAGTTTCATTTGCAGCATCTTCTGTTCTAAACAAATAAAATGAAGCATCTGGAGCTGTTCCTATAAAATCTCCATCTTTATAAGCTGCTATATCAGATAACACATGAGTTCCATGCGAATTTCCTGTATAAAAATTATCACTTCTATTCACAAAATCATAACCTCCTAAAATTTGATTATTGGTTCTTATTCTAGAAAAAGCCGGTAATGTATTTACGTTTGGAAATCCTGCATCAATTACTGCTATATGTATTCCATTTCCTGTAAATCCATTCTCATGTAAAAAATCTCCACCTAACATTTCAATTTGGTTAGTTGCATCTCCGTAGTTATAGGTAGGTTTTTTAGTTTCAAGTTTATTCTTATGATTATTTATGACTTTCGCCGATTTTGCTACTACAGTACTGCTCGTATTTAATGATCTGTTCGCAAATTCAATTCGGTCTACAAAAGTAAAACTCGTAGTTAAAGCGTTAATATCTGAAACTGATCCAAGAACATGAACCGCATTTAGCCATTTTGATTTCGCTTTTACAGATATTCCCGTTGCCGCTTTAATTTGATCGTAATAGGAAGTTTCAATTGGAACATCTTTACTATCTAAAGCAATTCCTTGTTTTGTTCTACGATCTAATGCTCTTTGTGTAAGCATTGTTAATGGAGATGACATAAAAGTAGCTTCGCTTGGTTTATCTTTAAAATATACCCAAGCATGCTCTTGCCCAAATAAACTACAACTAAAAATTAGTGATAAAAAAAACAGTAACTTCTTCATGATTGTAAGTTACTGTTTTTATTTAATTTTATATTCAAAATAGATTAGGAAATAACTCCTGAACCTAATAGTTCTTCATTCTTATACCAAGCTACGAATTGTCCTTCTTGAATTGCAGATTGTGGATTTTCAAATTCTACAAACAATCCGTTTTCAACTTTATACAATTTTGCTTTTTCTAAAGCCTGACGATAACGAATTCTTGCTTCAACTTCCATAGTTTCATCTGTAGCTAGTGCTAAATCTTCTCGAACCCAATGCAATTCTTCATTAGAAACAAATAAAACATTTCTGTATAAGCCTTTATGGTTTTTACCTTCTCCAGTAAAGATTACATTTTCCTCTACATCTGTTTCAATCACAAACAATGGTTCTTTAGTACCACCAACGGCTAACCCTTTACGTTGTCCTTTTGTAAAATAATGAGCTCCTTGATGTTTACCCACAACTTTTCCATCAGCTATAGCGTATTCATATTTCTTTGATTTATAAGTTAGCTCTGCCTCTTTATTTTCGAATCTTGGTAATGGCTTATTATAAGGCTCAAAAGAATTTGGAACTTGTACAATTACACCTTCTTTTGGTTGTAGCTTTTGCTGTAAAAAATCAGGTAATCTGACTTTACCAATAAAACATAAACCTTGAGAATCTTTCTTTTCAGCAGTAATTAAATCTGCTTCTTTAGCAATTTCTCTTACTTCTGGTTTTGTAAGTTCTCCTATTGGGAATAATGCTTTGGATAATTGCTCTTGAGATAATTGACACAAGAAATAAGATTGATCTTTATTACCATCTTTTCCTGCTAAAAGTTTGTATACTGGTTTTCCATCTATAATTTCCTCATCTTTTCTGCAATAGTGACCTGTAGCAACATAATCTGCTCCCAAGCTTAATGCAATATCCATAAAAACATCAAACTTTATCTCTCTATTACATAAAACATCAGGGTTAGGTGTTCTTCCTTTCTCGTACTCGTCGAACATATAATCAACAATACGTTCTTTGTATTGTTCACTTAAATCAACCGTTTGAAAAGGTATACCCAATTTCTCAGCAACAATCATAGCATCGTTGCTATCTTCTAACCAAGGACATTCATCAGAAATGGTAACAGAATCATCATGCCAATTCTTCATGAACAATCCGATTACATCGTATCCTTGTTCTTTTAATAAATAAGCGGTAACACTACTATCTACTCCTCCTGAAAGTCCAACCACTACTCTTTTCATATATTGCTAAATTTAGGCTGCAAATTTACGAATAAGAATCTGTTTTTTAATATGAGTAATATTGATAGGGTGATAAATTGAATTTATAGAAAAGTTTTACTCTTCTTCCTCTTCAGGTTCAGCATCATCTTTCAATAAATTCTTTCTAGGACGACCTTTTTTAGAAACTTCTCCATCAATGTAATACTCCCATTTTCCAAATCGCTCACCATCCTTAAACATTCCTTTCTCCTTAATAACACCTTTTATATCGAAGTATTTTCCTTCCCCATTCAGTTTTCCATTTTCGTAGTTCACATCTTCAATTAAAACTCCGTTTTCGGTATAAATTTTAGATGTTCCGTGCTTTTTACCTTCTTTATAATACGTTTCTTCTGTTACATTTCCGTTGTCGTAATAGTTTTTAACAACTCCGTTTAAAATACCATTATCATAATTTTCTTCAGAGAATACACGTTTACCATCAGAAAAATAATAGATCCACTTCCCTACTCTTTTCTTTCCAATCATTTTCCCAGTAGTTTTAATTCTACTTTTATTGTAGAATTTTACTGAAGCTGTATCTGTTTTACTTGAAAACACTTTTACAATAGCAGGATAAGAAGATCCTCTGTTATAAAAAGTAAATGTTCCTATTTCCTTCCCATTTTTAAATTCACCTTCATAACGTAAATCTCCATTATTATAATATTTACGCCAAAGTCCATCACGTTCTCCATTAGCATCGAACTGATTTGTTTTTTGGCAAAATGCAGTGAATGAAGTTACTACAAAACTTAAGACAATTAACAAATTAACTTTTATCATTCTTTCTTTCTTTTGTCCTTATATTTAGTAATTATAATGTAAAAGTACATAAACCATACCAATATGAGTATTGATTTTTTAATTTCTGTACTACACAGTATGGAAAATCCTAAAAGAGTAAATCGAAATAATGCTGCAAATATTGTATTAGAACAGCCTGAATTGATTAAACCTCTAGTAGATTTAACATTTGATGTAAATAATAAATTGTCAATTAAAGCTGCTTGGATTTTAGAATGGATTTGTACACATCATGGAATTAACCATGTTTTACCTCATTTAGATACCTTTACAAAAGGTCTACAAAATTTACAATTTGACGGAGCTCTTAGAACTTGTGCAAAAATTTGTGAACATTTAGCTACTGCTTACACCAATACATCAAATAATAAAACCAAAGAAACTATAACTAGCGAACAGATAACTTTAATTATAGAAACTGGATTTGATTGGTTGATAACCGAACAAAAGATTGCGGTAAAAGCCTATACTATGAATACTTTGTATTTGTTTGGTAAACATAGAGACTGGGTTCACCCTGAACTTGAACATATTATAAGGACGAAAGTTATACACGAAAGTAAAGGATGTACAGCAAGAGGTAAGAAAATTTTACAATTGTTAGCAAAACACACTAACTCTTGAAATTCTACAAATCAGAAACTATAACCTACATTTCAGAAAATCTTTCTAATTATCCTTTTAACGTTGATTTAATTTTAAGGTATTAACCAAAAAATATAATCAATCATGTTAGATTTTAAAAATGTAAAATTATTAGGAAAAGAAGAGCAAAAAAAAATTAGCGGAGGGCATTTATCTGGAATTGGAGATGATAATCCGAATGTTTCTTTTAAATGTTATCGTAACAATTCAGGAAATCGCTTTTTTATTTCACCAATAGATTTAAGCTCTGCAACTACCGTTTGTTTTCCTTTTGATGCAAACTATCAATTTGACGATTCAATTTCTGATCCATTAGGACCAGTATTAAATTAAAATTTAGGCGAACTACATAGTTCGCCTTTTTTATTTCTACACTTAAAAAATAAATATGTCCTTTTATACACTAAAACAACTGTTTCGGAAAATTCTAAGACTTCTGCATTTCTCATTTAGATAACTTTAAAGTATTAACCATAAAATAAGATCAATCATGTTAAAAAGAATTTTAAAGTTAGATGGAGTTAAAGAATTAACTAAAAATGAAACTGAAGCTATTCAAGGTAAAGGTGGAATTGGAGCAGGTTCAGGTTCAACAGGATCAAAAGGTTCAACATTAAGTGAGGGCGATAAAGATTATTGGACTCCTGGTGGAAAATTTGCTTGTTACACAAGGTATCAAAATCCAAATAGTTTTAGTCATATTTCTAATTATGACGAAACTGGTAGTGTTTATATCTGTTGGCCATATTAATTCCTAAAATAATATTCTAAGACCTAAGCGAACTTTCCAAAGTTCGCTTTTTTTATTTTTAAATGGTAAGACCATATCATTTACAAATTATAACAATAAGTTCGGAAACATTCTAATAAAAAAGCTTCTAAACCTTTTTACATTCATGTATAAATTAAATAATATTAATCATGAAAAAAAACATTTTAAACTTTGGAAAAGCTCTAAACAAAATAGAGCAAAAAACCATTAACGGAGGAGGAAGAGCCATTCCCTGTTTTGAATGGTGTGCATTAGATTCTTATTTTCAAAGCACTATTCCTAAACCTCTATTTTGTAACTGTAACACAAACACTTCAGGTGGAAGTAATAACACTAGTGGAGGAAACAATAATGGACCTGTTGATCCTGTATAGTAAAAACATTAACCTTCTAAATCAAAAATAATCATGAAAAAAAATATTTCAAATATTAATAATGTAAAAACGTTAACCACTAAAGAACTACGAAAAATTGATGGTGGTGGTGGTTTTTTAAATGGATTTGGTAATCCTACTAATTCACCAATTGATTATGGTGAAGATGATGATAATTATAGTGACCATGAATGGAAATTCTTATGCTACAGAAGAAATGCATTAAATGATCCAGGATATCGTTCTTATACAGATAATACTGATTTTTATACTGTTTGCTATCCTCTATAATATTATTAAGAAGGCAGTCTTTTAGTACAGCCTTCTTTTATATGTTTTCTTATAATTGCTACATCATTTTTAAATAAAATTTGCTTTTTTAAAGAAAGCTTTAATCTTTTTCCTTCGTCAAAAAAGGTATTTATAGAATAAATCACCAAGGTAAGTTCAATCCGCAAATCATTACCATGCAATCAAAAGAGAATTTAATAAGTTAAATTCGCTAAAAACTAATCTGAACTATTTAATAAGTATTGACTTAGATTTATCAGTAAAAGGTTATTTAAATCAGAAAATAAACTGGTTTCATAAAAAGAAAAAAGTTAGAAATAGAATAGAGTTAATCAACTTTTAATTTATTTGATTAACTCCATAAAATCTGGAGCTTTATCCAACCTATATTAAGGTAAACACCTTAATCAAACTCTCTTTACTCAATGTAACTTGCAACCAGTATTAATTAAAAAATTAAATCATGAAAAAAAGCATTTTAAATGTAAAGGGAGTGGAAAAAATCTCAACATCTGACCAAAAAACGATTCAAGGAGGAAACGGATTTGGTAATCCATTAAACTCAACACCATTAGTACCAGAAGATCCTGATGGACCGCCATCACCGAATTGGCAGTTTATGTGTTACTCGGCTAGTACAGCGTCTTACAATCACGTTCAATATTTTAAATCTGAAACGGATTTAAGTTTAACAGATAAAAGATACAAGTGTTTTAGAATTTAAAGGAAGGAAGCGAGCAAATGCTCGCTTTTTTATTGTGAATTCGTATATTTAAAAGAAAAAAGGCTATGATAAAACGGCTAAATCTCTTTCTACTAGTTATTATTTTGTCTTCTTGTTCTAATTCTGTTTCCAAAAAAGATTTACAAGGTACTTGGTGGAATACAGCTGAAACTGGAGATTTTGAAATTATCTTTAAAGGAGATTCCATTGCCATTAATAATGGTTTCGGTATTACTCTTTATGGTACATTTAATTTAGAAAAAGATTCTATTTCAATAACTGTTAATAATAAAACTCATAAAGAATATTTGAAATATAAGCCTGGAGATTCCTTACTGATTTTTAATAATAGTAGATATTTTAAATCGCCTTTATCTGCTATAGAAGTTGATAAAACATTTCATTTTATAGATATAAAATCGAAAAAAACAATTCATTTTGACACTATAAAAAATAGTACCAACTTTATCAAGTTGAGTAAATCGAATTTAAAAACGACACAATTAATATTAAATGATAAGAAAGCAGATATTAGCATGATTCCTGGTTTTCTTTTAAGCTGTAAAATTCCTAATAAATACAAAAAGCCTTTTATTCTATTAGGAAAAGGAATTACTTTAAAAGAATTAACTCGATTATATTCTAATTTTGACTCAGTAAACTTTCCTTTAATTAGCGTATTATCTAAATATGAATTCAAATCTAGAAAATTGCACTATTACGACATTAGAATAGAGTTATTTAAGGAACAACTACTAAAAAATGCACCACCTCCAAGAGAATTAAATGTCACTAGAACAGATTATATTAAAAAATTCAAACCAGAAAACGTCGTTATAAAATCGAAAGAAGATTTCGCAAAACTTGATACTCTAAAAACTGATTTAAATTATTTAATAAGTATAGACTTAGATTTACCTATTGAGGAATATTTACATTTAAACCAAAAAATTAATACACTTCGCAAAAAGGAAAAATTTAATATAAGAACAGAGTTAATCCTCCTTTAAATTCATTTTTTACACCTTAATTTTTAGTGGTAAATACTTAATATAATTAAGGCAATCCCCTTACTCATACTCTTTTTCGTCATTGTAATTTGCAACCAGTATTAATTAAAAAATCGAATAATGAAAAAAAGTATTTTAAACTTAAAGGGAGTGGAAAAACTAGAAAAAAGTAGTTTAATTCAAATTAACGGTGGTGCAAATGAATATTACTGTTGGGATAACAACGGGAATTTTAATTCAAGTACTGATGTTTCTGGAAATGGAGTTCACTGTGTTCCAATTGCCGTTGTTGAAGCAGAAAAAGAAGAATTATTCTACCCTCAAGATGGAATCCGTATGTAACACAATAAAAAAGGTAAATTCAATTGAATTTACCTTTTCTTTTATTTTAATTCTTCAAGATTCGTAGGTTTTCGATATCCTTGAAACGGTTGTTTTAACAATTCTGTTAAGTTTGAATTCTTGACTTCATCTGGAAAGGTATCTACTCCATATACAATTTCATCTCTATCTAATTCCATATAAGTTCCTAATAATCGATCCCAAATAGAAAAGATATTACCAAAGTTTGAATCTGTGTAAGGCAACAAATTATGATGATGAACCTTATGCATATCCGGAGAAACGATTACATAACTCAATATCTTATCTAATTTCCTTGGCATTTTCAAATTCGCATGATTAAACTGCGTAAACACCAATGATAATGATTGATATAACATTATGATGTAAAACGGTGTTCCTACTACAAACACACCTAATAATGTAAACGCAAAACGAATTACACTTTCTATTGGGTGATGTCTATTTGCTGTTGTAGTATCTACTTTATGATCGGTATGATGAACTAAATGTACCATCCACAAGGGAATAAACTTGTGTTCTACCAAATGTGCTAAGTATGCTCCAAAAAAATCTAGAAATAAAACACCTAATATAATATAAGCCCATAATGGCATTTCTGGCAACCAATTGATCAATCCAAATTGATTTTCATCTACCCAAAAAGAAGTTTGTAATAAAAGAAATGCAAGAGCAAAATTGATTATTACTGTAGTTCCTGTAAAAAATAAATTCGGCCAAGCATGTTTCCATTTGTTGTAACCAAATTTAAATAAAGGCATTCCACTTTCAAGGAGCCAGAAAAATGAAATTCCACCAACCAAAAGCATACTTCTATGCAGCGTTGGCATGTTTTCAAAATAGGTCTTAATTACTTCCATGTTATGTTTGATTTACATAACAAGTTTACTAAAAAATGGACGTATTGTTACTATAACTACGTTAATAAAATTAAGAAATTGGTAATTTTTTCTTCAATTCCTCAACAATTCTATAAGTTGCCGGGCAAATTTCTGTATTTTTAATAGTTAAGTTCGCCAGCTGAATAAATTTCTTTCTGTTCGTATGTGGATATTCAGCACAAGCCTTAGGACGCACATCATAAATGAAACACGAATTATCATTCAAGTCTAAAAACGGACATGGAGAAGTTTTTAATACGTGAAAATCATCTTCATCAATACGTAAATATTGAGACACAAAATCTGCAACCTTCATTTTTAAATGCTTCGAAATACGCTCAATATCTTTATAAGTAAACATAGGGCTTGTAGTTTTACAACAATTCCCACAATTCAAGCAATCTGTTCGTTCAAATTCCTCTTCATGAATCTCCTGCACTATTAAATCAAGACGCTTTGGTGTGCGCTTTTTCAGTTTTTGAAAATATTTCTTGTTTTCAGCAAGTTTCTCTTGTGATAATTCTTTAAGATTTTCAAGGTCTTTATCCATATTGCAAAGCTACGGCAATATGAATAGAATTCGGCTACATAAACCAATAAAATTATGTAATTTTGCTACTCGATTTAAATGAAATAAGTCAACTAATGAGCATACAATCGTTACTAGAAGCGAACGTTAAAGAAGGGTTTAAAAAGTTATACGATACAGAAATCCCATCTGTAGAATTTCAAGCAACAAGAAAAGATTTCGAAGGAGATATTACTGTGGTAATTTTTCCACTACTTCGATATAAGAAAGGAAATCCAGTACAAATTGGTGAAGATTTAGGAAACTACTTGGTAGAAAACATTCAAGAAGTGTCTAAATTTAATGTGGTAAAAGGATTCTTAAACTTAGTTATTGATGATAGTTTTTACATCAACTTCTTCAATGAAATTTCATCAAACGAATCATACGGATTTGTAAGCTCAGACTCGGATGCGAGAATGGTTGAGTATTCTTCTCCGAATACAAATAAGCCATTACACTTAGGACACGTAAGAAACGTTTTATTAGGGTATTCAGTTTCTGAAATTCTAAAAGCGGCGGGTCACAAAGTATATAAAACACAAATTATTAACGACCGTGGAATTCATATTTGTAAGTCAATGTTGGCTTGGAAACGTTTTGGAAACGGAGAAACTCCAGAATCTACAGGTTTAAAAGGAGATAAATTAGTTGGTAATTACTACGTAAAGTTCGATCAAGAATACAAGAAAGAAATTTCAGAATTAGTTGAACAAGGAATTTCTGAGGATGATGCTAAAAAGCAAGCTCCAATTTTTGTAGAAGCTCAAGAAATGTTACGTAAATGGGAAAAAGGCTCACCTGAGGTCGTTGACCTCTGGAAAACAATGAATGGTTGGGTTTATGAAGGATTTGACGTAACATACGAATATATTGGTGTAAACTTCGATAAGTTATACTATGAAAGTGATACCTATTTATTAGGTAAGGACGTTATTGAGCAAGGATTAAAAGATGGAGTTTTCTTCAAAAAAGAAGATGGATCTGTTTGGTGTGATTTAACTGAAGATGGTTTAGATGAGAAATTAGTATTGCGTTCAGATGGTACTGCAGTATATATGACTCAAGATATTGGAACGGCTATTCAACGTGCTAAAGACTTTACAGATTTAAACGGAATGGTTTATACTGTAGGTAATGAACAAGATTATCACTTTAAAGTATTATTCTTAATCTTAAAGAAGTTAGGCTATAACTGGGCTGATCAATTATATCATTTAAGTTACGGAATGGTAGATTTACCTTCTGGAAAAATGAAATCACGTGAAGGAACAGTTGTAGATGCTGATGATTTAATGGATGAAATGACGAATACTGCTCGTGAGATTTCTCAAGAGTTAGGAAAATTAGAAGGGTACTCTGATGAAGAAAAGGAGTCTTTATATAAAATTATTGGATTAGGTGCTTTAAAATATTTCATTTTAAAAGTTGATCCTAAAAAGAGAATCTTATTCGATCCTCAAGCTTCTGTAGATTTCCAAGGAAATACTGGACCTTTCGTACAATATACGTATGCTCGAATCCAGTCTATTTTAAGAAAAGCTGATTTTGATTACAATTCTTCTGTTTCATCTATTGATTTACATGATAAGGAGAAAGAATTAATTAAGCAATTAGAATTATATCCAGAAGTAATTCAACAAGCAGCTAAGAACTATTCTCCTGCTGTGGTTGCAAATTACACGTACGATTTAGTAAAAGAATTCAACTCGTTTTATCAAAATGTTTCAATTTTAGGTGAAGAGAATCAAGATAAAAAAGTATTTAGAGTTCAGCTATCTAAAAAGGTGGCGGATACTATTAAATCAGCATTTAGTTTGTTAGGGATTAATGTTCCTGAGAGAATGTAAAGTAAATATATAGTTATGATTACTTTGAAAAAACAATTTATTCTATTCTTTTTTATTCAACTATCTGTTTTTGCTCAAGATGAATTTGACAAAGCCAACATCTTTCTTCGAAATAATGAAGAAGTTAAAGGGTTAGCTAAAATATCAGGGAATAAAATTCGATTTAAAAAGTTAGAGAATTTTAAAAAAGAAACTTTAAACTATAAGAAAGTAAAAAAGGTAGTTTTTGATAATGGTAAGACTTTCGTTTTCAAAATGACGAAGAGGAAAATTATACTTCTTGAAGAATTAGTTAACGGAAAAATAAGTCTCTACGTTAAAAATAAAGTTGATCATTTATTTGATTTTACTGGTAATACTCCTAAATCTTTAGGTAATAATAAACAAACAATCTATTATTTCGGAAAACACGGAGGAGACCAGGTTTTGGGACTTTTATCCGAAAAAGATGATAAAAAAATCTATAAAGAGTTCTTTTCTGATTGCAAAAAATATACTGATTTAAGTATGGAAGATAGAGCTGCTTTAGGTGGAATGATAAACGCAGTTAAGTTTTATAACGAAAACTGTAAATAGTGCAAAGAATCTTAATTAAAAATACAATCAAATTAATTATTGGCGGAATAGCCATAGGATTATTACACCAATATGATTTAGTATTAGCCATATTATTGGCCCTAAAGATTGTACACTCATTCTACAAAAACATAAAAAAACAAACCTTTAGCATTGCCTTAGTCATTGGTTTTGTAATTACTGGAATTATTGGAATTGCTGTTGAACATGCAGGTACATCATATGGATACTGGGAATATCATGATATTTCTAGACAAGTTCCATTATGGATTTTCTTTGCTTGGGGAGCCGCTTTTATTTTGATGTACCAAATTGAAAATCAAGTTTATCAAGCTACTCCTACCCTCTCTGAGAATTCAAAAAAATACTTAACATTATTTATGGTAGCCTTTTTTCCTACGTTAGGTGAAATAATTGCCATAAATTTGGGGACGTGGACGTATTATGTTCCTTATCAAATTTTAGGAGTACCCTTTGCTGCAATTGTAGCATTAATAATAATTCACAGTTCGGTAAATGCCTTATTAGGTTTTACGAGCAAAAAATTTGGAATTAAAGACATGGTTTTTAATCCACAAAAAATGTAAATAAACAACTAATAGATAAATATAAATTATGAAATACGACATCATAGTAATTGGTTCAGGACCTGGAGGATATGTTACAGCTATTAGAGCTTCTCAATTAGGTTTTAAAACAGCTGTAGTTGAGAAAGAAAGTTTAGGTGGAATATGCTTAAACTGGGGATGTATTCCTACAAAAGCACTTTTAAAATCTGCTCAAGTATATGATTATTTAAAGCATGTTGATGAGTATGGTTTAAAAGCAGAAGCTATTGACAAAGATTTTGACGCTGTAATCAAAAGAAGTCGTGGTGTTGCTGATGGAATGAGCAAAGGTGTTCAATTCTTAATGAAGAAAAACAAAATTGACGTAATCAATGGTTTCGGAAAAATAAAAACTGGTAAAAAAGTTGACGTAACTGGAGAGGACGGAAAAGTAACAGAATACTCAGCAGATCATATTGTAATTGCAACTGGAGCACGTTCTCGTGTATTACCAAGTTTACCACAGGATGGTAAAAAAGTAATTGGATATCGTGAAGCAATGACGTTACCTACTCAACCAAAATCAATGATTGTTGTTGGTTCTGGTGCCATTGGAGTAGAATTCGCTCATTTCTATAACGCTATGGGAACTGAGGTTACTATTGTAGAATATATGCCGAATATTGTTCCTGTTGAAGATAAAGATGTTTCTAAACAAATGGAACGTTCTTTCAAAAAAGCTGGAATCAAAATAATGACTAACTCTTCTGTTGAATCTGTTGATACTTCTGGAGATGGCGTTAAAGCTACTGTTAAAACTAAAAAAGGAGAACAAATTTTAGAAGCAGATATCGTATTATCAGCAGTAGGAATTAAAACAAACATTGAAAACATCGGATTAGAAGATGTTGGAATTGTAACTGATAGAGATAAGATTTTAGTAAACGATTGGTATCAAACAAATATCCCAGGATATTATGCAATTGGAGATGTAACTCCTGGTCCAGCTTTAGCACACGTTGCTTCTGCTGAAGGAATTACTTGTGTTGAAAAAATCGCTGGATTACATACAGAATCTATTGATTACGGAAACATTCCTGGTTGTACCTATGCTACTCCAGAAATTGCTTCTGTAGGATTAACAGAAGAAAAAGCAAAAGAAGCTGGTTATGATATCAAAGTTGGTAAATTCCCATTCTCTGCTTCAGGTAAAGCAAAAGCTGCTGGAACTCCAGAAGGATTTGTAAAAGTAATTTTTGATGCAAAATATGGTGAATGGTTAGGTTGCCATATGATTGGAGCTGGTGTTACAGATATGATTGCAGAAGCTGTGTTAGGTAGAAAATTAGAAACTACTGGACATGAAGTCTTAAAAGCAATTCACCCTCACCCAACAATGAGTGAAGCGGTTATGGAAGCAGTTGCTGATGCTTACGATGAAGTGATTCACCTATAGAACATAACATATATAAATTTAAAGGCCATCATAAAAATGATGGCCTTTTTTTGTTATTCTAAATTAAAAAAAGAATTGTGTTATGGTCATTCCGAATGAAATGAAGGAATCTATTAAAATGTTTACTTCTCCATATTTTTCGGGATAAAATTTTTTCGTAATGAAGTCCTCTAAAATTGGAACGTAACAACCTTATAATAAACCACATAAAAAACATCCAATTATAATCTATTGTTAATTATACAATCACTTCACTAAAACTGATGTTTTTGGTATCATTCTTGCGACATTGTAGACTTAACCATATAAATAAATTTAAAACCAAAAATTATGAAAAAAACATTATTAAGTCTATTGCTATTATGTGCTACAATTAGCACAACAGTTGCTCAAGAAGGAGAAAAAAGACAAGAAGTTGGAATTAACTTCTCTTCGTTAAATTCATTTGGATTGAACTACAAAACCGGTACATCCAAAAATTTATGGCGTTTTAGTGTCTTGGCTTTAAACCTAAATAATACAGAATCAGAAACTGATGATCCTGTAAGAGGTGATGATGAACAATTTAATATTGGGGCTCAAGTTAGTATTGGTAAAGAATTTAGAAAAGACATTACTAAAAATCTTGAATTTCGTTATGGATTTGATGTTGCTTTTGCATACAACAACAATAAATTTACTAGAGATGCAACAACATTCTTTGAAACTGAAAGAACTACGTATACTCCATCTTTAGCAGGTGTTATAGGTGTTAACTATGTATTTAATGATAATTTGGCTTTTGGAGTAGAATTATTACCTAGATTTAGTTATACAACTGGAGATTTTACAGAAACTACAGGAACTAATGTTATCAATGGTGACATTTCATCTTATGCCTTTGGTTTTGGTAACAATCCTGCTCAACTATCTTTATCCTATAGATTTTAAAAATCACAACCAAGAAGAAACAAAAAAACCTCGCAAATTGCGAGGTTTTTTAATATATTTAAGACAAATAAAATTTTTACAATATGAAAGCAAAATATCAAAGTGTTTTAAACCTAGGTGAACAATTAGAAATTCAAAACGGAGATGTAAAAGAAGAAAATGGAGTTTTACATATCTCTGGAACTGCAAAGAATCAGTATGAGAAAAACCTTTTATGGGATGAAATTAAAAAGGTAGGTGGTGATAACCCAACTGATATTGTAGCTGATATTACAGTTGAGGATACTTCTGTATTTGCAAACCACACGGTTAAAAGTGGAGAAACTTTAGGTAAAATTGCAAAACACTATTATGGTGATGCAATGAAGTATAAAGAAATTTTCGCAGCGAACACGAATATCCTAAAATCAGCTGATCTAATTCATCCAGGTCAAGAATTGGTAATTCCGAATCTATAGTATATCGTTTAAAACTACACTACTCTATATAAAAAAACCTCGCAATTTGCGAGGTTTTTAAATTTTGAGGACTATCCATTAATTGAAGATACAAACTCTTCCTCCAAACCCATAAAGACTATCTCTACAAGAAACATCTCCAGGACCTAAGAAAGGATATGCATCCCAGCAATCTCTGTTTGTGTTACAACGAATGGTTCCCCATCCACCGCTTACTTGTTTTTGTTCTTTTTTACTAAGGGACTTTCCTAAATTTTCAATGTTTTTTAACATAATAATAAATTTTTAGATTTTTTATTTGGTATATTTTAAAAAATACTCTTTAAAATTAAGAATCTTATTTTAAATATTAAAAAGGATTTGAAATTTTTTATTACTTAAGTTAAATTATTCATTTCTATTAAAAAATCAGTTCAGTTTTACAATAAAAACAACATTATCAATACTTTAAAAACATTTATTTAAATAAATTATAAGTTTTACTGATAATAAAATAGAAAAAACCTTTTTCGGCATCATTCTTGTTATTAACTATTCAACGAAAAAACTACTATTATGCAATTATCAATTACTATTAAATTGAAGTTGATGGGGAAGTTGCTATAAGTGAAAAAGGAAGGTTACAAAACCAAAAAAACCGAAACGTGCTAGTTTCGGTTTTTTGGTTTTTTGGTTTTTTGGTTTTCAGTAAATATTACTTTAAATTTTTATTATCATAGATATATGAATTAATCTCAGAATACGCATATGAATTAGTCGGTAAAGCCAAATGGTTTTTGTAAATAACTTCTTCTAATTTTAAAACACTAATGTGTGTCACATTTATATTAATTAAATCTCCTACTTGAATATTTGATACACCCGAAACAGGGATAATCGCCATTTCCTTATCAATATATCCCATATGTCTTGTTCGTTTTTCATTTCTACCATCATAAAACTTCTTATTACTTTTAAGTATCCTAATCTTTATAATTCCAAAGTTACCTCCAATGTTTAATTCTTTTCTCGATTCTACAATACCTTCAATTTTTAAATTGAACTCTCTTAAATAATCTGAATCTTTATTAGAAATAAATTTTGTTATTGCAATACCCAAAAAAAATATTACTAATAGAACTGCATAAAGTTTTAGTAAAAGTAGTAACGGTTTTTTCATCTTATTCTATCTTTGAAATGCATGGTAAAGTAAAAGAATGACTTTTTAATGAATTTGTAATGCTTTACATTCGTTTTCTTTCAAATAACTACGAATTACCATCTATTATACTAATAGTAATATTTAATTCTAATTTGACTTATAACTATTAAAAACTCAATAAAGAAACATCCATGTTTCTATATCTACCGATATGATAATATCTATCCTTAAACTTATTTTTTAAAAATATTACAATACCATTACTTCTAGTTTTTACTATTTCATACTTTATAACTTCATTATTTGATAATAAAATTTCCATTTCATAACTCTTTTGGATGTGCCCAATATTAGATGAATAACTTTCTGCTCTTTTAATAAAATCAAGAACTTTAGATATATCATTTTCAGATCTAAATTTGAGTAGTACAGTACCTCTCTCATCAAATATGAATACTTTATCCACATCTTCCTTTTCTAAAAGTTGAGTTGTTTGATATAAATCCACATTACTAAAAATCGATGGTGCTATAAAATCATAAATCAAACCTGATACACCAATCAAAATGATTAAATGAGGTATAAAATATGGAGTCTCCTTTTTTAGATATGCATATAACCCAACACCAAAAAATGCTGTAAAAACTAATTTCGTAACCAAATAAGTATAAAAAATACTTCCCATATCTAAATTATTGATTCTATAATCTCTTATAATACAAACCCGAATTTTTTTTTAATAATATTTTAAACCCTAATTTACTTATCCTAGAATTGGATGAGAATCGATAAAATATTCAGCACTATTACAGTTATAATTTTCAGAATTTGTTACAAACCAATTTATGTATGATTAGCGTATATGTAGCTATTTTTTGAAGACTTCTTCCCTCCCTCAATTTTATCGTTAAATATTCTAATTATTTTTCTTTTTTATAAGTATAGTGTAATTCTCAATTCAATCGTGTATTAGTTGTTTCTCTAATTTAGGGAGTTACAACTTAGGCCTAATTTTAGTTAATTACTGTTTCGTTAGTAATCTTCAAAATCAAAAAACAAAACCTACAAGTTTCTGTTATTTAACATTAAATTTCAACTACCTAATTCTATAAACCAAAGGCATCTCAAACATAAAGTGTTGACCTTCTTTTAACTTTACATCGAAATATAACTTTGGCATAGAGTTAAAAATCTTTTCACTTAACTCATTGAATAATACATAAGAACCTGTTGCCTTTACATCAAATGTTTTCCCTTTATGATTTACCTTGAAAACTACAACACTTTTAAGACTATCTCCTTTAGCATACCCCGCAATTCTAGCTAAACTATCTATTTTGCTATAATTATAATTCTCTATGACATTTCTAATTACATCTTTATACTTTTCGTTTTGAGAAAATAGTTTAAAACTGGATAATAAAACTATTACTAATATGTAAAATCTCATTCTCTATTAGATAACTTTATATATTTTTTGATTTTAATAATTTCTGTATTTCTTTGTTTCTTCAAAAATAGCGGACAGAATTTTTTCTTCTAACTCGTTATAAACTACATTTCTTCTTTTCATAACAACTTCGGCAACTTCATTTACTTTGTTCATTTTATATTCTGTAAAGCCAGATGCTCCTCCCCAACTGAATGATGGAACAAAGTTTCTAGGAAATCCACTTCCAAAAATGTTGGATGAAACTCCAATAACTGTTCCTGTATTAAACATAGTATTAATACCACATTTAGAATGATCTCCCATCATTAATCCACAAAATTGTAAACCAGTTTTAGCAAACCTTCCAGTCTCATAATTCCATAATCTTACCTCTGCATAATTATTTTTTAAATTAGAATTATTGGTATCTGCACCCAAATTACACCATTCTCCTAAAACTGAATTTCCTAAGAATCCATCATGTCCTTTATTTGAATACCCAAATAATACAGAATTATTCACTTCTCCTCCCACTTTACAATAAGGTCCTAAAGTAGTTGCTCCATAAATTTTCGCTCCCAACTTCAGTACAGAATTTTCACACATTGCTAACGCTCCTCGTACAACAACGCCTTCCATAATTTCTGCATTCTTACCAATATATATAGGTCCCGTTGTAGCATTTAATGTAGCGAACGTAAGTTTTGCTCCTTCTTCTAGAAATATATTTTCTCTACCAACACAATTTACTGTTTCGGGAATGGGTTGTGAAGTTCTACCTTCTGTTAAAAAATTAAAATCTTGACGAATAGCTTCATCATTTTTAGAAAAAATATCCCATGTATTCTTTATTTGAATAATCTCTTCCTCAAATTCTATTTGATTATAAGAATCAAAATCTACTTCTTCCTGATCTTGAGAAGTATAAAAAGCAATAACATCCTCCCCTTTAAAAATAGCTTCATTCTTCTTTAATCCTTTGATCATTTCAACCAATTCAGGAATTGGAAGAAATGAAGCATTTAGCATAATGTTTTCTTCCATTTCAACCATAGGATATTTCTCTTCTAAATACTCTTCTGTAATGGTTGTAGTTGTTAATCCTAAGTATTTTTCCCATTTCTCACGAATAGTTAAAATTCCTACTCTAATATCAGCAACTGGTCTTGTATATGTAAAAGGTAAAAGAGATGTTCTTACATCTCCGTCAAATAAAATATAGTTCATTTTAGATCTTTTTGAAGCATAACAAACATACAACAAAAAACCGATTACCATGAGGCAATCGGTTATAGAAAATTTATAATATGGGGCTTATCTTTTTACAATCATTTTACTCCCAATTTTTCCATCTGCACTTACTTTAATAAAATAAACTCCACTTCCTAATTCATCAATTATATACTCATTATTACCAAAAATTGTAGCTTGCTCCCTTCTTAATAATCTACCAGACACATCATAAAAAGCAATATCAGCACTCTCTATAGATGTTGGTAATTGAACTTTAATTTTACTAGAAATTGGGTTTGGGAAAATATCAAAATCTAAAGTATCAAACTTTTTATTGCTTAACGTTACTCCTAAAGTAGTTGCTCCTCGATTTATTCCTCCATGATAAGCATAACTTGTAGAACTACCAAAAGCCCAAATCACATCTATACTTCCTGCCGAATTACTGAACACAAAATCGCTAGAATCTCCAGAATTATTAGGTCTTGTTGCGATTATAGTTCTGATATTTCCGGCAACGGTATTTGATACTAAATTCCAATCTTGACTTGCATCTGCTGGTGGTAATTGATTTCCTGCTGTGGTTGCATCTGTAATTGTAGAACCATCTGTTCTAAAAACATCAGAACTACTAAACATGTTAGTTGCATTGTTATCAAAACCAACGGCAAACCAAGCATTGGCAGGACCATTCAAGGTTAAGGTAGTTGTTGTTCCATCGATCTCTAGATTAACACTTAAATCATCTTTTAAGGTTTGAGTTCCTGTTGAAAATACCTGTGCTGACAAATATAAACTCGCAAACACAAAAACTAATAGTAGTTTTTTCTTCATAATAATTAGACTTTAAATAGGGTTAGAATTTTCTTATTGCTCTTAAGTTTGGCATAATCTTTTGCCGTGTTTCCTCTATTGTCCTTCAAATCGAACTTTGCTCCTGACTTAATTAAAAATTCGACAATCTCATAAGAATTGAAAACAACTGCATAATGCAAAGCTGTTTTACCATTAGCATCTGAAATATCCATATCCGCATTGTGCTGAACCAAGTATTCTACCAACTCAACATTCCCTTTCACCGTAGCAGCCATTAAAGCCGTTCCATAACCATTATTGGCATTTATGCTTTTTGTATTTTCTACAATATATTTAGCTACTTCATTGTTACTATTATAACATGCTAATGTTAATGCGTTATATCCCGCTTCATTTGGCATATCGATTGACATTGGGTGAATAGCTAGTAATTCTTTCAATTCTTGTAAGGATCCGTTTCTTGCAATGTTGAATATTTCGTTCGCCGTATTTTCTTGAGTTAAACCAGAAACGGAAATAAACAACAGCAATAAAGTCATTTTTTTTGGAGTCATAATTTTCATTTTAAAGCGGTTACGTTTACAACAAAGAACATTATAATCCCTGTGAAATCAGTAGTTAAACTTATTGAATAGGGAAAAAAAACTACTGAAAGGGAAAAAAAGGACTTGAAAAATACAACAAATAAGACTTTAAAGTGATTTTGAAATCCCTAAAGATGAAAACAACCAATTAAATTGTAATTTTGTTTGTATGAAAAAAATACTAGCATTTATTTTATTAGGAATTTTCTTGATAGCAACAGCGTATTACGTATTCATTTATTATGCTACTTATAGTGAAGGAGAAAGATCTGGTGAATTAATTAAATTCAGTAGAAAAGGATTAGTTGTAAAAACCTGGGAGGGAGAAATTAGTCAAGGGATTTCTGGAGCTCAAATTTTCAAATTCTCGGTAGAAGATAAAGAAGAACAAGTAATAAAAAACCTAAAAGAGTTCCAAGGACGTTATGTTAAACTTACCTACATTGAACGATTCGGGAAATTCTTTTGGTTAGGTGACACAAGATATTTTATTACTAAAGTTGAAGAGGAAAACTCACCTCATTTCAATGGATTAAGATCTAAAAAAGATGACAAATAAATTTAAAAAAGTAGAAGATACAATCATTACTATTTCTGAATTAATGCTTCCTTCTCATGCTAATTTTAGCGGAAAAATTCATGGTGGATACATTCTAAATTTAATGGACCAAATAGCTTTTGCTTGTGCTTCTAAACATTCAGGAACCTACTGCGTTACAGCTTCAGTTGATACTGTTGATTTTTTAAATCCTATTGAAGTTGGAGAATTGGTTACCATGAAAGCTTCAGTAAATTATGTGGGTAGAACTTCTATGGTAGTGGGTATTAGAGTGGAATCACAAAATATTCAAACAGGAAAAATAAATCATTGCAATTCCTCTTATTTTACAATGGTTGCTAAAAATGAAGGTGGTAAATCTGTTCCTGTTCCGGGGTTAATTGTTACCAATGATTTAGAAATTAGACGTTTTCTAAAAGCAATAAAAAGATTGGAAATGAAAAGAAAAAGAACGGATGAATTTGACGGAGATGATTTTACTCCTGAGATGTATTTAAAAGAATTAGAAAATCAAAATGTAAAAATTGAATTAAATGGCTGAAATAATTGATTTAAGCCAAGAAATATATGAGGGCATGCCTGTATACAAAAGTTTGCCTCAAGTAACTATGGAAGTTCATAATACTCACGAAGAGTGGGACAATGAAATCAATCCAACCACCCAAACACCTGCAGTTTACAAAATACAGATGGGCGAACACACAGGAACTCATGTTGATGCGATGAATCATATGGCAAAGGAATATGAGGGGCAATCTATTGATACCATGCCATTGTCTATGTTTTACACAGAAGGCATTTGTTTAGATTTATCACATAAAAAATTTCAAGAATTGATTTCTTCAGATGATTTAAAAGAAGCACTTCGTAAAGATAAGCTACATATAAAAAAAGGTGATACTATTTTAATATATACAGATCATTACAGAAAAGCATTTAATACTGATAATTGGAGCAAAGGACCTGGAATAACAGTAGAATGTGCAAGATGGTTAGGAAAGCAAAAAATTGCAGCATTTGGAGTGGAAACCATGTCTCCAGGTGTTCCTAAAATTTCAAATAAAGAAGTTCATCATATTTGTGGAGAATTAGGATTCACACATTATGAAAATATGATTAATTTATATAAACTAATTGGTCGTGGAAGATTCAGATTTATCGGTTTACCGCTAAAAATTAGAGGCGGAACAGGTTCTCCCGTAAGAGCTGTAGCAATATTTGAATAAAAAAAGCCGAAGATAAATTCTTCGGCTTTTTTTATATTTCCTATTGTTTTTATTACCAACGAATCACTACAGATCCCCAAGTGAATCCACTACCAAACGCTGCTAATACAACTAAATCATTATCTTTTATTTTTCCTTCTTCCCATGCTTCAGTTAACGCAATAATTATTGATGCTGCAGTAGTATTACCATAACGCATAATATTGTTGTAAACCTTTTCATTAGGTAATTGGAATTTCTTTTGAATGAATTGTGCAATCCTTAAATTCGCTTGATGTGGAATTAACATATCAATATCATCCTTCTCAAGTCCATTAGCTTGTAAACCTTCTACAATCGCCTCTGAAAAACGAACTACCGCATGTTTGAATACGAACTGACCGTTCATATGTGGGAAATAAGAAGTATCCTCAGGATCATTTGCTTCAATAATTTCAGGAACCCAACGATTAGTTGATGGTCCAATTAACGCTAATTCCTCGGCGTGTTTTCCTTCTGAGTGTAAGTGAGAAGATAAAATACCTTTTCCTTCTTCTTCACATCTTGAAAGTACAGCTGCTCCTGCCCCATCTCCAAAAATTACAGTTACACCTCTACCTCGAGTTGATCTTTCTAATCCTCCTGAATGGTTTTCAGCACCAATTACCAAGATATTCTTATACATTCCTGTTTTGATAAATTGATCTGCAACAGATAAAGAATATATAAAACCAGAACATTGATTACGTACATCTAATGCTCCAATAGTAGGCATGTCTAACATATCTTGAATTTGTACTCCTCCTCCTGGAAAGTACATGTCTGGACTTAATGTTGCAAAAACAATAAAGTCAATATCATCCTTTGTTAATCCAGCTCTTTCAATAGCTATTCTAGCAGCTTTAGCTCCCATTACAGCAGTAGTATCTTCTGTTTTAGGATCTATCCAACGACGTTCTTTGATTCCAGTTCTTTCCTGAATCCATTCGTCACTAGTTTCCATCCATTGGGTTAAATCATCATTAGTAACCACATTTTCAGGAACATAATATCCTAAACCAGTAATTTTTGAACTATACATAATATATATTGGTTATAATTTAGTTGTTTTCAAATTAAAAGCCTGTAAAAGTATGAATTTTATCATTTTTGTACAAAAATGGGCTATAATAAAATCCTTTCGATGCCATGATGACAGCTAGTCAAATTAACGAAACCTTTTCGTATTTATAATCAACTGATATACAAGTGTTTTTTTAGACTGAAATTTAAAAAGGATAAAATATTTTTTAAATCTTACGTAAAAATACTTACCTTTTATCCTTTAATAATATTAATTAACCCCTTAATAATTCTAACTAAACTATTTACAAACTGGCTACATGAATTACAAAAGAGCCCTCCAAATTACTTTTTTGATTTTAGCAGCAGAGGTGGTTTATGCGTTGCCTTTTGTATTGGTCAGAATATTCAGACCTACATTTCTAAGTGCTTTTGAAATTACCAATAAAGATATTGGCTTCTGTTATACTTTATACGGTGTTACCGCAATGGTTTCATATTTTTTAGGTGGATTAATCGCTGATAAATTCCAATTAAAGTACTTAATGAGTATTGCTCTATTTTTAACAAGTCTTGGTGGATTTTTTTGGGTAATGTACCCATCACTTTCTACTTTATATATATTATATGTGTATTGGGGCTTTACTACAATAATGCTTTTTTGGTCTCCGTTAGTTAAAGCGACACGATTATGGGGAGGAAAAGAAAAACAAGTTTACGCTTTTGGTTTACTTGAAGGGGGAAGAGGATTAGTAGCTGCAATTATTGGAACAATTGGTGTATATATAATTTCTTCTATTACAAATAATGTTGATTCTTCAAAAATTGTTGTGCAAAGCGCAATGAACAAAGTATACCTAGTTACTTCAATACTCACAATGGTTATTGCTTTCTTAATATTATTATTACCAAAATTTGGAGAATCTTCAAAAATAAATTCGAATAATAGACACCGATATAATATATCTAAAGCCTTCAGATATCCTGTAGTATGGATATTAATGATTATCATTCTTACTTCTTATATCGGATATAGAGTTGCTGATATATTTACACAATATGCTAGTGAAATTTACGGTTACAGTTCAACAGAGTCTGCAGAATTAGGAACTTACTTTTCTTACATGAGGCCTGTTATTTGTTTGTTGGTAATATTCTTTGCCAAAAATACCAATCCTTCGAAATGGTTAATTATTGGCTTCTCAATTATGTCTTTAGGAAGTTTACTTTTTGTATTCAATAAGAATCTTTTACATTTTTCTCTATTATTACCTCTTATTAGTTCTCTTATTGGAGCTTACACTTTACGAGTATTATATTTCACAGTATTAGAACAAGCCAAAATACCAATAACAATGACAGGAACTGTTGTTGGAATAGTTTCCGTAGTAGGATTTTCTCCAGATATTTTCTTAGGACCAATAGAAGGTTACTATTTAGATGAAGTTGGCGGTGCACTTGGTTATCAATACTTATTCATCTTCTTTTTAGTCAGTTCTCTAATTGGTTTACTGGCCTCGATAGTATTTAACAATTCTGTTAAATCTAAAAATAGTCTACTGCCAACCTGACACTTTTAAACTTTTGGTACTTTTTTTGACTAGTCAAGCATGAAAACTTTGACTAAAATTATAAATATAATATTATGAGTAAAGGAAGTATTAATGTATCGGTTGAAAATATTTTTCCACTAATTAAAAAATTCTTGTATTCCGATCACGAGATATTTCTTCGTGAATTAATTTCAAATGCTACAGATGCCACTACCAAATTAAAGCACTTAATTTCTATTGGTGAAGCAAAAGTTGAGTATGGTAATCCTCAAATTGAAATTAAAATTGATAAAGACAACAAAACGCTTCATATCAAAGACCAAGGTTTAGGTATGACGGCAGAAGAAGTTGAAAAATATATCAATCAAATTGCCTTTTCTGGAGCAGAAGAGTTCTTAGAAAAATATAAAGATTCTAACAATGAAACAGGTGTTATTGGTCACTTTGGATTAGGTTTTTACTCTGCATTCATGGTTGCTGATAAAGTTGAGATCATAACGAAATCATACAAAGATGAAGCTGCGGCACATTGGACTTGTGATGGTTCTCCTGAATACACACTAGAGGCCCACGATAAAACAGAAAGAGGAACAGAGATTATTTTACATATTTCAGAAGATGAAAAAGATTTCTTAGAAGATTCTAAAATTTCTGGATTATTATCTAAATACAATCGTTTTAATCAAATTCCGATTAAATTCGGAACAAAAACAGAAACATTACCTCTTCCTGAAGATGCGGCAGAAGATGCAAAACCAGAAACAAAGGAAGTAGATAATATTATTAATAATACTGTTCCGGCTTGGACTAAAAAACCAGCTGATTTAGAAAGTGAAGATTATAAAACATTCTACAGAGAATTGTATCCAACGCAATTTGAAGAGCCTTTATTTCACATTCATTTAAATGTTGATTATCCATTTAACTTAACAGGAATTTTATATTTCCCTCGTTTAACTCAAAACATGGATATTCAAAAGGATAAAATCCAATTATACCAAAACCAAGTTTTTGTAACTGATAATGTAGAGGGAATTGTTCCTGACTTCTTACAAATGCTTAAGGGTGTTATTGATTCTCCAGACATTCCATTAAACGTTTCACGTTCTTATTTACAAGCCGATGGAGCTGTAAAGAAAATATCAGGATACATCACTAAAAAAGTGGCTGATAAATTAGCTTCTTTATTCAAAAAAGATCGTGCTGACTTTGAGCAAAAATGGAATGATATTAAAGTGATTATTGAATATGGAATGTTATCTGAAGAGAAATTCTTTGATAAAGCTAAAAAATTCGCTTTATATCCAACTGTGAACGACACTTTCTTTACGTTTGATGAATTAGTTGAAAAAACTAAGGAAGCACAAACAGATAAAGATGGAAACCATGTGATTTTGTATGCAGCGAATAAAGATGCACAACACAGTTATATTGAAGACGCTAAAGCAAAAGGATATGAAGTATTGTTGCTAGATACACCAATCGTTCCTCACTTAATGCAAAAATTAGAAATGGAATCTGGTGATGCTAAAATTCAATTCAAACGTGTTGACGCTGATCATATTGACAATCTAATTAAGAAAGATGACACGGTTATTTCTAAACTTTCTGAAGAAGAGAAAGAAAAACTAAAACCAGTTATTGAAGGAGCTGTAAACAACTCTAGTTACACAGTTCAATTAGAAGCAATGGATTCTTCTAGTTCTCCATTCTTGATAACAGTTCCAGAATTTATGCGTAGAATGAAAGAAATGCAAGCTACTGGCGGCGGAATGATGGGAATGGGTAGTATACCAGAAATGTATAATCTTGTTGTTAATACAAACCACGAATTAGTTTCTGACATTTTAAATGCTAATGAGGATAAACAAAAGCAATTAATTTCTCAAGCTTTTGACTTAGCTAAATTATCTCAAAACTTACTTCATGGTGAAGATTTAACAAACTTTATTAAGCGTTCTTACGATTTGATTAAATAATAAGTATGTAACAATATTTTATAAAACCTCTTTGTGAAAACAGAGAGGTTTTTGTTCGTCTTAAGTTATCCTTAAACTTTTATTATTTTCAAATGATCTATTCATTTAAATTAATAAATTTGCAAAAAAAAAGTATTATGAAAAAAAACTACATCTTGTGGCTTTTATTAAGCTATTCATTATGCATTAATGCACAAATTTTAGATATACCCGATGCTAATTTTAAAGCAGCACTATTAGCAAATTCACCGAAAATAGATACCAATAACGATGGTGAAATACAAGTTTCGGAAGCTCAGGGGTTTGGAGATACACTAGATCCATCCTTTTCTGCTAAAATTGATGTTAATAACAAAAATATTTCTGATCTAACAGGAATCGAGCACTTTATTCATTTGAGAGTTTTAAATTGTAATAACAATTCCCTTGGCGTAATAGATGTTTCAAAGAATACCAAATTGACTCAGTTATTTTTGAACGACAACAATCTTGAAGAAATTAATATTGAAAACAATACAGAACTTAGTTTGTTTCAAATTAATAATAATAATATTAAGACCTTAAATACAACTAAGAATTTAAAAATTGGACAAATTCTATGTGCTTCAAATGAAATTACCACTATCGATTTATCATTAAATACTGAACTTGCCTCTTTAGATGTTAGTTCAAATAAATTGACCAATTTAGATATTACCCATAATCCTTTACTTGATTTTATTTCTTGTTCAAATAATGAAATTAACAATTTAGATGTATCTAATAATTCAATTGTTAGAACATTATATTGTGGTAATAATAATATTTCTGAATTGGACATTTCAAATAATACTAAATTGATTCGTTTTATTTCCAGTTCAAATGAATTGAGTTCATTGGATGTAACAAAAAATACAGAGCTGACATGGCTGATTACGTCATTTAATAAAATTCAAGTTTTAAATGTTACAAATAATGTAAAGTTAGAGAGGCTAGAATGCTTATCAAACAATATAGAAACACTTGATATCTCAAAGAACAATAATTTAAATTATTTAAGTTGTGGAGTAAATAAAATTAAAAGTTTAGATATTCCTAGTTGTCCATTATTAACATATTTACATTGTGGGTCAAATCAAATTTCGGAATTAAATTTATCTAATAATAAAGAAATATTGAGGTTAAATTGTTATTCAAATTTACTTTCAGAAATAGACGTTACAAATCAAAGTAAGCTTTATGAGTTAGATTTTTCTGGAAATAAAATCTCTAATATTGACATTTCCAATAACTTAGAATTAAAAAGTTTATTTGCAAGATTTAATCAACTAAAACGATTGGACATTTCAAAAAACCCAAATATTACAGAGGTAGTTTGTGATGCAAACGATCTGATATCATTAAATTTAGCAAATGGGAATAACACAAATTTCAGTTTTTTATTTACTAAAGATAACCCAAATCTAAATTGTATTAATGTTGACAATGTTAACTACAGTAATACTAATTGGAAAGGGGTTGTTGATAATCATAGTAGTTTTAGCACTAACTGTCCTAATTACTACACAATATCAACATCAGCTGATAATGGATTTTTTATAGTTGATCCTTCCCCTAATTTTGAAAGCAACTTTTATGCAGAAGGGACGGAAATTACAATTACTCCTTCCCCTAATTTGGGTTATGAATTTGTCAATTGGACGAATGACGCTTTCGGAACTTCAAATCCTTTTATTTTTACAATTACAAGAGATACTCAAATTTCAGCTGTTTTTAATAAATTAAAATATGAATTAAAAGTAAACTCCGAAAATGGTAACGTTACATTTGAACCAAATTCACCTGACGGACTTTATGAATTCGGTACAGAAGTTACAGTTTCTGTAACTCCTAATAATGGATTTACTTTTGATAAATGGTCTGGTGATGCAAATGGTAATGAAAACCCTTTAACAATTCAAATCAATAAGAATAAAACTCTAACTGCTAACTACATTGATAATACATTAAGTATTGACCTATATAATCTAGAGAATAAACAATTATTTTATCCAAATCCCTCAAGAGATTTTATAAATATTAACCTGGATAATAAACTATTTAAAACTATTAAAGTTTCAAACTTACTTGGTAAAAATATCCTAACATCAAAAAATAATTACATTGATATATCTAACCTTTCAAAAGGTATATATTTAGTTACAATTAAAACTATTGACAATAAGTTATATTCTCGGAAATTACTAAAAAACTAGTACAAATTGTAAAAATCATACTGCTATGTACGCATAAAGCTATGAATACATTAAACTATTTTTTAAAGAATAAAAATCTACTTTAATCCTTTTTCGGACTTAATTAAGTTATAGTTTGTAAAATATCTTATAAAACCTCTTTGTGGAAACAGAGAGGTTTTTTTATTCTACTCATTCACTCATTAATACAACCCAATAACTCATTCTGGATTTTATAACTTTTCATTACCTCGTATGTTTGAATCAAATCAACATCAAAAATTAAATTATGAAAAGTAAATTTACTCTAGAAATTAACAAACCATGCTCTGAAAAGTTTAGCGGTTTTAAAAAAACTGAACTTGGTGGATTTTGTGATTCTTGCCAAAAGGAAGTCATAGATTTTACAGGTTGGAGTTCTCAAGAAATTATTAATTACTTCAATAATAATAGCAACCAAAAAACCTGTGGTCGATTCAATGATTATCAGTTGGGATCATATGTTGAGCCTACAAAACCAAATCGATTAAATTATTTTAAAGGAATTGGAGTTGCTTGTTTAGCATTATTTTCTTTTGGAATCTCTAACGCTCAAAAAGAAAATACTCCTACCGAAATAGTCGCACAAAAATTAAAAAACCAAAAAAATACCAAACCTCAAAACACATTTGTTGTTAAAGGAGTCGTATCTGATGAAGCGGGACCTTTACCAGGTGTTTCTATACAACTAGAAAACTCCATCGTAGGAACTGAATCTGATTTTGATGGAAAATTTGTTTTCCCACAAAAGCTAAAAAAAGGAGATGTATTAATCTTTAGTTTTGTTGGAATGGATACTCAAAAAATTAAAATTGAAAATGACACATCTGTTTCCAATATTGAACTAAAAGTAAATATTGAAATGGCAGGATGTGTATTTTTAGGAGAAGTTACTGTGAAAAAGCCTTTTAAATCAAAAAAGAAGTTTTGGAAAAAGAATTAGATAAAAAATGAATAATAAAATAACCATAGTAGTTTTTCTAATAATGTTTAAAGTTGGAGCTCAAGTTTCCGACTTTAAACATATTAGTTTTAAAAAAGCTAATAAAATCGCCAGACTTCACAATGGTGAAAGCTTGAAAAACATTTCAACTTTAACTCACAAATTAACAAACGAACTTCAAACCGATGTTGAAAAATTTCGCGCAATTTACCTTTGGATATGTAAGAATGTAGATTACGATTTTGAAATAAAGCAACGTATTTCAAAAAAGAGAGATGAATATAAAACCAACCCCGAAAAATTCATCAAATGGAATATGGATTACAGAAAAACTATCTTTAAACAATTACGAGAAAACAAAAAAACTGTTTGCACTGGATATGCTTATTTGTTGCAACAAATGGCTTTTATAGCAGGAATAGAATGTAAATTGATTAATGGATATGGCAGAAACTCATCAATTAATACCAATGAAATCAATTATCCTAATCATACATGGAATGCAGTTAAGTTAAATAACAAATGGTATTTATGTGATCCGACTTGGTCAAGCGGATTTTTAAATGAAGAATCTGAATTCATTCATTTATATAACGATGGATACTTTTTAACTAAACCAAAACTTTTTTCAAGGAATCATCAACCTATAAATAAAAAATGGACTTTATTAGATGTTCCTCTAAGTAATACTTCTTTTGTATCAAAACCAATAGTCTACGATACTACATTTCAACATAACATCTCTCCTACTTTTCCAGATGAATTATTTCTTCAATATGAATCATCTCAAAATATTAATTTTGAATATCGCGCTGAAAGACAATTGGATTTAAATAAAATTTCCTTAATCTATTTTGACAAAAATGATCAAGAAGTTTCACTACCTCTTTCCAATATTCTATATCATGAAGGAATTATTAAATTCCATACTAATATTATTAAAAAAGGAAATTTTGATGTTCACTTGAAATTTGAAAATGATTTTATAGCATCTTACATGATTCAAATACAGTAATAACAGCTATATCTTTTAACAAAATCTCATCTTTTCTTTTTGGTATATTTGTTTTTATACAATAAGCCTTAACATGAAAAAAACCATTTTATCTATTGTAGCTGCTACTACAATACTAGTTTCTTGTAAACAAGAACAACCCAAAAAAGAAGTAGAACCAAATCAAGAATTTAATCAACTTTTAAAAGATTATAACGAAGGAAAATTAAAGTTAAATCCATTGAATGCTACTTTTGCTGGTGATAATAGATATAACAATGAATTTCCTAATTTTTTATCTGATGAATATGCTTTAGAATCTAAAGACTTCTTTACTAACTATAAAGCAAAACTTCAAGACTTTTCTGATGATAAACTTTCAGAAAGTCAACAAATGAGTAAAGCTGTATTGGCTTGGGATTGCGATATGTCTTTAGCACAAGGAAGTTTTAAGAATGATCAATTATTACCGATTAATCAAATGTGGACCGTTAACTTAGTAATGGGACAATTGGCAAGCGGAAGCAGCGCTCAGCCTTTTAAAACGGTTAAAGATTATGAGAATTGGTTAAGTCGATTAGATAAGTTTAATACTTGGTTACAATCAGCGAAAATTAGAATGCAAGAAGGAATTAAAGCAGGATACGTGTTACCTAAATCTTTAATAAATAAAGTGATTCCTCAATTCAAAGGATTAGCTGAAACTAAACTTGAAGATCACTTATTCTTCTCTCCTATCAAGAAAATGCCGACTGAATTTACAGCTATTGAGAAAAAAGAATTAACTCAAAAATATACTGAGATCTTAGATAAAAAGTTACTTCCTTCTTTTAAAGCTTTATCTGAGTTTTTACAATCAGATTATTTAAATGCTGGACTAGAAGCTAGTGGAATTGATGCAATTCCAGATGGAAAAAAGTATTATCAACATGCCATTAAAAATTATACAACTACAAAAATGACAGCTGATGAAATTCATGAGCTTGGTTTAAAAGAAGTTGCTCGAATTTTATCTGAAATGGAGAAGGTTAAACAAGAAGTTGGATTTGAAGGTGATTTAAAAGCGTTCTTTGATTTTGTTAGAAACAACAAAGATTTAATGCCATATACTGAACCAAAACAAATTATCGATAACTTCAATGCCATTCATGAAAAAATGAAGCCTCAGTTAGAAAAGTTATTTGGTAATAAGCCAAAAACTCCTTTTGTAGTTAAACAGACTGAGAAGTTTAGAGAAGCTTCTGCGAGTGCAGAATACAATCCAGGTTCTTTAGACGGAACTCGTCCGGGTGTATTTTATACTCCAATTCCAGATGCTTCGAAGTATAATGTGTTTTCAGATGAAGCTTTATTCCTACATGAGGCAATTCCAGGGCATCATTATCAAATTTCACTAACACAAGAAAATACAGATTTACCTGATTTTAGAAAAACACTTTGGTATAGTGCATATGGGGAAGGATGGGCTTTATATACAGAGAATTTAGGTAAAGAATTAGGTTTATATACTGATCCTTATCAATATTTTGGAATGTTAGGAATGGAGATGCACAGAGCTATTCGTTTAGTTGTTGATACTGGATTACATGCTAAAGGTTGGAGTCGTGAAAAAGCTATTCAATATTCATTAGATAATGAAGCAGAAAGTGAAGCTAGTATTATTTCTGAGATTGAACGTTATATGGCGAACCCTGGGCAAGCTTTATCTTATAAAATCGGACAATTAAAGATAAGAGAACTACGCAAGAAGGCAAAAGACCAATTAGGAGAGAATTTCGATATCAGAGAGTTTCATAATCAAGTATTAGAAACGGGATGTATTCCTTTGGCTTTATTAGAAGATAAAATTGATAAATGGATTGCGGCAAGCAAATAAATCTATTTAGCAATCAGAAATCTATACTTATAAGTTGAAAAGTATAGTTCAGCAAAAATTAAATATTGCATTAACCAAATCAAATCATATTTGTAGTGTTAATGCAATATTTTTATTATGAAAACTATTATAAAATTTATCTCTTACTTCTTATTACTATTCGTATGTATTGGTTGTAATGAGGACAAAAATGAAGAATTGATAAATGATCAAGAAGAAACTATTGAGAAAAAATTATCCACAAGAAGTAGCACTAAAATAAAATACAGTGCTGAAACTGGAGATTTTAAAGGAAAAAGAAGATTAAGTATTAAGCGTAATAGAAAAGGTAATTGGAAAGTTATTACTAGTATTTCAAATAATGAGATAAACTCAACTGTTGCTTTTATTGAAACTACAATTAGCATTGAAGGTAAGGATGATGGTAATACAATATCCTTAATTCAAACACCTAGAAAGAAGAATAAAAAATTCATCAAATTCAAAAGTAAAAAAGTCAATTCCTTAAATGAATTTATCGGTAAAAAGTTAAAAATAGTTTCAGTTGATAAAAACGAAAAAGGAGAACGAATTGGTGTTCCTGTTGTTCAAATTATAGAAACAAAAGAAGATACAAATGGAAATAAAATTACCATTGAACAGCCTGAACTAAGATTAAATAAAGACGGTGAAACTTTTACTATGACAGTAGCATTAAAAACAGATCCAAAAGATCATTTCTTTACTATTGAACTTAAAGACGCTAGGATTTCATCTTTATTAATTCCAGATGATGGAGGATCTGAAACAGTTGAAGATGCCATATCTCTTCAATATATGGGACAGAATGAAG
Organism: Tenacibaculum sp. 190524A05c; assembly: GCF_964036595.1. NCBI lineage: Bacteria > Pseudomonadati > Bacteroidota > Flavobacteriia > Flavobacteriales > Flavobacteriaceae > Tenacibaculum > Tenacibaculum platacis. The sequence continues at coordinate 248,654 of NZ_OZ038523.1, read as the reverse complement.
AAGGACTTTTCATTTTTGAAAATCAATATATAGAATTTATCGAAAGTGATAATGTTGTTGATATGGAATATCTTAGTTCAATTACTATTTCGGATACAGGTGGTGAAGAATTAGATTATGCCGAATTCAGAATTACTGGTTTAGAATAAGCATTTGTTTAGATATATTTTTTTAATTCAAAGCCGCTTTAGTATAACACTAAGCGGCTTTTTATATTTACAAATATTCAACTTGAAGTTACTTATTGGCTTCAGCCAAAACCTTTGCAACTTCCAATGGTCTATCTGTTGCTATAATATTTGCTCCATTCTCAATATAAGTCAAATACACATTATCATCACCTTTGGCTACGGCGCTTTTATCCAAGTTTCCTAAAGTTCCTAAAATAGTTCTAATTCCAAATTTCTTTAATTTCTCGTAATGTGATTTTTCTGGTTGTCTAGTTCCTACAAAACCTAATAATTTATCTACAGGCAATTCAGCTTTTTCAATTTGTTCCAAGGCACCATCACTTCCGGCAGAAACTGATATAATTACATCCTTATTTAATTTATGTACTTCCACAGCATCCTGTACTCTATAAGTAATTACAGCAGCATAAGAAACTGCATTATGCTTTTCTACAGCCTCAATTACTTTATCGTATGGCACACCTCTTTTTATATCTAATGTGAATAAAACTTTTCCTTTCCCCCAAGCTAAAACTTCATCTAACGTTGGTATTTTAAAATTTGTTTTATTACCATCATTGTCCACTAAAGTTAATTGTTGAAGTTCCGTAAAAGTAGCTTCTTTAATTGCTCCTTCACCAGTAGTAGTTCTATTTAAATTTCGATCGTGCATTAAAACCAAAACACTATCCTTTGTCATAGAAACATCACACTCAATCACTGTTGGTGTTTGGTTTACAATATTCTGGAATGTTTCAATTGCATTTTCTGGAAATCCAGGATAAGGTCCACCTCTATGCGCACTAACCAATGGTTCCAATGTTTGGTTCCATTGCTCAAATGAAGTAATGAACTTCTTTTCATTTGCTGATATTTGTTTCTCCTTTGCCTGTTGTTGACCAGATGTATTGTCTTTTGTTTTACAACAAAAAAATCCAATACTACCAATGACCAATACAGTCATTATTTTAATTACTCTCATGATTACCCTCAATTTTTATTCAGGTAAAAATACAGCGACTTTACATTAAATTTATACGATGGTTTCAGTTTTTATAAACAACTCAACTATTGGTATGTTAAAATGAAGAACCTTCAAAGGAGTTTTAGTATTTTAGTTTTATCAAACCAAAACAAATGAAAAAACTAATAGCACTTCTAATTCCTATTATATCTTATTCTCAAATGAATACCGAAATTCATTTATTTGATATAGTCACAGAAAACGGGAAACAGAAATTGATAAATGGCAAAAACATTTCCAATAATGATGGATATGACAGCCAACCTCATTTTTATAATGATAACCTAGTATTATTTGCTTCTACACGAGACGGACAAACTGATATTGCCAAATACAATTTAACCGACAATAAATTAAGTTATATCAATAGTACACCACAAGGAGGTGAATATTCTCCTCAAAAAATTCCTAATTCTAAAAATGTTTCTGCAGTTCGATTAGATAAAGATGGAAAACAACGTTTTTATAAGTATGACTTTAAAACTGGAAAAGACACAGAGTTAATAGAAGATTTAGTTGTAGCTTATCCAATGTGGTATGATAAAAACACTTTGATTTGTTCCGCAATTGTAAATGATAGTCTACAGCTGTTTGTTAGTGATATTAAGAAGAAAACGAACACAATGATTTCTAAAAATGTTGGAAGATCATTTCATAAAATTCCGAATTCAACATTAGTAAGTTTTATGAAAAAAAATGGAGAAAATTGGGAAGTTTGGTCTTTAAATCCGAAATCCAAGGAAACTAAAAAAATTACTTCAACTGCTACAGCACAAGACATTTGTTGGTTACCAAATGGAACAATTTTAATACCATTTAAAAATGTTATTTATAAGTTTAATCCTAAAACAGATAAAACTTGGTCGATTTTTCATCAATTCCAAGATGAAAACATTAATAATATTTCTAGAATTACAGTAAATAAGGCAGCTAATAAACTAGCTATAACTGCCGAAGTATCTCCTCGTATTTTAGCAGAGGAACAACTTAAAGGATATAATAATAGAGATATTGAAGCTTTCTTAAAACCTTACGCTAAAAATGTAAAAGTTTACACATTTCCAAATACGTTGAATTACGAAGGTATTGATGAAATGAGAAAGCGATACACTCCATTTTTTAAAAATACTCCAGATTTACACTGCAAGGTCTTAAAAAGAATAGTAAATGGAAATAAAGTAATTGATGAAGAATACGTTACGGCTAATGGAACTAGTTTTAAAGCTCTAGCTCTTTATGAAATTACCAACGGAAAAATAAGCAGCGTATATTTTTTTAGATAAAATGAAAACACCGAATAAGTTAGTTTTATTCGGTGTTTATTTATTTGTAATGTTTACAATTATTCTTGAACTGGTTTATCAAGTTTCTGCATTTTAAATAATTTTTCTTCTGATTGACCGAGCTTAACTCTCATTTTAAAAAGCTTCTCGTTGTGTTTAAGAATACGAGCATCTATTTTAGCCACTTTTTCCATTTTCTTGTTATACTCTTCTTCAGTGATTTCTCCTGATTCTTTTTGAGCAGCTAAACGTTCTTTGGTTTTTGTAACTTTATTAATAGCAGCAGCATTTCTACTTTCGTATAATGATATTTTCTTCTTCTTGTTCTCTATTTTTTGTTGAACTGCGTTAGCCTTAGCATTCTTATACTCTTTCTTTTTAGCTTTTAGCTCTTTTCTTTTATCCTTTGTTTCTTCTTTATAAGCTTCTAGTTTTTCCTTAAGATCAGGATTCGCTTCTAAATATGCCTTCTTTTCTTCTTTAGACATACCTTTCATTTTTTCTTTATGCGCTCCTAAAATCTCATTTCTTCCTTCTTTCAATTCTTTTTTAACTTCTTTAAGCTCTGCTTTCTTTTCCTTAAGTTCCTTTTTCTTCTCCTTCATTTCTTTGTTTTTCTCCTTCATCTCCTTTTTAAGCTCTTTTCTCTTTTCTTTTCTCTCTTTCTTTGCTTCTTTAGATTCTTGGGCACTTGCAACACCTACAAAACTAACAAGCATTATCACTAATACATATTTAAATAATTTCATGATTTTGGGTTTTATAGGTTATCTAATTCTTTTAACTCCTCTTCAATCTCTTTAGCTTCTTTTTCTAAAGAGTCTACATCTTGATTTACCTCTTTATCAACAGCTTCTATTTTCTGTTCAAGTTCAGCTGCTTCTTTCTTCTTTTCTTCTGCTTTTTTATCTACACAAGCAAGTGTGATAAAACAAACCGCAAAAAGTGCAAAAATTGTGTTTTTCATAAGGGACATGTTTTTAAAGTTTCTTACAAGATACAGATTTTAAGAAAATAGCAAAACCCCTTTATCTAATTAAAGCATTAAGAATCAATATCTTTTTCGAATCTCGTTTTAAAGAAATAGAACTGAATAAAAATTAATAACGTAAAAAAGAAGCACGCCATTAACATGGTATTTGAAACGGATATACTTTGAAATAAATTTGGAAACTCAAAGCCGAGATTTGGTTTAAACTTAAATTTATTCGATAACGTCCAAGTTTCTAAAATAGATTTTCCTTTAGAAACGTAAATTATACATACGGTTAAAATTGAAAACAATAAAAACCAAACTTTCTTAGATATTAACGGAGTAGCTTTAAATACTTCGCTACTTTTTGTTTCCATAATAGTGTTCATCACATTAGATGTAAAATCTAACGAGGGAATTTCTTGCTCAACTTCCTGAACATATTTTTTCGCAAACGCATCCAATTCTTCAATATGCTTATTTTCTCCCATAATGATTAATTATTTCAGGTTCTACATTATTTTTTACTACTGTTAATAATCTTTTTCGTGCTCGATGTAATTTTACCTTTAAGTTTGATTCTGACAAATCTGTAATCTCTAAAATTTCCTTCAAACTCAATTCGTCATAATAGAACATCCACAATATAGTTCGTTCTTCTTCTGGTAACTTATCTAAGCATTCCTTTATTATAACAGCTCTTTCTTTTCTTGATATTTCTTCTAAAATATTATCTGTACTATTAATTTTATTAATCGTGATTTCATCAATAGTATCTGTATGATATTTTTCTCTATTCTTCTTCAAACTATCTAAACAACTTCTATAAGCTATTTTATATAGCCAAGTAGAAAATTTAGAATCGCCCTTAAATTTGGACAAGTTTTTATATGCTTTGATAAAAGTATCTTGAGAAATTTCTTCTGCCTCTTCTCTACTCTTAAGCATTTTCATTGCTAAACTAAACACCATTACTTTATAGTTATTTACTAAAAAAGCAAAAGCATTAGTATCTCCGTTTAAGGTTTTTTCTATGTATGTTTGATCGTTGATAATAGCCACTTTTGTTATGACAGGCTATTTCTAAAAAAGGTTACAAAAAAATTAAAAAAACTTTTTTTTGAAAAATCTGTAACCTCATTTGAAAAGTTTTCGTCATACCTGCAAACACATTAAAAATAATATTTAAAAAACAATAATATGGAAGTAGCAATAGTATTTATGTTCTTATTCGCAGTAATTTTCGGAATCTTTTATTTATTCTATTCAACAAGAAATAAAGAAAGACTGGCTTTAATTGAAAAAGGAGCGGATGCAAAGATTTTTATGCAAGGAGAAAGAAAAAAATCAACATTAACTGGTAGAATGATTGTTTTGAACTTATCATTATTACTTATGGGAATTGGTTTAGGTGTATTCTTAGCATTATTATTAACAACATATACAAGATTAGAAGAAGAAGCAGTTTACCCAGCAATGATATTCTTAATGGGAGGTTTTGGTTTATTCTCAGGTTTCTTTTTAACAAAGAAATTAGAAAACGAAAATTAATCTTACTTACAACTAAGAAACAACAAAACCATTTCAAATTAGAAATGGTTTTGTTGTTTTTATAAAAAATCTCAGTACTTTTAGTTAAACTTTACATCCAAACATGAGTGATAATTTTAAGAATAGGAAATTTCAAGAATTATTAGATCGATTACAACAAGATAGTTGGCAACTAGAATTAATTATCTCGGGGTTCGCAATTTTTGGTTTATTTACTGCACTACCAGAAATCCAATTAGCTTTAACAATTTCAGAAACAGAAAAACAATTTGTAACCTTTGTGGTTGCCATAGTTGCTTTGATCGCCTGCTACATTCTTATATTTAATTTATTATTACATGTTACCTTAAGAGGGTTATGGATTGGAGCTTTAGGATTACGTTATGTTTCTGGTGATATTGATTTTGAAACTCTAAACTATCAAGATCGATTCAAAAATTACTTAAAGAAAAAGATTGTTTCTTTTGATCGTTATGTGGCTATTCTAGAAAATTATTGCAGTGTTCTATTTGCTGTTTCTTTTCTTTTGATTTTTTACGTGATTTCGATTACAATAACCATTTTATCAATTGTATTTATTTCTACATTTTTAATAAGTAATGAGCAAATATCAAAAGAAGTACGAATTACTACAGGAGTTATCATACTCATATTTCTTTCGATTGGTTCCATATTAGTTTTTATTGATTTTATTACTCAGGGCTATTTAAAAAAGAAGAAATGGCTTTCAAAACTTTACTTTCCTTTTTATTGGGTTTTTAGTTTTATTACACTTTCATTCTTATATCGACCATTAGTATATAATTTCTTAGACAATAAGTTCACTAAAAGGATAAGCTTTTTATTGGTTCCGATTTATATCGCAATCACCTTTTTAAGTTCATTTAAATTTCAAACTTCAAATTATTTAGAAAGCACTAAACTGAATTCTAACATTTACTTGAACACTAAGGAATATGAGGATATGTTAGTTGAAAAAAATGATTTAGTTAAAACTGCAAGTATTCAATCTAAAGTTATAACTACTCCATATATCAATTTCTTTAAGGTTTTTTCGGAAAGCGTTGAAGATAGAATTTATAAGTACCATCCATCACTTAAACCAGAAAATGATAGAAGGGGATTTCAAACGGGTATGAGTTTTACCAATGGAAATTCAAATAGAATTTCACGAAAAAAGAGAGATAGTCTCGCTAGAAAATATGTTGAAGTTTTTAATGAGATGTATGAAGTTAATATTGACACCATTAATTTCAAATCTGATTTTTTAATTGGAAAAAACACCAAAAATCAAACTGGATTTCAAACTTTTATCCCAACTAAAAATTTAACTGACGGAAAACATATTCTAAGACTTAAAAGAAAATATATTAACAAAAAGAAAGACACTCTAAAAAGTATTGATGTCGTTATTCCTTTTTGGTATTATAAAGATTAATCCTTTTTGAAATGTTTAATCACTTCTTACGTCCAAAGACCATAAACCAAATTATCACTTTATGAAACGAGCTACATTAATCATATTCTTATTATCCTTTGCCTATATCAGTTATAGTCAAACAGATCCTAAAATTTACGATATCGTAAATGCTGTTTCTGCTGAAAGAATTGAAAAAGACATTACTAAACTTGCGAACTTCGGAACAAGACATACGTTGAGTGACACTATATCTGAAACTAGAGGAATTGGAGCTGCAAGAAGATGGATAAAGAAAGAATTCGAAAAAATATCTAAGGATTGTAATAATTGCTTGGAAGTATTCTACCAGAGAGATTTAGTGAAAAAAGGAACAAATAAAAGAATTACGAAAGATGTTTGGGTTGTAAATGTAGTTGCAATTCAACGTGGAACTAGAAATCCAAATAGTTTCGTGGCTATGAGTGGTGATATTGACTCAAGAATTTCAGACCCTAACAATTATACTGATGATGCTCCTGGAGCTAACGATAATGCTACTGGTATGGCAGGAGCATTGGAAGCAGCAAGAGTTTTAAGTAAATATAAATTTGAAAACAGCATAATTTATGTTGGCTTATCTGGAGAGGAACAAGGATTATTCGGAGGAAAAGGATTAGCAAATTATGCGAAAGAAAAAGGTTGGGATATTATTGGTATTATGAACAATGATATGATTGGAAATATTACTGGTGTAGATGGTGTAATTGATAACCGTACATTTCGAATTTTCTCTGAACCAACTCCACCTACCGAAACAGAAAGACAAAGAAGAGCTCGTAGATTTTATGGTGGCGAAGTAGATGGAATTTCAAGACAATTAGCTCGATATATCTATAAAACAACAAAAACATATATGCCTGAAATGAATCCTAAAATGATTTACAGATTAGATCGTTTTGGCCGTGGAGGACATCATAGACCATTTAATGATGCAGGATTTGCTGGAATTAGAATTATGGAAGCTCATGAAAATTACACGCAACAACATCAAGATATTCGAACTGAAAATGGAATTGAGTATGGTGATAAACTTAAGTTCGTGAATTTTGGTTATGCAAAAAAATTAACTGCTGTAAACGCCATCAATCTTGCGAGTATTGCGTCTGCTCCTTTATCTCCAAAAAACGTTGGTATAGGAGGAATTGTAGAAGCTTCAGCGAAATTTTCATGGAATAAAGTTGATGGTGCAAAAGGTTACAAAATATATTGGCGCGACACTACTTCCCCTACTTGGGATAATTTTAAATACGTAGAAAATGTTACGGAGGCTAAGCTTGAAGGAATTGTTATTGACAATTTTTTCTTTGGAGTAAGTGCTGTTGGACCAAATGGTCATGAAAGTATCGTAAGTTTTCCTTCAAGAATAATACGTTAAATGCGATTTGTGTTTTTACTTATTGCTTTACTCAGTATTTCCTTTGCGATTGCCCAGGACAAACCGAGATACATATCATTTAAACAAGATAAGGTGCAAACTGCAGTATATGCTCATAATACTTTAGGATGCCCTACTCATTTAAAAATATTAAACACAACAACAAAAGAGGTTTACACCTCAGATATTAAAGCTTACGAAAAGAAACTTGTTTTAACTCTTACTGAAATGGATACGATATCCATTTTAAAGAATTATAAATTCAGTATAAAATATGGAACATCATATTTTATAAAAAAATACGACACCTTGTATAACTACGCCTTGCCTTTTTTAAAAGGGAAACGTTATAAAATTATTCAAGGAAATAACACAAATTTTACACATAAAGGCTTATCTCGATATGCAATTGATTTTAGAATGAATGTTGGCCAAACTATTTGTGCTATGAGAGATGGCGTTGTTGTAGGATTAAAAAAGGATTCGAATAAAGGAGGCAGAAGCAAAAAGTTTAAAAACGACGGAAATTACATACTTCTTTATCATGAAGATGGTCTTTATACTCAATATGTCCATTTAAAAAAAGATGGAGTTCTGGTTAAAAAAGGAGATTCAGTAAAAAAAAATCAACCTATTGGATATTCAGGAAATACTGGATATAGTACTGAACCTCACTTACATTTTGGTGTATTTAAAATTACCAAAAAAGGTTTTGCCTCTATTCCATATATATTAGATTCAATTCCTTCAAGAAAATATGTAAAAGGAAAATATGCGCTTAACAACTAAACCTACTTTATATTTTGAACGAGATGTTGAATGGTATGATTGGTTGATTTCCAATCACGATAAGTATGACGGGGTTTATTTAATTTTTTATAAAAAAGAAATGACCATTCCTTCAATGACTTGGGAAGAAGCTGTAAAAGTTGCATTATGTTTTGGTTGGATTGACTCAACAGTTAAAAGCTTAGGAAACGGAAAAAGACAACAATATTTTTGTCCAAGGAGACCGAAAAGTGTGTGGAGTAAACTAAACAAATCCTACATTGATGAATTATCAGCAAAAAACTTAATGCAAGAAAGTGGATTAAAATCAATTCAAATAGCTAAAGAAAATGGTTCTTGGACAGATTTAGATAATGTTGAAAATCTAATTATTCCAGAGGATTTAAAACTTGTATTTGACCAAAATCCTGAAGCTTTTGAAAATTACAATAACTTTGCTCCTTCCTACAGAAAAAATTACTTGTATTGGCTCCATAGTGCTAAAAGAGAATCTACCAGACTAAAAAGAATTGAAGAAATTATTCAGCTTTGTAGGAATAACAAAAAGCAAAGACCTTAGCATTTATTTATAAAATCATTAACATTTTTCATGGTAAAATAATAATAACTTCACATTTTATTAAATATTATTTAAAACCATTTAACATGTTTACAAAACGACCAAGACTGGTCTTAACTGCATTTTTAGCGCTTTTCTTGATTAGTGTTACTGATATTAATGCGCAAAGAAGAAAGAAGAAAAAAGATAAAGATTCTAAGGCAAAAACTGAAATGCCTAAAAAGAAGGAAAAGCCTAAAAAGACTATTGCTAGTTTAACTAAAAAGAGTAATAAAATTGAAGGGCTTTTTACAATTTACCAAGATTCTATAACTGGTGATGTTAAGTTATTAGTAAAAAAAGATCAATTAAATAAAGATTTTATTTACTTCTCTCAAATTGCAGATGGTGTAACAGAAGCAAATGCGTTTAGAGGATCATATAGAGGAGCAACTGTTTTTCACATTAAAAAACATTTCAATAAAATCGAATTTGTAGCTCCAAATACATCTTTCTATTTCGATAAAGACAATGCTATATCTAAATCTTCTGAAGCGAACACAAGTGACGCTATTATTGAAAGCTCTAAGGTTTTAGCTTCAGACGATGAAAAAGGTGAATATTTAATTAATGCTAATGGTTTATTTTTATCTGAAGCATTAACAAGAGTTAAGCAACCAAGTTTTCCAGGAAGATCTCCATTTTCTTTCAAATTAGGTCGTTTTGACAAGAATAAATCTAAGATAAATTCAATCAAAAATTACCCTGAAAACACTAACATTAAAACAGAATATGTATACAACAATCCAACTGTTTTAAATGGAGGGTCTCGAGCAATTAAAGATGGAAGATACGTTTCTATTAAAGTATTCCATACGTTTATGAGTATGCCAGAAGATGGTTATGAAGTTCGTTTTGATGATCCAAGAGTAGGATTCTTTACTACTCAAGTAAATGACATGACGAGTACTGAAACTATTAATTACAGAGATTTAGTACACAGATGGAAACTAGTAAAAAAAGATCCAAATGCTGCGGTTTCAGAGCCAGTTACACCAATTACATGGTGGATTGAAAACTCTACTCCATTAGAATGGAGACAAACCATTACAGAAGGAGTTTTAGCTTGGAATGAAGCTTTTGAAAAAGCTGGATTTAAAAATGCAATGGTTGTTAAAGTTCAACCAGATGATGCAGACTGGGATGCTGGAGACGTTCGTTATAATGTATTACGTTGGACTTCTTCTCCAAATCCTCCTTTTGGTGGTTATGGACCAAGTTTTGTTAATCCTAGAACAGGAGAAATTTTAGGTGCAGATATTATGTTAGAATATGTACACTTTACAAATCGTGTACGATTAGATAATATATTTAGTAGCATTTCTAGCTTTGATAATGAAGAAGAAGCAAGAAAGCATGCATTTCATAATAAAGATAATCACATGTATTGTTCTGCAGGACATTTAATGCATGAAAACACAATGTTTGGTAAAGCGGTTTTAGCTGCAACTGGAGCTTCTGACATGGAGATGGAAGGAATGAAAAAAGAAGCAATGAAATCTTTGATCATGCATGAAGTAGGTCATACTTTAGGTTTAAATCATAACATGAAAGCCAGTCAATTATTTAGTCCTGCTCAACTTGCAGATGCAAATTTCATTGAAGGTAAGTGTTTAACAGGTTCTGTTATGGACTATGCAGCTATCAACTTAACTTTAGATAGAACTAAGCAAGGTCAATACTACGATATGGCTGTTGGACCATATGATATTTGGGCGATTCAATTCGGTTACACTCCATTTAAAAATCAAACTGAAATGGATGCACTATTAGCTCAATCAACAAAACCAGAATTAATATTTGGTAATGATGCAGATGATATGAGATCACCAGGAAAAGCAATTGATCCACGAGTAATGACAGGTGATTTATCTAATGATCAAATTGCATATTCTATAGACAGAATTAAGTTGGCTAATAACATGATTAGAAAACTGAAATCAGGAATGTCTAAACCAGGTGAGTCTTACGAGGAAATGCGCACAGCATACTACATTTTAAACGGACAAGCAGCAAGAGCTGGTGATGTGATTTCTAGATTCGTTGGTGGAGTTTACGTAGATAGAGCTATGCAAGGTCAACAAGGAGAAACTCAACCTTATACTCCTGTAAGTTATGCTGATCAAAAAAGAGCAATGAATGCTTTAAAGACTTATATCTTTGCTCCAAATGCTTTCAAAGCACCAAGAGATTTATATAATTATTTAGCAAGACAAAGAAGAGGGTATAATTTCTTTGGTGGACCTGAAGACCCTAAAATACATGCTCAAGTGTTAGGATATCAAAGAAGAGTTTTAGCTCATATTCTACATCCAAATACATTACAAAGAATTTCTGATTCAGAATTATATGGTAATAAGTACAAATTATCTGAGTTTATGACAGATTTGAATAATGCAATTTTCAAAAATGACATCTATAGCTCGGTGAATTCTTTCCGTCAAAACCTACAAACAGAGTACACTAAAATGCTTTTAAATATGGTTAATGGTAAGAGAAAATCTCGATTTACTAATGCTTCTAAAGCCATGGCTTTATATAACTTAAAAAGAATTAAATCTTGGGTTAGTAATGGAACGGGAGATGTAATTACTAAAGCACATAAAAACCAACTAAAAACTTTAATCACGAATACTTTAAAAGACGTGAAATAAGCTTTTTTAACATAAATACTTTAAAAACCGTGATGCTATTTCATCACGGTTTTTTTATTTTTATAGTATGGCAAAAATCTTACTAACTGGAGGTACAGGATTGATTGGAAAAGTTCTAGAAAAAAAACTAATACAAAAGAATCATCAAGTACAAATTTTGACTAGAAATCCTAGAAAGGAAAATCATTTTAAATGGGATATTAAAGAAAGTTTTATTGACGATAACGCCTTTGAGAATCTCGATTATATTATTCATTTAGCAGGTGCAGGAATAGCGGATAAAAAATGGACAAAATCGAGAAAAGTAGAATTAATCAATAGTCGCGTTGAGTCAGCGAATCTTCTATATTCAAAAGTTAAAGAATTAAACGTGCCTTTAAAAGGATTTATTAGTTCTTCGGGAATTGGATATTATGGAGCTATAACATCCGAAAAAGTTTACTCTGAAGAAGATGAACCAGCAAATGATTTTATTGCAAAAATTTGCATTGAATGGGAAAATGCAGCGCATCAATTCCAAAACAACAATGTTCCAGTTACAATTTTACGAACGGGAGTTGTACTAAGTAAAGATGGTGGAGCATTACAAAAAATGAACACTCCCCTATTTTTATCAGCTTTAGGAAATGGTAAACAATATGTTCCTTGGATTCATATTGAAGATTTATGTAATTTATATGTTAAGGCTGTAGAAGATGAAAACTTTAAGGGAATTTATAATGGTGTTGCACCAAATCATCAAACCAACTCATCCTTTACCAAAACCTTAGGACAAGTACTTAAGAAACTAGTTACGCCTATTAATGTTCCTGGATTTGTATTAAAAACTGTTTTAGGTGAACTTGCAGTTATTGTATTAGCCGGAAGTAGAGTTTCATCTAAAAAAGTAGAACAACACTACAATTTTGAATTTGAAGATTTGAAAAAAGCTTTACATCATATTTATAAATAAAAAAGACCCAGAATAGTTCTGGGTCTTTTTTATTACAACACTTATTATTTATATTTTCTTCATGTTAACTTCAGAATCCATTTTCATTGTAACTCCCATCATCTCCGCTTCCAATTTCATATTCATATAACTTGGAATTCCAGTTGTTCGATCAATTTTTAACTTTCCTCCAATTTTCGCTCCTGGCATTAAACTTACCTTCCCTGTAATATCAGCTAAAACGTAATCTTTTGTAATCTCAGTAACTGTATATGTCATTTCCATTCCAATATTATTAGTCTTTTGAACATTTACCCATGTTGAACCTACAGATACTTGTTCCTTTGGATATTGGACTGAACTCATTTGATCTTTTAATTGAGTAACACCAGCTACTTCAGGAACCAATTTTATGAGTTTACTATTTCCTAAATCATCCATATTTAAAAAGATAGTTGTTTCTAATAAAGGTTTCATAGTACTAGCCATTTTTTTAGCTTCACCACTTAGCTCTTCATCTTTCATTTTTGAATTATAGACCATTTTTTCTCCACCTTGTTCCATAACAGTAGAAAAGAAAGTAAAATTATTTTTTAGATCATATTTCTTGTCTTTCACAGCTTCAACAAACATCTCCATCGTCATTTCCATATCCATAACCATAACTCCCATATCTTGTTTCATTTTCATATGAGTTTGGTACTTATCTCCTTTTTTATAGTTAAGTCTTAATAAAACTTTTTCTTGTCCAAAAGTTATTGTTGATACTAACAATAATAAAGCAATTGCTATTTTTTTCATTTTTTGTTGATTTTAAAAATTTGTGCAAATATATGATAAACAAAAAGCTCAAGAAATTCTTGAGCCTTTTATAATAATATCATCTTTTATATTAAAAATCTTGATTTACATCCCAAGCTTCAATAATGTCTTTAAACGTTTTAATAAACATTCCTCCTAAGGCACCATTCACAACTCTATGATCGTAAGAATGAGATACAATCATTTTGTGACGGATTCCGATTAAATCACCTTCTGGAGTTTCAATAACTGCTGGTTTCTTAACAATTGCTCCTAAAGCTAAAATAGCTACTTGAGGTTGATTGATAATTGGAGTTCCAGTAATACTTCCAAAACTACCAACGTTAGTTACTGTATACGTTCCTCCTTGAATCTCATCTGGCTTTAATTTATTAGCTCTAGATCTTTGCGCTAAGTCGTTCACCTGTTTTGTCATTCCCACTAAACTTAACTGATCTGCATTTTTAATTACAGGTACAATTAAATTTCCATCAGGTAATGCCGCAGCCATTCCTAAATTAATATTTCCTCTTTTGATGATTTTATCACCATCAACTGAAATGTTAATTAATGGATGTTTCTTTATGGTTTGTGCAACAGCTTGCATAAAGATTGGAGTAAATGTTAACTTATCTCCTTCTCTCTGTTGGAATGCGTTTTTAACTTTATTTCTCCAGTTTACAACATTTGTAACATCAATTTCGATAAATGATTGTACGTGAGCTGAAGTTTGAACTGAAGCAACCATGTGCTTAGAAATAAGTTTCCCCATTCTGCTCATTTCAATAATCTCATCTTTACCTGAAATTGAAACTGGAGCTGGAGCAGCTTCCACTTTCTTAGGTTTTTCAATATCAAATTGAATCGAATTATTACTAGCAGCTTGTTTAGGCTGATTACTTCTATTTTCTAAATATGATAAAATATCACTTTTAGTTACTCTTCCTTCTTTTCCTGTTCCATTAATCCCTTCTAGCTCTTCCAAAGAAATTCCTTCTGTCTTAGCTATACTCTTGACCAATGGAGAATAAAAACGATCACTTGACGAAGTATCTATTCCATTAACTGAAGTTTTTACTTCTTCAATAGTGCTTTCTATTTCTTTAGCAGCAACCTCTGTAGATTCTTTTACAGGCTCAGCTGCTGGTTCTTGAGCAACTACCTCGGCTCCTTCACCTTCAGTTTCTATAATAGCAATAGTTTGTCCAACTTGTACAACATCATCCTTTTCAAATAAAATCTCAACAAGTTTTCCTTCAACTTCACTAGGTACTTCACTATCTACTTTATCAGTAGCAACTTCCACAACGGTATCATCCATTTCCACCATATCTCCTACCTCTTTAATCCAAGAAGTAATTGTTGCTTCAGCAACGCTCTCACCCATTTTAGGAAGTTTTAATTCAAATCTTGCCATAATATTGATTGATTTCTTTTGCAGTGCAAAAATAGTAAATTTAATTCATTTATTTATTATGAAATCAATCATGAATCGATGTTTTTTTTATGAAAACCATAAAAAACACTATTTTCAACATCCTTTTTTTATGTATTGTTCAAGAAAAAGCAGTTTTTTAATGTATTCATATACAACAAATTGAGAACAACAACTACTTTTACCTACTTCGTTATTAGAAGTTTACATCGAATTCTTTCAATATGCAATTAATTTAAGCTTACCCATTCCATAAACTCAGAGAATACTTTGTTCCAATTCCTTTTTATACTTCCATCTTTTAATTTTTCATTAAAACTATGATCTAGATTCGGATATACTTTAAAGGTTAAGTTCTCTTTACTGTTCCTAATAAACTCAACGGGAATTAAATATGTAGACTCTACAGGCACCGAAGTGTCTTTAGCTCCCATTGCCACATATAACGGAATTGATATTTGTAATAAATTTTCAATTGGAGGCTCTGAAAAATTAGCCCATCGTTTATATGGATGTCCGTACCAAGATTTAGTCAAATCTTCTTTGTTTTTCATTATATCTTTATACTTATTAAACAAAGATTCTATCTCTTCTAATCCTTCTTCTTCTGTTAATTTTCCCGCTAAAACTTCTTTTCTAATGAATAATGGAAAATCATATAATTGAGAATTTCCACTGCCAGACCAAAATCCAATATTAGTAATTTGTTTATTTATCGTACCTAATTTAGCTACGACATCACTTCCTTCTGAGTGCCCAATTACCACTACTTTTTTGGGACTTACGAGATGATTTAAAGTAATATCTCGAATTACTCTATCAACTTGCTGCGCTCTGTATTTCAGTGATAGATTATCAAAATATTCATCGGAAGGTTCAAATTCTTTTTTCTCGTCATGGCAAAAAACAACTCCTTTTTTGGATATTATTACAAAAGCGTAAGAATCTGGAATTGATTTTAGATTGAAAGGAACACTGCTTCCTCTAAACTTTTTTCCATCTTTTTCAAAGAATTCATAAAACGGTCTTGAATTTGAACCATGAATAAAAAATAGAATATTCTTCTTACTTGTCAATCCACCAGGTGCATAAACATGATAGTTTACCGTATCATATTTATCTTCAATTTTGAAATGTTCGAACATTTTAAAATTGTCGCACTGTGCTAAAATTGAACCGCTTAAGAGTAGAAATATTATTACTATTCTGAATTTCATAACGCTTACTGCTCGTTAGCTCTTTTTACTTCTTCTAGGTTTTTTATAGACTCTTGTAACTCACGTTTAGCTCTTTCCAATCTATTTTCGGCACGTGCAATTGTGTTTGCTCTTCTATTAAAACTATGACGTTTATGTGAAGAAATATAAGCTTGTAATTCTTCTCCTAAGTTTTTAATTCGCTTATTAAATTTTCCAGTAGATAATTCTTTATCAACAAAAATTGATAATCTGTTTTTATTCAAACTACACTCGAACAACACTTCTCCACCTTGCAGAATTTCCCATTCTAGTTTATTATTCTTTCTGTACAATTTAATTCCATCTAAAGCGTCTGATAAAATGTTTTCTACACCATCTCTTTTTGAAGAATGAAACTTTGAACGGAATTTATAACTTCCATTGGAATCAGAAACACTGGTAGAACTGCTAACTCTTGATCCAGATGTTACAACTTCGGTATGTGAGTTATTAGGAGTTTGAGGTGGAGTTGGCACTCTTGGTGATTGTGCACATGCAGTTAAAGCAATTAAAACTAAAGCAATTGTTAATCTTAGTAAATTCATGATATCTATTTTTAAAATTTATACCTCAAAATTACTTCGAAAATTAATTTAAAACGATATTTTTCAATGCGTTAACCTAGGATTAACCGTTAATACAACCCTATTAACTTACCTTAAATTCTAAACCTATTCCTCTAGAACTTTCTATTGAAATAGCTGAGTCTTTTTTGAAATATTTACGTAGTCTACTAATAAAAACATCCATACTTCTTCCAGAAAAATAGTCTTCATTTTTCCAAACTTCTTTTAATATTTCTTCTCTCTTCAACATTTGATTTTTATGCTCAAATAAAAACAGAATAAGATTGGCTTCCTTTTCGGTTAGTTGCTGAACTTCTCCATCAAAAATTAGTTCTAACCTTCTTTGATTAAACGTATACTTTCCGATTTGAATAGTTTCTTCTTTGATCACCTTAGTAACTGTATTACTCGACCTTTTAATGATATTTTTCAAACGAAGTACTAATTCATCTGCATCAAAAGGTTTAACGATATAATCGTCAGCTCCTAATTTCAATCCTTTTAACTTATCTTCTTTTAACTTTCTAGCCGTTAAGAACACGAAAGGAATTTCTGGATTTTCGTTTATGATATCCTCGGCCAAGGTAAAACCATCTTTCTTAGGCATCATTACATCTAAAACACAAATATCAAATGAATTTTGCGTAAATACTTTTAAAGCCTCTTCGCCATCTTTAACCCATGTTACTCGGTAACCTGACATTTGTAAATATTGCTGTAGCAAATTTCCAAAATCTGGATCATCTTCTGCTAATAAAATATGATACTTTTCCATGTTTATGCCTATTTCAATGGTAATGCTATCGTAAATGTAGTTCCTTTTCCTTTCTCACTTTCAACTTTAATAGAGCCGTTATGTGCTTTTATTATTTGATGACTGTAATACAACCCTAAACCTAAACCTTTTACATTGTGAACATCCTTATTTTCTGCTCTGTAAAATTTATTGAAAATTAGCTTTTGATTCTTCTTCGAGATTCCTATTCCATTATCCTTAATGTTAATCTTCCAGTAATCTCTATCATTCTTTGCAGTTACTTCAATCTTATTCGCACCATATTTCACTGCATTTTCCAATATGTTTACAATGGCCGTTGTTGTATAAAACTTATCTATACTTAATTCTAAATTTTCATTTGAAATCGACTTACCTAGACTTACTTCTTCTTTATGACTCACTTCAAAATCATTTAAAATTTCTGAAATAAAATCAACACTTTGTACAGGTTGCTTTTCCAATGATAGTTCCTTGTAACCTAAACTATTATTTAGTACTTGATCGATTAATTTTTGCAAACGAATGTTTTGTCGCTCTATTGTTCCTATAGTACTCACAACCATTGGAGATAGATGTTCTTCATTTTTTAAAATTTTTGTTGCAAGAGCTAAGGTCGATAAAGGAGTTTTTAATTCGTGAGTAATATTATTGACAAAATCTGTTTTAATGTCTGCAATCTTCTTTTGAGTGATCAGGTTCTTTATGGAATAATAAAACAATCCAATTACAAATAGGAATATACAAAATGAAAATATGAGTAAACTTCTCATTTCATTTAGTATTATTTTCTCCCAGTCATCAATGTTAATATAATTAGATGTTTCAAAAATAATATGGTAACTGATTTTTTCTGTTTTGCCTTCATTTATTTCTTCAAAAGTTCTATTGGTTTCCCAGGTAGATGTTCCCAAATGTAAATCTGAATTACTTTCAAAATCGTACCCAATTAACTTTAGTCCTTTTTCCCTTTTTTTTCTCTTGAAAATAGTATCTGTTTTTAAACTATCTAAAATAACTAAGTTTTTAAGTTGACGGTGATATTTTAGATTATAGCCTAAATCATTAAAGTCTATTTCTTTCTCATACTCTTTTATAAATCTTGGATTTAGCGAATCTGAAATAGTTCGTAATCTATTCAATAATTGTTCACTTGATATTTTATTTAAATTATATCGATCAAGATCTTTAACAAATGTATCCGAAATTGCATCAAAGATTGAATCAATTGGAGAACCATAGCTTCCTATTTTGCTAACAGTATTGCTCGCATTATCGGTAAATGCTTCTTTTCGTAAGGAATACGTATTTTTAATTAATCGGGCTTGAATATAGGACAAGGCAATTAATCCAATTATCGAAGCTATTATAAGAAGTATTATTTTTCTGGACATCTTTCAAAAATAAGGCGACTTTTTAATATTTAGGAGGTTATATTCTCCATTAACCTTGCATTAACATAAAAAACTGAATGTTTGATTTAATATATTTGACACTTTATAAGCGTTTAAACATTTGAAAGAAATAACTACTATTTGTCCTTTTTTTATACTTTTTACAGGATTATCTGGTGCAGGTAAATCCACTTTAGCAAACGAATTAAAACAGAAGCTTAGTGAACAAAATATTCCAAATTATGTATTGGACGGAGATGTATTGAGAAAGGGAATAAATAAAGATCTGTCATTTTCAATTGAAGATCGTAAAGAAAACTTAAGACGAATGGCTGAAATCGCTTCTCTGTTTTTAGATTCAGGAACAATTGTACTTTCGGCTTTTATAGCTCCTTTAGAAGAAAGTAGACATCAAATAAAAGAAATTGTTGGGCCTGAAAACTATCTAGAAATCTTTATAAACACAAGCTTAAAGACTTGTAAGGAAAGAGATGTAAAAGGTTTATACGCTAAAGCCGAAAAAGGAGAAATACAAAATATGACCGGAATTGATTCTCCTTATGAAACTCCTAAAAATCCTTTTATACAAATAGAGGAAACAAGTTCAATTGAAGAAAGCATAACCACTATTTTAAAAGCTATTCATAATAGATTACATTAGGATTTTAAATCCATTCAAAAATACACTGCTATGATATTTGAAAAATTGAGATTTAAGTTACAATGGAGACCTTATCAAGCAAAAGTTCTTGAAAATTTCTCTGATCATATTGAAGATAACCATTTTCATATTGTTGCTCCTCCAGGATCTGGTAAAACAATCTTAGGTATTGAAATTGTGCGACGATTACATAAAAAAACATTGGTTCTTGCCCCAACTTTAACGATACGAAATCAATGGGAAAACAGGTTACAATCTTTCTTTACAGCTCAGAATGATTTTAATAAGTACTCCTTTAATTTAAAAGAACCTTCAGATATTACATTTACTACATATCAAGCTTTATATACGTTCTTTAAAACATTTGAAAACAAAGAAGAGTATTATGCTTTTTTTAAAAAACATCAAATTGAGGTTTTACTATTAGATGAAGCTCATCATTTAAAAAATGCTTGGTGGAAATGTTTATTTGACTTAAAGGAACAACATTTACAAACTGTTGTCGCCTTAACAGCAACTCCGCCTTATGACAGCGATAAATCTGAAATTATTAAATACTTTAATCTTTGTGGTGAAATAGACGATGAAATTGTTATACCGGATTTAGTAAAAGAAAAAAACTTAGCTCCGCATCAAGATCTCATCTATCTTTCAAAACCAGAGTCAGATGAATCTATTTACATTACCAATTTCAAAGAAAATGTCAACCGATTTGTAGATTCTTTATTTCACAATGAAGAATTTATAAGTTTAGTAGAAAATCATAGGTATTTTAAGTTCACATCGAGTTATTTAGAAGAATTATATAAACATCCCGACTTTTTCTCTTCGATCTTAATATTCTTAAACTCTTTAAACATCCCGATTGGAAAAGATAAACTAGACACACTGGGATTTCAAGAAGAAGAACTTGTAGATTTTCCTGAAGCCTCTAATGAATGGATTCAAATATTACTTCAAGGTTTATTAGTAACTGACAGAGAAGAAAATGAAGAATACGAACCTTTATTATCTGAAATTGAGAAAAAACTCAGAAAGCTTTCTGTATTTAGTAGAAATAAAGTTAACCTTAAAGGAGATGAACTTTTATATAAATCGTTAAGTAATAGTCCGAGTAAGCTAAAAAGCATTATAGAAATTGTAAGACAAGAACAGAAAAACTTAAAAGAAGATTTAAGCTGTGTTATTCTTACAGATTACATTCGAAAAGAGTATTTAAATACACCAAAAGATAAAATTGATGTGATGGATAAAATTGGAGTCATTCCAATTTTTCTTCAACTTAAAAATTTCATTTTCTATCCCAAAGCTCTGGCAGTTTTATCCGGTTCCATTGTAATTATTCATCAATCGCAAATAGAACAAATAGAAGCTTTGGACGATATTAATAATTATAAGTTCACCTATTTAGAATCAGATGAAAATTATGTTATTGTACAAAGTAAATCTTCATCTTCTAAAAACATAGTTGAAATTATTACCAAGCTTTTTGAACTAGGGCATATTAAAGTGCTTATTGGAACAAAATCACTCTTAGGTGAAGGTTGGGATGCTCCATCAATTAATAGTCTAATTCTGGCTTCCTTTGTAGGTTCTTTCGTTACTTCAAATCAAATGAGAGGAAGAGCAATTCGAATAAACCCAGAAAACCCAAATAAAGTGGGGTTAATTTGGCATTTAGCTTGTGTTGATCCAACAGATGAAACTGGAGGAAAAGATCTTGAATTATTATCAAGAAGATTTGGTTCTTTTTTAGGGGTTTCAAACAACAATGAAGTTACTATTAAAAATGGAATTTCTAGATTAGATTTACCCGAAAAGATTTTTCCGAATGATGTTGAAAGTCTTAACTTAAAAACCGTTCTTCTTTCCGAAAACAGAAATCATATTGCCAATAAATGGAAGAACTCCATTTTTAACGGAAAGAAAATATACGATGAATTAACTCTCGTTAATCCTAAAATTAAAAAGACAAAATCTACAGCATTAGATTATGTGAATGCAATTCTGTACAGTTTTGGAGAAACAGCTCTAGTCATTTTTATGTTAATCGCATATATCGGGTTAAGTTTTTATATAGAAGATGATAAGATTTTAACCATTTTATACTTTTCAATTGCCAGTCTATTTATTTGGTTTTTGTTCAGCTTATTTCAAAATGTGAGAAGCTATGTTAAATATGGATTAGTTGACACAAGAGTTCATAAAATAGCCTTAGCTGTTTTAGATACTATGATTAAACTCGATATTATTACTAGCAATCCTAAAGGCGTAAAACTTAAAACTAAACTTAAAGGTAAAGGAGAAGTTGGTATCACTATTTATGGTGCTAATAGATATGAAAGTAAAACATTCGTAAACCTATTAAATGAAATTTTACAATCCATTGAAAATCCTAAATATTTAATTCGAGAATATAAAAAATCTTGGGTAACGAGTAAATTCAAAAAGTACAAATACACAACTGTTCCAGAACTATTTAGTACAAATAAGAAAAATGCTAATGTATTTCTCGAATTTTGGAATAAGCGAGTTGATATGGCAAATCTCGTTTATACCCGCAGTTTAGATGGTAGAAAACAATTACTGAAAGCAAGACTTCAGAAAATTAAAAATAGAAACAGAACCGTAGTTCAAAAAAATATAATTTGGAAATAACTTAAACCCAAGTTTTTGGATTAGCCAACACTTCTAATAATTTCGATTCTTCGGTTCCTTTTTCTGGTACATGATTATATTTCCATTGCACTGTTGGTGGTAAACTCATTAGAATACTTTCTATTCTTCCATTTGTTTTTAATCCGAATAAAGTACCTCTATCATGAACCAGATTAAACTCAACATACCTTCCTCTTCTTACTTCTTGCCAATCTTTATGTTCTTTAGCATAACGTGTATCTTTTCTTTTTTCTACAATAGGAACATAACTGTTTAAAAAACTATTTCCTACCTCTGTAACAAAATCAAAACGATTCTGCATTGAAAACTCTTCAGTTTCTTTTAAATAATCGAAGAATAAACCACCTACTCCTCTAGCCTCATTTCTATGTGCATTCCAGAAATAGTTATCGCAAGTTTCTTTAAATTTTGGATAAAAGGTTTCATTGTGCTTATCACACGCTTCTTTACATACAGAATGAAAATGAACGGCATCTTCATCAAAAAGATAATACGGCGTTAAATCTTGTCCTCCGCCAAACCATTGGGTTACAATTTCTCCTTTTTCATTATACATTTCAAAATAACGCCAATTGGCATGAACTGTTGGCACAAAAGGATTTATTGGATGTAATACCAAGCTTAAACCACAAGCAAAAAAATCACCAGTTTCAACTTTAAACTGTTTTCTTAAAACTTCAGGAAGTTCTCCATGAACTGCAGAAATATTTACACCTCCTTTTTCAAAAACATTACCATTTTCAATAACACGAGTTCTTCCTCCACCGCCTTCAGGTCTTTTCCATAGATCTTCTTTGAAAGTAGCTTTTCCATCTATTTGTTCTAACTTACTCGTTATCGTGTCTTGTAATTTTTCAATATATGCGTAAAACTGATCTTTCATTCTATATTAATTATTCGGCAAATGTAAAGATTATAGTATTTTTTATTTAATTTTTTTCATTGTTTCTGTAGTAGCCGCAGTAACCGAAAATGGTAAAACTAAAACTACCCCAATTACAGGAATTAGTAAGAACAACATAAAGATGATTCCGTTTCCAATTGCAGTTCCTCTGTTTCTTCTTACGAAAGTGATACTATCTTTATAACTGTAGTGACGCTCCAAAGTATAATCCATATTACCGAAACCTGCATAATATGCTTGAGTTAGAAATAATAACACCGATGAAAAAAGGCCTATTAAAGGAATTAATCCTAAAACTAAAATAACTAAAGTTAAACCCAATTCTCTTCCTAAATTTCGAAGGCTAAGTCTTATTCCTCTAGCTAAGGCTTGTGAAAATGTATTCTTTTTATGTTCATGCTGATTTCCATAAAAGTGCTGTTCTATTTTTAAAGAAACCGGACTCATAAAGGGAGATGATAATGCTAAAACAATGTGTTTATACAATATAAATCCAACAGCAACAATTGCAACACCACTCAAAAAATTACCAATAGAAGTAAACGTTTGTTTTCCAAACTCCCATGGCCACAGCTTAGCAACATAATAACCTAAATCATCTGATAAAAAATAAGTTAATGATCCAATTATTAATGCTGTAACTGCACTAATAATTACAGGAATTAAAAAGTAATTCCACAACTTTAATTTTTTGATAATTGCTAAAGCATCAAAATATGCTTTCACGGCGTTAATGGTTGATTGTATCATAGCTAAAAAATAAAACCTCTTTCAAAAGTAAGAAAGAGGTTTGAATATTATAAATATTATTAAGTATTAATTCAATACTTGCTTTACAAAATCTTCTAATTCAGAAGCGTTTGTTTCATTAGCTTGTTCACGTGTTACCGTTTTTGAAGGAATTGCGGCTCCTCTTTTAACAGCAACAAACTTTTTTGTTTTATCAATTAAATAAGCAGTTGGATAATCTAATTTATGAACGAATCCACTGATATCTAAATTTCCTTTAGCTACTTTATCATTTTCTCCTGCTGGAACAAGAATAACTCTAGAATCAACTTTACTCTTGAATCTTCCTATTCTATCTTTTTTATCCCAAAAAATCATGATAAACTGAACATCGTTGTGATATATATCAACGATTTCATTTAATGCTGGAATTTGACCAATACATGGTGCAGACCAACCTGCAGCGGCCAATATAACGATAGGCTTTTTTATACTCTTTGTACTAATAACTTTACCTTCATCTGTTGTAAAATCATAGTTCAACAAGTAACTATCTTTAATACATTTATTTATTAATTCTTCTGAAGATTTACCCGCACAACTATTCACCGCTTGGTTATAGTATTTCTTTTGCGCAAATGCACTTGTCGCAAGAATAATTAACAGAAATGAAACTAATCTTTTCATGGGAATTATTATTTGTTTTTTATTTATTCAACTTTGTACTCTTTTACCGCATCAATGAATGCTTTTGCATTTTCAACAGGAATATTCGGTAAAATCCCGTGCCCTAAGTTAACAATATATTTGTCCTTTCCAAAATTGTTGATCATTTCAGTGACCATTTTTTTAATTTCAGCTGGTGGAGAAAGTAGTCTTGAAGGATCAAAATTACCTTGTAAAGTTATATTTCCACCGGTCAAATATCTTGCATTTCTTGGAGAACAAGTCCAATCTACTCCTAATGCTGATGCATTCGATTTTGACATTTCTTGTAAAGCAAACCAACAACCTTTACCAAATGCTATTACTGGTGCATCATCTTTTAACGCCTCAATGATTCTGTTGATGTATTGCCATGAAAATTCTTGATAGTCGGTTGGTGATAGCATTCCGCCCCAAGAATCAAAAATTTGAACAGCATTAACACCTGCTTTTACCTTTGCTTTTAAATAAGCAATTGTGGTATCTGTAATCTTAGTAAGCAATTGGTGTGCCAAAACTGGCTGTGTAAAACAAAATTCTTTTGCTTTATCAAAGTTTTTAGAACCTTGACCTTGCACCATGTAACATAAAATTGTCCATGGAGACCCCGCAAATCCTATTAATGGAATTTCATCATTTAATTTCTCTTTGGTTGCTTTAATAGCATCCATAACATAACCTAATTCTTCATTTACATCAGGAATAATTACTTGATCTAATGATTTTTTATCACGAATTGGATTAGGTAAATATGGTCCAAAATTAGGTTTCATTTCAACCTCAACATTCATAGCTTGTGGTACTACTAAAATATCTGAAAACAAAATAGCAGCATCCATACCATATCTTCTAATTGGTTGAACTGTAATTTCAGAAGCTAATTCAGGAGTTCTACATCTTGTAAAGAAATCATACTTTTCACGAATTTCCATAAACTCAGGTAAATATCTACCTGCTTGTCTCATCATCCACACCGGTGGTCTATCTACTGTTTCTCCTTTTAAGGCTCTTAAAAATAAATCGTTCTTTATCATTTTATTTCTCTACAAAAATTATCTTTTTGTCTGTTTTATTAATTAATATTATATGAATTGGTTGTGTAATTACTGTAGCAACCATATCCGTTGGTCCAGGACCTTTTGTAAGAACATTAAGTTCTAGCATATCTTTTTGCTCTTGAGCCTTACTTAGCTTAATCGAAAAACCACTAGTACTCCTTACACGATCTACTGCAATTATTACATTATTTTTTGAAAAATCTATTGTTGAATTAAATTGACTCGTAACTTCATTTACGCTATTCAATTTATTTACAATTGATTGCCATGCTTCTTGTGATTGAATTATAATATTTCCTTTTTCAAAACCTTCGGCTCCTGCTCCATTAAGAGTACCTTCATAAAGATTCACGATCTTATTTTCTCGATCAGTTTGTCCCATAGTTCTATTTGCGCATGACAAGGTTAGCAGTGAAACGAATATTATAATTACAAATCTCATTAATTTTTTATTTACATTTTAGAAACAGCTTCCATCGATTTATCAATTGCATTCTCAATCTTATTAAGATCTTTTTTGCTTATTGCACTTGATAAGAACCATGCTTCAAATTGAGATGGAGGTAAGAATACTCCATTTCTAATCATTTCCCAGAAAAATACGGCAAATTTCTTAGTATCTGAACTTTGAGCTTCTTCAAAATTAGTTACGTGAGTACTTGTAAAGAAAGGGTTTATCATTGACCCGAATCTGTTTACAGATAACTCAATTCCATATTTTTTAGCAGATGCTAACAAGTATTCTTCTATTTGTGCAGCGATATCATTGAATAAATCATAAGGATTTTGTTTTTTCAACTCTGTTAATGTTGAAATACCTGCAGCCATTGCAATTGGATTTCCACTTAAAGTTCCTGCTTGATACATTCCTCCTAGAGGAGCTACATTTTCCATAATTTCATTACGAGCACCATATGCTCCAACTGGGAATCCTCCACCAATTACTTTACCTAAACAAGTAATATCTGCTTCAACACCTAATAACTCTTGCGCTCCACCGAATTTAGAACGGAATCCAGTCATTACCTCATCAACAATTAATAATGCTCCTTTTGATTCTAAAAACGCCTTTAACTCCTTTAAAAATCCATTCTGAGGAATTACCACTCCCATGTTTCCAGCAACTGGTTCTAAAATAACACCAGCAATATCGTCATGCTTTTCGAAATGAGCTTTTACGCTATCCAAATCATTATAGTTTGCGATTAGGGTATTTTTAACAGCTCCTTCAGGAACACCTTTACTTCCTGGTAAACTTAACGTCGCCAAACCTGATCCTGCTGCTACTAATAGAGAATCTTGATGCCCATGGTAACATCCAGCGAACTTGATAATCTTATCCTTACCTGTGTAAGCTCTAGCTAAACGCGTTCCACTTAAAACGGCTTCTGTTCCAGAATTCACAAAACGAACTTTATCCATTCCTGGAAAAGCATCACAAACAATTTTTGCTAGTTTAATTTCGTTCGCTGTAGAAGCTCCAAAAGAATATCCATTTTTTAAAGCTTTTGTTATTGCTTTTTGAACTTTTTTATGACGATGACCTAAAATCATTGGTCCATAAGACAACACTAAATCAATGTAAGAATTCCCATCAACATCTTTTATCTTACTTCCTTTTGCCTTTTCAATAAATAGAGGATTTCCTCCTACCGATGCAAAAGCACGAACTGGAGAATTTACTGCTCCAACTAAATTTACTAGTCCTTTGTTATATAGTTTTTGTGATTTTTTAAATTCCATTTTCTATTGGTTTTGTTCTATAAAAGTTAAACAATCATCAATTTTATCATCGCTAACTTTCCAATTTTCACCTTTGCTTTCAAAGAGAAAAACTAATCCTCCCAATTCAACAAAGTTTTGAGCGATTAGTTCTGTATTATTTTTTGTAGCCACAATATAGTTATCCTTAAACTTAATTCTGTATCCTTTTTCTAAAATTAAATGATACACAGGCGGAACAATATTTCCAGCTACAGCTATTTTATTCATTTTATTTCTAAGCCAAAATCCTTGCTGCCTCTTTTGCGAAATAAGTAAGAATGATGTCTGCTCCTGCTCTTTTAATGCTCAATAAACTTTCCATCATTACTTTTTCACCATCAAGCCATCCTTTTTCAGATGCTGCTTTTAACATTGCATACTCTCCACTTACATTATATGCGGTAATCGGCACGTCATAATTATCTTTCAATAACTTGATTATATCTAAATACGCTAAAGCCGGTTTAACCATTATCATATCTGCTCCTTCTGCTATATCCAAATCAGCCTCAATTAAAGCCTCATTTTTATTTGCAGGATTCATCTGATATGTTTTTTTATCTCCAAATTTCGGCGCTGAATCTAAAGCATCACGAAATGGACCATAAAAAGCACTCGCATACTTAGCGGTGTATGACATAATTGAAACATTAGTGAACCCAGCTTCATCAAGAATATTTCTGATATATCCTACTCTTCCGTCCATCATATCTGATGGTCCAAGAATATCTGCACCAGCCTCTACTTGTGCTAAAGCCATTTTACCTAAAATTTCTAGAGTTTCATCATTAAGAATTTCTCCATTCTCAACAATTCCGTCATGACCATCACTTGAATATGGATCCATAGCAATATCCGTCATAACTGCAATGTTTGGAAATTTAGTTTTAATCTCCTTTAATGCTGTATTGTATAAACTTGCTGGATTATGACCTTCCGTTGCATACTTATCTTTCTTATCATCTCCTAAAGAAGGGAAAACGCAAAAACCTTTAATTCCTAGATCAACACATTCCCGAATCTCATCCAATAATAAATCAAGAGAATAGCGATAAATACCTGGCATAGAAACAATCTCTTCTTTTTTACCTGTACCTTCTATTAAAAATACAGGATAAATAAAATCATTTACAGATAAGGTCGTTTCTTCAACCATTGCTCTAATTGCGGCAGATTTTCTATTTCTTCTTGGTCTTCTTAACATCTCTTAAGCTTTTACAAAATGCGTATTTACTAACTCAATCACACTTTCAACAGTTGGCAACTTAGCCGTTTTTACTTCTTTAAAAAACTTAGCCGCTTCTTTAGCTGTTGTATCTCCAATACAAAATGCGATTTTGTCAGCTGTATTTTCTTTCATATAACTTTCAACAGTAGAAGGACTATAAAATAAAACACCATTTACTTTATCATCAACTTTTGATGGACTATACATGGTTTTATATGCTTCTACCTCGTTAACAGAAATATTATTTTGAGCTAATTTGGTAGGTAAATTATCTAATCGTAAATCACTACAGAAATAAGTAACTTCCTGACCTGAAATATTTTCAGCTAAGTACTGAGAAAGTTTGTCTGCGTTTCTTGCAGAAAAAGCTACTTTACCAATTTTTTGCTCAATTAATTTCTTAGTTCTTCTTCCTACACAGTATATATTTTTAAATTGTAAT
Source organism: Tenacibaculum sp. 190524A05c (assembly GCF_964036595.1). Lineage (NCBI taxonomy): Bacteria > Pseudomonadati > Bacteroidota > Flavobacteriia > Flavobacteriales > Flavobacteriaceae > Tenacibaculum > Tenacibaculum platacis. The sequence goes on along the minus strand of NZ_OZ038523.1, from coordinate 219,468 downwards.
TCATCGACGGTAAAACTATTTAGAATAGACTCTACTCCATTTTTACTTGTGATGATTACATTATCTATTTCTTGCTTAACTACTTTTGGTGGAATACGATTGAAACGAATTTTAATAAAATCGCTGTCCTCAACCTTTACTGTAGTTGGCAACAATTTCTTTTGTGCTTCAGATAATGTTTTAGTTGAAAAAATTGAAAACTCTTTTTCAACTCCAAGGTCTTCCATCATTAAAATCTTTCCTCCTCTTTCGATAATATAGTTGGCACAATCTTTAGCTACATATTTATGTCTACCTACAGGAACTTTTTTACTTACTTCAATTTTCTTTTTTCCATCTCTACTCAACAAAACTCCTTTAAACACTAACTCTTTATCAACTTCATTAATGTAGGCTAATGCTCCAATTGGTGCAGTACAACCTCCTTCTAATCTATTTAAGAATTCTCTTTCAATTGATGTACATGTTTCCGTATCAACATCATTTAATTGATTACAAGCATCTACAGAAAAATCATCTTCTGCTAAAGCTGTAACCATAATTGCTCCTTGTGCAGGTGCAGGAATCATCCATGATAAATTCACGGCTCCTTTAGGTCTTTTTCCAATACGTTCTAAACCAGCTGCAGCAAAAATAGCTCCGTTCCACTCATTATCTTTTACCTTTTGTAAACGCGTATTTACGTTTCCTCTTAAGTCTTCAACATTATGAGTAGGATATCTATTTAACCATTGAGCTTTTCTACGCAAACTACTTGTGGCAATTACTCCTTCAGGTTGTGCAAGAAACTCCTCGTTATCTTTTAAAACTAGAATATCATTATAGTTTGCACGCTTTAAAACAGCTGCCTGAACTATGCCTTCTGGTAATACTGTTGGAACATCTTTCATAGAATGCACAGCAATATCAATGTCACCATTTAACATTGCTATATCTAAATTCTTAGTAAAAATTCCTGTGATTCCTAATTCATAAAGAGGCTTATCTAGAACGATATCTCCTGTTGATTTAATAGGTACAATTTCTGTATTGTATTCTAATTCTTCTAAAAGTTTTTGAACTTTTGTGGCTTGCCATAAAGCCAACTCGCTATCACGAGTACCGATTCTAATGATTTTCTGCATCGATTTTTTCTAAATTCGTTCCAAACACTTTCGCCATTACTTGAATACTCTGATTTACAGAAGTTTCTTCGGTTTTTAAGTGTTTCACAAACTGTGTAGTTATCTTTTGTATGAATCTCGATGTAATGGCTTCCGCCTGATCTACATCAAAGTTATTTATTTTCTTTTTGTGAAAATTGATTTCGTCTCTTTGAATTGCCTCTAATGATTGTTTTAAGGCATTAATTGCTGGAGTAAAACGACGGTGATTTAACCATTCATTAAACTCCTGCTTATGTTCTTCAATGATCTCTTTTGCAAATGGAATCTCTTGTTTACGAATAGCTAAAGTCTCATCAGTAACTTTAGACAACTCGTCAACATTAACCAACTTAACGTTGTTTAAATTCTTAATACTTGGATCAACATTTGCCGGTACAGATAAATCTAAAATCAATAAATTTTTATCTAAAGGAATATTTTCTAAAGTAACTGTAGCTTCAGACGCTCCTGTTGAAACGATTATCACATCTGATTTATCAATCTCTTGTGTTAAATTTTCAATTTTAGATTTGTTAATTGAAGGATGTTCTTTAATAAATTCATCAACTTTTTGTTCTGTTCTATTTATTAAAGTAACTTGTTTATTCTGTGTATACTCAGCTAAATTCTTACAAGTATGTTTACCCATTTTACCTAAACCATACACCAAAATATTCTTGGTATTGTAATCTTGAAGATTATCAATTAGGTATTGCACTGCTGCATATGAAACAGAAGTTGTACCAGAACTTAATTTCGTTTCGTTCTTTACTCGCTTACTCGCCTGCATTACGTTATTTAGTAATCTCTCCAAATAAGCATTGGTAGTTCCGTGTTCTTTAGCAAGTTTAAATGCAGTTCTTAATTGGCCAACAATTTCGTAATCACCTAAAATCTGACTATCTAAACCAGTACCAATATTAAAAAGGTGCTGTATTGCTTCTTGATTTTTATGTACATAAGATATTTTCGCAAACTCTTCTACTGATCCATTAGAATGTTTACATAACATACTTATTAGTTGAAATGGATGCTCAGCAAAACCAATAATTTCTGTTCTATTACATGTTGATAATACAAAAACACCGTCAAAATTATTTGACTTCGCTTCCTCTAATAAAGCTTTTTTATCCTCAGCAGACAATGAAAACTTCCCACGCGTTTGAGCGTCAGCTTTTATATAGCTCACTCCAATGCTGTAGAAATTCTTATGTTTAGTATCTTCCAATATTCTTATTTTACATAAAACCTCGACAAAAATAGAAAGTTACTTTAGATAAAAATATCGCTAGAGGAACTTAAAATGTCGTTTTTGGTTTTTCTACGTCATTTTTTCTAAAAACCACTGATTTTCTTTACTTTTGCACTAATAGCAAGGATTACAGAGTTTATTATCTAGAATTATTCTAAATAAAAACATCAAATTCGTAAACATATTGACTTTTGAAAAATATCGCTGAAAGCACTTTTTTAGAAACGAATCTCGAAAATGGTTTTTTATTACTTGAGTTCTCTAACGACACCATGGAAAGCCAACGCTTTGAACGAGACATAGATAACTCTTTCATACAATTACATTTTTGTATACACGGAAATGCAAAGTTTCATTTTAATAATGGAAACTACACTTTTGATGTTCTTGAAGAGCACTCTATTTTACTTTATAATCCGCAACAAGATTTACCTTTAAATTTAGAAATTCAACCTAAGAGCTCTTTAGTTTCTTTATTAGTTTCTATTAAAAAGTTCCACTCTTTATTTTCTAGCGAAGCTGGATATATTCCTTTTTTAAGTGATGAAAATAAGAATAGAAAATACTATGATAACGCAACTATAAAACCAACTGTTTTAATTGTCTTAAAACAAATAATCAACGCAAATGTGAATAGCTCTTTACGTAGTTTATACATTAAAGGTAAAATATATGAATTACTGAGTTTACACTTTCAAAAAGATGAATCTATTGAGGGTGAATACTGTCCGTTTTTAGTTGATGAAAGAGATGTTTCTAAAATCAGAAAAGCAAAAGACATCATTATTTCAAGAATGGCAGAACCGCCAACATTACAAGAATTATCAAACGAAACAGGACTGAATCTAAAGAAATTAAAAGAAGGATTCAAGCAAGTTTACGGAGACACTGTTTATAGTTTTCTTTTTGATTATAAAATGGAACATGCCAGAAAACTATTAGAAAGCAATCAATACAATGTGAATGAAGTTGGAATTCAAGTTGGATATAGTACAGCAAGTCATTTTATTGCGGCTTTCAAAAAGAAATTTGGAACCACTCCAAAACAATATGTATTATCGTTAAACTCATAAGAATGGAAACTATAGAATTAACAACACCTCTTGGTTATTCTTTAAGTTTAACAAAATACTCACCAATTGATTCAAACAATAAAGTGGTAATCATTTGCTCAGCAACAGGAGTTTTACAAGGCTATTATCAAAACTTTGCAACTTTCTTAAGTTCTAAAGGTAGAACCGTATACACTTTTGATTATGCTGGAATCGGAGGTTCTAAAAAAGAAAACCTAAAAGATTTTGATGTTTCTTTAACAAATTGGGCAGTTAACGACATTAATAGTGTATTAAACTTTATAAAAGAAAACCATCCTCAATCACAAATTGATTGTGTATGTCATAGTATTGGCGGTCAAATTTTAGGCTTAACACCATCAAATAAATACATCACCAATATTTTACTAGTCGCTAGTCAGTCTGGATATTTTAAATTCTGGAACGGATTTGGAAAACTAGAAATGTTTTTCAATTGGCACATTCTTTTCCCTGTGCTTACTTCTTTATTTGGCTACTTGCCAAGTAAAAAAATTACAGGCATGGAAAATTTACCAAAATCTATGGCACAAGAATTTGCTAGTTGGGGACGAAAGCGAAATTACCTATTTCATTACAAGAAAAAAGAAGAATTATATCATCATCAACTAAATGGAAAAATTACTTCCTACAGTACAGATAATGATCATTTCGCTCCAAGAAAAGCGATTGATTGGATGACAAAAAAATATTTTAACGCTAAGATTACAAGAAAACATTTAGTTCCGAAAGAGTACAATGTTAAAACTATAGGTCATTTTGGATTTTTCAAATCAAAATTCAAGGATAGTCTATGGAATGAATTCTTATTAGATTTAGAAGTATAAATGAAACAACTAACGCATTACGAAATAGAAAACAAAGCACAACAATTTCCTATTACAATTGTTTGTGATGCCATAAGAACACCAGAAAACATCGGTATGTGTTTTCGCATTGCTGAAAGCTTTGGTGTCTCTAAAATATATTTACATGAAAGTTCTCCTTCAATGGACAACAGAATTGTAAAAAAAACTGCTCGCAATACTTTGAATCAAATTGAATCAGAACAATACAATGATTTCAATAACTTGATGAGTACATTAAAAGAAGAAGGAAACACAATAATTGGTATTGAAATTACTGATGAAAGCATAACAATTCAAGATTTTGATTTTAAAAATCATGAAAAATTGGTATTACTTTTAGGTAGTGAAAGAAACGGAATAGAAAATATAGATTTAGTTGATGCAACTGTTTCTATTCCAATGTATGGGCGTAATTCTAGCATGAATGTAATTCATAGTTTAGCAATTACACTTTATGAAGCAACAAATCAAATTAAGTCAAGATTAGAAGTTACAAGTTAGGGAACATGAAAAACATACTTTTCATTATCATATTTCTAAGTAGTAATATTAATAGTCAAAATACTATTAAAGGAAAACTTATTACTTCTCAAAATTTTAAGGATCAATTTCCTTTTATATTAGTTTCAGTAGATGGCTTGTCTGAAAAAAAATTATTGGATAAAGAAGGTTTATTTGAACTTAAAATCGAAAAAGAACAACCTGATTATCTTCTCAAGTTCTATATAGATAACGAAGTTGTTAAAAGTTACAGTTATAAAAATTCCTGGCTTAAAAGAAAAAGACCAAAATCAATTTCATTCACAGAAACATGTTCTGCAACCAATAAAACTGCAAGTCAAGATTGGAAAAATAACAGCCTTAAAATATACATCTACCAAGAAGATGAGTTATCAAAAGTAGATACTAAAATACAGCAAAAATATAATTTCAATTATGTTTTAGTTCACAAAAAAGATTATACAAATTATGACTGTTATAAAAACTATAATAATCGAGCTTTAAAATATTTAGTTCTAGCAAAAGAATTATCAATCAAACATTTAAATAAAAACACGATTGGCAAAGATAGGTTTAACCTTAAAGATAAAGCCTGCATCCAATAAAATATAAAAAATGAAAGGAGTTTTATTAGTAAACTTAGGATCACCAGACAGCACAAATCCTAAAGATGTAAAAAAATATTTAGACGAATTTTTAATGGACGAACGTGTTATTGACGTTCCTTATTGGTTAAGATCATTTCTTGTACGAGGAATTATTTTAAATACTCGTCCGAAAAAATCAGCTGCAGCTTACCAAAAAATTTGGTGGGAAGAAGGTTCTCCATTAATTGTTCTATCTGAAAGACTACAATCTAAAGTTCAAGAGAAAACAGACTTACCTGTTGCATTGGCAATGCGTTATGGAAATCCTTCATTAAAATCAGGACTACAAGAATTATATGACAAGGGAGTTAAAGATGTTTTAATGATTCCGTTATATCCTCAATTCGCAATGGCTACAACTGAAACTATTGTTGTTTTAGCCGAAGAATTAAGAAAAGAGTTCTTTTCGGATATGAAAATCACAGATATTCCTGCATTCTACAACAAACCAGAATATGTAAAAGCACTTTCAAATAGCATCAAAGATTATTTATCAGACAAAGATTATGACCATATCATGTTCTCTTACCATGGAGTTCCTGAGCGTCATATTCGTAAATCTGACATTACAAAATCTCATTGTAAAATAGATGGTAGTTGCTGTAACACGCCATCAAAAGCACATGAATTCTGTTATCGTCATCAATGTTTTCAAACCACTAAAAACGTAATCAAAGAATTAGGATTAAACGAAGAAAATGTAACAACAACATTTCAATCTCGTTTAGGAGTAGATCCTTGGCTACAACCTTATACTGATAGAACATTAGTAAAGAAAGCTGAAAAAGACGGCATTAAAAAACTAGCTATTGTTACTCCTGCTTTTGTTTCTGATTGCTTAGAAACTTTAGAAGAAATCGCAATGGAAGGTAAAGAAGAGTTTTTAGAAGCAGGTGGAGAAGAATTTTACACTGTTCCTTGTATTAACGATAATGATGAATGGGTAGATGTTTTAGCAGGTTGGATAAATAATTTTAAAAACAATTAAGAATGGATTTCCTTTACATCAAATCATTACATATCATATTTGTAGTTACTTGGTTTGCTGGGTTATTCTACATGGTTCGTTTATTTATTTACCATACGGAAGCTGAGAAGAAAGAAGAACCTGCAAAGGAAATACTTCAAACTCAATATAAACTGATGGAGAAAAGGCTTTGGTATATCATTACCTGGCCTTCTGCTGTTTTAGCAAGTGTTTTTGCTTTCTGGATGCTAATTAAAAATCCTTATTATCTGGAAATGCCTTGGATGCATGTAAAATTAGCTTTTGTTTTAGCACTGTACTTCTATCACGGAAAGTGTCACAGTATGTATAAACAATTACAAAAAGATCAAGTAAAATACACCTCTTTGAAACTACGTATTTGGAATGAAGTGGCAACTATTATTTTATTCGCTGTAGTCTTTTTAGTTGTTTTAAAAAATGCGATTAATTGGATTTGGGGGGTAATTGGAATTGTTTTAGTATCTGTTCTATTAATGATGAGTGTTAGACTTTATAAAAAAGTTAGAGCTAAAAAAAGCTGGGATAAATACGAAAAATCATTATTAGAAAAGAATAAAGAAAATGAGGAATAGTTCATATTTATTGGCTATATTTCGCTTCTAATTTTTAAATCCCCTATTATGAAACGAGTAATTTTACTTTCATTCGTTATTATTTCTTTTATTTCATGTTCATCGGATAATTCTTCAGACGGAGAAACTCAAGATCCAGTTCAAACTCAAGATCCAATCATCGGAACCTGGAATTTGGAAAAGGATAATGGTTTTAATGTGGACGCATGTACAGGACAAAGCACGTATGTTTTTACTAACGACGGAAAGTTTACATTTACGCAGTACAGTACAATTAATAATCAATGTACATTAGATTCTCAGAACTCGTATAATGGTGAGTGGACCAACAATGATGATGGAACTTACTATATTAAAAGACATGGTTTCACTTCAGGAACAGATGCACCGATTAGTTTTGAAAATAACAATCGAGATATGATTATCGGAAGATTTACTTGGGCTAAACAGTAGATTCTGCTACAATTAATATAACATTGACAAAAGGATAAAGATTCTAGTAATTTTTATCCTTTTATTGATTGTATAAATGGTATACGATTAATAATACTTCTTCCTAAAGTAACCTCATCCGCATATTCTAACTCATCCCCTACTGATATTCCTCTAGCAATTGTTGAAGTTGTAATATTATATTTTTCAATCTGTTTATAAATATAGAAATTGGTAGTATCACCTTCCATTGTAGAACTCAAAGCAAAAATCAATTCTTTTATTTCACCACTTTTTACTTTATCTACCAAAGATTCTATATTTAAGTTTTGTGGTCCTACTCCTTCAATTGGAGATATTTTTCCTCCTAAAACATGATACAATCCTCTAAACTGACCTGTATTTTCAATAGCCATTACATCTCTAATATCTTCAACTACACAAACCAATTCTTCTTTTCTATTAGGATTGCTACAAATATCACAAAGAATAGTATCCGAAATATTATGACACTTTTTGCATGATTTCACATCATTTCTTAATTGCATAATAGCATCCGCTAAATACTTTGTATTCTCCTTTGGTTGTTTTAATAAGTGAAGTACCAACCGTAATGCAGTTCTCTTTCCTATCCCAGGTAATCTGCTTACTTCATTAACTGCATTTTCGAGAAGTTTTGATGAAAAATCCATATTGCGAAATTACAACAATCTGTAATAAAAGGAAAGATAAAACAAGTTGAGTTGTCTTTGTTTCTTACTATCTTAAAATGTACCTTTGAGTCATCAAACAAACTTAACAAGATGAGCTTAGAAATTAGAAATATTGAACCTAAAACTGTATGGAATCACTTTGCTGATTTAAATGCTGTTCCTCGTGCTTCAAAAAAAGAAGAACGTGTTATCCAGTTTATGGTTGACTTTGGTAAAGAGTTAAATTTAGAAACTTTTGTAGATAAGGTTGGTAATGTTATCATAAGAAAGCCTGCTACAGCTGGAATGGAAAATAGAAAAACTATCGTGATGCAAAGTCATCTTGATATGGTACATCAAAAAAATGCAGATACTAATTTTGATTTCGATACCGAAGGAATTAAAATGTTTATTGAAGGAGATTGGGTAAAAGCAGAAGGAACAACTCTTGGAGCAGATAATGGATTAGGAGTTGCTTCAATTATGGCTGTTTTATCTTCATCAGATATTGCTCATCCTGCTATTGAAGCTTTATTTACAATTGACGAAGAAACTGGTATGACTGGTGCTATGGGACTTGAAGGTGGTATTTTAACTGGTGAGATTTTACTAAACCTAGACACAGAGGAAGATGATGAGATTGGAATTGGTTGTGCTGGTGGTGTTGACATCACTGCTTCTAGAACTTATGAAAGTGAAAATACTCCTGAAAATACAATCGCTTTCGAACTTTCTGTTACAGGATTAAATGGAGGTCACTCTGGAATGGATATTCATAAAGGTTTAGGAAATGCGAATAAAATCATGAATCGTTTATTATTTGATGGATTCACAAACTATGGTTTACGTATTTCAGAAATTAATGGAGGGAGTTTAAGAAATGCTATTCCAAGAGAAAGTTTTGCTACCGTTGTTATTGATCAAGTTTCGAAAGAACCGTTTTTATTTGAATTAAACGAGTTGATTAATGAAATTAAAGCAGAATTCGCTTCATTAGAACCAAATTTAACTATAGAATTAAATGAAGTTCCTTCACCAGAATCTGTAATGGATTTAGGAGTTCAAATGGGCTTAATTAAATCTGTTTACGGAGCATTAAACGGTGTTTATAGAATGAGTCCTGATATTGAAGATTTAGTTGAAACATCAAATAATGTAGCTCGAGTAATTGTAAAAGATGGAGCAATTAAAATCGGATGTCTTACTCGTTCGTCTTCAGAAACCAATAAATGGGATTTGGCTAACTCTTTACGTTCTGTATTTGAATTAGCAGGATTTGAGGTTGAATTCTCAGGTTCTTATCCAGGTTGGTTACCAAATATGAACTCAGATATTTTGAAAGTATTAAAAAATTTATATATTGACATGAACGATTCTGAACCACATGTGGCGGCTTGTCATGCAGGTTTAGAATGTGGAATATTAGGTCAGAATTACCCAAAAATGGATATGATATCATTTGGTCCTAATATTCGCGGAGCACATTCACCAGATGAAAGGGCTCAAATATCATCAATGCAAAAGTTCTGGAAATTCTTATTGGAAATCCTTAAAAACATACCTAGTGCAAACTAGTTGTATTTCAACTACTACTTGTAAAAGCCATTCTTCATTGAATGGCTTTTTTATTTATTAAATTTATAATAGCTCACCTTAATAAATAATAAAACCACAAAACTTTATGATTATTTATAATTTTAACATTTTCTTAAAAAAATAATTCTATCTTTAAAAACCCTTACCAAGTTTAATTTAAAAACAAAATGTTGATGAAAAAATTGCTATCAACCTTGGTGTTTGTGTTTTGTTGTTTCATTGTATCCGGACAAGACCAATCGCTGTACTCCCGATTTGATGAAATTGTAGGTCAGAATAACACGAAATTAAGTTATGGATCTGTCTACAAAGAAAAGTACCGAAAGAAAATCAAAGATAATCACAACTTTTATTTAACTGATTCTTTCAAAAAAGGAAGTGTTAATTACAGAGGTGAACAATTTGATAATGTTGACATAAAGTATGATTTAGTTGATGATTTTATTATTATCAAATTAAACAATCAGCAACAACAAATTTCTATTATTCCGCAAAAAAACCTTATTACAAAATTCAGTATCGGGAATATAAAATTTAGAAATTCTGATACCGATGGTTTTTTAGAAGAACTTCTAGTTAAAGATAACTTTGCAGTTTTAAAAAAACATCGAAAGGTTAGCAAAGAAAATAGAGACGCTGATTATCGCTACCACACATTCAAAAAGCGAGAACAACATATTCTATTCTATAATAACTCCTATTATCCTATTGATTCTAAAAGAGGGTTTACGAGGCTTTTTCCAGAAAAGAAAAAACAAATTTCGAAGTTCTATAAATCGAATACGTATTTACTAAAAAACGACTACAAAACCTTTGTAGCAAAACTAATATCTCTACTTCAAGAATAACCAAATGAAATCAGCTATTAAGAAAAGTGTTTTAGCTTTAATGGTTTTATTGTTTTCTACTTCTTTAATTGCGCAAGAAAATAATGAAACAATTACCATAACTGCTAATGAATTAACCAAAGCCCAAGTCATAAAACTAATTGAAAGTAAAACAAACTATAATTTTTACTATTTAGAGAAATGGCTTGATAATGAAAAAATAAGTTTCAATTTTACTAATGCTAAATTAAAATATGTTTTAGACACATTATTTGGCGGAAGTAGAATCAATTATTTCGTTCTAGATAATGAAAGGATCGTTCTTACCAATGGGAACTTAATTAAGAAGAGTATTTATGAGACTGATAATACAAATCCGAACGATACTAGTACTCCTGTACTGGTAAATACGGAAGATGGAAATCTTATAAAAATTGGTCGAGAAGAAGTAAATAAGAAAAACTCTTACACCATTTCAGGTAGGGTTTTAAATGATAAAAATGGAGAACCAATAGAAGGTGCTACTATTTTCGAGAGAGAGAAAAACATTTATGCAACTACCAATAGTAAAGGGTACTTTAAAATTGAACTTCCTTTTGGTAAAAATAGTTTAGAAACTTCTTTCGTTGGCTTTGATAGCGATTATAAAGACCTTATAGTTTATAATAATGGAAAATTAAACTTCTCTATAAGTGAAAAATCAGAACAATTAGAAGAAGTTGTAATTAGTGCTAGTAGAACCAGAAACATTAGACAAACAATTTCAGGAATTAGTCAAATTAAAGCTAAAGAAATTAAAAAGATTCCGTTAGTCCTAGGTGAACGAGATATCTTAAAAGTTGCCATTACATTACCTTCTATTAAATCTACAGGTGAAGGATCAGAAGGTGTAAATGTACGTGGTGGAAAAGTAGATCAGAATTTATTTTTACTTGATAATGGTGTGATTTATAATCCTACTCACTTCCTTGGGTTATTCTCTGCTATAAATCCATTCACTACAAATGACTTAAAAATATATACTGGAAATATTCCTGCTGAATATGGGGGAAGATTATCTTCCGTATTTGACATTAGAACAAAAGATCCTAACACAAAGAAATTTGAGGGTGAAGCGTCTATTGGACCGGTAACAGGTAATGTAAATGTTGACATACCAATTGTAAAAGATAAATCTGGATTAGTACTTGGGGCTCGTAGTACTTATTCTGACTGGATTTTAGGATTGGTAAATAACAAACAAATTGAAAACAGTAGTGTTTCATTTTATGATGTTATTGCTAAATATAAGCATCAAATCAACGATAAAAATGCAATAAAAGCTACAGGTTATTTCAGTCAGGATCAATACCAAATCGCATCTGATACCATTAATAAATATGGAAACATGATGGCTACTATCAACTGGGATCATGAGTTTAATGATAAAAATAGAGGAAGTTTAACTTTATCTAACAGCCGTTATTCTTTTGATATTGATTTTGAAAGTGAAAACACAAACAAAGGATTCAATTTACAATATCGAATTAACGAAACTGGGTTAAAAATAAAAATGAAATACGATCATTCGGATACTCATAGTTTTGATTACGGATTAGAATCAAAATTATATAGTATTAATCCAGGATCTATAGTACCAAACGGAGCAACTTCAACGGTTGTGCCACTTACCATTCAAGAAGAAAAAGCACTTGAAAGTAGTTTATTCATAGCGGATGAAATAACTGTAAACAAAAAACTGAACTTTAATGTCGGTCTGCGCTTAAATCAATATTTAGCCTTAGGTCCGTCTACAGAAAGAGTTTATCAAGACGATGCTCCGAAAAACGAAACCACTTTAGTTAACACAATTGAACATGGGAATAATGATGTTTTTCAAACCTATCATAACTTAAGTTATCGTTTGGCAGGTAGATATTCATTAACCAATTCACTTTCTTTAAAAGCAAGTTATAATAAGTCATTTCAATATATACACCGTCTTAATAATAACACTACTGCTACTCCAATTGATACATGGAGACTTTCAGATTCAAACATTAAACCACAGGAAGGATCACAAATATCTCTGGGTGCGTTTAAAAACATTAATGGTAACGATTATGAAATTAGCTTAGAAGGATATTACAAGGAGTATGAAAACTTACTAGACTATAAAATTGGAGCGAATTTATTGTTGAATGAAAATATTGAAACTGAAGTACTACAAGGAAATGGAAAATCATATGGTGTAGAATTCTTAGTTAAAAAGAACAGAGGTAGATTAAATGGTTGGTTAGGTTATAGTTATTCAAGATCTTTAATTCAATTGAATAGTAAATTTCAAGAAGAAACTGTAAACAATGGATTGTTCTTTCCGACTAACTATGACAAACCACATGACTTAACTGCGGTTTTAAATTATAAGTTTACAGAAAGGTATAGTTTTTCAACAAACTTTACTTATCAAACAGGAAGGCCAATCACCTACCCTACTGGAAAGTTTATTTTCCAAGGAGCAGAATTCTTAACATATAGTAATAGAAATCAATTTAGAATTCCTGACTATTACAGGTTAGATATTGGGATTAATATAGAAGGAAACCATAAAATTAAAAAATTCGCACATAGTTTCTGGAATATATCTGTATATAATGTTCTTGGTAGAAACAATCCTTATTCTGTTTTCTTCCAAACAAATGCTGATGGAAATGTTGAGGCATATCAGAGTTCTATTTTCTCTGTGCCTATTCCTACCATAACGTATAACTTTAAATTTTAGATCAGTTTGAAAAGGCTAATAAAAATAGCGTCCATTCTAATCTCTTTTGTAATAGTTCATAGTTGTATTGAAGCCATTGAATTCGAAAATATAACATTTGATGGTAATTTAGTAGTTAAAGCATTAATTACCAATGAAACTAAAAAGCATACTATTGAACTTTCTAGAACAATTCCAATTGATTCTACAAAGTTGAATCCAGAAAAAAATGCTCGAGTTTTTATAGTGGATAACAACGGAATGAACTTTGATTTCGTTGAAATTAAAGACGGAACATATGAATCAGTAACTAGTTTTGCTGCTCAAACGAATAAGCTATACACGTTAAATATAGAAACCAGTGATGGACAAACCTACTCTTCTATTCAAGAAACATTACCTAAAACTGCCTCTATTTCTAACTTGAAGGTTGCTGTTGAAGATAATGAAATTGAAAATATTCAAGAGATGGTTATTCGAGTGGATAGTGATTTAACATCAGACGAAGGAAAGTATTACAGATATGAATATGAAGAAACGTATAAAATAAAAACTCCATTATGGACTTATGATGAACTTAAAATTATTTCAGACACAAGACCATATGAGATAATATTGGTTCAAAAAGACCCAGCTGTAGCAGGTGAAGGTTTTTGCTATCCAACTGAAAAATCGAATAAAATTTTTCTCACAGAAACCATTAATCTAGGGCAAGATCAAGTTATTGGTTTTCCAATAAGACAAATCCCAATTGATAATTACCGTGTTGGACTTCGATATTCCATATTAGTTAAACAATATGTAATTAATCAGAATACATTTGATTTTTACACATTATTGAACAAGTTTGCAGAACCAGATAATATCTTTTCTCAAACACAAGTAGGAAATATACCAAGTAATATATCAAATAATAGATTTCCCATAGAAGACAGGGTTATTGGCTTTTTTGAGGTCTCTTCGGTAACAGAAAAAAGAATCTTCTTCAATAGAAGTGATTACTTTGGGTTGGATACTCCATTTATCAATTATTGGGAGTTAATTTTTTGCGTAGAGCCAATTTACCCATTGATTGAAAATGCCCTTGGTCAGTCACCGTTAATAACAGCCTTAAGAGATGAATGGAGGTATTTTCCAGTAGAATCTGAAGATGTTCCGCCTAATTCGGGCCCTTATAGCTTATTCAGAAAAGAATGTACAGATTGTTCGCAATTTGGCCCTGTTTTTCCACCAAGTTTTTGGGTTGAATAAATAATTTAAATGAGTTAAGTTGAAACAGTACAAGTTTATAACATACATATTATCCTTTTTAGTTTTATTAGGTTGTATTGAACCTGTAGAGCTTTCTACCCTATCGTTTGACTCGAATTTAGTTGTACAAGGACAGCTGACCAATGAGGTCAAAAAACATGTTATTGAGTTATCTCGAACAATACCTATAGATTCCACCAGATTAAATCCTGAGAGAAACGCTAGAGTTTCCATAACAGATAATTCAGGAATGACTTATATTTTTCAAGAAACTAACAGTGGAATATATACTTCGGTAAATCCGTTTGCTGCTGAGCAAAATAAACAATATACGTTGAATATTGAAACTAGTAATGGTCAGAAATACTCATCAACAGAAGAAGCTTTACCAGAAGTATCAAGCATTTCTAATCTGAATGTGGGAATTGAAACTAATAACATAGAAAATATTCAAGAATTAACAATTAAGGTTGATAGCAATACATCAGGTGCTGAAGGAAATTATTATCGATATGAATATGAAGAGACATATAGAATAAGAACTCCCGTATGGCATAAAGAGGACCTTATTATAGTGTCTGACACTCCTCCTTACGAGTTTGAATTAATTGACAAAACAGAAGAAGAATATGGAATTGGATTTTGTTATCCAGAAAAAAAATCCAAAGAATTATTATTAACGGAAACATTTACATTATCACAAGACCAAGTTGTTGGTTTTCCAATAAGACAAATTCCAGTAGATAGCTATATCATAGGATTACGTTATAGTATACTTGTAAAGCAATATATTCTTAATCGTAATACGTATGATTTTTACACTTTATTAAATAAGTTTTCTGATCCTGATGATATTTTTTCTCAAACACAAGTTGGAAATATCCCAAGTAATATTGCATCTGTAAGTAATCCAACAGAAGATAATGTTATTGGATTTTTTGAAGTTTCTTCAGTATCATCTAAAAGAATCTTTTTTAACAGAACAGATTATTTCGATTTTTCAACGCCTTTCACCAATTATTGGGAACTTACTTTTTGTGTAGACGCAATTTATCCTCTGATACAAGGTCCTGCAGGTAATTCACCTTTAGCAGATAGATTGAATAATGGATGGATATATTTCCCAGATGATGAAGGTTCTCCTCCTGGCGGTGGACCTTACAGGTTAATTAGGAGGTCATGTGGTGAATGTTCACATTTAGGAGTTGTAAATCCACCAGAGTATTGGATTGATTGATTCTTACAAGTTTAATTAAATGAATTTATAGTGAAACCATTTAAAATTATAACATACATATTAGTTTTCCTTTGCTTCAAAAGTTGCATAGAACCTGTTGATTTTTCAACGGTATCTTTTGACGCAAATTTGGTTGTACAAGCAAGGATTACGAATGAGCTAAAGAATCACACTATAGAATTGTCAAGAACAATACCGATAGATTCAGTGAATTTAAGTCCTGAAAAAAATGCAACTGTTTTTATAACCGACAACTCTGGTATTACCTATAATTTTCAAGAAACCAGTGATGGAATTTACACCTCTACTATTGCTTTTTCTGCAGAAGCTGATAAAAGCTATAAACTAAATATAGAAACTAGTAATGGTCAAAAATACTCTTCAATTGAAGAAAAGTTACCTCAAACTTCAACAATTGCTGAAATTACCACAGTTATAGAACAGAACGAAATAGATGATATTCAAGAGTTAGTTATAAAAGTTAATAGTAATTTGTCTTCAGATAACGGAAAATATTACAGCTATGAATATGATGAGACATATGAAGTTAAAACTGCTATTTGGAGTAGAAAAAAATTACTGATTATTTCTGCTAGTCCACCCTATGAATTTGAATTAGTGGATAAGACAGAAGAAGAAGATGGTATTGGATTTTGCTATCCAACTAATAGCTCAAATGAAATTTTATTAACCGAAACATTAACTTTAGGTCAAGATCAAGTATTAGGATTTCCTATCAGAAAAATTCCTTTGAGTAGTTACATTATTGGAAGACGATATAGCATTTTAGTAAGACAATATGTTTTAAATCAAAACACTTTTGATTTTTATACATTATTAAACAAATTTTCTAATCCAGATGATATCTTCTCTCAAACTCAAGTAGGTAATATTCCAAGTAATATTACTTCCGATATAAATCCTAATGAAGACTATGTGATTGGATTTTTCGAAGTCTCTTCTGTTAGCACGAAAAGAATATTTTTTAACAGATCATCAGTAACTGAAACTATTTTTCAAAATTATGCTCCACTTGCTTTATGTGGAGAAAGAGAAAATCCAGAAATTGTAGATGCTTTTGGTCGTTCTCCTCTTTTAAATTTATTATTAGGAGGAGGATGGATTTATCAAAGTCCACCTGATGTAGCAATACCTCCTCCAAATAAATTATATGAACTTGCTCCTCGAGTTTGTGGAGATTGTACGCATTTAGGTCCTGTAAGCCAACCAGATTTTTGGATTGAATAAACTAATTATTAGAAATGAATTTAAAGTGAAACCATTCAAATTAACAGTATACATATCATTCTTTATCATGCTCTTCGGTTGTATTGAACAAGTAGAGTTTGCTCCAATAGCTACGACTTCCAATTTAGTTGTTAGAGCAAGGATAACGAATGAAGTAAAAACTCATACTATTGAATTATCTAGAACGATACCTATCAATTCTAGCTTAATTGATTATGAGAAAAACGCAACTGTATTTTTAACAGATGATACGGGAAATATCTATAATTTCCAGGAAGTTTCTGATGGTATATATAACTCAGTTAATCCATTTGCGGCAGAAGAAAATAAAAAATATGAGTTACATATTGAAACCAGCAATGGTTTAAAATATATCTCGACACAAGAATCGTTACCTGGTTTATCGACAATTGGTGATGTTAATTTAAGTGTAGAACCGAATCAATTTGATCCTATTGATGAACTTGTAATTAAAGTCAATAGTAATGTTACAACTGATAATGGCAAATATTACCGATATGAATATGATGAAACTTTCGAAATAAAAACTCCGCTTTGGAGTAGTAAGAAGCTTCTGATTATATCTGATAGTACTCCTTATGAATTTGAATTAGTAGATAAAACTGAAGAGGAAGATGGTATTGGTTTATGCTATCCGAATAATCAATCAAATAGTTTGATGTTAACCGAAACTGTATCCTTAGCGCAAGATCAAGTTATCGGATTTCCTGTACGGAAAATCCCTATAAGAAGTTATTTTATAGGAAGAAGATATAGTATTTTAATTAAACAATATGTCATTAATCAAAATACATTTGACTTTTACACATTACTAAATAAGTTCTCTAGCCCGGATGATATTTTTTCTCAAACACAAGTAGGAAATATTCCAAGTAATATTTCTGCTGAAATAAATCCTACGGAAGATAAGGTCGTTGGATTTTTTGAAGTTTCTTCTGTGTCAACAAAAAGAATATTTATCAATAGGAATGAGTTTACAAGTGAACCATTCATGAATTATAGAGCGCTTGTTTTTTGCGATGAATTTGTCAAACCTGAAATTGTAGATGCTTCTGGTCTTTCTCCTCTTCTCACAAGATTGAATACTGGATGGATTTACCAAAGTTTATCTGAAGGTCCATCAGACGTTCCTGGTGGCCCATATAGACTAATTCGAAAACCTTGTGGAGATTGTTCTCATTTAGGACCAGTAAACCCACCAGATTTCTGGATTGAATAAACTATTAATTAGAAATGAATTAAAGTGAAACTATTTAAATTAACAGTATACATATCATTCTTAACTTTATTCTTCAGCTGTATTGAACCTGTTGAATTTACCGCTATTACAACAAATTCAAACTTGGTTGTCAGAGCACAAGTAACGAATGAATTTAAAATTCATACTGTTGAATTATCGAAAACTATCCCTATTAACTCCTCAGAAATAGATTATGAAGAAAATGCAACTGTTTACATTATAGATGATACTGGAGTAATTTATAATTTTCAGGAAACATCTAAAGGAATATATAACTCGATCAATCCTTTTTCTGCTGAAGCGAACAAAAAATATAAATTAATTATTGAAACTAGTTCAGGTGAAAAATATTCTTCAACAGAAGAAGAACTTCCTTTAACATCAACAATTGGAGATATTACTACTTCTATAGAAGAAAATGAAATTGATGATATTCAAGAATTGGTTATTAAGGTTAATAGTAACTTATCATCAGACTCTGGTAAATATTACCGCTATGAATATGACGAAACTTACCAAATACGAACTCCTATTTGGAGCAGAAAGAAATTATTGATTATTTCTGATCAACCTCCTTATGAATTTGAGTTGGTAGATAAAACTGAAGAAGAAGAAGGAATTGGATTTTGTTATCCTAATAAGAAATCTAATGAGGTTTTATTAACTGAAACATTAACTTTAGGTCAAGATCAGGTGCTTGGTTTTCCTGTAAGGAAAATTCCTTTAAATAGTTATATTATTGGAAGGAGATATAGCATTTTAGTGAAGCAATACGTTTTAAATCAAAATACCTTTGATTTTTATACGCTTCTTGATAAATTCTCAAATCCGGATGATATTTTTTCCCAAACTCAAGTAGGAAATATTCCGAGTAATATAACTTCAGATACAAATCCCAATGATGATTTTGTCATAGGGTTTTTCGAAATCTCAACTGTAAGTACAAAAAGAATATTCTTTAATAGGGAGGCCATTACTGAAAGTATATATCAGAACTATGCTACCATTGGATTATGTGGAAAAAGAGAAAACCCTGAAATTATTGATATTTTTGGAAGATCTCCTCTATTAGAATTATTACAAGGTGATTGGATTTATCAAAGCCCACCTGATGATCCTCCTATTCCACTTCCAAATAAATTATATGTATTAGCTCCAAGAATATGTGGAGATTGTTCACATCTTGGAGACGTAAATCCTCCTGATTTTTGGATTGAATAAATTAAACTAAAAACATAAAAACAGTTTACTGTGAAAAAAATTAAATTACTATTATATCTAACTATACTGACCTTAATTGGTGGTTGTATCGAGCAAGTTGAATTCGATAATGTTTCGTTTGATACAAATCTTGTAGTTAAAGCGATAATAACAAATGAAATCAAACAACATACTATTAAACTTTCGAGAACGATTCCTATTGACTCAACAGAATTGAGTCCGGAAAAGAGCGCTTTTGTTACTTTAGTTGATAATACGGGGACTACTTATAATTTTACAGAAACTGAAGATGGTATTTATACTTCTGTTAACACCTTCGGTGCTGATCCTGCAAGAAGTTATTCCCTCTCAATACAAACCAGTAATGGGCAACGATATAATTCAACTACTGAAAAATTGCCAGAAAACTCCAATATAGATGATATCAGAGCAAGCGTTGAAAATGATGATATTGAAGGACCTTTCATTGCTTTTAAAGTAAATGCTACTGGAAATAGTACAGACGGTAATTATTACAGGTATGAATATGACGAAACGTATAAAATAAAATCTTTTGTTTGGAGTCCTTTTAGAATAAGAGTACTTTCTAACATATCTCCTTATAATTTTGACTACATACCGAAAGATCCTGACATATATGGAGAAGGATTTTGTTATACAAGTGATACCTCCAATAGTATTTTAATTACTGAAACTAAAACATTATCTCAAGATAAAGTAATTGGTTTCACCGTTAGAAAAGTTCCATTACAAAGTTATATCGTAGGACAACGTTATAGTATTTTACTTAAACAATATGTCTTAAATCAAAACACCTATGATTACTATACACTTTTAGATAAGTTTTCTGACCCAAGTGATATATTTACACAAACTCAAGTTGGAAATATCCCAAGTAATATTACCTCAGAAACTAATCCAACTACTGATTTAGTCATTGGATTCTTTGAAGTTTCGTCTATAACTACAAAACGATTTTTCTTTAACAGAACAGATATAACCGATGCCTATTACGATAACTATACAGACTCTAGTCTTTGTGATGAATTCCCTCGACCTTTGTTTAATGACGGTTTTGGTAATTCTCCTTTTTTAGAGCTATTAGAAACTCATATTTTTTATGACGCCCCACCAGTTGGTATTGGTTCTCCTCCAGGCGGACCTTATGAGTTAATTTTAAAACAATGTGGAGATTGTTCACATTTAGGATCAGTAAAAGAACCAGATTTTTGGATCGAATAAAAATATTTATTATGAAAAGAACCTTATTAATTATTCTAGCATTAGTTGCGACAAACGTGTTTTCTCAGTCAAGTACAAACTCAAAATTCAATAGTAATTTAGAGCAATTTAAAGATGAAAAAATTCATCTGCACTACAATAGTGACTTTTTACTTTCTGGAGAGCGTTTGTATTATAAATTATACTGCCAAACAGCAAACAATCAATTTACACCTTTCAGTAAAATAGCCTATGTAGAACTCTTAGACAAAGAGAACAAAAGTTTATTAAAGCAAAAAATAAGCTTAACCAATGGTAATGGGTATGGAGATATATTTATCAATACTCAAGTAAAAACTGGTACGTACAAGTTGTTAGCTTATACCAAATGGATGCAGAATAAAGGAAACTATTTCATTAAAAATATTTATGTGATTAATCCTTTTGCTGATAAAATTGCAATTGACGCGGCTAAAGCTTTGGATGCAACAACAACATCAAAACCTTTAACTTCTAGAAGTAATTCATTGTTTAGTGTGAATCAATCAACTTTTGGAAAAAGAGAACAAATTACCTTGAATATAAATCCTAAAGCATTTGAAACAATTGACGGTAGTTTTTCTATTTCAGTTTCTCAAAAAAACGATTTGAATACACCACAAGAAAATAAAGTGTTAGCAATTCCAAATAAAAGCACACAGTTCTATATTCCTGAACTACGAGGTTCTTTAATCAAAGGAAAGCTTTCGTCTACTTCTAAAAAAATATCCGATATAAAATTATCCCTATCTATATCAGGAAGCAACAGATTGCCTTTAACAGCTATTACCAATAGCTTAGGTGAATTTTACTTCAATATAGAGAACCTTAATAATGATACAGTCTATCTATCTATTTTAGAAGAAGATCCTGAAGGATATGTCTTAGAATTTAATAATGACTCTGAGACCATAACAGGAATTCAAAACTTTCCTGGAATTACATTGAATCAAAAAGTTGTAGATGCCATAAAAAAACGAAGTTTATATTCTCAAATCGAAAATGCTTATTTAACGGTTAAGAAAGATTCAATTTTAAAAACAGCTACTGAAAGTTCTTTACTAAACACGGATAAAATTGTTTATGAATTAGATGAATATAAACGTTTTAACACTATTAAAGAAACATTTATTGAAGTAGTAGAAGGTGCTGGATTCTTCAAAAAAGGCGAGACTTTTAAACTTAATGTAACAGATACTGATGCTTCAGAAACCTTAAGTTATTTACCTACATTACTAATCATTGACGGGAGAATTGTTAATGATCACGATACGTTTATGAGATATAATTCTCGTAAAATCAAAACCATCTCTTTAATCAGAGATAAATACTTTTATGGTAATGCGATGTACCAGGGAATTATCTTGGTAGATAGCTTTAAGAAAGATTATTTCTTAGAGAGTAATACATATCAAAAATTTACAGTTAAGCCAATACAACCAGAAAAGATTTACTTTTTCCAAGAACACCATAAAAACAATAAAAGAATACCTGATTTTAGATCTCAATTGTACTGGAATCCAGAAATACAAGCAGATCAAACTCAAATTTCATTCTTTACTTCTGATGTTAAAGGAACATTTGAAATTGTAGCTCAAGGATTTAATAAAGAAGGAAAATTAGTAACGGTAAAAACAGATTTCACTGTAGAATAACATCGTAAATTGTTTCTAGTTTTTTCGTTACATTTATACGATGAATTTTCTGGCTCATTTATATTTATCTCCTAATAATCCCCATATAATGCTTGGTAATTTTATTGCCGATCATGTAAGAGGAAATAAATTTAAACATCTTCCTGAAGATATTCAGAAAGGAATTTATTTGCATAGAAATATTGACACCTTTACTGATGCGAATGAAATAGTTCGAATTAGTAAACGTCGATTGCACGAACGCTATGGTCATTATGACGGTGTTATTATCGACATTTTTTATGATCATTTTTTGGCAAAAAACTGGGATCAATATTCTCAAATTCCATTAGATATTTATACCAATAGTATTTACCGATATCTTCAAAGTCAAATTGAAATTCTTCCTGATAAAACCAAAGAGTTATTGCCTTATATGATTAAATATAATTGGTTATACAATTATAAATTCACTGAAGGAATTCAAGATGTTTTAAATGGAATGAATAGAAGAACTCAAGGGAAATCTAAAATGAACCTAGCCAGTGAAGATTTAGAATTATACTACAAAGAATTTGAAAACGATTTTCAAGCATTTATGTTTGAACTCATAAACTTCGTTTCTATAGAAATAGATAAACTATGAAGCATTACCAACTACTAATCTTAATTACACTTTTCTTATTAACCAATTGTAAAAAACAACCTGAAATAGGTTTAATTACTGAAAAAGCAATGGTAGTTTCTGCCAGAAAAGAGGCTTCAAAAATAGGATCCGACATTTTAAAAAAAGGTGGAAATGCTATCGATGCAATGGCTGCTACAGAATTAGCGCTGGCCGTTGCTTATCCATATGCAGGAAATATTGGTGGTGGTGGTTTCATGATATATCGTATGAATAACGGAGAAATTGGAGCATTAGATTACAGAGAGAAAGCTCCAATGAACGCAACAAAAGACATGTATCTTGATTCTCTGGGTAATGTAATTAAAGGTAAAAGCACATTAGGAGCTATGGCTGTTGGTGTTCCTGGAACTGTAGCAGGAGTTTTTGAAGCTCACAAAAAGTTTGGAACACTACCTATAGAAGAAATTATACAACCAGTAATTGATTTAGCAAAGCAAGGTGTAATTGTTACCAAAAAACAACAAAAACGCTTAGAAAAACATACGCCTAATTTTAGAAAAGCAAATAGGAATACAATTTTATTAGATAACAACTGGAAAGAAGGTGATACCATAAGATATTCTGCTTTAGCTGAAACATTAACAAGAATTCAGAAAAATGGTAGAGATGAATTCTATAAAGGAGAAACCGCTAAAAAATTGGCTCAGTTTCTTCAAGATAATGGAGGAATTATAACAGAGGAAGATTTAGCAAATTACGAAGCAAAATGGAGAACTCCTGTTGTATTTACTTATGATGATTTAAAAGTTATTTCAATGGCTCCTCCATCAAGTGGTGGTGTTTGTTTAGCGCAAATCATGAATGGTATCGAACCTTATAAAATTGAACAATACAAACATAATTCAACAGAATATATTCAAGTGTTAACAGAAGCTGAGCGAAGAGCTTATGCTGATAGAAGTCATTTTCTTGGAGATCCTGATTTTGTTGAAATTCCACAGGCAAAATTGATCAGTAAAGAATATTCAAAAGAAAGAATGAAGGATTTTTCATTTGAAAAACCTACCTCTTCAGATGATGTATCTCATGGTAAGGTGGAATTTGTTGAAAGCGACGAAACTACTCACTACTCTATCGTAGATCACTTTGGTAACGCTGTTTCCGTTACTACTACCATAAATGGAGCCTATGGTTCAAAGTTATATGCTCCAGAATTAGGATTCTTTTTAAACAATGAAATGGATGACTTTAGTAGTAAACCAGGAGAACCAAATATGTTTGGTTTAGTAGGTGCAGAAGCTAATAAAATTGAACCTGGAAAGCGTATGTTAAGTTCAATGACCCCAACTATTGTTGAAAAAGAAGGTAAGCTTTTCATGGTAGTTGGAACTCCAGGTGGTTCAACGATAATCACTTCTGTTTTACAAACAATTCTGAATGTACATGAATATAATATGGGAATGCAAGAAGCTGTTAATCAACCACGCTTTCACCATCAATGGCTACCAGATGTAATTAGAATGGAACCAAATAGTTTTGATGAATCTGTAAAACAACAATTAAAAGATTTGGGTTATATTATCGATGAGACTAATTCTCCTGTAATTGGAAAAGTTGATGCTATTTTAGTTTTACCAAATGGAAAATTAGAAGGTGGAGCAGATCACAGGGGTGATGATACAGCAGCCGGGTTTTAAGATGAAAGATGAGAGTTTTAAAATAACATTATACAGTTTAACTTTAACTATCACATTTGCCTTATTGTATACAATCATTTTCTATGACACAACAGCGATTTTATTGTTCTGGGCATTAATTTCATATATTAATTTACCTACACTTTTAATAATTGTATTTTTTAAATACTTCTTCACCAAACGTAGAAAAGTTAATTCTTTACTTTATGTAGTTTTGTCATCTCTATTATTCCTACCAAATTTATTTCTATTCAAATACATATATAAAGACCCTAGAAATATATTCCCCATATTTGAAGAACCTTATTCCGTGTTTTTTATACTATCTATTTGCTCTAATATCATTTCATACGTAATTGTTAAGTTCATTGAGTATTTCTCTTTAAAATTTGTAGGAAATAGTTAAGACTAGTTTCCTAAAACTTTCCCAACTACACGTTATAGTTTCTTAAAAAGAAGAATCAACTTTAGAGTTTCTCTATATTGCCGTGTGAGAGTATTAAAAAACATCATATTATTTCAAAGCAAGTTCTTTATCACTTCTTTTTCAATTGCCTTTTTAGGAGGAATATTCACTCCCAATCCAATAAAAATAATTGCCTTAATCCTGTTTTTGATTCTTCCTTTTAATCATTTTTACTATTATCATCTTCAACATAAAAACGAATATTATTACTATTTTAATTTAGGAATTTCTCGAAAAAAGTTATGGATGGTAACGGCTCTCATCTCTTGTACTAATTTTCTAATTTTTATTTTTTCATGAGTAAACTCCATGTAGATAGTGTTCGAAAATTTTATGGAAATAATCTAATTCTCAGCGATGTATTTCTTTCATGCACTAAAGGAGAAATTAAAGGATTAGTTGGAAGAAATGGTAGTGGGAAATCAACTCTTTTAAAAATAATTTTTGGTGTAGAAAAGGCTGAATATAGTTTTGTAAAAGTTGGTACTAAAGTAGTTAAAACAGTTACGGATGCTAAAAACCTTATTAACTATTTACCTCAAGAAAATTTTCTTCCTAATCATATTAAAATCAAAAAACTAATCCGATTATTTTTGGAAAAATCTCAGCAAAAAGAGATTCTAAAAAATGAGCACATCCAACCTTTACTGGATAAAACTAATGAAGTTTTATCTGGAGGTGAAAAAAGAATTGTTGAAATCGCACTGATTTTATACTCTAAAGCTCAATTTATTCTATTAGATGAACCTTTCAATGGCGTTAGCCCAATTGTTAGAAATCAAATAATGGATTTACTCAGAGAAATGAAAAAGAAAAAAGGTATAGTGCTTACAGATCATGATTATAGAAATGTCATAAAGATTTCAGACAATATTCTATTTCTCAAAGATGGATATTTACAAGAAATACAATCTCCTGAACAGTTAACTGAACTTGGTTATTTAAGATCTTAACGAACTACTATGTCATTTTTTTTAATTCGAAATTAATTAGATTTGTTGCTCAACATGTAACAACCTAATAAAAATTACTACTTATAAATAAAATAGACAATGGTTTTAACTACAACAAACTCAATAGAAGGGTTTAGAATTTTAGAATATCAAGGAATCGTTACAGGAATTTCTTATGGTTCTTCCTTTAATCATAATGGTAAAAAAATGGCATTTAAGGATATGTTTAGCATGAAAAAATATTATGAAGCATATTCATTGGGTTTGGCTACAATTAAAGAAGAAGCTTTTCAAAAATTAAAGGAAAACGCCAAAGCTTTAGGTGCCAATGCAATAGTTGGAATTAAAGTAGATGTGGAAACTGTTTCTAGCTCAACAGTATTAGTTGTTTCAGTTACTGGAACTGCCGTGAACGTAGCTACGAATCAATAAATCATGTTTTAATCCACTTATATAAAACTAGTTACAAGTGTATTTCATATTTAATCGCTAAAAATAAATAACATATACGTAACATTTTTTTCTGCTAATCGTCTATCTTGTAAATCGAAGAAATCGAAATTAAAATTGCATAATTAACCTTTAGTTGAAAACCTATGTTAAAGACAGGAAAAAAGATCTTTTATATACTTTGGGGAGTATTATTGATCTATTTTTTATACTCCTACATTAAAAACCCTGAAATATTGTCAGTTGATTACATTAAAAACTGGATCAGCTCATATAAAGGACATATTTTAATTGTTTACATATTAATCTCCTTAGTAAGAGGATTTTTCCTAATTCCTAGTACTCCTTTTGTTATTGTTGGAGCTTTATTGTTTCCTGATAATTTATTTCTAGTCTTAGTCATCTCAATGCTAGGAATCATGCTATCCGCAACTTCATTATATTATTTTTCAGACCTCCTAGGTTTTAGTGAATACTTAGAAAAAAAATATCCGGAAAAAGTAAAAAAATGGGAGAGCAAACTACAAAGTTCTAAAGCTACATATTTAGTATTAGGATGGTCTTTCTTTCCATTAGTACCAACTGATATCATATGCTATGTCGCTGGAATTATAAAAATGCCTTTCAAATACATGTTTATGGGCGTATTCATTGGTGAATTAGTACTTGTTTCCTTTTATATTTTCTCTGGATCTTTCCTAAATCTATAGGCACAAATTTTACCGATTAACAGAACTTGTTTAATATTTAATAATAAAATTCAATTCACCATAAGTTTCCTATTTTTGAGTACTAATCAATTTTAAATAGCTCATTATGGTACAGCCTTTTCATCTAGCAATTCCTGTTCAAGACTTAGAAAAATGTAGAACATTTTATAGAGATATCCTTGAATGTGAAGAAGGAAGAAGTTCCGACCATTGGGTAGATTTTAATTTCTTCGGACATCAATTGGTTATTCATCAAAAAGATAACTTCTCTCCTACCGATGCTATAACTAACCCTGTAGACGGACATGATGTTCCTGTTCCACATTTTGGAGTTGTTTTAACTTGGGA
The DNA here is from genome assembly GCF_964036595.1 of Tenacibaculum sp. 190524A05c. NCBI lineage: Bacteria > Pseudomonadati > Bacteroidota > Flavobacteriia > Flavobacteriales > Flavobacteriaceae > Tenacibaculum > Tenacibaculum platacis. The sequence continues at coordinate 191,752 of NZ_OZ038523.1, read as the reverse complement.
AGATTGGACTAAACTTGCTGAAAAACTCAAAAATGTTGAAACTAAATTTATAATTGAGCCAACAATTCGTTTTAAAGGAAAAGTCGGAGAACAGGCTACTATGTTTTTTAATGATCCTGAAAATAATGCATTAGAGTTTAAAGCCTTCAAAGATATGAGTCAACTTTTTGCTAAGTAATTATTTATTAAAACAACCTAGTTGCATTTTTAACAATTAGCTCATTGCTTTAACATATCCTTTAGGTTTTAGATTTTTCTTTTTGGTTAACTTTATTTTCTAGATAATTAACCAAATAATAGATCATGAAAAAAATATCTTTCGTGTTCGCATTGTGTATTACATTTACTACAATTGCACAAGGAACACGACTATTAAGACAACCCACATTATCTCAAAACGAAGTTGTTTTTGTTTATGCTAATGACTTATGGAAAGCATCACTAAACGGAGGAGATGCCATTCGCTTAACAAGTGATGATGGATATGAATCAAACCCTCATTTTTCTAATGATGGTAAAATGATTGCTTTTACTGCTCAATATGACGGAAACACAGATGTATTTGTTATTCCTTCTGAGGGTGGTGAACCAAAAAGACTAACTTATCATCCTTCTGGAGATTTTGTACAAGGCTGGACTCCCGATAATAAAATCATTTTCCGTTCTGGTAGAGAAGCAAGACCTACTCAAACGAATAAATTTTTCACTATTTCTCCTAATGGTGGAATGCCAAAAGCTCTTGGAATTCCTAGAGCAGCTTATGGTGAAATTTCAGCTAATGGAAAATATGTTGCCTATACACCAATTACAAGTTGGGACGCGGAATGGAGAAATTATCGTGGTGGACAAGCAATGCCAATTTGGATAGTGAATTTAAAGACTAAAGAATTACAAACTACTCCACAAAAGGACAAAGAAAGACACTTAGATCCTGTTTGGCATAAAGGAATTGTATATTATTTATCGGAAAGAGATTACACAAGTAATATTTGGTCTTACGATATGAATACGAAACAAGAACGTCAAATTACTTTTCATAAGAAATTTGATGTGAAAAGTTTAGATGCGAATTCAAACGGTATTGTGTATGAACAAGGTGGATATATTCACTTTTTAAATCCAGAAACTAAAGCAACACGACAAATTCCAATTAATGTAAAAGGAGATTTAAATTACTCTAGAACTCGTTGGATGAATGTTTCTGCTAGAAACTTAACAAATCCGAATGTTTCCCCTAAAGGAAAGCGAGCAATTTTCGAATACAGAGGAGAGATTTTCACAATTCCGAAGGAGAATGGTACATGGAGAAACTTAACAAATTCTCCTGGAGTTGCTGATCGTTCTCCTATTTGGTCTCCAAAAGGTGATAAAGTTGCTTGGTTCTCGGATAAAAATGGAGAATACGAAATGGTTTTAGCAGACCAAAATGGTAATAACCAAGAATACATTTCATTACCAAATCCTACCTTCTATTTCAGACCAGATTGGTCTCCTGATGGAAAGCATATTGCGTATACTGATACTGACTTTAATATTTGGATTATTAATATTGAAACTAAAAAAACAACTAAAGTTGATACAGATCGTTACGCACACCCGAATCGATCAATGAATCCGCAATGGTCTCCTGATAGTGATTGGATTGCATACGCAAAACAGAACGACAGTCATTTTAAATCGATTTTTGCATATCAATTAAGTACGAAGAAAAAAATTCAAATTACAGATCCTATCGCCGATGCGATAACTCCAGTTTGGGATGCTTCTGGTAAATATATTTATACTTTAGCTAGTACCGATTACGGTTTACAATCTGGATGGTTAGATATGAGTTCATATGATCCTAGCGTTTCTAGAAGTTTATATGCTGTTGTACTAAACTCTAAAGATAATGCTCCTAACCTTCCAAAAACAGATGAAGAAGAAGTAAAAAAAGAAAAATCTTCATCTAAAAAAGATGCAAAGGATAAAAAAGACGGAAAGAAATCTGCTAAAAAGGATAGTAAAAAAGTTACGGTAACTATTGAAGAAAACGGGATTTTTGACAGAGCTGTTGCCTTAAAATTACCTGCTAGAAATTACGTTTCGTTGGTAAAAGGTCCAAAAAATAAAGTTTTTATCGGTGAGTCTGTACCAAACACAAGAGGTATTACGGTTCATACCTATGACGTCACTAAAGAGAAAGCTACAGAATTTGCAAAAGGAATTGGAGGAATGGTTACTACGGAAGATCGAAATTCTGTTTTAATTTATAAAAGTGGAAGCTGGAGTATCGTAAGTACAAAAGCTCCAGTAAAAGGACCTAAAGGAAAATTAAAAACCAATCTTAAAATTAAAGTCGATCCTAAAGCTGAAGCTCATCAGATTTTCAAAGAAGGATGGAGATATATGCGCGACTTTTTATACGTAGATAACGTTCATGGCGCGCCTTGGGATGACGTGTACAAATGGTATGCTCCATGGATTGATCATGTAAGACATCGTACAGACTTAAACTATGTAGTTGATATTATGAGTGGTGAAGTTGCTATCGGACATTCTTATGTTTCTGGTGGAGATACTCCTAGACTAGATAGAGTTCCTGTAGGATTATTAGGTTGTGATTTAGAACAGCATAAAGGATTATATCGCTTTTCCAAAATCTACAAAGGAGAACGTTGGAACCCAAATCTTTCTGCTCCTCTAGGATTACCAGGAATCAATGTAAATAAGGGTGATTATTTAATAGAAATAAATGGAATTAAACTAACAAGTGATATGAATCCTTATCAATTGTTAGAGCAAACTGCTGGACGTGAAATTTATATCAAAGTAAATTCTAAACCTAGCGAAGATGGAGCTAAATCTATTTTAGTAAAACCAACATTCAGTGAACGTTTTTTAAGAACTGTTGATTGGGTTGAAGGAAATAGAAGAAAAGTAGATGAATTATCTAGCGGAAAATTAGCTTATGTGTATGTGCCAAATACTTCAGGAGCTGGTTTTACTTCTTTTAATCGCTATTATTTCTCTCAACAAGAGAAAAAAGGTGCTGTTATCGATGAAAGAAATAACGGTGGTGGTTCTGCTGCTGATTATATGATTGATATTATGTCACGTGATTTAATGGGATATTTTAATAGTAAAGCAAATGATCGTAGACCATGGACTACTCCAATGGCGGGAATTTGGGGGCCTAAAGTTATGATTATTAATGAGCGTGCAGGATCTGGAGGAGATTTACTTCCATATATGTTCAAATTCAAAAAAATTGGTCCTTTAGTAGGAACTCGTACTTGGGGTGGATTAGTTGGAACTTGGGATACTCCAAGATTCATTGATGGTGGAAGAATGGTAGCTCCTCGTGGTGGATTTTTCGATGTGAACGGAGAATGGGCTGTTGAAGGTGAAGGTGTTGCTCCAGATATAGAAGTTATCCAACATCCTAAACAGGTTTCAAATGGAAATGATCCACAATTAGAAAGAGCTGTTCAAGAAGCTTTACGCTTATTAAAAGGTAATGAATTCCAATTAAAACCAGAACCGAAAGCTCCTATTCGTTCGAAGAGACCGAAAGGATATCAAAACGAAAAATAATTATTTAATAAAACCATATGCCACACTTTGTAATTGATTGTTCAAAGAATATCATAAACCTTAAAAAACCTGAAGAAATCATTCAAAAAGTTTATGATACAGCAGATTCTAGTAACTTATTTGCTAAAGGAGATATCAAAGTAAGAATCAATCCTTTTGAATATTATACTGTAGGAAATACTCAGGAGGATTTTATGCACGTTTTTGCTAACATTATGGAAGGAAGAACAATTGAACAGAAAAAAGCACTTTCAGAGAGTATTGTTTCTGCGCTAAAAAAGATGTTTCCTGATGTTCCAATTATTTCAATTAACATTAGAGATTTTGAAAAGGCAACATATTGTAATAAATCAATGGTTTAAACTTATATTGTAAATATAAAACGAGGTTAAAATAATTTTAACCTCGTTTTTTTTATGATTGAATCCCACATTAAAAAACAATAAAGAACCGAATCTACTTTTTTGCATTTATAAGTAGCTGGTTCTTTATTTATAGTGGTTTTCGCCTTACTTATTTGTCTTTTTAGTTTTCCAAGGACCTAGCACCAATTTTAATTGTGTTGTACCGTTTGGATACGTTCCTGTAAATTCTGAAGGTACAGGAGGTTGATTTGTTCTTTTGAACTCAATAGGGTTTTCATCATAAGAGAATCCATATGCTTGCGCCATTTTAGCTCCTCTTGCTGATTTAGCTGCGTTAGCTGGTAATGAAAAGATATTTTTCCCTTTTACCGTTGCTGTATGCATAAAATAGGAGAATAAGTTTTGCGTTGTTCCTGATGGATACCAACTCGTTTCTTTTCCCCATAAAGTAGTTGTTCTCCCTTTTTCAGTTCCAACAGCTTTTGTAATAGCTACTCCTCTATTCAAAGCAGTACTTAATTGATTTTCTAAACCATTTAAAATGACTTGTAGATTCGCATTATTAGGATATCTAATTCCTCCATCAGCAAATAAACCACTTCCTGCAAAAGTCATTTGACCAGATGATTGATAATAGTTTTTTGGTGCTTTTGAAAACTTAAATTGTTTACTTGTTGAAGCACATTTTGATCCCGTGTCAATATTTACAGAAACAATTTCTCCAGATGTATTTGTATTGACTTTAGAAATCGTAACTGAGGTATTGGGTTTACAACTAGCATTACTTACATACATTCCTTTAAGAATACCAACTGAACTCGGTAATGGAGTATTGAATGTTAGTATACTATTCGCAATAGTACCTTTAATTGGTAATCTTTTTTTGGTTTGAGTATCTTCATAAGAAACGACTGAAAACCCTTTAGGATTGAAAACATATAAGCTTTCAGATAATCCCGGTGCCGTAAACTCTAAAGCATCGTGTGTATTTGTAGTTCCAGGAAAAGTAACTCCTAATTTTGGCTTTACATTAAAATAATACGGAGTTCCGTCTTTATCTTTTTGCCAAATATTCATATTTAAAGTCTTATCCATAAATAATGATTTTAGTGCATCATCAAACACTGTTTCTAAAGAACTGGTATTTTTAGCTAGATATAATCCTGGATTTAATAATACTGTCAAGTTCTTATCTGCTTTATAAGATAAATCATCATATCCACTTGAATTTTTATATTTTTTCATAAATGGTTTATAAGCATTAGAAACTTCTTCTGCACTAATTCCCTCGGTTTGACCTACTCTACCCAATTCATTACCTTTTTTATCTTCTGCTAATAATGAAAGAGGGAAGAAAAATCCGTCTACCAAAGAAACATCTATAAATAAACCCTGACCAGATTCAAAGGTAGGTTCAATATAACTATACTGAGGAAAATCAGATTGTGGTGGATTCCCTACCTGTTGAACAGCTGAACCATAACCGCTGTAAGAAAACCCTAAGTTACCATTACCAGTTTTTCCTGAATTATCTTTATATGTTTTCGTAGTATTCGCGACAAAAAAATAAATTCTAGCTCCAACAATTGGGTTCAAATTACTTAATTCAATACTGGTAATATCTGTACCTAGTTCATAAGATTTAACGTATCCTGTTTTTTCTGTAACTTTAGTAAATACTCCTTGTTTCTTTTTATTCGGAGTAAGAATTTTCTGTGAACCTGTACTATATCCTAAAACATATACCTTATAATCAGAACCTAAACCTATTAAACTTTCAAGTTTTAAATTATATGTGTTTAATGGTGGTTTATTCCAATATCCAAACATAGAAGGAGCTACGCCCAAATTTGTTTGAACTTCAACTGCAACTTCAACTTCACCTTCTATATGAGGAGGATTTTTTACTGTTATTAAAGTATCCGTCACTTTTAATGGAGTGTTACCCGCTTTACCAAATTTGACATAACTTGCTCCTGAAAAATATTTCCCTTTAATAGTAATGACCTCTTTTCCCTTAGTAGAAGTTGAAATTGGAAAAAATGATGTGATTACTGGCTTTTCATAATTAAAAAATGGTTTGTTTTCACATGTCAATCCATTAAATACAACTTCAACATTAACTGACTGTGCCTTATTCACTGCTGGGGTTAAAACTTCTATTATTGAATCAGACTTGACATTATTTGTTGTAACAGGAATACCCACTGCTCCGAAAATCACACTCTCTAATTTTTTAGATGTAAAGCCGCTTCCTTTTATAACTACTTTAGTTTGACCATTCAAGGAACCAGAAGTTGGATATATACTTTTTACAGATTGTGCATGCATTTTCCCAATACAAATAACACTAATAAAAGTTATGAGAGTAAAAATTGTATGTGTAATAATTTTCATGATAGATGATTATAAAGTTTGATAATTAAATGAATCTGAATTCATTATTTCTAAATCTAAATTACTCTCAAATACCTTCTTTTATATTTTAATTTCTATGAGTGCTACTTTAATTGGCATAAAAGATGATTTTTTTAGCATAAAAACATATGGATCAAAAACACAGAATCAAATCTCTTTTAATAACGATACAATTTTGTCTTTTTCGTCTCCTTCCAATTGCTTCAAAAATTCAAAAAGCTTTGATTCTTCTTCTTTTTTAATAGCATTAAAATCTGGTTTAAAAGGTGTTCCATCATAATATCTCGCAGCGGTACCTGGACCATCGGGAGAACCATGATCTGCATCAATAGATTTCCTCCATCTCCATGCATGACTTGCCCATTCATTTTTATCTACAAGTTCTGGTTCTGTAAACCAAACATTCCATGTAAGCACATTTGATTTTTGTAGCATATTTCCTGAACCTAAATTAAAAACATCCATAACTAATTGATTAAATGTATCAACTAACGGATATCCTGTTTTAACAATTGGTCCTATCTCCACTTCAAGATTTCCAACAGTCCAAGCAACATCTTCATGCTTAGCAAAATCTGGTATTGGGAATCCCGTACTCTGCCCTTTTCTAACTGGAAAAACAGGTTGACTTGGATCTCCCTTTTTGTGAGTTGTAACCATAATTGCCTGAGATTTATTGAATGGAAAAGGGAAATCACTATTCTGTAATTTATTCCATATCAACTCTTGGATTCCTTTAAGAATAACTCCTTCATTTCCTTTTGGTGGACTAAACCAAATTTTACCAACAACACCCATTTCAGCAGCTAATTCTTTATTACTTTCATTTACCCATCCTCGAGTTCCAGTTACAGTAACCTCAACATTTAGTGTTCCTAATAATGGAGAAGTAATTCCTTGTTGCGGACAGATGATAGAATACACTCTTCCTGTATTTGTATACCCAATTCTGGAAATATCAGGTGCAAACATCTGATAACATCGTTTCGGATCTGGTTCTCCTTTTTGTGTTTCCCAGCTAAATTCTGGCCATTTTACCGCTTGTTGACGGTCCAATTTATCTATGTTTAACATATTATCTGGCATTGGTAATGATGTTAAATCTGGATTTGGATATGCAAATGCTGGGTTTGATGTTGCAAAGCCTCCTATCCATCCTGCTGGAATACTTTTAACTGTTTCGTTAACTTCCATATTTCGTTTATTTAGTTAGTAATGGTAAGTTAACAACAAGTACAATATGAGTTTATAAAAAATCTATAACCGTAATATTAACAAGTATAAAAGCTTACATTTTTAGTACAGAATTGTCTCAATTAAATTTTTCTACTACTAAATTACTTTTAAGTAGTTTTGCTTCATAATGAAATCAACAGTGAAACTAAAGGAAAAACACATATCACCTCTTCAAGAAACTCCTATTAGATTACAAGAATACGCCGTTGGTATTTTCAGTACAAACCCAACAAAATCAGGAATAAAAAAAGCAATTAAAAAAGGGTTAGTACTAGTAAATGGAAAAGTAGCTTCAACCGCATTATATATAGTTGGTGGAGAAACTATTGAATTGTATCAAGAAGAAATTAAAGCTACTGATAAGCAATTTATTTTTCCTTTAGAAGTAGTTTATGAAGATGATTTTTTAGCTGTGATTTTTAAACCTTCGGGTATTGTGGTAAGTGGAAATTCTTTTGCTACTATTAATAACGCTTTAGAACAAAACCTTAAAATTAGTTCTTTAAAAGACGCCGTAATACCAAGAGCTGTACATCGATTAGATTATCCAACAAGTGGGTTACTCCTCATTAGTAAAACAAACGAAACAACTCATTATTTATCTAAGTTATTTGAGGAAAAAAATATTTCAAAAACCTATCATGCCATAACTATTGGTCAAATGAATAATTCTGGTCTCATAGATATTCCAGTAGATGAAAAAGAATCTAAATCTGAATTTAAAGTTTTACAACGTATTCCATCGAAGAAATATAAATTCCTAAATTTAGTAGAGCTCAATCCTAAAACTGGAAGACGTCACCAATTAAGAAAACATTTACATGGAATAGGAAACCCAATTTTAGGTGACAAAGAATATTATATTGAGAATCTCATTTCTTATGGAAACGGCTTGTATTTACATGCAACATCATTAAATTTTGTGCATCCTTCAACTAAGGAAGAAATGAAATTCACTAAAGAATTACCTAAAAAATTTAGACGTCTTTTTCCAAATTTCTCATTGTAAGTTTTAATCTTACAATAAACTCTTTTATTTCAATTTCATTGAAACTTGCGAATCCTACACGTATACAATTATGGTTAGTATTAGCAGAATCATAACGTTCATAATCGCCGATTTCAAGTTTATGTTTTCTTCCTGTTTTTGCAACAGCTTTCCATTGATATGGTTCTTTTAAATGCAACCAAACTGCCATTCCTCCTTTAGGGATTTCAAACTCGAAAAAATTACTTAATTCATTTGATAATAATTCACAAAACAAGTCTCTCCTAGCCTTGTAAACTTTTATAACTTTTCGAATATGACTATCCAATTCTCCTGACTGAATAAAATCAGCAAAAGTTAACTCTAATAAGGCATCTCCTTGCCTATCCACAATTCTCCTTAAATTAGCAGCTTCATTTATGAATTCAGGATTCGCAATTAAATACCCAACTCTAAACACTGGAGCAACTGTTTTACAAACTGATCCAATGTAAACCACATTTCCATTAGTATCATGACTTGCTAACGGTAAAATTGGAGCGTGATTATAATTAAAATCATAATCGTAATCGTCTTCTAAAATTGCAAAACCATACTTCTTTGCCAAATTCAACAAATGAATTCTCCGTTCAGCAGACATTGTAACTGTAGAAGGATGATGATGATGAGAAGTAACATACACTGCTTTAATAGATTTCTTTTTACACAATCTCTCCAACTCTTCCATAACCAAACCGCATTCATCTACCGCAACTCTTTCAATAACTGCATTCGCATGTAAAAACGTTAAATCTGCAGAGATATAATTGGTTTTACCCACAACAATTACATCTCCTTTTTTTAAAAGTAATTGAGAACTTAAATAAATTCCATTTTGGCTTCCTCTGGTTATTAGAATATTCTCTTTTGTAATATGTAAACCCCTAGTTGTGTTTAAATATTCTGCTAATACTTCTCTTAATTTCTCATTTCCAAACGTTGATCCATAGGATAAATGTTGAAAAATGGACGCTCTATTTGCTATTCTTCTGTAGGTTCTTGCAATTTCATTTACTGGAGTCAGACGAGTATCAGAAATTCCATCATTAACGTACATTACATTTTCATTCTGCTTATTTATTTTACGATTTAAAAATTCATTCGAATAAAAGCTAAAACCTCTTTCATTTTTAAAACTCCTATCTTCTTTAACAAAATCAAGAGGTACAAAATCAGGTAAACTACTATTAACAAACGTTCCTTTTTTAGGAATACTTTCCACCCAACCTTGTAATAATAATTCCTCATAGCAAGCAACTACCGTTTTTCGATGTACTCCTAAATCTTCCGATAAAGCTCTAGTTCCAGGCAACTTAGTTTTGGATGGTAATTTTTGATCTTTTATCAATTGTATGATTTGATTTGATAACTGAACATACAATGGCTGAGCGCATGATCTATCTAAAAAAAGAGAAGTTTTAAAAGGAAACATCTGGACTATCTGTTTTATAAATTCTGGACTAACGCAATAGTCCATAAATGTAGTAATTTTAGATCATAAATTGAGCTGATAATGAATACAACAAACTTAGATCAAAACGAATTTGACATTTATTATAAGAGATATATCGACAAACTACCACAAGACATGAGTTTGTTGCAAAGCTTCTTAGAGGGAAAGAAAAATACAATTCGTTTCTTTTCATCAATTCCTGAAAACAAATTAGAATACCGATATCAAAATGAAAAATGGTCTGTTAAAGAGATTTTTCAACATCTTATTGATACGGAACGTATTTTTATGAACCGTTGTTTCAGAATTGCAAGAAGAGATATAACACCTTTGAGTGGATTTGATCAAAATATATACATAAATCCATCCGGTGCAAATCAAAAATCTATTGAAAATTTAATTAATGAATTTACTATTAATAGAGAACATTCCATTAATTTTCTGAATTCAATTTCGACAGAAGATTTATGTTATATCGGAAATGCAAATGGCAACGCAATATCTGCGCGAGCAGCAGCCTTTGTAATTCCAGGACATGATATTTGGCATAAAGAAATTATTAAAGAGAGATATTTATAATAAACAGAGATGAAAAAAAACGTAGGTATTTTTATTTTCGATGACGCAGAAGTTTTAGACTTTGCAGGACCTTTCGAAGTTTTTTCGGTTACTTCAGAACTAAACAACTTTGAATTATTTGATTTATTTACGGTTGCTAAAACAAAACAACCTGTTCGAGCTGTTAATGGTTTATCCGTTAATCCAACATATGATTTTACCGATTGTCCTAAGGTCGATATTTTAATTTTAGCTGGCGGAAATGGAACTAATCAAGCTATAACTGATTCTGAAATTATTCAATGGATTGCAAACAAACACTTAGAAACTGAAATTACCATGAGTATTTGTTCTGGAACCCGATTTTTAGCAAAAATTGGAGTCTTAGAAAACCGACCTTATTGCACCCATCATTTAGTTTATGACGATTTAAATAAACTTGTCCCTTCTGGTATTCCAATTAAAGAAAAAAGATTTACTCAATCTAACGAGAAAACATATACATCTGGAGGAATTTCTGCTGGTATCGATTTATCTTTTCATATCATCAACAAATTACACGGTAAGGAAATTATAGAAAAGACTGCTAAGTATATGGAATATCCAATTCACAAGGAAGTTTACGATTTATAAGTATTTAAAATGACCCAACATAACATAAAACTTGCTACACCAGCTGATACAGAATTATTAGCATTATTAGGACGTGTAACGTTTAGAGAATCTCATGGAGACTATATAGAAGATAAAACCAATTTAAACGAGTATTTAGATAAAGCATTTTCATTTGAAACAACTCAAAAAGAAGTAAATGATTCGAACAATGTTTATTTTATTATTTACAAGAACCATTTTCCTGTGGGTTACGCAAAGTTAATTTTAAATGCAACCTCTCCTTTTATTCCTAATGAACGTAGTTGCCGATTAGAACGTATTTATGTATTAGATGAGTTCATATCTCAAAAATTCGGAATTGATTTGTTGAACCAAACCGTTGAAAAGGCTAAAGAGTTGAATTTTGAAGTAATGTGGTTATCAGTATATATTAAAAATACAAAAGCAATTAACTTCTACCTGAAAAACGATTTTGAAGAAGTAGGAAGTATATCTTTTAAAATAAGCAAACAAGGATACGAAAACCCAATTCTAGCTAAAAAACTATTCGATGAAAAAGCATAATTATAAAGCACAGATTACTTGGACAGGGAACGAAGGTTCTGGAACCTCAAAGTACAATGAATACAACAGGAATCATGAAATAAAAATTCTTGAAAAGCAGGATATAATTAAAGGTTCTAGTGATCCTTCATTCTTAGGTGATAAAACAAGATACAATCCTGAAGACCTCTTTATTTCGTCATTATCTTCTTGTCATATGCTCTGGTATTTACACCTATGTTCTGTGAATAATATTATTGTTACTGAATATATTGATAATGTAACTGGAATTATGGAAGAGTCGAAAGATGGTAGTGGGAAATTCACCAATGTTACCCTTCATCCTAAGGTAACAATAACTGATCAAACTAAAATAAACCTTGCGAATGAACTGCATGAAGAAGCGAATAAAATGTGCTTTATCGCAAACTCGTGCAATTTTAAAATAGATCACAATCCAACAACAATTTCAATTTAAAAAAAATGGCAGAATTCGAAAAAACAAAACTGAATCGCTTAAAGCGCGGAGCAAATAGAGCTGTATATGACAAAGAAACGATAAATGAAATTTTAGATGCAGGTTTTATTGCTCAAGTAGGATATATTTATGATGGTTATCCCATTAGTATTCCGATGGCATATGCCAGAAAAGGAGATAAAATATATTTACATGGATCAACTGCAAATCGAATGTTAAGAGCAGTTTTAGAAAGTGGCAAAACTTCAATAAATGTTATGCATTTAGATGGTTTAGTTATAGCGCGTTCTGGTTTACATCATTCGGTGAATTATCGTTCAGCTACATTGTTTGGTGAACTTAAAGAAATTACTGATGATCATAGTAAAACTGAACTATTAAAAGATATTGTGGATCATATGATCGAAGATCACTGGGATACTTTACGCCCGATGCATCAAAAAGAACTGGATAGAACTATAGTAGTTGAATTTACAATAACTTCTGCTTCTGCTAAGATTCGAGCTGAAGGTGTAAATGATGAACCCGAAGATTATGAATTACCATATTGGGCTGGTGTAATTCCTGTAAAACAAAAACTAGAAAAACCTATTCCGGATAATGGATATCCATTAACTATAGATATTCCAAAACATATTCAACATCACTACAATAAATTTAAGTAATTCATTCAAGACATACTTGAGTTTTAAAAATCAAAACAGCTCTAGAAACTAGAGCTGTTTGTATGGGAGGTACTAACTCAAATAATACGAAGCAAAATTACATCAATTTGTTTTATTAAATGTGAAAAAAAAGTTATTAAATGTTAAAATCAATAACTTTAACAACCTTCGATAAACATTAGGGAGATTAACAATTTGAGCAGTACTAATTTTAAAGTATTTTATGCAATTTCAATTAGAATTTGAAACCTTCTTTTTTACCCTAATTTTCCTTTTCCTCTAATTGAAAATAATGAAATTAAAACAGTAGATTTACAACATGGAAAAATTTGATGTTGTAATTCTTACTGAAAGAAGATATGTAAATCCTTCTGATGTAGATAAATATATCGCCAATGTATTGTTAGAAGATGACTTGGTGAAAAAAGCATTAGAAAAGGATGGCTTAAAAGTGGCTCGTTTGTCTTGGGATGATCCAAACTTCGATTGGTCGAATACGAACTATATTTTATTCAGAACTACTTGGGATTATTTCGATCGTTTCGATGAGTTTTCTGATTGGTTAGAAAAAGTCAGTAAACAAACTAAACTCATAAACTCTGAAGCTATTATTCGCTGGAATTTAGATAAACACTACTTATTAGATTTACAACAAAATGGTGTCCATGTATGTGAATCTTATTTCATAGAAAAAGGAGAATCATCAACTTTACAAGAATTAGCAAATCAATACAACCTTAATAGTTTCGTACTTAAACCATGTGTTTCTGGCGGTGGAAGACATACCTATAAAATAAACCCTGAAACTATTGCAGCACATGAATCTCTTTTTAAAGATTTAGTTTCTGACGAAGCATATATCATTCAACCTTTTCAACACAATATTGTAGAAAAAGGAGAAATCTCTTTAATGATTATGAACGGAGAATTCACACATGCTGTTCTAAAAATTGCAAAACCTGGAGATTTTAGAGTTCAGGATGATTTTGGAGGTTCTGTTCAAGACTACTCACCTACTCCTGAAGAAATTGCTTTTGCTGAAAAAGCTGTAAATGCTTGTTCTGAAAAACCAATGTATGCTCGAGTAGATGTTTTTACCGATAATAACAATAAATTAGCAATTGCTGAGCTGGAATTAATTGAACCTGAATTATGGTTTAGAAATTATCCAGAAGCTGCCGCTAAACTTTCAACTGGTATTAAAAATTTAATCCTCAACTAAACGAATCAAAATGAAGAAGTTTTTTAAAATAATTGGAGTTGCGTTAGTACTCCTTATCGTTGTATTCCTAGTTACAATTTTCAGCAAAAATGAATCTTTACCAACTGGTGAAAAAGGAGAAAAAGCAGAACAACTAGCTCAAAAAATGTTAGCTGCTTTAAATCATGAGGCTTTTGAAAATGCCGAAGTGATTGAATGGTCGTTCAGAGGAACTAATTTTTACAAATGGTATAAGCAACAAGGAAAAGTTGAAGTTAATTGGAAAGAAAATAAAGTTATACTAAATACAAATGCGCCTGAACAAAGTGAAGTTTTTGTAAATGGCGAAAAAGTAGAAAACTCAGAATTAATCCAAAAAGCACAATCGTTTTTTAACAACGATAGTTTTTGGTTGATCGCTCCATACAAAGTAATGGATAGTGGCGTGGAAAGAAGTATTGTAAAGCACGAAGATAAAGACGCTTTATTAGTTACCTATACTACTGGTGGTTCAACTCCAGGAGATTCTTATTTATGGATTTTAGATGAAAACAATTTCCCAACTGCCTATAAAATGTGGACAAGCATAATTCCTATTGGTGGAATTGAAGCTTCATGGAGTGATTGGAAAGAAACCAAAGCTGGATTTAAATTACCGACAAAACACAATACCAACTTATTCGATTTATCAATTGATATGGGAGATCCTAAAGCTTCTACTCCTTTTGCTGATGCTTTAGCTTCTAAAATTTTAAAAGCAATTAAACACGAATCTTATAAAACAACTAATACTATCGAATGGAGTTTTGGAGGAAGACGCTTTTTCAAATGGAATAAGAAAGAACATATTGCAGAAGTAAAATGGGATACCACTAAAGTGATACTTCATCCGAATAACTTAGAAAAAAGTACCATCTATTTTAATGATAAACTTTCTGACAGTAAAGATAAAACGATCATTAAAAAAGCAGAAGACTATTTTAATAATGACAGTTTTTGGTTAGTAGCTCCGCATAAACTTTTTGAATCTGGAATTTTAAGAGCAATAAAAATTGAAGATGGAAAAGAAGCTCTTTTAGTTAAATATACTACGGGTGGAACAACCCCTGGAGATTCGTACTTATGGTTGTTGGATGAAAATTATGTTCCAAAAAGCTACAAAATGTATGTTCCCAGTATGAAAATGGAAGGAGTTCCTGCAACTTGGGAAGATTGGATCACTACAGAAAGTGGAACATTATTACCAAAAATGCACAGATTTGGCAACAACGGAGAATTAAGTATGGGAGATGTTAAAGGATTTTAACATTTTTTAGTTAAAAACACTACTTTTGCAAAATGCGCGTAGATATAATTACTGTTGAACCTGATTTAATTAAAAGCCCTTTTCAAAACTCAATGATGAAAAGAGCTATCGATAAAGGTTTAGCTGAAGTACACTTTCATAACTTAAGAGAATTTGGACAAGGAAACTATCGTCAAATTGATGATTACCAATTTGGTGGTGGTGCTGGAATGGTTCTAATGATAGAACCAATTGCAAAGTGTATTGAAGGATTATTAGCTGAAAGGAACTATGACGAAATTATTTACATGACACCTGATGCTCCTACTTTAAATCAAGCTACCGCAAATACCCTATCTTTGAAGGAAAATATTATGATACTTACTGGTCATTACAAAGGTGTTGACCAACGAGTAAGAGATAAATATATTACCAAAGAAATATCAATTGGAGATTATGTATTAACAGGAGGAGAATTAGCAGCAGCCGTTTTATGTGATGCTGTAATTCGCTTAATTCCTGGAGTGTTGGGAGATGAAACTTCTGCCTTAACCGATTCTTTTCAAGATAATTTACTATCTCCACCAGTATATACTAGACCTTCGGAATATGAAGGCATGAAAGTTCCTGATGTTTTATTATCAGGAAATTTTCCTAAGATAGAAGAATGGCGTTCAGAAAAGGCCTATGAACGTACCAGAGAAATTAGGCCTGACCTACTAGATGAATAGTATTAAAAAGCTTATTCAAAAGTATCCAGCTTTAAGTATTGTTCTAGGTTTTCAATGTTTTCGCTTTATACTTTTACCTTTCATGGGATTAATGCCCCAAGATGCCTATTATCACTTTTATGGTGAGAATTTTTCTTGGTGTTATTTTGATCATCCCGGAATGATAGGTTATTTATTACGAATATTTACCATTGTATTTGGTAAAACCATTTTTGTTGTAAAGCTTACTGATTTCGTAATTACCTCATTAACATTACTTAGTTTTTACAAATTAGCCGAATGCTTTTTATCTAAAGAAAGATTGAAATCTGCTATAGTTTTAATAGCTTCAACATTCTTTATTTCGATTTTATCTTTTAACTCTACTCCAGATGTTCCTTTATTATTATTCTGGACATTGAGTGTACTATTCTTATACCGAGCAATTTTTGAAAATAAAAAAGCCTCTTGGATCTATGCTGGAATAGCTATGGGTTTAGCTTTTGACAGCAAATACACGGCTATTTTATTACCCATAGGATTGTTAGCTTTTACTTTATTCTGTTCTAAGCACAGAAAATTATTACTATCTCCATGGTTGTATATTTCGCTAATTGTAGCTGTTATATTTACTGTTCCTGTTTGGCTTTGGAATTATGAAAATGAATTCGCTTCATTTCTATTTCAATCTTCAGGTAGAACAGATAATATTTCAAAATTTAAATTTTCTCCAAAATATTTTTTCGGTGCAATTGGGCATCAATCTTTATTATTGCTACCAATACTTTTCGGAACTTTTCTAGTATTTACTTTTAAATACATCAAAAGATTCGTTACCAAATTTAAATTACCAAGTAGTAAAATCTTATTCTTACTCGCCTTCTTCGTACCAACATTTTTAGGATTTTTCTCCTTAACTCCAATATATTGGGTAAAGTTGAATTGGATGATGCCATCTTACATCACTGGAATTATATTAGCGAGTATCTTTATTACCAAAAAATGGGTTCGTTATCAAGTTATTGTTTCTGCAGTAATTCATGTATTGGTAAGTCTTCAAATTCTATTTTATTTAGTGCCAATTAAAAGTGATGATACTTGGGTAGGTTGGAAAGAATTAGCAACAGAAATTGAAGAATTACAAAAAGAACATCCAAACTCGTTTGTTTTTTCTGATGATGGCTATAAAACTACAGCTGCGTTAAATTTCTTTATGGAAGACAAAGTTTATGCCCAGAACGTTATCGGTTTACGAGCGCTTCATTTTGATTTTTTAGGTGATGATTTAACCATCTTAAATGGACAAAATGCATTTTTTATTGACTCAGATAAACGTTTTAAAAACGAAGACAAAAAAGGACATATCTTTAATCAAGTGAATCCTTATTTCGAAAAATGTACAGAATTAGATCCTATTATTATTTCAATAAATGGAAAAAAAGTTAGAAAATTCTGGATATACTATTGCGAAAGCTATAAAGCTACCCCTTAGTTAGTTTATAAAGAAAAACGTACTTCACTACTTCTCTATTCCTTTCAATAGGAATTGTCTTTATTAAATTAAATGTATGATACTTTTTAGCAAACAAATCGTTTGGAGCTTTAAAATTTCTACTATCTGTTATATATAAAACTTCACTAGTAACTTCAGGATGAGTTGAGTTAATCCAATAATACTTGTGAATATCATTTAAACTACCAACTCCGTAAACATTCATATTATTTGGTCTTGCTATGTAATAATCTACATGAGCTGCTGGATACCAACGATTTGAAATTATCCCTAAGTGAGTTAGTTTTTCTTCTTTCAATATATCCGATATTTTTTGTGAGGCTTGTTTCCATCCATACATATCTAAAATAGCATTCTTTCTACCTAATCTCTCTTTTTGCTCTTCAGTATCTACTGGTAAAAACCATCCTTTATTTATAATGAAAACAGCTGTAACTAAAAGAAAAGAAAAGGCTAATACTCCAATTTCTAGTTTACGAACAATTCTCTTTTTGTTTTCAGACAGATAAACTCCTAATAGAGGAATTAGTGTTAGATAAGCAATTCCAGACCAATGCGGTAAAGTGTTTCTTGAAATTGATAAATAAATAATTGTAAATATTAATGGTAAAGCACAAAAAAGAAAGAGTGTTGTAATATTAGTATTAATTTTAAATTGCTTTCTTTTAATTTCAACAAACATTACAATCAACATAATTACAATGTAAGGATTATTATAAAGAATTTGCCCTAAAACTTCTCTGGTAAAAGAATTTTTATTGAACATAAAACTAAAAAATGAAACTCTACCTCCATGGAACTTATAACTAATAAAATCGTTAGAATAATTCCAATAAAAAATCAATCCTATTGCTAATAAAGGAAATATAAATCCGATATAAAAAACCGAACTTCTTAACCATCTTCTATTCTTTATTAAAACAAATAATACAATACCTAACAACAAATAAACAGCTTGATATTTTGAGTAAATAGCTAATCCAGCAAATAAAAAAGCTAACAGTATTTTAGTAGTAAATTTTGGATTCGGATCAAAAGGTATTGTTTGGATAAAAAAATAGAAACTTAATAACCAAAATAATACTAATGGAGCATCAGGAAGTATAAATGTACCAGCTATAATAAAACCATAAATACTAATACTGTATAGTAAACTTGCAATAAATCCTGCTTTTTCACTTTTTAAAAAATTACCTATTAAAAATATAATATATACACTTATTGCAGATGGAATAATAGTCGCTAACCGAATGAATACCTCAGAATCCAAAGTTAAGTTTAGTGTAAAAAGCTGAATAAAAAAACCAACCATTGGAGGATGATCAAAATGACTTATATCTGGATATTTAGCATATAACCAGTAATACACTTCATCGTTTCCAAATTCTAAATTACTTCCAAGAAAAAGTTTTAGGAAAGCACTGAACAGAATAAGAATGTAAACACGTCTTTTGTAAGTTAGCTCCATTAATGAATCTTCTTACGTTCTGGAAAAAAAAGACTCATACTAACAAATGCAATTATGATTCCTAAAACTGATCCAACAAAAATATCGGCCCAAAAATGTTGAGATAAATATACTCGAGAAATTCCTGCAATTATTGCTAATAACATCCATAGATATTGAGAAATACATTTTCTAAAATAAATACATAAAATCCCGAAAATCACAAATGCTGTCATGGTGTGGCCAGAAGGAAAAGAGTTCCAAAAAGCCATTTTTACACCATCAATAATATGTAGGTTTTCTATACCCAAAAATTCTGCTGGTCTAGGAATACCTCTAAATATTACTTTTTTAAAAAAATGAGTCACTAATAAAGTTAATACACCTCCAATACCAAAGACAAGTGACATTCTTTTATTGATAAAAAAGAAGATTACCACAAGTACTCCAAACATTACTCCATCTCCCAAATGAGTAGTATACTTAAAAAACCAATCAAAAAAAGTGGAATTATATTGATTTAATATCAAGTGCAAATCACCTTTGGTATACACCGAAAGTAATATTATGGAAAGGACGGTAAAGATTATATAAGCAATGAAGATCTCTTTACGAATCACATTTACATGTGAACTTATCGTTCTGAAAGTTTTATTTTGACCAATTTGAAGAGGTTTTCCTGTAGTTTTAATTGTATTATCCATCAATAGTTTTATTTAGCACCGAAATATATTTTCAATACTTTGCCTATTTCTTAATTGGATTTTAAGTAATCATCATTAAAAAAACACTTATTAACTATTAGTCAATAGTTTAGTAATCCTATTTCAAATTTTATTTACATAAATTTAATCGCAAATTTTATTTTCCATATAAGAAAAACATACTATATTTGCACACGCAAAATCAACCTCTGACGAGAATCGTGAATGTTGCTTTGTAAATCTCAAAGATTTTTAAAAATGGATTTAATTAAATTTGTTCAAGACGAATTCGTAACAAAAAACGATTTACCAGAATTCGCAGCAGGAGATACAATTACTGTATACTACGAAATTAAGGAAGGTAACAAAACTCGTACTCAGTTCTTTAGAGGAGTAGTTATTCAAAGAAGAGGTATCGGATCTTCTGAAACTTTCACAATTAGAAAAATGTCAGGTACTGTAGGTGTTGAACGTATTTTCCCAATTAACTTACCATCAATCCAAAAGATTGAAGTTAATAAAAGAGGTAAAGTACGTAGAGCTAGAATTTTCTACTTTAGAGGACTTACAGGTAAGAAAGCAAGAATTAAAGAAAGAAGAAATTAATTCTTTGCACAAAATATTTAAAAACGATGTTAATTTAACATCGTTTTTTTTTGCTCTAAACTAAAAATTAAAGATAATTCAAGAAAACTTGAATTTTAATAAATATTTAATATTCGAAAAACCATTTGTAATACGTAAATTTGCACCACTTCAAACAAAATAACTAGTTAATTATATGAGTACAACTGCAAAAATTATGTACACAAAAACCGATGAGGCTCCAGCATTAGCTACTCGTTCGTTTTTGCCGATCGTAAAAGCATATACTAAATCTTCTAATATAGAAATTGTAACAAAAGATATTTCACTAGCTGGTAGAATATTAGCTAACTTTTCTGATTATTTAACCGAAGATCAAAAGGTAGAAGATGCATTAGCATTTTTAGGTGAATTAGCTACTAAACCAGAAGCTAACATTATCAAATTACCAAATATTAGTGCTTCTGTTCCTCAATTAAAAGCTGCTGTAAAAGAATTACAAGCTTTAGGATATAATCTTCCTGATTATCCAGAAGAACCAGAAACAGATGAAGATAAAGCAGTTTTAGCTCTATATAATAAGGTAAAAGGTTCTGCGGTAAATCCTGTTTTACGTGAAGGTAATTCAGACCGTCGAGCACCTAAAGCCGTAAAAAATTACGCAAAAAAGAATCCGCATTCAATGGGAGCTTGGAGTTCTGATTCTAAAACTCACGTTGCTACTATGAATGAAGGTGATTTTGCGCACAACGAAAAATCAGTAACTGTTCCTAACGCTACTGATGTTAAAATCGTTCATACAGATGCTAGTGGAACTGAAACAGTTTTAAAAGCTAGTACTAAATTAATTGCAGGAGAAATTATTGATGCTTCTGTAATGAATAAAAAATCATTATTAGCCTTTTTAGACGAGCAAGTAAAAGATGCAAAAGATAAAGGTATCTTATTCTCTCTTCACATGAAAGCTACAATGATGAAAGTATCGGATCCAATTATTTTTGGACATGCCGTTAGAGTTTTCTTTAAAGACTTATTTGAAAAGCATGGAGCTACTTTTGAAGAAATTGGGGTTGATGTAAACAACGGATTTGGAAACTTATTAAGTAATTTAGAAGAACTTACTGCTGACAAAAAAGCTGAAATTTTAGCTGATATTGATAAAGTTTACGCAAACAACCCTGATGTTGCAATGGTAAATTCTGACAAAGGAATTACGAATTTACATGTACCTTCAGATATTATTATTGATGCATCTGTTCCAGCAATGATTCGTACATCTGGACAAATGTGGAATAAAGAAGGAAAACAACAAGATGCTAAAGTAACTATTCCAGATAGTTCTTATGCTGCTTTATACCAATCAACAATTGATTTCTGTAAAAAGAATGGAGCTTTTGATCCTACAACTATGGGAACTGTTCCCAATGTTGGATTAATGGCTAAGAAAGCTGAGGAATATGGATCTCATGATAAAACTTTCGAAATTGCTTCTGCTGGTAAAGTTTCTGTAATTGATAGCGAAGGAATTACTTTAATTGAACACACAGTTGAAGAAGGAGATATTTGGAGAATGTGTCAAACAAAAGATGCACCAGTTCAAGATTGGGTGAAGTTAGCCGTAACAAGAGCAAAAGCAATGGGAGCTCCTGCAGTATTCTGGTTAGACAAGAATAGAGCGCATGATGCAGAATTAATTAAAAAAGTAAATGCATATTTACCTAATCACGATACAAACGGATTAGAAATTTTAATTAAATCAGTTTCTGAAGCTACTGAATATACATTAGAAAGAGTAAAAGAAGGAAAAGATACAATTTCTGTAACAGGAAATGTATTACGTGACTACTTAACAGATTTATTCCCAATTTTAGAATTAGGAACATCTGCAAAAATGTTATCTATCGTTCCTTTAATGAATGGTGGTGGATTATTCGAAACTGGTGCAGGTGGTTCTGCTCCAAAACATGTTCAACAATTTGTTGAAGAAAACCATTTACGTTGGGATTCTTTAGGAGAGTTCTTAGCGTTAGCAGTTTCTTTAGAACATTTAGGTCAAAATAACGATAATGCAAAAGCATTAGTTTTAGCAGAAACTTTAGATGATGCTATTGAAAAATTATTAGACAATAAGAAATCACCTTCTAGAAAAGCGGGTGAATTAGACAATAGAGGTAGTCATTTCTATTTAGCTATGTATTGGGCTCAAGAATTAGCAAATCAATCTAAGAATGATGAGTTAAAGAGTCAATTTACTTCAGTTGCTGAAGCAATGCAGGCAAATGAAAATGCAATTGTAAATGAGTTAAATGAAGTACAAGGTAAAGCTATTGAAATCGGAGGATATTATGTACCAAACGATGAATTAGCTGATGATTTCATGAGACCAAATACTACGTTAAATAAAATTTTAGCAGAAGTATAATTAGAATATTTTGTAATAAAAAGCCGGTTGTAATAAACCGGCTTTTTTTTATGTTTTACTTTGTCATTGTTACAACTCTTTGAGGCAACGGAGCTTCATATCCAGCATCCCCTAAAGCTTCAACAATTTTCTGTTTTGTATCCCAATATACATCCCAATAGTTATTACAATCTACATATGGTAACGCTAATAGTTCGACACTATTTACACCCAAATTATTTACTGCAACTCTTGGCTCCTTTCCTTCTCCATTTAAAACATTTTTATCATTCTTAAGAACGTCTAAAACAATACTCTTTGCTTTTTCAATATCAGAACCATAGCGAATAGCAAATGGCATATCAACTCTCAAATTCCCAATAGCTGTTAAATTGGTGATTTTATTGGAGGTAATTGCCGAGTTTGGAATGATTTCAGTTTCATTTTGAAAAGTTTCAATAATAGTTACAAAAACTGATATTTCCTTAACAAAACCAAAAGCTCCATTGGTTTTAATTAAATCTCCAACCTTAAAAGGTCTAAATATCAACAACATAACTCCAGATGCTAAATGACCTAATGAACCGTTAAATGCACTTCCTATCGCAAAGGCAGCAGCAGCAATAACGGCAGCAAAAGAAGCTGTTGGAACTCCAACAATTCCAGCAATTGAAATTAATAATAAAGCTTTTAAAGCAAACCCGATAAGTGTAATTAAAAAAGGACGTAATGTTTCATCGACATGTTTACTTTCAAACATCTTAGAAACCGCCTTCATTATCATTCTAATTATCCATAAACCTAAAATTAAAACAGCTAAAGCTCCTAATAATTTCAGTCCCCAGTCTCCAAAACCAGATGCAACTGTGTTGTAAAAATTTGATAGTGATTGTGTTAATGTTTCCATTTCTTTTTATTTAATTGAATTCATTAATAAGACACCTTAAATCTCATTTTGTCACTGGGTTACTAATAATTAATTGTAAATTTGGGTTATGGATTTTATAAAAACCACAGAACAAGATTCGAATTACAATAATCTTGAACAAATGTCTACTTCGGAATTATTGAATAACATAAATAACGAAGATAAGACAGTTCCTTTAGCAATTGAGAAAGCAATTCCTCAAATTGAGAAATTGGTGAATGTTACCGTTGAAAAACTGAAACAAGGTGGAAGACTTTTCTATATGGGTGCTGGTACAAGTGGTAGACTCGGTATTGTTGATGCTTCTGAATGTCCCCCTACCTTTGGAGTTTCTCATGAATTAGTAATTGGTTTAATTGCAGGAGGTGATTCTGCAATTCGTAAAGCAGTTGAATTTGCAGAAGATTCTGAAGAACAAGGATGGAAAGATTTACAGGATTATAATATTTCAGAAAATGACGTAGTAATTGGTATTGCTGCATCAGGAACAACTCCATATGTCATTCATGCTTTGCAAAAATGTAATGAAAATAATATCTCAACGGGTTGTATAACATGTAATGAAAATAGTCCTTTACAATTAACAGCTAAATTACCCATAACTGTTGTTGTAGGTCCTGAATTTGTAACTGGAAGTTCACGAATGAAGGCAGGTACCGCTCAAAAATTAGTCCTAAACATGATATCAACATCTACTATGATTAAATTGGGAAAAGTCAAGGGGAATAAAATGGTTGATATGCAACTTTCTAATAATAAATTAGTAGATCGTGGAGAGAAAATGTTAGTTTCTGAACTAAACATAGACAAAGAAACTGCAAAAGAATTATTAAAGAAGTATGGTAATGTTAGAACGGTAATTAAAGAATTTAATAATGTCTGAAAAATCTTACGACAAACCGGTTAAAAAATTTCTAATCTTGTTATTTTTATTAACTGCTTCTCCTTTAATGTTAAGCCTGGCATTCAGATCATTAAAAACATTTAAGGATATGCCTAAAGTTTTAATAGCATATGGACTATTAGTCGTTGCTCTTATTCTGATATTATACACAGTTTACTTCGGATTTAAGGCGTTTCAAACTGTTCTAAACTATTTATTTGACAACTAAATTTTGATTAATAAAACTACATTAGAAAAATATTTAAACTGGGAATATTGGCCAACATCAATGTTTTATGTTCCAAATTTACCCTATGCTTTTTATTTAGCTTTTAGAGCTAAGCATGCTGCATTTTTTAGTGCGGCTAACCCAGCAATTAAAAGTTCAGGCAACGGAACAGAGAGCAAGTATGAAACTATTCAATTGGTTCCAGAAAAATATAGACCTAAGTCAATTCTCGTTCTTCCAAAATCGAACTTTTCTAATGTACTTAAAGAATTAAAAATTGCTAAAATTGAATTTCCTTTAATTGCTAAACCAGATATAGGATTTAGAGGTTTGTTGGTAAAAAAAATTGATTCTGAATATGAACTTGAAGAATATTTAAATAATTATCCGATTAATATAATCATTCAGGAATTTCTAGATTATGAAAACGAATGTGGTGTTTTCTATCATAGAAAGCCTAATGAGGAAAAAGGACGAATTAGCTCAGTAACACTTAAAAACTTCATTTCAGTTACAGGAGATGGAGAATCAACTTTGGAACAATTGATTTTGAATGATAAAAGAGCTAAACTTTACATTGACCTATTTAAGGCTATTCATAAAAACAAATTAAATGACATCCCTAAGATCAACGAAATGATAAAACTCACAGTAATTGGCAATCATTCAAAAGGCACCCAGTTTATAAATGGTAATCATTTAATATCAAAAAAATTAACAGAGACATTCGACCAACTAAGTCATTCGATAGAGGGTTGGTATTATGGTAGAGTCGATATTAAATATAATAACTTTAACGAGTTAGAAACTGGATTAGATTATAAGGTTTTAGAAATTAACGGAATCATTGCGGAGCCTACTCATATCTATGATTCAGAAAATTATACTTATTTTAATGCATTAAAAGAAATTAGACAACATTGGCAGTCATTATTTCAAATCTCGGTAGCAAATCATAACTTCAAAAAAGTACCCTATAAAAGCGCAAGAAAATTTATAAATGAAATGTTTGAATTACGTAATTACATTTCATCGATTAAAAAGCTACAATGAAAGAAAAAAAAAGACAATTAATCTAAACTACTAATATTAAATCGAATTTTTGTGACTATTTTTTCGCCCGTGTGTCACAACTATAAAACGTTTTTATTACATTTAATCAGCGAAATTTCCCCGATTATGAGAAAAATAATTACCCTATTCATAATTTTTATTGGACTTATCGGTTACTCCCAGGTAAAAGTGGGTGATAATCCTAATACAATAGACATTAACTCTATACTTGAATTAGAGAGTTCTGATAAAGTTTTTATTTTAACAAGAGTAACCAGCGTTCAAATGAACGCAATAACTCCATTGGAGGGTGCGCTTGTTTACAACACTGATATAAAATGTATCTATCAATACGATGGTACAAATTGGGTCAGTCTATGTGATACTTCACCTGCAAGAGAGCTTTCTTTCGATCCTGTTACAAATATTTTAACCATAACTGATGGTAATAATGTGGATCTTTCCCCTTTAATTAACGATGCTGATGCTGATCCAACAAACGAAGTAAACCTTTCCTTTAGGGTAAATGGAGGAAATTTAGAAATAACAGATAGTAATGGAACTTTATCTGTCCCTCTTACAGATATAGCTGCTCAAGGTGCAACTGGACCAACGGGATCTGCTGGTGCAACCGGACCGCAAGGTATACAAGGACCTACCGGTGCAGACGGAACTGATGGTGTAACGGGACCGCAAGGTATTCAAGGACCAACTGGTGCAGACGGAACGGATGGTGTAACTGGACCACAAGGTATTCAAGGACCAACTGGTGCAGACGGAACTGATGGTGTTACGGGACCGCAAGGACCACAAGGTATACAAGGACCAACTGGTGCAGACGGAACTGATGGTGTGACTGGACCACAAGGTATTCAAGGGCCAACCGGTGCAGACGGAACTGATGGTGTTACGGGACCGCAAGGACCGCAAGGTATTCAAGGACCAACTGGTGCAGACGGAACTGATGGTGTG
This sequence comes from Tenacibaculum sp. 190524A05c, assembly GCF_964036595.1. NCBI lineage: Bacteria > Pseudomonadati > Bacteroidota > Flavobacteriia > Flavobacteriales > Flavobacteriaceae > Tenacibaculum > Tenacibaculum platacis. The sequence continues at coordinate 164,907 of NZ_OZ038523.1, read as the reverse complement.
ACTGGACCACAAGGTATTCAAGGACCAACTGGTGCAGATGGAACGGATGGTGTAACTGGACCGCAAGGTATTCAAGGACCAACTGGTGCAGACGGAACTGACGGTGTAACTGGACCGCAAGGTATTCAAGGACCAACTGGTGCAGATGGTACAGACGGTGTTACGGGACCACAAGGTATTCAAGGACCAACTGGTGCAGATGGTACAGACGGTGTTACGGGACCTCAAGGTATTCAAGGACCAACTGGTGCAGACGGAACTGATGGTGTGACTGGACCACAAGGTATTCAAGGGCCAACCGGTGCAGACGGAACTGATGGTGTAACTGGACCGCAAGGACCACAAGGTATACAAGGACCAACTGGTGCAGACGGAACTGATGGTGTAACTGGACCGCAAGGTATTCAAGGACCAACTGGTGCAGATGGAACGGATGGTGTAACTGGACCTCAAGGTATTCAAGGACCAACTGGTGCAGATGGAACGGATGGTGTAACTGGACCGCAAGGTATTCAAGGACCAACTGGTGCAGATGGAACTGATGGTGTGACTGGACCACAAGGTATTCAAGGGCCAACCGGTACAGACGGAACTGATGGTGTTACGGGACCACAAGGTATTCAAGGACCAACTGGTGCAGACGGAACTGATGGTGTTACGGGACCGCAAGGTATTCAAGGACCAACTGGTGCAGACGGAACGGATGGTGTTACGGGACCGCAAGGTATTCAAGGACCAACTGGTGCAGACGGAACTGATGGTGTTACGGGACCGCAAGGTATTCAAGGACCAACTGGTGCAGATGGAACGGATGGTGTTACGGGACCGCAAGGTATTCAAGGACCAACTGGTGCAGACGGAACTGATGGTGTAACGGGACCGCAAGGACCTCAAGGTATTCAAGGACCAACGGGTGCAGATGGAACGGATGGTGTTACGGGACCGCAAGGTATTCAAGGACCAACTGGTGCAGACGGAACTGACGGTGTAACTGGACCACAAGGTATTCAAGGACCAACTGGTGCAGACGGAACTGATGGTGTGACTGGACCACAAGGTATTCAAGGACCAACTGGTGCAGACGGAACTGATGGTGTGACTGGACCACAAGGTATTCAAGGACCAACTGGTGCAGACGGAACTGATGGTGTTACGGGACCGCAAGGTATTCAAGGACCAACTGGTGCAGACGGAACTGATGGTGTTACGGGACCGCAAGGTATTCAAGGACCAACTGGTGCAGATGGAACTGATGGTGTTACGGGACCGCAAGGACCCCAAGGTATACAAGGACCAACTGGTGCAGACGGAACTGATGGTGTAACGGGACCGCAAGGACCTCAAGGTATACAAGGACCAACTGGTGCAGACGGAACTGACGGTGTAACTGGACCACAAGGTATTCAAGGACCAACTGGTGCAGACGGAACTGATGGTGTTACGGGACCGCAAGGACCACAAGGTATACAAGGACCAACTGGTGCAGACGGAACTGATGGTGTTACGGGACCGCAAGGTATTCAAGGACCAACTGGTGCAGATGGAACTGATGGTGTAACGGGACCGCAAGGACCCCAAGGTATACAAGGACCAACTGGTGCAGACGGAACTGATGGTGTTACGGGACCGCAAGGACCTCAAGGTATTCAAGGACCAACGGGTGCAGATGGAACGGATGGTGTTACGGGACCGCAAGGTATTCAAGGACCAACTGGTGCAGACGGAACTGACGGTGTAACTGGACCACAAGGTATTCAAGGACCAACTGGTGCAGACGGAACTGATGGTGTGACTGGACCACAAGGTATTCAAGGACCAACTGGTGCAGACGGAACTGATGGTGTTACGGGACCGCAAGGTATTCAAGGACCAACTGGTGCAGACGGAACTGATGGTGTTACGGGACCGCAAGGTATTCAAGGACCAACTGGTGCAGATGGAACTGATGGTGTTACGGGACCGCAAGGTATTCAAGGACCAACTGGTGCAGACGGAACTGATGGTGTAACGGGACCGCAAGGACCTCAAGGTATACAAGGACCAACTGGTGCAGACGGAACTGACGGTGTAACTGGACCACAAGGACCTCAAGGTATTCAAGGACCAACGGGTGCAGATGGAACGGATGGTGTTACGGGACCGCAAGGTATTCAAGGACCAACTGGTGCAGACGGAACTGACGGTGTAACTGGACCACAAGGTATTCAAGGACCAACTGGTGCAGACGGAACTGATGGTGTGACTGGACCACAAGGTATTCAAGGACCAACTGGTGCAGACGGAACTGATGGTGTAACGGGACCGCAAGGTATTCAAGGACCAACTGGTGCAGACGGAACTGATGGTGTTACGGGACCGCAAGGTATTCAAGGACCAACTGGTGCAGATGGAACTGATGGTGTTACGGGACCGCAAGGTATTCAAGGACCAACTGGTGCAGACGGAACTGATGGTGTAACGGGACCGCAAGGACCTCAAGGTATACAAGGACCAACTGGTGCAGACGGAACTGACGGTGTAACTGGACCACAAGGTATTCAAGGACCAACTGGTGCAGACGGAACTGATGGTGTGACTGGACCACAAGGTATTCAAGGACCAACTGGTGCAGACGGAACTGATGGTGTAACGGGACCGCAAGGACCTCAAGGTATTCAAGGACCAACGGGTGCAGATGGAACGGATGGTGTTACGGGACCGCAAGGTATTCAAGGACCAACTGGTGCAGATGGAACTGATGGTGTAACGGGACCGCAAGGACCCCAAGGTATACAAGGACCAACTGGTGCAGACGGAACTGATGGTGTTACGGGACCGCAAGGACCTCAAGGTATTCAAGGACCAACGGGTGCAGATGGAACGGATGGTGTTACGGGACCGCAAGGTATTCAAGGACCAACTGGTGCAGACGGAACTGACGGTGTAACTGGACCACAAGGTATTCAAGGACCAACTGGTGCAGACGGAACTGATGGTGTGACTGGACCACAAGGTATTCAAGGACCAACTGGTGCAGACGGAACTGATGGTGTGACTGGACCACAAGGTATTCAAGGACCAACTGGTGCAGACGGAACTGATGGTGTTACGGGACCGCAAGGTATTCAAGGACCAACTGGTGCAGACGGAACTGATGGTGTTACGGGACCGCAAGGTATTCAAGGACCAACTGGTGCAGATGGAACTGATGGTGTGACTGGACCGCAAGGACCCCAAGGTATACAAGGACCAACTGGTGCAGACGGAACTGATGGTGTAACGGGACCGCAAGGACCCCAAGGTATACAAGGACCAACTGGTGCAGATGGAACTGATGGTGTGACTGGACCGCAAGGACCCCAAGGTATACAAGGACCAACTGGTGCAGACGGAACTGATGGTGTTACGGGACCGCAAGGACCTCAAGGTATTCAAGGACCAACGGGTGCAGATGGAACGGATGGTGTTACGGGACCGCAAGGTATTCAAGGACCAACTGGTGCAGACGGAACTGACGGTGTAACTGGACCACAAGGACCTCAAGGTATTCAAGGACCAACTGGTGCAGACGGAACTGATGGTGTGACTGGACCACAAGGTATTCAAGGACCAACTGGTGCAGACGGAACTGATGGTGTGACTGGACCACAAGGTATTCAAGGACCAACTGGTGCAGACGGAACTGATGGTGTTACGGGACCGCAAGGTATTCAAGGACCAACTGGTGCAGACGGAACTGATGGTGTTACGGGACCGCAAGGTATTCAAGGACCAACTGGTGCAGATGGAACTGATGGTGTGACTGGACCGCAAGGTATTCAAGGACCAACTGGTGCAGACGGAACTGATGGTGTAACGGGACCGCAAGGACCTCAAGGTATACAAGGACCAACTGGTGCAGACGGAACTGACGGTGTAACTGGACCACAAGGTATTCAAGGACCAACTGGTGCAGACGGAACTGATGGTGTTACGGGACCGCAAGGACCTCAAGGTATTCAAGGACCAACGGGTGCAGATGGAACGGATGGTGTTACGGGACCGCAAGGTATTCAAGGACCAACTGGTGCAGACGGAACTGACGGTGTAACTGGACCACAAGGTATTCAAGGACCAACTGGTGCAGACGGAACTGATGGTGTGACTGGACCACAAGGTATTCAAGGACCAACTGGTGCAGACGGAACTGATGGTGTTACGGGACCGCAAGGACCTCAAGGTATTCAAGGACCAACGGGTGCAGATGGAACGGATGGTGTTACGGGACCGCAAGGTATTCAAGGACCAACTGGTGCAGACGGAACTGACGGTGTAACTGGACCACAAGGTATTCAAGGACCAACTGGTGCAGACGGAACTGATGGTGTGACTGGACCACAAGGTATTCAAGGACCAACTGGTGCAGACGGAACTGATGGTGTAACGGGACCGCAAGGTATTCAAGGACCAACTGGTGCAGACGGAACGGATGGTGTTACGGGACCGCAAGGACCACAAGGTATACAAGGACCAACTGGTGCAGACGGAACGGATGGTGTGACTGGACCACAAGGTATTCAAGGGCCAACCGGTGCAGACGGAACTGATGGTGTAACTGGACCGCAAGGTATTCAAGGACCAACTGGTGCAGATGGTACAGACGGTGTTACGGGACCACAAGGTATTCAAGGACCAACTGGTGCAGACGGAACTGATGGTGTGACTGGACCACAAGGTATTCAAGGACCAACTGGTGCAGACGGAACGGATGGTGTTACGGGACCGCAAGGACCTCAAGGTATACAAGGACCAACTGGTGCAGACGGAACTGACGGTGTAACTGGACCGCAAGGTATTCAAGGGCCAACTGGTGCAGACGGAACTGACGGTGTAACTGGACCACAAGGTATTCAAGGACCAACTGGTGCAGACGGAACTGATGGTGTGACTGGACCACAAGGACCTCAAGGACCAACTGGTGCAGACGGAACGGATGGTGTTACGGGACCGCAAGGACCTCAAGGTATACAAGGACCAACTGGTGCAGACGGAACTGATGGTGTGACTGGACCACAAGGACCTCAAGGTATACAAGGACCAACTGGTGCAGACGGAACTGACGGTGTAACGGGACCGCAAGGTATTCAAGGGCCAACTGGTGCAGATGGTACAGACGGTGTTACGGGACCACAAGGTATTCAAGGACCAACTGGTGCAGATGGTACAGACGGTGTTACGGGACCACAAGGTATTCAAGGACCAACTGGTGCAGACGGAACTGATGGTGTAACGGGACCGCAAGGACCTCAAGGTATACAAGGACCAACTGGTGCAGACGGAACTGACGGTGTAACTGGACCACAAGGACCAGCAGGGGCAAATGGTATTAATGGAGCAACTGGACCTACAGGACCAGCAGGTGCAGATGGTGATACTTTTATAAAAGCATTTGCTAAAGTCAATGGTACAACAGGTGCTTTAATTACATCTCAAGGAGTTACTTCTGTAGTTAGAAATAGTACAGGTAATTACACGGTAACAATCCCAGATAGAGGAAATGCAAATTATATTGTACATGTTACAGCATTTAGTGGTACAGGATTGATGGTGACTGGTCAAGTAACGGCACAAACAAATACTACTTTTACAGTTCAACTATATGGAAGTAATGTATTCCTGTATTTAGTAGATAGAAATTGGTTCTTTACAGTGGAAGATTTATAATACACAATAATATGATTGGAAAAAAAATAATTTTTATACTCTGTATATTATTCTGTAATGTTTTATTATCACAGGTATTTCCTGGAACACCGGTTTCAGGATACCCAAGTGGTACTACTGCCCAAATAAATGCTATAGCAAATCCAGTTGAAGCTACAATTGCTTATAGCACAAACGAACAAATATTTTACTATTATAACGGAAGTAATTGGGTACCTTTTAATACTTCTTCCAATACAATTGGAGATGTGAAATATGGTGCTCAAACAGGAGATCATTCTGGATGGTATATTCTAAATGGGCGAAGCATCACTTCTCTTCCAGCCAATGCGCAAACAGCTGCAAATAGTCTTGGGTTTACTGGAACACTACCTAATGCAACTAACAGAGTTTTAAAACATCCTAATACAGGACAAAATATTGGTGATACTGGTGGACAAGTTAATACTACACTAACTCAAGCTAATTTACCTAACGTTAATTTTACAGGTAACACTAATAATGCAGGTAACCACAGACATACTATTCCCAGACGAACTCGAACTTTTAGAGTTTTTAATAATGTGGATTCCAATGTTACTTTTTTCGCTAATAATGGGACTACTAATACTAGTACGGCAGGAAATCATAATCATACAGTATCTGTGAATAGTGGTGGATCAAATCAATCGTTCGAAAGATACCAACCATACCTTGTAGTAAATACATTTATTTATCTTGGTCTTTAAAATATCGTAGTTAATACAACTATGAATTAAATTCAACCTATAAACAACATCAATATGAGAAGTTTTATATTATTAGTTATTTTCATTTTACCTATATATATTTCTGCTCAAGTATTTCCTGGGACACCTGTTAGTGGACTCCCAAGTGGAACCACCGCGCAAATAAACGCACTATCTCCTCCGGAAGGAACAATGGCTTACAGTACGGATCAGAAAATCATATATTATTATGATGGTACGAACTGGGTCTCAACTAGTGGTAATAATTGGTTACTCAATGGAAATGCATCAACTACTAACACAAACTTTCTTGGTACTATTGATGATGTAAGAATGCAAATTAGATCGAACAACACACCTATATTAGAGTTTGGAAGACGACAAACTTTAGGTTTGGTGCAAGGATTTCCTGATTATACAGATAATGATCAACCACTTTTACATTTAAATGGAAACGGAAGTATAGCAGCTTTACAATTCGCCGCATCTGGAGCTTCGTTTTATAAACCAATGTTCTTCACTACCACTAATGGTAGTTTTAGGTTAAAAGGAAGTTCTGGTGTTACTGATTTATTTGAAATTGGTTCTGGTGGTCCTTCAAATGATGGTAGATTAGAGTTTATAATTGGAGATGACGGAGCTGAACCAATCATCTTTAAAAGATATGATTATAGAAGAGGACAGTTTCATAAAGAATTATTTCGAGTTCAAGGAAGCAATAATACTGCAGACGCTAAAACTAGATTTGGTATAAACTTAAATACTGGTGAAGTACCAGTAGATGCTGATTACGATGATCCTCAATCTGGATTTAATATTGCTAATTCAACTTTTCAAGTAGAAGGATCTGTTTCTAAGTCTATTCTTTCAACAAATAGTAATCTTACTTTAACAGAAGATCATCATACAATTCTCGTAACAGCAAATGCAACCATTACATTACCTGCTGCAAATACATGTTCCGGTAGGATTTATGTTATTAAGAATATTTCCGGTGGTAATATTACTGTTTCTAGTTATCAAGATCAGAATAATTCATCTAGTACTTCAATAGGACAGTTTAATATTTGGATTCAAAGTGATGGTACAAATTGGCAACAAATTAATAGTACCACATCTTCTACTACCACAACTAATAATGGTTTGCAATATTATACATGGGATATTAGTAATACTTCACAACCAAATATAGACAACCCTCGTACATTAGGAGTTTCTTCAACACAGGGAATTGTGAGTGCAAATCTTAATGACTCATCTAGAAGTTCAATTGCTCCAGATACCGATGGATACATTTTAAAGTACACTGGAACTCTAAATGTTCAAAACAGTGGTAATTTTACTATAAACGGTAGATCCGATGATGGTACAAGAGTTTATATTGACGGAGTTTTAGTTTTAGAAAACTGGTTTGATCAAGGTGCTACAACTCGATCTGGAACTGTTAATTTAGGAGCTGGTAAACATAAAATTGAATTTTGGTATTATGAAAACGGAGGTGGTGATTTCATGGAATTTACTTGGGGAGCAAATCCTGATGGATATACCGTTGGAAGTACAATAAACGCTAATCAATTTACAATAGAATAAACTCACCTTTACTCATGAAATTCCAAATATTCTTTATCGTTGTTTTCATTTCCTTTTCTGTTACAAGTCAAGTATTACCAGGAGAACCCGTTGGTGGTTATCCCAAAGGCACAACTGCACAAATAACTGCACTTACTACAGTTGAAAGTATCATAGCATATAGTACCGATGAAAAAATATTTTATTATTATGATGGAACAAATTGGGTAAAACTTTTTAGCGATAACACCAAAGTTGTAGTTGATAATGAACTATTCTTTGAAAACACAAATTACTATTACATCTCTGTTAGAATTAATACAACAAGTTGGATGGTCTCTCGTTTTTCAAAATCAGATCTTAATGACGAAACTTTCTCAATGGGAACTGGAACTCAGCCTACAGATTTAACAACAATCACTGGTCTAACCTTTTCTTAATAATTAATATGATGAAACGATTACTTTTTCTCTTTAGTTCAATCATATTAATGTCTAATGCTTATGGCCAAATTACCTTTAACGCCTCTGCCCCATCAACAGGAAGTCCAGGTGGTAATCGAGCTACAATCTTTATAACGGGTCCAACTACTGGAGATCAACTAAGAACTTTTATACAAGCTAATCCTGCCGCAGGTAGCGTTGTTAATAGAGATATAACTTTTTCAGCCGAATTAAAAATACAAGGAGGTGGAACTTTAACCGATAATAATGCTGTTTATCACTTCCCTGGAATTTTTAGATATGCTCCGCAATCAGGAGTTACTGTTACCTTTACAGATGTAACCATTCACTATACTGGTAATGCGAAAGGACATTCTTATAACTTTGCTTACACCGCAAATTTTACACGTGTCTTTTATCTTTTAGGTGTCACCAGTGGTCGTAGTGATTTTTTCAATAATGGAAACTATACTTTCAATTTTGAAGATGTTACCTTTTCGGGTTATGGGGGTTCGGATTTTTTACACTTTCAAACAAATACAACATTAGAAAATATTACAATTAATGCGAACAGTGCTTTAAACTTTGAACCAGGAGCAAGATCTGCGGGAGATACCGAAATAATTAGAAACTTAAAACTTAGAGGTGTAACTCAAATTGTAGGTGGTTCTGGTGCTAATGGAGATTTTAAAGCCTTCGATATGGACTGGTCTGCGACTAACTGGAGGTTCAGTCAAAGAAGTGTGGATTTTTTCTTGGTTAATCCGATCAAACCGGCAGGCTGGACTGGTTACACAGGTTCTGCGAGTAGAGTTAAAGAATATTATACTCATGATGTTTTAGTAACTGATGAAAACTTATCTCCTCTAAATAACCTCAATGTATTATTATATAACAATGATTCAAATTCTTTTGATTATAACTTAAATACTGATGCTAATGGTGAAATACCAACACAAGAAATTCTTAAAATTGATAATTCTGTTAGTCTAAATTTTGATCGAGGTACTTCTACCCTAGTCGTTGCTGATTATTTAAAAAATTACTATTCTTTAACTAGAGATTTTACACAACCAATAACCGATAATGTTCTTATAACAGATGATGAATTTATTTCTGAAACTAATACCACAACGGTTGCTGGATATTCTGGAATTACTATAAATCATGCGGCAAAAACGTTAACAATTTCGACTAATAGAACTTTATGTGAAGTCTATGATTTTTTGAAACTCAATAAAATTAATAACCTTACACAACCAGATATTAGTACCTTCTTTGCAACTCCAAGTGAAAACATAATCGATATAAATGATTATCAATTGATATTATCAGGAAGTGCAGTTCTTTCTCCTTGTGATAAATTTGTTAAAGTTGAATCGGACGTGACATCTTCAATTGCTGATATAAATAATTTAGATGTTGGTTTAGAAGATGCTACACAATTTTTAAAGTTCATTTCTATATCTAATATTATAAGTGCTAACCTATCAATTACAGATTTGAATACAAATACCGATTTTTTAACTGAAACTAACTTTACAGGAACAAGTAATAGTGTAACTACATTTGCTAGTAATCAAGTTAGATTAGAAGTTACAAGAGATGGGTATACAACTTGGGCAACAATTCAAGATTTTTCCGGTCCACAAGGGATATATCAATTTGTTGCTTATCAAGCTCCAATAGAAGATCCTTCTACTTCTATCAACCAAGAAGAGATTATTTTCCTAGCAAAGAAGATTCTTCAAAAAAATGTGGGTATTTTAAAAACCTTAAATGGTACTAATCCTACTTTAAATATTACAAATATGACCCAAAATTCGACTATAGAAGCTACAGAAGAACGACAAATAGAGATTTTAAATCTATTAAAACGTATTTTAACCAAAACTACTGCTATTAAAAAAGGAATTTAATTAAAAGAAAATCACAAAATGAAATATTTAATTTTACTGTTTTTATTCATTAGCGTATCAATAAATGCTCAAGTATTCCCAGGAACTCCTGTCTCTGGATTTCCTAGCGGTACTACAGCTCAAATTACTGCTGTTACTGGTCCTGTTGAGGCAACTATTGCTTACAGTACAGATGAAAAAATATTTTATTATTACGATGGAACAAATTGGGTTGCATTAAGAACTGCTCCAAGTGTTTATGTAGGTTCATTTATTATTAACGCTCCTGGTGGAAGCTCTGCTACTTCTTTTGATCAAGTTATTTCAGGATTACCTTTTCAACCAAGCCAAGTTACTTTTGTCGCTCATGCAAATGTTGAAGGATTTGGAGTTAATTCAGCGGGTTCTGGAGGTTTAAACACGGCAACGTTACAAAACGCCTTTGGTACAGCTCAAGGATACGCAAGAAATGACGGTGCAACAATTGAACAGGGTACGATTTATGTAGGAGGAAGTGGTAGTTCTATTAACTCTATTTCCAGATATTCTTCAAATGCACAATGCTTTGGATTAAGATATAACGATCAAAATGCAAATAATTTAGGTATTCTATCAGGAGTATTAAATTCATTTGACTTCAATACTGGAACTCAAACTGGTGGTTTTACCATAAGAGTTTCCTACGCCTTGGGTACAACAGGAAATGCAGGAAGAAATGATGATATATTAAATGAAAGCCTTGTTGTTTTTTACACTGCATATAGATAACCTCCTTTAACCTTTTTTTTTCTTACACAATGTGACTTTCTAAAACATTATGTGTCTTATTATTAAACTTAGATTAACGGTTTATCAGTTCTGTTATTATTAACAAAATACAACTAATCCGATAAATATTGTTATTCATCGAATTAATAGTTTGATAATCTAGAATTAATCTTAGCTTTGTTACAGCAACAGTGAAGTTGTAAGTTTCAAACATAATAAGTACAAAATGATCCATATCCCTAAAATATTGGTGCGTTTCTCAGCATACCTAATAGTTATCCTTGTATCTTCTTCAACAAGTGCTCAGACAGCTTTTAAGAATTTTGGTTCAGTTCAGTTACATGACAACGCTCAAGTTGGATTTCATACTGATTTAATTAACGACGGTCAATTCGAAGATAACCAAGGTTTCACAGGATTTTACAGTGATAATGACGTTAGAGTAGTATCTGGATTAAATAGACCTGTCTTTAATAATGTAGAAATCGATGTTGTTAATGACTTACAATTAAACACTTCTTTAGGAATTACAAATGAACTTCAATTTATAAATGGTAAAGTTATCACTCCAAGAAACGATGTAGCTGTCTCTTTAGATTTTATTAGACATGACTTTTTTGTTGGAGAAGATGATGATCGACACACTGATGGTTATGCTTCAGTTTTAAGCACGAATGAATTTACTTTCCCAATTGGTGATGATGATAGATTAAGACCTATGATTACTCCTACTCAAAACAGTGAGACTTATTTTAATGGAGCATATTTCTTTCAAAACCCTAATACTCCTTCTACATTCTCAAATCCTTTTACAACAACGGAAAAAGAGGTAATACTTAAAAATATTAGTAGTTACGAGTTCTGGGACTTAGATGGTTCTGCTGAGACGACAGTTACTCTTACATGGGATTCTTTTAGTGATGTTGAAACTATCTCACCTCTATTACAATTTTTAAGAGTTGTAGGATGGAGTAAAGCTGAAAACAAATGGATTAATTTAGGAGGTGTTGATATTCAAGGTGATTTAACAGAAGGAAGAATTACTTCTTTAACATTTACCCCAGATAATTATGAAGTAATCACTATTGGTTCAGTATTCTCTGATGTTGAATTAGATGGTAGCGATAATTATTTAATCTCTCCAAATGACGATGGTTCAAACGATACTTTAGTTTTTGAAGGACTAGAATTATTTGAAAAGAACGAACTTATCGTATTCAACAGATGGGGTAATATAGTTTACAAAAAGGACAACTATGATAATAATTGGGCCGCTCTTTCAAATGGTAGAGCTACAATAAAAGCTGAAAATAAATTAC